>NZ_JBVVXV010000019.1:0-126759 GCF_055902415.1 Bacillus sp. SSR7 | reverse complement strand
GTAGAGCAACTGACTTGTAATCAGTAGGTTGGGGGTTCAAGTCCTCTAGTCGGCATCCTTTAGGGGCATAGTTTAAAGGTAGAACTGAGGTCTCCAAAACCTCCAGTGTGGGTTCGATTCCTACTGCCCCTGTAAAGTATATGGGCCTATAGCTCAGCTGGTTAGAGCGCACGCCTGATAAGCGTGAGGTCGATGGTTCGAGTCCATTTAGGCCCACCATATATTATTCCGCAGTAGCTCAGTGGTAGAGCTATCGGCTGTTAACCGATCGGTCGTAGGTTCGAGTCCTACCTGCGGAGCCATGGCCCGTTGGTCAAGTGGTTAAGACACCGCCCTTTCACGGCGGTAACACGGGTTCGAATCCCGTACGGGTCATAAAAAAAGAGTCAGCAATATGCTGACTCTTTTTTATTGTGCGTTCATTCTCCTTTATCAACTGATTTTCCTGAAATAAATAAAGGGATTTAGGAAAAGCTATGGTATGTATAAAAAGGAGGAGATACAAATGACACGAGTGAGAGACTTGATGAGCACTCATATTGTACAGTGTACACCGTTAGACAATGTATATGAAGCTGCTGTAAAGATGAAAGAAGAATCGATTGGATTGATCCCGGTTGTCGAAAATGAACAAGTTGTTGGTCTTGTTACGGACCGAGATTTAGTTGTTCGAGGAATTGCTGAAAAACATCCTGGATCTAATAAAATTACAAATGTAATGACAACAAACATTGTTTCAGTTTCTCCAGACGATTCTATTGAAAAGGCTACAGAGTTAATGGCGCAGTATCAAATTAGACGATTGCCAGTAGTCGAGAGTGGTCAACTCGTTGGGATGTTAGCACTAGGAGATTTAGCTATAAAAGAATCGGCAGATGATCAAGCGGGATTTGCTTTAAGTGAAATATCAGAGCATACGGAATGAAGTGAGATTTTAGTTAGTGGAATACGTTACGTATAAAAATCAGATACATTATTCTAGTATATAGGGTTAAGCTAATATGTTAGCATGATGTATCTGAGCCATTATATAATAAGTATACAGTGAGTAATTTCGACAGTTTATTTAAATTTGTCATTCCTAATTATAAATAAGATAAAAAATGATATACTGATAGATATAAGTATTATGATTGATTTCGAATATAACAATATTTATTGTTAATGATGTAATAATGGATTAATATTTCCTATGTAGACAAAAGGGAAGGGGAATTATATGAAGGCTGTACAGCGCGATCCAAATTGGAATTTGGTTACAGATACATATATAGAACCAAATAATTTCGCTGAATTATTTTCTTTGCTTGTACCTTGTCATCCAAAAGGTGAAGGGAAAGAACGAACTATATTAGTGTGGAAAGAAAAAGAATTTTATAAAGAAGAAAATTTAGCGGCATTTATCGTATATGGAATGAATAAAGCAAAGAATTTACCGCAATTTCATAAAGACGAAATTCCAACTTTAGTACGTATTCTTCGCTTATGCCAAGAAATTGGTTGGTATGAAGAAGCGAATACTTTTATGGTAACTCAAGGGCTAGCTGAGTTTGTTCATACTTCATTGGAATATGAAACGTGGGATCTTTTGACGCAGGCGGTGGCTTTAAACTATTTAATTATTAAATATCGTATTGGTGAATTAACTGATGGGGATGTAGAAATTTGGGATAGAGTTAAATTTAATGAGAAATGTATAACAGACTGTAAACATCTATTATCTCATAAAGAAGTATTAGAATTTACATTCTTTTATATGTGTAAGAGAGCTAAGTCACTATCAAAAGAGCAATTAAATAGTGATATGATGAGTTTAGCGATGTATTGTAATACTTTTGTTTATGACTTATATACATATGATTTATTACGAAAGTATCGTAAGTGTACAGACTTTCTATCGTATTATGGACCTAGTCAAGCGGTGTTAGCTTGCCAAAGGGCTGTACTTTCTCAAATTTCAGATCGATTAGACCCACTCAAGACTACTCATGTAGATGATTATTTATATGTAATGAAAGATATGATGGAGCATATGACGATAGGGATAATGGATCGATATGATCATTTTATTGGAAAGTTATTATCATATGTGCCATTTTTCGAAATGATCCAAGTTCCACAACATGCATATTATTGTGAAGAATTATTGTATATTTGTAAGGGCATTAAATATAAAGAAGAAATATTACGCAATTATATATTTATACAATTACATGACTGTTTACCATCTTTCTTTAAACTGTTTCTTAAAAATAAGCGTTATGCAACGATTCATGATATTCTGTTCTATTGGTGTGATGATGAACAAAGAATGAGCTTAGAGAAAAAATATAATCTTAGCTTTATTTATGAAAAATATGCTTGTGGATAAAGAGCATTTTCTATATAAATTAAAAAGGATCTCATAATTGAGATCCTTTTTAATTTAGTAAAGCAAGAAAAATGTAATTAAGACGAGAAATAACATTCCATAAAGGAGAAATTGTGCCGTATAGCTTCCTTGTATACCAAAAAAAGTATTTGTTTTTTTGTATAAATTCAATATATATTTTAGCGGATTATCTTTGAAAGATTGATACACGGTGTCTCCTCTTTCTAAGCTTCTTGTTCGTGTTTTTTGTTAGTAGGAACATGAATGTATCTAGCTATGATTAATAAAACAGCCATAAAGAATACGGGAAATACGGTAGATAAATAAAAACCATTACTAATAATATTTGTTATTAAGGCACTTAATAGAAAGATGGCATTATAAATATGGGCAATTTTTTGTTTTAGTTGAACTTGAAAAGCTTCCATCATAATTTCTAAAGCAACAAAAGCAATGATAATAGATAAAAATACAGTATTTGTATTATAAATTACTAAGCAACAGATTAAGCCTAAAAAGGCTAAGTATTCAATTAAGAGAGGTATATTGATATTGCGTGGCATACAATTTACCTAACTAAATATGGCAGTGGGTTTACTGCATTTGTTTTTTCAAAATTCCATTCTCCATTGTGTAATTCAAAATGAAGATGTTGCCCGTATGAATGACCTGTGTTTCCCATATGACCTACTAATTGTCCAGCTTGTACTTGATCACCAGCTTGTACAGTGCGATCTTTCATGTGAGCATAGACTGTTGTATATAATTTCCCGTTTATTTGATGAGCGATGAACACAACATTGCCATAGCTAGCTGAATAATATGATTTCACGACTTTACCTGCCGCCGCCGCCTGGATAGAGACATTACCCTGAGCTGCGATATCTATACCATAATGCATTTGTTCCCAGCGCATATCAAATGTTGAGCTAATTCTTCCTTGAGTAGGGAATTTGAAAACGGCTGGAATGGAAGTAGGTTGAGCCGTTTGAGCTTGTGATTGCGTTTGGTTTTGCACTACATAATGTTTTGCCACGTATCCGTATCCTGTGCCAAAACGAATTTTATACCAAGTTCCTACAGTTTCCACTACTTGTAATTGTGTACCATTTTGCAATGAACCAAGTAGTGCGCTACTTGTACTAGCGTCGCTACGTACATTAAGTTTAGGTGTTGCAACTGTGTATTTCGCATTATTTTGAACTGTGATGCCTTTTACTAAAGGCTGTGAACCATTAGATACGAATGCCTTTTGTACGTAACCTGTTTTGCCATTATGTAAAATTTTATACCACTCGCCTTGTTCTTCTTGAATGGTAACGAATTTCCCATTTGGTAATACATCTAAAATTGAAGATTCTAGATTAGGTTCAGAACGAACGTTTAATGCATTGGCATTGACGATATATTGATTATTAGATTGAAGTTTGTTTTTTAGTAGAATAGAATCTTTTTGTACGTAACCTACTTTATTATTAACAGATACTTTATACCAGTCATTAGTTGTTTCAAGTATATTCACTTTCGTATTAAAGCGAATTGTATCAATTGATGAGCTATTTGTGTTATCTTTTGTATGTAAGGCTACTTGATCGACTTTGACATATCCAGTTTTCACATTAGATAATTGTTCAGCGTTGGCTGTTTGTACATTTGTTTCTCCCATAGAAGGAAGTAAAGAAGCAATTGCGACAGTAGTTGCTGTTAAAGCAGTAGCTTTCATATTCATATAATAGAGACCTCCTCTAGTTGTATAGTTGTAATTTTATTATAGTATAAAGATATAATATAGTGGGTGTATTCACATAAATGTAATATGAAATCAATATAAAAATAAATTTTTTGAGGATAATGATTCATTTTTATCCAATTCATTAGGATAATAATTTCCAAAATAGAATATAAGTATTATATGGCTTTGTTATTTTGTTGACAATTGAGAAAATTAAAAAAGTTGATGATGTCTTATTACGGTGTTATACTGACAGTGATAATTTTATAGTTTGCTAGGAGAGCTGGTGTTGCCAGCTGAGAGTAAGACCTTAAGTCTTTGATCCTTTTTATTACCTGATCTAGATTATGCTAGCGTAGGGAAGCAATTCGGACACTAATAATGAGTCCCCGTTTCTTTGCGTATAGAAACGGGGCTTTTTTATTTGAAAATTTCATATTGAAACCACTAGGGGTGCTTGTTGTGCTGAGAGAGGAATAATCCTTAACCCTTACAGACCTGATCTAGGTAATACTAGCGAAGGGAAGTGGAGCAACGAATAAATTATAATTTTATTTGCTGTAACCACTTCTTATTTAGAAGTGGTTTTTTATTTAGATATATAAATTGAAAGGGGATAGAGAAATGAAATTTTGCGATAGATTATTAGAAACTGTACAACCAGTTTGGGAGATGAGTCATAATCATCCATTTGTTGTAGGTATGGGGGATGGCACATTAGAAAAAGATAAGTTTCAGTATTACATTATTCAAGATTATTTATATTTGTTAGATTATGCAAAGCTATATGCGATCGGTGTTGTAAAGGCAACGAATCCACAAGTAATGGGGAAATTTGCTGAACAAATTGATGGGATATTAAATGGAGAAATGACAATTCATAAACAATATGCAAAAAGACTTGGAATTTCTATAGAGGAGATAGAGTCTGCAAAGCCATCTGCTAAAAATCTAGCTTATACAAATTACATGATGTCTGTATCTCAAAATGGCACACTTGCAGAATTAATAGCAGCACTTCTTCCATGTATGTGGAGCTACTGGGAAATTGGAAAGCGTTTAAATGATATTCCTGGAGCAAGGGATCATGAATTCTTTGGTGAGTGGATTCAAGGATATAGTTCTGAAGAATACGGTAACCTTTGTATTTGGTTAATCGATTTATTAAATGAAATGGCAGTTGGAAAGTCTGAAAAAGAGCTAGATCGATTAGAAGAGATTTTCCTATATTCCAGTCGATTTGAATATTTATTCTGGGATATGTCCTATCGTAAGGAGATGTGGGGATTTGAGGAGCAAGAACATACTACAGTTTCATAATGTTTCTTTTCATTATGATGAGAAGCCAATCATCAATGAATTAAATGCTTCTATACAAGATAAAGAGTTTGTAAGTATTATCGGACCGAGTGGATGCGGGAAAAGTACTTTATTTCGCCTTATTACAGGTTTAGAAGAAGTAAGTACGGGACAGATAGAGCTGAAAGAAACAAAGAGCCATCCTGTAGGGTATATGCCCCAAAAAGATATGCTCCTGCCGTGGAGAACGATTATTGAGAATGCTGCCCTACCGTTAGAGTGCCAAGGTGTACAGAAGAAAGAAGCACAAATAAGGGCAAAGGAACTATTGCATAAATTTGGCTTACAAGGGTATGAGACAAAATATCCGAAAGATTTATCTGGTGGTATGAGACAACGCGTATCCTTTATTCGAACTTTATTAACAGGCGGGGAGATATTGCTGTTAGATGAACCGTTTAGCGCGTTGGATGCTTTAACGAAGGCATCTTTGCAAGAATGGTTGTTTGAACAATGGAAAGAGTGGGAAAAAACAATTTTATTTATCACTCATGATGTGGAAGAAGCATTGTTTCTTTCTAATCGAATTTTCGTTGTAGAAAATCAACCGATAACTACTTTAACCGAGAGGATTGTACCGCTTGATCGTAATCGGACAAGAAAAGATTTATATAAGCCTGAAGTGATAGCGCTTAAAGATGAGCTCCTTAGTATGTTGCAAAGGCAGGTACTCGTATGATGAACCGGTTGAAGGAGCTATTACCTGCTCTTACGCTTTCTAGTATTTTACTTGCTCTTTGGGAAGTAGGCGCAAGAATTGTAGATGAAATGTACATTTTACCGTCACCGTCTGCAATTGTAATGAAAATATGGAAACTAAAAGATATATTATTTACGGTTCATTTGCCTGCAACATTATATGTCGTTTTAATAGGAGTGGCTATTTCTATCGTACTTGGGGTAGGGCTAGCGATGTTAATGAATGCGAGTAATTGGATGGAGAGAGCTTTTTATCCATTATTAGTTGCCTCACAAACGATTCCTATTACAGCGCTTGCTCCGCTTTTCGTTTTATGGTTTGGATATACGATCTGGAGTAAGGTTGTTGTTACGGTTTTAATTACGTTTTTCCCAATTGCGGTCAATACGTATGATGGACTGCGCAGTACGAAAAAAGAATGGGAGGAGCTTTTAGTTACGTATGGGGCAACGAAAAAAGATGTTTTTCTTAAATTAAAATTGCCGTCTGCTCTTCCTTATTTTTTCTCAGCTTTAAAAATTGCAGTACCGCTTAGTGTAATTGGGGCGGCAATTGGTGAATGGCTCGGTGCACAAGCGGGGCTAGGATATTTCAGTAAGAGAATGATGACGCAGTTAGACGGAGCGGGTGTATTTGCACCCATTGTATTGTTATCATTATTAGCTATTTTCTTCGTCGTACTTATTTCGGTATTAGAAAAGAAATTTATTAGTTGGAGGAAGCATTCATGAAATTTTTAAAACGCATCTTTGTGTTTACATTATTAGTTGCAATGATTGCTGGATGTTCGAGTAATTCAGCATCGGACAAAAGTAAAAAAGAGAAAGAAATAACGGTCATGCTTGATTGGTATCCAAATGCGGTACATAGTTTTATTTATGCAGCAATTGAAAAAGGCTACTTTAAAGAAGAAGGAGTAAAGGTGAATATTAAATTTCCTTCTAATCCTACTGACCCATTAACGTTAGCAGCTGCAGGAAAAGTAACAGTGGGCTTATATTATCAGCCAGATGTTGTCATGGCAAAAGCAAATGAACAAATTCCAGTGAAATCAATTGGAGCTGTCGTACGTTCACCATTAAATCATGTTGTATCGCTGAAGTCTGCAGGCATTCAATCGCCAAAAGATTTAGAGGGTAAAACAGTTGGATATTCTGGAACACCTTTAAGTGAGATGTATTTAAAAACGATGGTAAAAGAAGCTGGTGGTAATCCAGATACAGTGAAAGTAGTCGATGTTGGTTTTGATTTAGTACCAGCATTAATCACGAAAAAAGTGGATGCGGTAACAGGAGCATACATTAACCACGAAGTACCTGTTATGCGTCATGAAGGTCATGAACCAGCATACTTTAATCCAGCAGATTATGGTGTACCGAATTATCATGAGCTTGTATTTGTAACAGGTGATAAAACATTGAAAAAAGATAAAGAAGCGTTGCAAGCTTTCTTGCGTGGTACAAAAAAAGGTTATGATTTCATGAAGAAAAATCCAGATGAAGCATTAAATATTTTATTAAATCATCAAGAAAAAGAAAACTTCCCGCTTGTACCAGAAGTTGAAAAAGAAAGTATGAAAATTTTATTAGAGAAGATGGAAACGAAGGATGAGCCATTTTTATCAGATTCAAAAGAGTCATGGGAGAAACAAAATAAATGGCTGAAAGATAAAGGAATGACGAAAGAAATCGTTCCGGCCGATGAGTTATTCGAAAACATTTTAAAGTAGGCGAATGAATATGAAAAATGAGCTTCATGTAATCTCAAATGGGCACATGTCATTCGAAGAGTTAGTGAATGTAGCGATGCAAATTGAAAGTGAAATTGATTATTTGCATATTCGTGAGCGTGAGAAAAGTACGAAGGAATTGTATGAAGGTGTGGAAAGTCTTTTGAAGAAGGGCTTTCCAGCATCCAAAATAGTGATAAATGATCGAATTGATATTGCTATTTTATTAAACATTCCGCGCGTGCAGCTAGGGTATCGAAGCGCAGATGTAAGGTCAGTGAAAGAAAAGTTTTCTTATTTGCATGTCGGTTATTCTGTGCATTCTTTAGAAGAGGCGATCGATGCATTTAAGAATGGCGCGGATTCACTCGTTTATGGTCATGTATTTCCGACAGATTGTAAAAAAGGTGTGCCAGCGAGAGGGCTTGAAGAAATTTCAGACATTGCAAAGTGTTTATCCATACCGATTACAGCAATTGGAGGAATCACTCCGGAAAACACTGGAGATGTTCTTACTAACGGCGTCAGTGGTATCGCTGTTATGTCTGGGATTATAAGTAGTAGTAACCCGTATAGCAAAGCGAAATCTTATAAGGAATCAATAAGAAAGTGGGCGGAAAAACATGTGTAAGAAGTATGATGTAGCGATAATTGGCGGTGGTGTAATTGGTAGTTCAGTTGCACATTTTCTAGCAGAAAGAGGGCATAAAGTAGCGATTGTAGAGAAGCAACAGATTGCATCTGAAGCCTCGAAAGCAGCCGCTGGTTTACTTGGGGTGCAGGCAGAATGGGATGAATATGACCCGCTATTTGAACTTGCTAGAGAAAGCCGTGCTATATTTCCACAACTTGCAGAAGTTTTACGTGAAAAAACAGGCATCGATATTGGGTATGAAGAGAAAGGCATTTATCGCATTGCTCAAAATGAAGAGGAAAAGGAAAGAATTCTTCATATTATGGATTGGCAGCAGAAAACCGGTGAAGATTCTTACTTTCTAGCGGGAGATCGTTTGCGAGAGAAAGAGCCGTATCTATCTGAGTCAATTATAGGGGCTGTATATTATCCGAAAGACGGTCATGTTATTGCACCAGATCTTACGAAAGCATTCGCACATTCCGCATCATTCTCGGGTGCTGATATATATGAACAGACAGAAGTGTTTGATGTTCGTATTGAAAATAATAAAGTGACTGGAATTGTGACAAGCGAAGGTATGATCACTTGCGAAAAAGTTGTGATTGCGGGTGGCTCATGGAGCACAAAGTTACTAGGTTATTTTCACCGCGAATGGGGTACATATCCAGTTAAAGGAGAAGTAGTAGCGGTAAGAAGTAGAAAACCACTTTTAAAGGCGCCTATTTTCCAAGAAAGATTTTACATTGCACCAAAGCGCGGTGGACGTTACGTAATTGGTGCAACGATGAAGCCCCGTACGTTCAATAAAACTGTGCAACCGGAAAGTATTACTTCTATATTAGAGCGCGCGTATACAATATTGCCTGCTTTAAAAGAAGCTGAATGGGAAAGTGCATGGGCAGGATTAAGACCACAATCGAATCATGAAGCTCCTTATATGGGAGAGCATGAAGAAATAAAAGGTTTATATGCTTGTACGGGCCATTATCGAAACGGTATTTTATTAAGTCCTGTTTCTGGTCAATATATGGCTGATTTAATAGAGGGAAAGCAGGAGAATCACTTGCTAGATTCATTGCTTTCTAAAACAGTTTAGAAAGGGGATGGAAGTTTGAATTTAAAAATTAATGGTAATCAAATTGAAGTGCCAGAGAGTGTGAAAACAGTAGCTGAGCTACTTACACATTTAGAGTTAGATAACAGAATTGTTGTAGTAGAGCGTAATAAAGATATTTTACAAAAAGATGATCATACAGATACATCTGTTTTTGATGGAGACCAAATTGAGATTGTAACTTTCGTAGGAGGCGGTTGATTATGTTAAACATTGGACCATTTTCATTTCATTCTAGACTTTTATTAGGAACAGGAAAATTCCCTGATTTTGATGTGCAGCAAAAGGCAATTGATGTATCTGAGGCTGAGGTTTTAACGTTCGCAGTACGTCGTATGGATATATTTGATGCAAAGCAGCCTAATTTATTAGAGAAACTTGATGTGAAAAAATATACGTTATTACCGAATACAGCCGGAGCAAAAAATGCTGAAGAAGCTGTTCGTATTGCAAAATTAGCAAAAGCTTCTGGGCTTTGTGACATGATAAAGGTAGAAGTTATTGGTGATGATAGAACGTTATTACCTGATCCGGTAGAGACGTTAAAGGCATCTGAAATGTTACTAGAGGAAGGATTTATCGTACTTCCGTACACATCTGATGATGTTGTATTAGCACGTAAATTACAAGAACTTGGCGTGCATGCGATTATGCCAGGAGCATCTCCAATTGGATCAGGACTTGGTATTGTAAATCCATTGAATTTGAGCTTTATTATTGAACAAGCGACAGTACCAGTTATCGTTGATGCTGGTATCGGTAGCCCGGCTGATGCGGCATTTGCGATGGAATTAGGAGCAGATGGCGTGTTATTAAATACAGCTGTATCAGGAGCAAAAGATCCTATTAAAATGGCACAAGCAATGAAATTAAGTATTGAGGCAGGCCGTTTAGGATTTGAAGCAGGTCGTATTGCACGTAAGCGTTGTGCAACGGCAAGTAGTCCTTTAGAAGGAATGAGCGTAGTTGAATAATCGATATTCTCGCCAAGAATTATTTTCTCCGATTGGAGAAGAAGGCCAGCAAAAAATAAGAGAAAAGCATGTACTCATTATTGGTGCGGGTGCACTAGGTAGTGCAAATGCAGAAATGTTTGTAAGAGCGGGTGTTGGCACAGTAACGATTGTTGATCGTGATTATGTCGATTGGAGTAATTTACAAAGGCAGCAATTGTATGCAGAGAGTGATGTAGAAAATAATCTTCCGAAGGCCGTAGCGGCAAAGAAACGTCTAGAAGAGATTAATAGTGAAGTAAGAGTAGAAGCGCTCGTTCAAGATGTAACAGCTGAGGAATTAGAAGAACTTGTTACAAATGTTGATGTAATAATCGATGCGACTGATAATTTTGAAACACGTTTCATTGTGAATGATATAGCACAAAAGTATTCTATTCCATGGATTTACGGAGCATGTGTAGGGAGTTACGGCCTTTCTTACACCATTCTTCCTAGTAAAACGCCATGTTTATCATGTTTGTTACAAGCAATTCCGCTTGGGGGAGCGACATGTGATACGGCAGGCATTATATCGCCTGCTGTATCTCTCGTCGTTTCTCATCAAGTAACAGAAGCTCTTAAATTGTTAGTGGAAGATTACGAGGCACTCCGGGATGGACTTGTATCGTTTGATATGTGGAAGAATGAATATTCATGTATGAATGTACAAAAGCTTCGTAAACACAATTGTCCTTCGTGCGGAGAGAATGCATTGTATCCGTATTTAAATAAAGACAATACATCGAAAACAGCAGTGTTATGCGGGAGAAATACAGTTCAAATTAGACCACCTCATAAAGAGGAAATAGATTTTGAACGATATAAAGAGCTGCTGAATGATCGTGTGAATGATTTAAATGTAAATCCATATTTATTATCATTTTCTGTGGAAGAAAAGAGATTAGTTGCTTTTAAAGATGGTCGTGTACTTGTACATGGAACGAAAGATATAAGCGAAGCAAAAACAATTTATCATCGCTATTTTGGATAGAAAAGGATGAGTGGGATGAAAGTAAATAAAGCTTTAACAATTGCAGGATCTGATAGTGGCGGCGGTGCCGGCATTCAAGCAGATTTAAAAACATTCCAAGAGCTTGGTGTGTATGGTATGACGGCTATTACGGCAATTACTGCTCAAAACACGCTTGGCGTTCAAGGGGTATATCCAGTTCCATTAGAAGGTATTACGGAACAGTTGAATTCAATTGGTACGGATGTAACACCAGATGCTGTGAAACTAGGAATGTTGTTTAGTAGTGAAATTATTCAAATTGTGGCAGAACAGATTAAGAAATTTGGCTGGAATAATATTGTGCTAGATCCTGTTATGATTGCAAAAGGAGGAGCATCACTATTACAACAAGAAGCAGTACAAGCATTAAAAGAATACTTATTACCAGTAGCAACTGTTATAACACCGAATGTTCCTGAAGCAGAAGTGTTAACAGGGCTAGAAATTCATAACGTTGAAGATAGTAAAGAGGCTGCAAAAGTACTGCATGAATTAGGTGCGAAATATGTACTTATGAAGGGCGGGCATGCTGAATATCAAGGTAATGAAGTAATTGATTTACTCTTTGATGGAGAAGAGTTTATTGAATTTAGAAGTGAGCGAATTCCTTCGAAACAAACACACGGAAGCGGCTGTACATTTGCATCTGCAGTTACAGCAGGACTTGCGAAGGGCTACTCGATTGAAGAGGCAGTTCAAGAAGCAAAACAATTTATTAGTATAGCAATTGAAGAGCCATTGAATATCGGTAGTGGTCATGGACCGACGAATCATTTTGCATATAAAGTGAATAAAATGCGTTTGTAAGAAAGTGAAAAGTCAGTTTTGTAACTGGCTTTTTTTCTATTTACTTTTTCCAATTACAGGAGTAATATATCAGCCAGAATACATTTTTTGTAATACGCTGAGTCCAATTATATGGAGCGGAGGAACCAATTTGTGAAGTGTCACTAGGGGTGAATCTTTCAATTTTGAAAGTAGGGCTACTCTCAAAGTCCGAATCCGACAGCTAACTTCGTAAGCGTCTTGAGAGAGGGCGGTGCCATGATGGATACATCACTTCATCGATCTGATTAGTATAGGGGAATATCAATCTATATTCGAGTTCTTTTATGCTAAGGAGGATGAGGTACATGGAACTAACACTTATTTGTGTTGGAGAAGAAAGCAAGGTAAATAGTTTAAGAGATTTAGTAGCATTTCAACATGAGTTAATTATTTTTACAGCAAATGAAGAGATAGCAGCTGAAGTTAGGGATTGTGGATTTGATTGGACGTATAGTTGTAGTAAGGAGCAGGATTTTACTAGTATTTGTGAGTGTATTAAGAAGGTAATTTTACTAGGGGATGAGCTTCCAATCGTTAGTTTTTTCACAGAACACATTCGCTTTTCTTTTCAGGCACCTATTACTGTTGTTACAAGGAATAAACGATATCCAGCGAGGCTCTATGAAACAATTGGAGCTACATTTGTCGTGTTTACGAATTGTGATAATATTACTTTTTTATTTTTTGAATAGGGCGGGGGAGAAGAAGATGAAAGTGTTGTTATTAGGAGATATAGCGAATCGTTGGGCGGTATCGGTAGAGCGAGTTCAAGAATTGGTCGTACTTGATCCTATTTTTCCAAGGCCCTATATCATATTGCCATCTAAAGATGCTTTATATTTAAAAACAGATGTTATCGAATATGAGCAGCTACATGCAGAATTGTCACAAGTTTATATTCGTGGGAGAAATTTGCGCGCATTTTTGCGTGGAGAATAAATAGTCGATGAAAAAAGAGCGAATGCTGAGTGCAACAAGCTATGCACTTCATGTCATTCGCTCTTTTTATTTCGTATTTAAAAGGTCATTTCTGTGAAAAAGAAAGAAAAGACGAGAAAACAGATGAAAGAATATTAATAACACTTAATGTAAGCGTTTAAATAGATGTATATTTTCTTATTTTAGGTAATTTGCCTCTTTACAAGTTAAATATAGAGGAGTATATTTACTCTCATAAATCATTCATAAAATTTCCAAAAAAACCTAAAATCGCTGAGTTCCAGAAATGGAGCGGGGGAACCAATTTTGTGCATCGTCACTTGGGGTGAATCTTTCAGTTTTGAAAGTAGGGCTACTCTTTAGGCCCGAATCCGACAGCTAACCTCGTAAGCGTTTAGAGAGGAGGTTTACTTTGTGTTGTTCATTTCGAACACTAAGTAGAGCTTAGTGTTCTTTTTTTGATTATTTAATGGTAATTTTTTACAAAAGAGAGGGATAATTATGTTAGATGTTGTAATGATCGGGATTTTTGTTGTATTAGTCGCATCGATGGCAAGTCTTGCAAGTTGGTCAGATAAAGTTGTGAAAGAAGGGAAGCAATCATGATGATTGCCTTATCAATTATTGTTGCAGCAATTACGGTGTACTTAGTGTATGCATTATTAAATCCGGAAAAGTTTTAATTAGGGGGAGTCATTCATTATGATCTGGGTAGCAGTCGTTATTACAATGCTGTTGTTTGTTCTTGTGGCAAAGCCAACGGGAATTTATTTAGAGAAAGCCTTTCAAGGTAGTAAAAAGCTAGATAAAGTATTCGGGCCTTTTGAAAAAATTATTTTTAAAATTACGGGTGTAAAAGAATACAATCAAACGTGGAAACAGTACGCGTTATCATTAGTTTTATTAAATGGATTTATGATTGTTGTCGTATATTTCATTTTCAGACTGCAAGGAGTATTGCCATTAAATCCAGCACACATTGAAGGAATGGAGCCTACGCTCGCTTTTAATACAGCAGTCAGTTTTATGGCTGATACAAACTTACAGCATTATAGCGGTGAAAATGGTTTATCTTATTTATCACAATTGATCGGAATTACATTTTTAATGTTTGCAGCACCGGCAACGACGTTAGCACTTGTAATGGCGTTTATAAGAGGCCTTGCTGGAAAGGAACTTGGTAACTTTTTCGTTGATTTTACGAGAGCTTTAACGAGAGTATTTCTTCCTATCGCTTTTATTACGGCGTTACTCTTTGTTGCATTTGGCGTACCACAAACATTAGACGGTGCAGTTACAGCACAAACGATTGATGGCGCCAAGCAAAGTATTTTACGTGGGCCAGTTGCATCGTTCGTTTCCATTAAGGAACTTGGAAATAACGGCGGTGGATTTTTCGGAGCAAACTCTACACATCCTTTCGAAAATCCAGGACAAATGAGTAATATTTTGCAAATGATGCTTATGATGTTATTGCCAACAGCACTTCCATTTACGTATGGACGAATGGTAGGAAATAAAAAGCAAGGACGTATTCTTTTTGTATCACTATTCATGGTGTTCTTGCTAGGATTTATCACAATTACGACATCTGAATTACATGGAAATCCAGTATTAAACGACATGGGTATCCAGCATGTACAAGGAAGTACAGAAGGAAAAGAAGTAAGGTTCGGAACAGTATTTTCTTCACTATACGCAACAGTAACGACAGCTGCTGAAACTGGAGCGGTGAATACGATGCATGATACGTTAACACCAATTGGTGGGTTAGTACCACTCGTAAATATGATGTTAAATACAGTATACGGCGGCGTTGGAGCAGGCTTTGTGAACATTATTATGTATGCGATTATCGCAGTCTTTATATCTGGATTGATGGTTGGACGGACACCGGAGTTTTTAGGTAAGAAAATTGAAGGTAAGGAAATGAAATTAATTGCGGTAACGATACTATTTCATCCACTGCTTATTTTAGGATTTTCAGCATTAGCTCTTTCCACAAGTGTAGGAACGGATGCTATTTCTCATTCCGGTTTTCACGGTTTAACGCAAGTGGTATATGAATATACATCGTCAGCTGCGAATAACGGATCTGGATTTGAAGGGTTAGCGGATAATACACCGTTTTGGAATATTACAACTGGTTTAGTTATGTTTTTAGGACGCTATTTCAGTTTAATTACGATGCTAGCTGTGGCAGCTTCTTTGAAAGAAAAGACGGTTGTACCAGAAACAGTCGGAACGTTCCGTACGGATAATAGTTTATTTGGCGGCATTTTCATCGGAACAATTGTAATTGTCGGTGCATTAACATTCTTCCCGATGTTAGTACTCGGTCCAATTGCAGAATTTCTTACATTGAAGTAATGGAGGGTAAATGATGAGACCGGTAGTAGTAAAAGAAAAAAGAGTAAATGAGTCACAAATACATGTTGTAGAAGATGAGGTTAGACAAGCGAAAACGATGGATCGTGATATCGTGACACATGCGATGAAACAGTCCTTTGCGAAATTGAATCCGAAAGTCATGATAAAGAATCCGATCATGTTCGTTGTGGAGATTGGATTTATCATTACGTTCATTTTATCGTTCCTTCCAAGTCGTTCTAGTAGTATACCAGGATGGTTCAATATAACAGTTTCTCTCATTCTATTATTTACAGTTTTATTTGCTAACTTTGCAGAAGCGTTAGCGGAAGGGCGGGGGAAAGCGCAAGCCGATTCTTTAAAACAGTCGAAGAAAGATGTGTTTGCCAATGTTGTAAAAGAAAATGGGAACATTGTTCAAGTTTCAGCAACGGATCTGAGAAAAGGTGATGTTGTTATTGTAAAACAAGGAGAAATGATTCCAAGTGATGGGGAAGTCATAAAAGGATTAGCGTCTGTCGATGAATCTGCGATTACGGGGGAATCAGCTCCTGTAATAAAAGAAGCGGGCGGTGATTTTTGTTCCGTGACAGGCGGTACGATGGTTGTAAGTGATGAGATCACGATTGTCATTACGAGTAATCCTGGTGAATCATTTATTGATAAAATGATTTCGTTAGTAGAGGGAGCTGCTCGTCAAAAAACACCGAATGAAATTGCTTTAAATACAGTATTAACGAGTTTAACGCTTATCTTCTTAATCGTTGTTGTGACGCTGCCGATTTTTACAAATTATTTAGGATTTCAAATTGATACAGCTGTACTTGTCGCTTTGTTAGTTTGTTTAATTCCAACGACAATTGGTGGATTATTATCAGCGATTGGTATTGCCGGGATGGACCGCGTGACAAAGTTTAATGTGTTAGCAATGTCGGGTAAAGCAGTAGAAGCTGCGGGCGATATTAATACAATTATTTTAGATAAAACGGGTACGATTACTTTCGGGAACAGAATGGCTCATACATTATTACCTGTAGGAAATGAAACGATTGAGCAAGTAGGGAAATGGGCTGCGATTAGTTCAGTTTTAGATGAGACACCAGAAGGTCGATCTGTTATCGAGTATGTGCAAGCAAAATCTATATCATATAATAGAGAACTTGCAGAACAAGGTGAGTTTGTTCCATTTAAAGCAGAAACGAGAATGAGTGGTGTTGATTTACAGGACGGAACGAAAGTGAGAAAAGGTGCTGTCGGTAGCGTGATTGAATGGGTTCAGTCACAAGGTGGAACAATTCCGAAAGATGTAAATCAAAAAGCAGATTTCATTTCAAAAGAGGGCGGAACACCACTTGTAGTTGCAGTGAATAATCGTATTTACGGTTTAATCTATTTAAAAGATACAGTAAAACCTGGTATGCGTGAACGTTTTGAACAGTTGCGTCAAATGGGGATTAAAACGGTTATGTGTACAGGGGATAATCCATTAACAGCAGCAACCATTGCAAAAGAAGCAGGAGTAGATGAGTTTGTTGCTGAGTGCAAACCAGAAGATAAAATTGCAGTTATTAAAGCAGAGCAAGATAAAGGAAAACTCGTAGCGATGACAGGTGATGGTACAAATGATGCACCGGCATTAGCGCAGGCTGACGTTGGATTAGCGATGAATAGTGGTACAACAGCTGCGAAAGAAGCAGCGAATATGATTGATTTAGATTCGAATCCAACGAAGATTATTGAGGTAGTAGGAATCGGTAAGCAATTGTTAATGACACGCGGTGCGTTAACGACGTTTAGTATTGCAAACGATATTGCAAAATATTTTGCAATCATTCCAGCAATGTTTACACTTGCGATTCCGCAAATGGAAGCATTAAACATTATGAAATTAACATCACCACTGTCAGCGATTTTATCAGCATTAATATTTAATGCAGTTATTATTCCATTACTCATTCCATTGGCGATGAAAGGTATCGCATATAAACCGATGAGTTCGAATGCACTACTTGGCCGAAACCTACTTATTTATGGGCTTGGCGGAGTGATTGTACCGTTCATTGGAATTAAAGTAATTGATATGATTGTCGGCTTGTTCATATAAGGAAGAGGGGAAAGAGATGGCGAAGAAACAAAGTATACTATCACCAATCATCCGTATTACTTTTACATTTTTAGTGTTGTGCGGACTTGTATATCCACTTATTGTTACTGGTATTGCACAAGCAGTAATGAAGGATAACGCGGATGGAAGTTTAATATATAATGATAAAAATGAAGTGATTGGTTCTAAATTAATCGGTCAAAATTTCACAGATCCACGTTATTTTCATGGGCGCGTTTCTAGTATTGAATATAAAGCAGAAGCGTCTGGTTCAAATAACTATGCACCGTCTGATCCAGATTTAGAGAAACGAGTAGAGAAAAGTATTGAAGAGTGGAAGAAACAAAATCCCACTGTACCACTTACAGAAGTGCCAATCGATTTAGTGACAAATTCAGGTTCAGGGCTAGATCCGGATATTAGTCCGCAAGCGGCTTCGGTGCAGGTGGATCGTATCTCGAAATTAACGAATATTCCGAAAGAGAAACTTAATCAATTGATTAAAGATCAAACAGAAGGTGCGGCACTTGGTTTATTTGGAGAAGATCGCGTGAACGTCTTAAAGTTAAATTTAGAATTACAGAAACTAATGAAATAGTAACAGTGCTACCTCAATCTAATGGATTGAGGTAGCGTTGTTTCGAAAGAAAGGTTGTGAATGTTTTGTATGCAGATGACTATAAGCCGACGTTTCAAAGGCGAACACCAGAGGAATATTTAGAATATATTCGTCAGCAAAATCGGGGACAGTTAAAGCTATATGTAGGAGCAGCTCCAGGAGTAGGAAAAAGTTATAAAATGCTACTTGATGCAAGAGAGATGAAAAAGGACGGTACGGATATTGTAATTGGTTTAATTGAAACGCACGGGAGAAAAGAGACGGAAGACGCAATTGCTGATTTAGAAAAGGTTCCTTTAAAAGAAATAGATTATAAAGGGAAATTATTTTATGAACTTAATGTGGAAGGAATTATAAAACGTGCACCGCAAGTCGTTGTTGTGGATGAACTTGCGCATAGCAATATTCCCGGTTCTAAACATAAGAAACGTTATATGGATGTGCAGGAATTGTTAGAGGCTGGTATATCGGTATTATCAGCTTTTAATATTCAACATTTAGAAAGTGTTCATGATATTGTAGCTCAAATTACGAATGTAAAAGTAAGAGAACGCATTCCAGATTTTATTTTACAAAAAGCAAATGAAATTCAGCTTGTCGATGCAACGCCGGAAGTGTTAAGAAAAAGACTAATAGATGGAAAGATATATAAGGAAGAAAAAATACAGCAAAGCTTACAAAATTTCTTTACGCTTAATAATTTAGGAGCACTAAGAGAATTATCGCTTCGTGAAGTCGCTGATGATATGGACGAAAAGATTAGTCAAGCAGTGATAGAACCAATTGGAGTGAAAGAAAAAATTCTCGTTTGTGTACAATATAGTTCAACAGCAGAGAAATTAATAAGACGGGGATGGCGCATGGCTGATCGGTTGAATGCTGAATTGTATGTATTAAATGTTGAAAGAGAAAATATCGACTCTCTTTCAGCTGGTAAAAAGCAAACGATTGAAGAGTGGAGGTCGCTCACGAATCAATTTGATGCGAGTTTTGTGTTAGAAGAGGCGAAAGGGAGAAAGCCAGCGGATGTTATTATTGAAGTTGCAAAAAGATTACAAGTAACGCAAATTTTACTTGGGCAATCAGCGAGAACGCGATGGGAAGAAATTCGAAAAGGTTCGATTGTGAATGAAATTATGAGACAGACGAAGCATATTGATATTCATATTGTTGCGGATCAAAGAGTTTAAAATAGAGACCATCTGTAGGTCTCTATTTTGCTTTTTGTGTGGCAGGGAATCGTAGCATTTTCATCGCATATAAGATTATGAGTAGAAACATAATTGCACCTATGAAGAAAATCCAAAAGTAATTTTGATTAAATAAAAGAAATCCACCTATAAGTGGCCCTGTGCCCATACCAAGATAGCGGATGAAGTTGTACATACCGATAGCAGTTGCGCGTTCTTGTACAAATTCTTCCGTTAATAAAGTAGTGTGAGTTGGCATAGAAAGTCCCATACTAAAACCGTACAATGATGTAACGATAATGATAAATGGGATATTGATGCTATATGTGAAAGAGAATAAAGTGACACATATAATATTGAAGAAACTAGTAATGAATAAAGTTTGCTTTGTTGTGAGGCGCTTTTGCAAAAACTTGTAGCAATAACTTCCTAACATAATAGAAAGGGACATCGGTACAAACATAAGACCAATTTCACTTGCAGTTAAGTGAAATAAATTTGTTGAAATGCTCGGTAAAAAAACGAGGAAGCAAAAGTAAATACAAAATTGAATAAAGCCAATAAGAGTAATAGAAAATCCAGTTTTATTTTTTAAGATAAACCAGTAATTCTTTTTTGATTGCGGTTGCTTACTTACAGTTGGTTTTGTTTCTGGAAGTAGTGAAATGTTTATCATTAATAAGAGAATGCCAAGTATAGATAAAAAGAGAAATACGGATACATGGCCGTTTATACTGCCGAGATAACCACCAATGAGGGGACCAATCGCAGGTGCAAGAGCAAGTAACATTTGATAAAGGCTCATTGCTTCTCCTCGTTCTTTTCTTTCAAACAAATCACCAATAATCGTTGCTGAAACTACAGGTATAGCCGCTATTCCTATAGCTTGAACAGCTCTAAAAAAGAGAAATAAATAAATGTTTGCCGAAAAAGCACATCCGATTGAACCAATTGTACTAATGACTAAACTAGGGATAAGGACAGATTTTCTCCCTTTTGTATCAATTAAAGGTCCATATACGAGCTGCATAATTGCAAGAATGAATGTGAAAAGTGAAACTGTGACATTTACAAGATGAGGAGAAGTATGAAAAGAACCTTGAATCATGGGCAAGATAGGTGTGTAAATATTTTGAGCGAAGGAACCGAGTAAGGCACTAATACAGACAACATATAAAATGAAATGTAGTTTGGATTTTTTCATTATGTTAACCTCCTTCTTTTTAGTTTCCTTGGAAACTAAATTTATTTTAACATGTTTTTCTAACTTGTAAATATGAAAAAATGATTTTAAAATGGTATATAGTTAAATTGTTTCTTTGGAAACTTAGGGGGCGAATAGATTGGATTATACAACGAAACAAATGGAAATACTTTCGGACATTCGTACACTTTTGCATAAAAGAGAAGAACATTTGAAAGGACAAAATGAGAAGTTTCTTCGTGAGACAGGTGTAAGTGGTATGTCTTTATCTGAGTTACATGTAATCGAGTGTATCGGGAAGAATGGTCTGATGAATGTAACGGCAATTACGATAGAAATGGGAATGACGAAGGGCGCAATCTCTAAAGTTTGTACAAAGTTGTTCCAAAAGAAATTCGTTGAGAAGATGCAAATGTTAGACAATCAAAAAGAAATTTTCTTTCGCTTAACGGAAAGCGGAAATGAAATATATAAAGCTCATGATAAATTGCATAAACAAGCTGAAGAAAAGTGGCTGTTACTCTTAGATAGATATACGAAAGAAGAACAAGATTTTATTCAAAGGTTTATAAAGGATGTCTCCGATCATTTGGAAATATAATTGGAAGAAAAAATTCCGTTTTCTCAAGTCTTTTAAATATAATTTCTGAAAGAACTCATATATAATAGAAAAAGATACTTAACATGGTGAATAATTAAAGAGTCAATATATATAGAGGAGAGAGTAACATGCTTGAAAATACAGGGTTAGTATTAGAAGGCGGCGGTATGCGTGGTGTATATACGGGCGGGATATTAGAATACTTTATGGAACAAGATTTATATTTTCCATATGTAATCGGTGTATCAGCTGGTGCTTGTCATGCAGCGTCGTATCTTTCCAGACAAAGAAATAGAAATAAAACAGTAAATATTGATTATGCATCACATCCGAAATATTTATCGTATAAAAACTTATGGAGAAAACGTCAGCTATTTGATATGGATTTTATTTTTCATGAAATTCCAGAAAAGCATGTGCCGTTTGATTTTGAAACATACTTTAATAGCCCCGAGCGTTTTCTTGTAGGAACGACGGATTGTGAAACAGGACAGTCTGTTTATTTTGAAAAAGAGGGAACGAATGATGATGCACTAAATTTATTACAAGCTTCTAGTTCATTACCTTTCATTGCACCAGTAGTAAATTACCGAGGTAAGCAATTATTAGATGGCGGGATTTCGGATCCGATTCCAGTTCGTAAAGCACAGGAAGATGGATTTAAAAAATCAGTCGTAATTTTAACAAGAAATCACGGTTACGCAAAGAAAAAATCAAGATTTGGGTGGGTTGCTGCGAAAGCTTATAAAAAATATCCGAATCTTGTTAACACGATGTTAAATCGCTATGAAGTGTATAATGAAACACTTCACTACATTGAAAAAGAAGAACAAGCGGGTAATTTATTTGTTATTCGTCCAGAAGTACCGCTTCAAGTAGATCGTATGGAAAAAGATACAGCAAAACTACAACATCTATATGAGCAAGGCTATGAAGATGCAAAGAGACAGTTTGCAGATTTGCAGGCGTTCTTGCAAAAATAATAATTAGGCTGTGGAGGTAGAGTTCTCTGCAGTCTTTTTTATTATTGGTTTCAATGCCGAATGTTGGTTATACACGTTTTTAGGTTATGGTATAATATGGATAAAAGGTATGTGGAGAGGTGATACATATGGAAAATGTATATAAAGGACTTAGACATACTGGATTTACTATGATGCTTATTTTTGGTGGGGTATTTTTACTGCGCTGGTTCATTCATGATGAAATGCTATTGGATCAGCTTATTGGGTTGAGTGTAGGGCTGGTAATGGTTATTTCTTCAGTTTTCATTCAGAAGTATAGTAAAGAATTACAGGTAGAAGAGAAATATTAAAATGTTATAAGCTCCTTCATATTTTGGAGGGACCGTTATAGTTTGAATGATTGTTATAAAAGAAAAGTAGAGCATCGAAATCCGATGCTCTACTTTTTTAGTGTGGTAAGAATATCAATTGATAAGCAAATAAAATTCCAAATACATATACAAGTGGGTGAACAGAACGGAATTTACCTTTTGCCACTTTCATAAGTGGGTATGAAATAAATCCAAGAGCGATACCTGTTGCGATACTTGATGTAAGTGGCATGCTTAAGATTACTAAAAATGCTGGGAATGCTTCATCAAATGCGTCCCAATCGATGTGACGAACTGAGCCCATCATAAGACTACCAACAATAATTAATGACGGTGCAGTAATAGCTGATACACCAGAAACAGCACTTACTAATGGTCCGAAGAATGCTGCTAGAGCGAATAGAACAGCTACTGTAACTGTTGTTAAACCAGTACGACCACCAGCTGCAACACCAGCAGAAGATTCAATGTAAGCTGTTGATGGTGTTGTTCCGAACATAGAACCGATTGTTGCTGAGAATGAATCAGATAGAAGAGCTCGTCCTGCTTTTGGAAGCTTTCCGTCTTTCATAAATCCACCTTGTTGAGCAACGCCAAGTAATGTACCTGTTGTATCGAATAAGGTAACAAGGAAGAATGAAAATACAACGCCATACAATCCGTAGTTAATTACATCAGAAACAGCAGTAATTGGATTTGAAACGATAATGCCTTCTGGTAATCCAGGCATTGATGTAACACCGTTTGAGAATGATAATTGTCCCGTGAAGAAAGCGATAATACCAGTTAATAGCATGCCGATAAATAGCGCACCATTTACATTTAAAGACATAAGGACAATTGTAATTCCAAGTCCAGCTAATGCTAGTAGTACTGGAGCAGAGTGAAGATCACCAAGTCCAACTAAGTTTGCATCGTTTTTTGTAACGATACCCGTTAAGCGTAAACCGATAAAGGCAATGAAAAGACCGATACCAGCAGTAATTGCATGCTTTAAGTTTTCAGGAATTGCTTCCATTAATTTTGTACGGAAAGATGTGAATGATAACAAAATTAAAATCATACCTGCTACGAATACAGCAGAGAAGGCAATTGCGAAAGTCATGCCTTCATGAGCTTTTACAACAGAGTAAGAGAAGTAAGCATTTAATCCCATACCTGGTGCAATTGCGATTGGTAAGTTTGTAAAGATCGCCATAAATAATGTTCCGACAACAGCAGCGATAATTGTTGCTGTAAATGCTTGTTCAAATGGAACACCTGCATCTCCAAGGATAACAGGGTTTACGACAATGATATATGCCATTGTTAAGAAGGTAATAATACCTGCCATAATTTCAGTTTTAATAGAAGTTTTATGTTTTGAAAGGTTAAACATATAAACATCCTTTCTGTTTACGAATAATTTTCACAACAGTTATATATAATATTCGTTTTTTATCTATTTTGCAATAGTTTTGCATAAAAAGTTTACAACAATTCATATTTTGTGTCTTAAATTCGAATATTAATCGTAAACCGATGTGTGAATTTCAGTTTTTATTGTGCACATATTATAAGGAAAAGGAGTTGAAAGAAAATATGCCGCAGCAAAAAAACTTTGTAACAATGCCAGCGCAACATCAAAATAAACAACCCGGTATTGAATCATTAATGAATCCTCTACCACAGTTTGAAGATCCAAATTATAAAGGTAGCGAAAAGTTAAAAGGAAAGAATGTATTAATTACAGGGGGAGATAGTGGAATTGGACGAGCTGTTTCTGTCGCTTTTGCGAAAGAGGGTGCAAATATTGCGATTGCGTATTTAGATGAAGATGGAGATGCAAATGAGACGAAGCAACGTGTGGAACAAGAAGGTGTAAAGTGTGTGTTGTTACCAGGTGATTTAAGTGATGAACAGCATTGTAAAGATATTGTAGAAGAGACCGTTCAGCAGCTGGGTGGTTTACAGGTTTTAGTAAATAATGTCGCGCAGCAATATCCGCAGCAAGGACTAGAGTATATTACAGCAGAACAGCTAGAAAAGACTTTTCGTATTAATATTTTTTCTTATTTTCACGTTGCGAAAGCCGCACTTTCTCATTTAAAGCAAGGGGATGTCATTATAAATACCGCGTCTATCGTTGCATACGAAGGAAATGAAACTTTAATTGATTATTCCGCAACGAAAGGGGCAATCGTAGCTTTTACAAGATCACTTTCTCAATCATTAGTGCAAAAAGGGATTCGTGTAAATGGTGTTGCGCCAGGACCAATTTGGACACCACTTATTCCATCAAGCTTTGATGAGAAAAAGGTATCACAGTTTGGGAGCAATGTTCCGATGCAAAGACCTGGCCAACCATATGAATTAGCACCAGCATACGTATATTTAGCGTCTGGCGATTCATCCTATGTTACCGGGCAAATGATACACGTAAATGGGGGCGTTATTGTAAATGGATAGTTTTCATTTATAAGAGCAAAGTAAAGTTAATTCCACTTATTATAGTGGCGCTAGGGGAGGGATATAGATGAAAAAATTATGTTTTGTCATACTATTATTTTTCATCCTACCGGTTAGTGCCTTTGCTAATACAGATCATCTAATATTAGTGAACCTTACGACAAACCAGTTGTCTTTTTTTGAAAATGGAAATTATACGAAAACATTCTCCGTAACAACTGGAAGAGATCGTACACCTACGCCTGAAGGTAACTTTTGTATTATAACTAAATTTAAAAATAAAGAATATCATCGAAAAAAAATAGCTGGTGGTGCACCGAATAACCCTCTTGGTACGAGATGGCTTGGGCTAGATAAGAATGAATATGCGATTCATGGGACAAATCGAGAATGGACGATTGGAAGTAGGGAATCAAATGGCTGTATTCGCATGCATGACAGGGATATACAGTGGTTATACGACCGAGTCCAGTTACAAACAAAAGTAATTATTTCTCGTTTTCATACGAGCCCCGAATATGAAGCGAATAGGCTTGGTTATCGTGTTGTGAGTTGGAATGGTCGTAAAGTAGAAGAAGAGCAAATTGGTATGCTTACGTTAGTAGACCGCGTGGATATATATTGGCAAGAACCGAATGGGCAGTTAACGAAAGTGAAGACGGTACTGCCAAATGAAAGATATGCAGTGTACTCAAAACGAAAAGATGGAATATATTATATAGGAAACAATTTGTATATAGTAGATGAAACAGGAGAAAAAATTCGTTATGAGCAAATTCCTCTTTCGGCTTTAAGTAATATATATAAACGGAAATATAATGTTCCGTAATAGCTACCGTATGATAGACGGTAGCTTATTTCTACTTCGGGTTTAACTGCAACTATTGTATTTGGCTGAATATAATACAGTACAGATAGGGGGCGGTTATATTATGAAAAGTGAATTTGCTTTTAAAGTTTTCTTAGTAACGACCTGTTTATTTATCGTGTATTTGTATGCGTTTCTCGTCTTTTCGTTTTATGTTCCATATGTTGATTTAATATTGTTCTTCGGATTTATTTGGGCGTTTGTTAAGGCGAGAGAAGGGGAGAAGAGTATATATCGGCGTATTACGTTATGCGGGACAGCCGTTCTCGTTATTTTGTACTTTTTTATTATGCATGATTTTTGGAGGGGAATGTAAAAAAGCATACGATTAGTCGTATGCTTTTTATGTTTAATATTTTGGTTTAAATGTATGACAACAAGTTTCTACACTTGTTGTTACAGAACTTTCTAGCGTCTCGTTTGTTAAAACTGCGCTTGTATACGAATCATTTGTATTCGAACCCGTTTCTTCAGCATCTGGTTGCACAATGATTGCACTTGCTTGACAAAAGTTACCTTGTCCCCAAAATGAGCAATTGGAAACAGAACATTTCACTTCTGGCATAAAACCCCCTCCTTATACATTAGTTTGGAATTTTACGTCCATTTCATGTGTAGAAGGAGTTTCCTTTTCTCGTTATTTTTTCGTTTGTTCAAACCATTCTTTAAATTTTTCTTTTGATTGCTCGCCGCTAATACGGCTTACTTCTTTACCATCTTTAAAATGAATAATTGTCGGTGTTCCTTTAATATCGTACTTATCCCAAGGCTCGTTTAAATTTTCAATATCAATTACTTTCATATCAACATTTAAATCTTTCGCTAAAGGGACAACAGTAGGAGAGACTTTTTGACAATGAACACATGAGGTTTGATAAAAGTAAATCGTTTGTTCTTTTTTATCTTCTATATTTTTATTGAGATCTTCAAGAGAAATTTTATTTGAGTAGTAACCTTTTTCATCTGTCGATGCGTTTTTCTTTTCCATTTGCGTTACAGCAAAGATTGCTGCAAATAAGACGATAATAATACCGCCAAATATAAGCATTTTTTTCATTCTTTCATCTCCTTATTTGTTTTTGATGACAATAAAGCTACAAACAGCGATTGTAATAAAGCCGATAAGTGCTAAAAACGGGATCGTCACAAAGCCGAACCAGTTTATGTATTCTCCCGTACATGGTACGCGGCCGCAAGCTGCCCCTGCAGCCGAAAATGCTGCGACTTTTTGAATTGCATAGTGATATAAAGAAATACAAGCACCAATACTTGCGATTGGTAAAGAATAACTTGCGATACGATAGTCTTTTTTTACTACAGCGATACCGAGCCATAAAACGAATGGATACATGAAAATACGTTGATACCAACAAAGGACACAAGGTTCAAATTTCATGATTTCGGAAAAGTATAGACTTCCTAGTGTAGCGATAAAAGAAGCTCCCCACGCGGTAAATAAAGCATATTCTTGCTTTTTTTCTCGTCCCATATTTTATACCTCACTTATAATAGTTACATACTAAATTATAGTATGAAGTGGCACAGAAAAGAAAGAAAAAATATGTTTATCAATAAAAGTTTTATAAGGGGAAACTTTTATTGATATGAACATTTAAAAAAGCGCTATTCTCCAGAAGAGAATAGCGCTATAGTTTACATTTGAATTTGCTCTACTTCTTCTATATGTGACTTTTGGGATGCGTGGTCAATATATTGAAATAGAAGCTGCAATTGTTTATCAACTTCTGGCAGTTCTTTACTGTATTGATAAGCGTGTAAAAAATGCTCAATACGCTTAGAAAATAATTGATCGTTCGTTTGAACCATGAGAACGAGTAATTTATCCCAATTACAGCAATACGTGTAATAGAGAGCTTTATCATAGTCGTTATATGTTTGCACTGTGTACCCTCCTTACCGAGAGTTATATATAGTGTGTGATAAGTAAGGAGAAATACACTTGAAAGAATTTGTTAAGAAAAAAAGTGAATGAAAAAAACGAGGTGTTTCCTCGTTTTTTAAGCTTTTGGCATTGGCGTAGGTGTTGGTTTGCCATAGCCTTCTTTATATTTATTGTCGATATAGTTACGAATTTCAAGCGTTGATTTTCCTTTTTGTTTCATGGAAGCAGATTCAACTGCGATTTCTAGGCAATTGACGCAAGTCGTTGCATGGGAATCCCAAACAACTTCACCATTCTTTTTAATTTCACGAATAAAACAATTTTTATTATTTTTATGTCCTACACTTTCACCGCAACCGCAATAACATGGAATCCAATCTAATAGTTCTGCATTTTGTCCAGCGACAGTGTAGATATCTTTCATTTGTGGATCAAGCTTGTCTAGGAAGGTAGGAAGTGTGTTGACTCCTTTTGTTTTCTCTTGAATGTCAGCTTGCTGAGTGTGCGATGCGTGGTCATGTTCTTCTTTTTTTGATTCAGAAGATTTTTGGTCATTTGTACCAGTACTTCCGCATCCAGCAAGAATTAAGCTTAGTACTGCAAGTAAAGAAAATACATACTTTTTCATTCGCTTGTCCCCTTTACAAATGTATTAATCAAATTGTATCAGAGATTACGGTGTATCGGTTGAAGATTTTTTTGATTGATTTTTGAAGCGCCATCTTAGCGAATGGAATAGAAATAATACCGGGATGTAAGCATATACAATATATAAACCCGCTTGAGATAATACCGTATTTAAAGTGTTGATACTTTCACGGTTTGTAAAAAATAAGGATGAAATAAATATGGCTGCGATAAACAATGGCAGTGTGATTTTAAACGGTATGTGAAAAGATCTTTTACTAATGCAACAAGAAGACCAAATGGTTAAACAAAGATTAGGTAAAATAATAAGATACCATAGAAAAATAATGATGTACTCAAACCTTTGGATAAAAGGAACTTTAATGATTTTTAGCATCGTTAATGTTGGCCAAATAGTATGGTGTAGTTGTCCTTGGCTGTAGTACATAAGGGAAACGATGGCAAGTATTACGTATAGAATCGTTGTAAAAGCAATGCCGCCATGTGCCCATTTATTTAATGATTTTCCTTTTTTAATAAACGGATAAAAAATAAGAATCGCTTCGAATCCAAGAAATTCTAATGCAGATGCTTTCGCTGCAGTTAGAATATCTAAAGGTGAATGAGTGAGAATTGGGAAAATGTTACGGACATGTGCATATTTCATTGGGAAAACTAAGAAAAATAGGACGAAAATCGGTATAATAACGCCCCAAAAACATATTCCTGTTACAGAACGTAAGCCACCTCTAATTATGTAATAAGCTACAAGTAAAAATAGTAAAGTTAATTTCCACGGTTTAATTGTAGGAAAGACCCAAACTTGAATAACTTCAATATATGTACGAAGAACAGTAAGGCAAAATAATAGAAGGTATGCCGCAAAGCATACGGAAAAAAATGTTCCAATCCATTTTCCGAAACATGTCGTATGGATATTCATTAAATCATTATCTTTTTCTAACATTTTCAGCATGCAAAATAATACGATATGAGTTGCAATACCAGCGACAATAAGAGAAATCCAAGAATCATAACCAGCAAATTTCGCAATAATCCTTTGGTATCCTAGTACACCTACTCCAATTTGAAGAGAGTGTAATAAAAGGAATGTGAAATACGGAGAAACTGTATGTGTTTTATCTTGTCCAGTCATGATAGCACCTCACTATTCTCCGATACCAGATTGTACGACATTAATCTTTACGTTGACAGCAACATCTACGTTAGGATACATGTCCTGAATTTGTTTCATGCTCCATTTTCTTGAGTGACTACGAATTTCTTCACGTATACCAATTGGATCGATTTCATTTTCTTGGAATTGTTTTATTAATTCATTTAAATCCTTCTCAAGCAACCTTTCTACATGTCTTTTTACGTAAGTTACATTTTTACTCTTTGATAAATCCAGCCAACTGGGAGCATTTTTTATGAGTCCATTTAATTTTAAGTGTATGTTAACCCTTGGAATATCACCGTTTTGGGAAAGGGAACATACACTTTTTCCGGATAAGTTTTGAGTAGCAATTAACCCTTTATTTTTACCTTTCCGTATCGGAACTTCGTAACGCCCATTTTTCGTTGGATTAATGAGTAATTTAAATAAAAAAGACCTTTTCTTATCTGTATACATAGCCACTTTATCCTTTTTTAAAAAAGCTAATCCTTTAATGGAAGCAGATTTGTCTTCTGATACTTGAATGTAAGGAAGAAATGGATCGCATCCAGATGAATAGAAGTTATATAAAAAAATATGTAAAGCTGTTCGTGGGATTGTCTCGTTTTTTATGTTTTGTTCCAGTAATTCAGATACATATAGCGATCCGTTTGTTTTCACATGTTTAAGTAATTCTTCTGCCGAACCATCCACAAGTGCTAGTTGCACATCTCGGCCAATGTTAGGATCACGTTGTAAGTTGTTAATAACATCTCCAATTCCACGTTCACCAAATACTTTTCCAAATAGGACGGCACGCATTTGACCTACAGCGATCGTATGTGGCGATTTGGAGTTTAGAAGGGAAGAGATCGTTTCAATGGTACCTGCATGAGTTGATTGAGTTTCAGGTTTAGATTGTACTCCTTTTGTGTAATCGGGATATAAAATTGTCCCTCGAAAATTTTTATCTTTCATTATATCGAAACCACCTACGTGAATCATTCGCTGTGTATCGACTATATTTGCTTCTGTACAACCAGATTGGAAAATTAAAATGATAATAAAAAAGCATAATAAAATATTTTTCATTTTTCCTCACCATCTCGTTTTTCTTTCGCCTTGTTTGGATCATAGCGCCATTTCTTTTTCGGTCTTAGAAAAGAAGCACGTCCTGCAGTTTGACTAAATGGAAGACGAAGGAGTCCTTCAGCTGTACCTAACCCGCGAAATGGGTATAAAGGTAATAAATAAGGTGATCCAAGTGATTTTAAGCGAATTAAATGAGCCAGTATAAATACAAATCCGACGATAAGTCCTACGCCTCCAAATGCTCCAGCTAAAATGATGAGAGGGAAGCGCAATATCCGGATAGTAGAGGACATTTTTACTGTCGGTGTTGTAAAAGAAGCTAGTGCAGACAACGCAACAGCAATTAATAAGATGGTGCTCGTTAAAGCGGCCTCAACAGATGCTTGCCCAATTACAATTCCGCCAACAATACCAATCGTTTGGCCGACTTTAGTCGGTAAACGCGCCCCAGCTTCGCGCAGTAATTCGATTGTAATTTCTAAAAAAAGTGCCTCCAAAACAGGTGGAAATGGTACGTTGGCTCTAGAATAAATAATTGGTCCAAGTAAATCTGCTGGAATCATTTGATAGTGATACGTTAGTACAGCTGTATAAATAGCTGATGAAAATAGAGAGAATGCTGCTCCAAAAAAGCGAACTAATCTAAGAAATGATCCTGCCATCCATGGTAAATAATAGTCTTCTGGGGAGACGAAAAAATCGAGTAATGTTGCTGGTCCGGCTAATGCATATGGTGAACCGTCTGTTAAAATGACGACTCCTCCATTTAGTAATGCATAAACGGAGCGATCTAAACGCTCTGTAGGTAGTAAAACAGGAAATGGAGAGTTACTATTATCACTAATAAACTGTTCAATCATAGTTGCATCAAAAGGGTAATCAAAATCAATATCTTGTAGACGTTGTGTTGCAGTGTTAATATGCTGTTCATTTGTAATTCCTTCGATGTAAGCAACTACGATTTTAGTTTTTGACATAGAACCAACGCTAAGTTCTTTAAAAATTAATTGCTCGGTTACGATATTTCGGCGTAATAAATGTATATTTATATCAACATTTTCAACAAAACCAACTTTAGGACCGATAACGCTATATTCATTTTCCGTGTCATTTACTAAACGAGTTCCTAAAACTGTACTTTCAGCGCGTAGGAGTGCATACGCTGCTTGTTCTGAATCTTTTTTTAGCTGTAATAACACATACCCACCTAATAATTTTTCGCGAATATCATCAATGGAAGGGGAGATGATGATGTCTTCAATAGATACAATATTTAAAATATCATCAATATGTTGAATCTCGTCCAATTTATCTTTTATAGGTGCTAAAATGAATCGTTTAATAATAAGTGATTCTACTGTCGATTTATAATAAAACAAACATAATGTGCCATCTTCTATAATGTTATAAGAAGAAAAGTCACTTGATTCTTTCATAGTATGGATAAACTCTGGAATAGAACAGATGGTTTGTTTTTTCTTTTTAGATAATAAACGAAACATTTTCACACCCCCTGACATATATCATTTACTTGTGTTAGTTTTTGGGAAAGACGGGAATTTATACTTGAAAATTGAAAGTTCATAAAGAAAAGGAAGAGTATTGAAAAACTCTTCCTTTTTGGCGTATTAATTTGTTTTCTTTTCCTTAATAGACTTTACTAATTTAATCATTTCTGCTCGTATATCTTCTTTTTTTACATTTAATTTTTCTGCAATTTGTTTAATATCCATTCCGTCTTTTTTCATTTTTAGCACATCATCAAGGGGAGTATTACTTTTTTGAGAGATGATTGTTAATACCGTGAGCTGACGTAATCCGATATTATATTCTTTCATTTTTTGTTTTAGCCCGTCTGGTGTAGATTTTTGCATATTTGCTAATTCTTGCAGTAGTGCCTTTTTCGTTTCTTTATTCATATGATGCTTTTTCAACTTACTTGGATCTACCCCGAAATGCTGGGCTGTTTTCTCCCAAGATTTATTTTGCTTATAGTAAGCTAAAACGTCTTTTATTTCTGTTTTGCTCATTCTTGCAATGTGGGCAGCTTTCCAAATTTCATGTTTGTTATAGCCGAGTTTTTCGAGCGACTGCATTTCTTCTTCTGAAATTGGCTTATGATGATGCAATGTTACTTCTTTTGGCGTAGCGGCGAAAGTAGGGAAGACGGTTGCACCGAATAATAATGTTGCCATAGACATACTTACTGCGATTTTTTTGTACATATAAACTCCTCCTAGATGGATAATGTGGAAAACTTTACACATATCATTTCCATAAAATGTGAAAAACTTGTGAAGAAGCTAAGTTTTTTTATTCACAGTAGAAAAAGAAGTTTTTACAGGTTTTCCAACATAAAACATTGATTAATAGTAAAAAACTAGGTTATAATCGAAATTGAAAATCAATATCAATAATAAACGTATACATATAGATAAAAAATAAGGGAGAGAAAAATATGACTACATATACTTCCATCGCAAATGTGATTAAAGAAAGACGTTCTGTTCGTACATTTACAGATAAAGCAGTAGAAAAAGAGTTATTAATTGAACTATTAAACGACGCAACATGGGCACCGAATCATAAACACCGTGAGCCATGGAATTGTAAATTATACATTGGAGAAGGTCGCAAGAAATTAGTAGACGCAGTATTAAACTCTTTCACAGAAGAAGAAAGAGCGAAACGTGGGAAAATTTTATCTGATCGTTTCTTAAGCACGCCAGCACAAATCGTTGTATATATAAATGAAGACCCACGTCAAATTCAGCGTGACGAAGATTACGCTGCAACGTGTGCATTTATGCAAAACTTCCAACTTCTCGCTTGGGAACGCGGTTTAGGTTGTGTTTGGAAGTCAGGTGGATTAAACTACAATCCATTATTTATAGAAGGACTTGGTTTAACTAGAGGTCAACGCATCGTTGGAATTCTGCACCTTGGCTATTTCGATAAAGCACCAGAAGGAAAAGCGCGAGCGCCGATTACGGAGAAGATGGAGATTATTGAGGATTAATAGATGAGACATTCTCGTTTTTACGGGGGTGTCTTTTTATTATGCAATCAATCCTCATGAAAGCTTGTTCTCAATCATACACTTTCTTAAGGGAAAGTGTAAGGAGGGAAAATAATGAGAGCAAGTGACGATAAAGCACTGCAATATGCGATTGCGGAAATTACGGAAATTGCGACTGGATTTGGGCTTGATTTTTATCCGATGCGTTATGAAATATGTCCAGCGGAAATTATTTATACATTTGGTGCATATGGGATGCCGACGCGGTTTTCACATTGGAGTTTTGGAAAACAGTTTTTCAGAATGAAATTACAATACGATTTAGGACTTAGTAAAATATACGAACTCGTTATTAACTCTGATCCATGTTATGCCTTTTTATTAGATACGAACTCGTTAATTCAAAATAAATTAATTGTAGCGCACGTGTTAGCACACTGTGATTTCTTTAAAAATAATATTCGTTTTTCAAATACGAAGCGGGATATGGTAGAAAGTATGTCAGCAACAGCTGAACGGGTGAAAGCGTATGAGCATAAGTACGGAAAAGAAGAGGTAGAAACATTTTTAGATGCCGTACTTGCTATTCAAGAGCATATTGATCCGTCGCTTATGCGTCCAAAACTTGCGTGGAGTATTGATGATTTAGAAGAGGAAGAAGTAGAAAAGAAAAAGGTATCGCAATACGATGATTTATGGAATTTAGATAATCGAAATAAAAAACAGGAACGCTCCAATGTGCGTAAAAAGAAGAAAATCCCACCACAACCAGAAAAAGATTTACTTCTCTTTATTGAAGAATATAGCCGTGAGCTAGAAGATTGGCAGCGAGACATATTAACGATGATGCGAGAAGAAATGCTGTATTTCTGGCCGCAGCTTGAAACAAAAATCATGAATGAAGGCTGGGCATCATACTGGCATCAACGCATACTTCGCGAAATGGACTTAACATCTGATGAAGCAATTGAATTTGCGAAATTAAATGCAGGGGTTGTACAGCCATCCAAAACAAGTATTAATCCATACTACCTCGGTATTAAAATGTTTGAAGATATTGAAGAACGTTACAACAACCCGACAGAAGAAATGAAGCGACGAGGCGTCAAACCAGGATCTGGTCGAGACAAAATCTTTGAAGTACGCGAAATCGAATGGGACGTATCGTTCTTAAGAAACTACTTAAATAAAGATCTCGTAATGAGAGAAGATATGTACTTATTCCAGCGCCAAGGAAAAGAATATAAAGTAATAGATAAAGAGTGGGAACATGTGCGTGATCAACTCGTAAATATGCGTACAAATGGTGGTTTCCCGTACTTAGTAGTAGAAGATGGAGACTACTTAAAGAACGGAGAATTATACATTAAACATAGTTACGAAGGAATCGAGCTCGATTTAAAATACTTAGAAAAGGTATTACCATATCTTCATCAGCTGTGGGGAAGAACAGTGCATATGGAGTCAATTGTAGAGAGTAAGGGCGTTGTGTTTTCTTATGATGGGAAGATGGTGCATCGGAAGTATGTGTGAAGGAAGAACGGACATAGAATGCTATGTTCGTTCTTTTTTTATTTGGAACAAAGTCAAATATGCTATTCTTGAAAAAAGGGAGTTACATAGAGAAATGGAGCGATTCAAATGAGCAAAGTAGGGGTATGCAAGGTGGATATTACGCCGCCTGTTGGCATTGATTTTGTTGGATACCATAGAGAGACAGGAATAAATAATGTTGAAGAGCGTATTTATGGGACGGTTTTTGTATTTGAAAAAGATGAAATGAAAACTGTGTTTATAAGTATTGATAATATTGGAATGTTAGTAGAAGATACGAATATGATTCGTGAGCGAGTAGCAAGTAGGCTTCATGTTCCATTTGAGCGAATAACAGTTGTTTATACACATACACATTCTGGTCCAGAAACTGTTGGTGAGCAACCTTTAGTAAGGTCGTATAAAACGATTTTAGTAAATAATGTGGTGCAAGGTGCTGTTACTGCGAATAACAACTTGAAGCGATGTGAAGTTGGCTGGGGTGTTACGACAGGTGATATTGGAGTAAACCGAAGAGAGAGAACATCTGATGGAAGAGCGAAGATGGGAACAAATATAGAGGGTGTTGTAGATAAACGAATTGGTATGTTAGCAATAAAAGATGCTGAAACGAAGGAATTAACTGGGATTATAGTATTTTGTACGGCCCATCCGAATGTTTTAAAAGGTGATAGTGATGCATTATCAGCAGACTATCCGGGGATGACAAGAGAGATTCTTGAGAAGATCGTAAACTGTCCTGTTATGATTGTTCAAGGTGCTGCTGGTAATGTGAATGCGAAGTATCGAGGTTCTAAGGAAGCATTAACACAAATGGCTTACACGCTTAGTGGACATGTATTAACGATGTTACCGACAGTTACATATAGCCCAATTGTAAATGTAAGAACGATTTCGAGTATGGTGCAAATGAAGTTGAAGAATATCCCTGAAATTGATGAGATACGAAGCATGGCTTGGTTAGCTGAGAAGCAGTGGGGCGTGAATACGGATGAATGGCTTACTATAGTTTTAGAGAAATATAAGCAAGGTATTCGGCATTTAACTATTGATTTAGAAGTGCAACTGTTTCAAGTGAATGATGGTATGTTTTCAGGTATACCGATGGAACCTTTTTCGGAAACGGCATTAGAAGTGAAAGAGAATCTTCAAAATGAATTGGCTTTCTTTGGTGGATATATGAACGGATATATTGGTTACTTGCCGACAAAGGAAGAAATTTCATATGGTGGTTATGAAGTGGAATTAAGCCCTGTTGTGTATGGGCCGGTTACAAATTTATTGATGCCACCGGAGGAAAATACAGCAGATGTAATCGTACAGAAAGCTATAGAACTATACGTAAAAGAACTTAGAGAGATCTAAGTTCTTTTTTGTTTCAAATTTGTGAAAGAAAGACATATTAATTGAAATTCAATTTTTTATAATTTATCATATACCCATACAGGTATAGGTTTTATATGTATGATATATGAGGGAATTAAATAATAAATAGTATGGAGGTTTGAAATATGTCTAGAAAAATAGTTGTAGTAGGTGGAGTTGCCGGCGGAGCATCAGTAGCTGCAAGACTTCGTCGTTTAAGTGAAGAAGATGAAATTATTATGGTGGAGCGCGGTGAATATATTTCATTTGCAAACTGTGGATTGCCATACTATATTGGCGGCGTAATTATAGAAAGACAAAAATTATTAGTACAAACTGTTGAACAGATGTCTAAGCGTTTTAATTTAGATATACGTGTATTGAGTGAAGTGGTAAAGATTAATAAAGAAGAGAAAACAATTACGATAAAGAATGTAACGACAAATGAAACATATAACGAGGAATATGATGTGTTAATTCTTTCACCAGGGGCGAAACCAATTGTTCCACCTATTCCGGGCATTGAAGAAGCGAAGGCGTTGTTTACGTTACGAAATGTACCTGATACAGATCGTATTAAAGCGTATATTGATGAGAAGAAACCACGTCATGCGACGGTTATTGGTGGCGGATTTATTGGAGTGGAAATGGTTGAGAATTTAAGAGAACGCGGGATTGAGGTTACTCTTGTAGAGATGGCGAATCAAGTGATGCCACCAATCGATTATGAAATGGCAGCATATGTGCATGAACATATGAAAAATCACGATGTTGAGCTTGTTTTTGAAGATGGTGTAGATGCATTAGAAGAGAGCGGGACTGTTGTACGTTTAAAAAGTGGTTCAATTATAGAGACAGATATGATTATTTTAGCAATTGGTGTACAACCAGAGAGTAGTTTAGCGAAGGATGCAGGATTAGCACTAGGAGTTAGAGGGACGATAAAAGTAAATGAGAAATTTCAAACATCGGATCCACATGTATATGCAATTGGTGATGCGATTGAAGTAAAAGATTTTGTTACAGAAACAGAAACGATGATTCCTTTAGCGTGGCCGGCTAATCGTCAAGGTCGCATGTTAGCTGATATTATTCATGGTCATACCGATTCTTTATATAAAGGTACGCTAGGAACTTCTGTAGCTAAAGTTTTCGATTTAACAGTTGCTTCGACGGGAGTAAATGAGAAAATATTAAAACGATTAAATATACCCTATGAGGTAGTTCATGTGCAGGCAAATTCTCATGCTGGATATTATCCGAATGCTACGCCAGTACTAATAAAGTTAATTTTTAATAAAGAAAGCGGAAAAATTTACGGGGCACAGGCGTTAGGGCGTGACGGTGTAGATAAGCGTATGGATGTTATCGCAACGGCAATAAAAGCGAATTTAACTGTAATTGATTTGCCAGATTTAGAATTATCATATGCACCGCCTTATTCTTCTGCAAAAGATCCGGTAAACATGGTAGGGTATGCGGCAAGTAATATAGTGGATGGTTTTGTGGATACAGTACAATGGTATGAAATAGATCGTATTGTTGAAAATGGTGGGTATCTTATTGATGTTCGAGAGCCTAATGAACTAAAACAGGGAATGATTAAAGGTTCTATTAATATTCCTTTAGATGAATTACGTGATCGTTTGGATGAAGTGCCAGTGGATAAAGAAATATATATTACTTGTCAACTTGGTATGAGAGGGTATGTTGCAGCACGCATGTTAATGGAAAAAGGATACAAGGTAAAGAATGTAGATGGTGGTTTTAAATTGTATGGAACGATAGTACCAGAACGTGTTGTATATTGATATTTTTTCATCTTCCACTTCAAAATTTGGTGGAAGATGAAAGCTTATAGATTAAGGTTTCACTTTCTGTTTTGTGAATGTATAAGGTGAAAATTAAAAATAGGGGTTTACAAAATACCCTATAGGGTATAATATATTGTCATAGGTTATAAATAGTGACATAATGGTAATGAGGTGATTATACAATGGAATATAATCAAGACATGAAAAATAGATTAAAGCGTATTGAAGGGCAAGTTCGTGGTGTGCTTCGTATGATGGAAGAAGGAAAAGATTGCCGAGAGGTTATTACACAGTTAACGGCATCTCGTTCTGCACTTGATCGTACAATTGGACTTGTTGTTGGAACGAATTTAGAGCAATGTTTGCGTGAACAGTTTGAAAGTGGTAATGGTTCAAATGAAGAGTTAATTAAAGAAGCTGTTCAATTACTTGTAAAAAGCCGATAATCTGTCAAACGTAATTGTTGACAGATTTTCAAAAACATTTTAACATACCCCTACAGGTATATGTATATGAGTTGTGGAGGAATCGACTATGAGTATAAAAGTGGATATGAGTTTAGATTGTAAAGGGTTAGCTTGTCCGATGCCGATTGTGAAAACGAAGAAGGCGATAGAAGGATTGGCATCAGGACAAGTGATTGAAATTAAGGCAACAGATAAAGGGTCTACAGTAGACATACAAAGCTGGGCGAATAAAGTAGGGCATCAATATATCGGGACGAAACAAGAGGGCGATGTTTTGATGCATTACGTTAGGAAAGCGCATGAGCATGAAGTGAATGAAGTAGCAAAGTATCCTCATACAATTACGAATGCAGAGTTGGAAGAGATATTATTAAGTGATGAAGAGTGTATTGTATTAGATGTTCGAGAAGCGGCGGAATTCGCCTTTGGTCATATTCCATCTGCTATTTCGGTGCCATTAGGTGAACTAGAAAGCGCAAGGTTAGATAAGACGAAGCGAATTTATGTTGTTTGCCGAACTGGTAACCGTAGTGATGTAGCTTGCCAAATGTTGAAAGAGAAAGGTTATACAAATGTGAAAAATGTCATTCCAGGTATGGTAGAGTGGCAAGGAAATAGAGAGAATTAAATTTTTTTAAATAAAAATATACCATAGGGGGTAAAAAGATGAGCGTTAAATCATTACAAGCAAAAGATGTTGCAGAGAAAGTTTTATTCGGAGAGTTGTTTATTTTAGATGTTCGTAATGAGACGGATTATGAAGATTGGAAAATTGAAGGTAAACAAATCTCATCTATAAATAAACCGTATTTTGATTTGCTAGATGGTGTAGATCATATTGTAAGTGAATTACCTAAGGGTAAAGATGTTTTAGTAGTATGTGCAAAAGAAGGATCTTCTATATTTGTGGCAGAGCAATTAACAGAGGCCGGATTAGAAAATATTTATTATTTAGCTGGCGGTATGAAAGCTTGGAGTGAATATGTGAAGCCGCTAAAAGTAGGAGATGTACAGGGCGGAGGAAGTATATATCAATTTAATCGCCTTGGAAAAGGTTGTTTATCTTATATGGTCGTTTCAAATGGTGAAGCAGCAGTTATTGATGCAGTCAGAACAGTTGAAGCATATGAAGAGTTTGCGAAAGAGCATGGCGTTATGATTACGAATGTAATGGATACACATTTACATGCAGACCATATTTCGGGTGGACGTAAGTTAGCTGAAAAAGTAGGTGGTACGTATTGGTTACCGCCAAAAGATGCGGAGGAAGTTGTTTTCTCATATAAGCCGCTCGTTGAAGGATCTATCATTACGGTGGGGGGTACTAAAATTGAAATTGATGCATTATACTCACCGGGGCATACGATTGGAAGTACATCATTTATTGTAGATGATTCCTATTTATTATCAGGTGATATTTTATTTGTTGATTCAATCGGGCGTCCAGATCTTGCTGGAAAGGCTGAAGATTGGGTGAGTGATTTACGAGAAACTCTATATAACCGATATAAAGTACTATCTCAACAATTAATCGTGTTACCAGCTCATTATTCAAAAATAAGTGAAATGGATGAGAATGGTGTTGTGAGCGCAAAGTTAAACGATTTATTTGCGTATAATGCAGGACTCAACATTGAGGATGAGGGAGAGTTTCGTAAAGTTGTAACGGAGAATTTACCACCTCAGCCGAATGCTTACGAAGAAATTCGTCAAACGAATATGGGTAAAATCCATCCGAGTGTGGATGAAGAGCGTGAAATGGAGATTGGTCCCAATCGTTGTGCAGTTCATAATTAATTTGGCTTCAAATGAAATAAAAACAGGAGGTATATAAGATGAAAGTGAAAGAAGTATTAGATGCGAAAGGATTAGCATGTCCAATGCCGATTGTAAGAACGAAGAAGGCAATGGAAGCATTACAATCGGGGGAAGTATTAGAAGTACACGTAACAGATAAAGGTGCGATTAAAGATATTCCAGCATGGTCACAAAAAGGTGGTCATGAAGTGTTAAAGCATACAGAAGAAGATGGCGAATTAAAGTTCTGGATTAAGAAAGCTTAATTATAAAAACAGGAGGTATATGAGATGAATGTAAAGCAAGTATTAGATGTAAAAGGATTAGCGTGTCCAATGCCAATTGTAAAAACAAAGAAGGCAATGGAAGCATTACAATCAGGAGAAGTGCTAGAAGTACACACAACAGATAAAGGTGCGATTAAAGATATTCCAGCATGGTCACAAACAGGCGGTCATGAAGTGTTAAAACACACGGAAGAAGATGGTGAATTAAAGTTCTGGATCAAGAAAGCATAGCATTTCAATAATAGGCGGAGGAGCAAATCATCTGCTTATTATTGAAAGTAAAGAGGATAATCATATATGTTTTATATAGTTATACCCCTAATAGTATTGGCGCTGGGAAGTTTAGTAAAACGTTACATTCCCGTTTTAAATGTTGCATCTATTTCGTTAGAACAAGTAAGGAAAATGGAAAGTGTTATTGTAGATGTACGAAATTATACAGAGAGCGACAGTGATAACAATTCTAGAATTATGTGTATACCATATGCGTATTTAAAACGGTATTATCATGAAATACCAAATAAGCCTTTGCATCTTATTGTTCATAATAAAGTGGATCGGAATTTAAGTATCCGCTTTTTAAGAAAGAAGGGGTTCCATATTCAAAGTTATAGTATATATTTGGATGGGAAAAAAGCACAGAAGGAGTTTAAATAGCTTTATGGATGTAAAGACAATCTTGAATGTAGTCTTAATTGTACTTGTATCGTGGTTTATTATTTCTCGCTTCTTACCAGTTAGAGGAGTAAGAAATATTTCAGGGAAAGAATTAAAACGTATGATGGGGCAAAAGAATAAACAATTTATCGATGTTCGTACAGTAGGTGAATATAGAGGGAATCATATGAAAGAATTTCAAAATATCCCGCTAAATGAGCTAGCTAGCAAGGCGAATCAATTAGATAAGAATAAGGAAGTAATCGTTATTTGTCAGAGCGGGATGAGAAGTAAGCAGGCTGCAAAATTATTAAAAAAATTAGGATTTCAGCACGTTATCAATGTTTCAGGCGGCATGAATGGTTTGTGAGGAGGAAATGTAAAATGAAAGAAATGACAGCAAAAGAATTAGAAGAAAAATTGTTACGTAAAGAAGCAGTAAATATCGTAGACGTACGTGAAGTAGAGGAAGTCGCCGAGGGGAAAATTCCAGAAGCCTGTAACATTCCACTAGGACTGTTAGAATTTCGTATGCATGAGTTAGATAAAAAGAAAGAATATATTATCGTTTGTCGCTCTGGCGGGAGAAGTGCAAGAGCTGTGCAATTTTTAGAAGGTTACGGTTTTCGAGTCATTAATATGGTAGGTGGTATGTTAGCGTGGGAAGGGAAAGTAGAATAGGGCGAAACGATTTTTTATAACAATAAAAATACCCCTATAGGTAATTGGAGGGAGAACAACATGGAACAACAGAAGAAAACAACAATCGTTTTATTTAGCGGAGATTACGATAAAGCGATGGCTGCTTATATTATTGCAAATGGTGCAGCGGCGTATGATCAAGAGGTGACTATTTTTCATACTTTCTGGGGATTAAATGCTTTAAGGAAAGATGAACCTGTGAAGATAAAGAAAACTTTCATAGAAAAAGTATTTGGAAAAATGATGCCCCGCGGTGCTGATAAGATGGGATTATCAAAAATGAATTTTGCTGGTATGGGACCAAAGATGATTAAAGGTATTATGAAAAAACATAATGCGATGCCTTTACCAGATTTAATTGATTTGGCGAAAGAACAGGGGATTAAACTTGTAGCTTGTCAAATGACAGTAGATTTATTAGGGTTAAAAGAGGAAGAGATTATGGAAGGGGTAGAGTTTGCAGGAGTAGGAGCTTATTTAGCAGATGCTTCGGACGGGAATGTGAACTTATTCATTTAAATCACCTTCTTTTTAGAAGGCGGGGGATATAAGGTGAGTTTAGTCGTATTACTTTTTATAATTGGGTTTATAGGATCGTTTATATCAGGAATGGTTGGAATTGGCGGTGCGATTATTAATTATCCGATGATCTTATACATTCCGGTATTGCTAGGATTTACTGGCTATACTGCACATGAAGTAAGTGGTATTACAGCGGTGCAAGTATTCTTTGCAACTTTTGCAGGGGCATGGGCCTATCGGAAAAGTAATGATATGGATAAAACACTAGTTGTGTATATGGGAGCTAGTATATTAATAGGAAGTTTCATAGGGAGTTTTGGTGCTAACGTATTAGCGGAACATACGGTCAATGTTGTTTATGCAGCGTTAGCAACAATTGCTGCTATTATGATGTTCGTACCGAAACGAAATAATGGTGATGAAGTGAAATATAATAAATGGTTAGCAAGCTTGTTAGCATTTATTGTAGGAGGCACATCAGGCATTATAGGTGCTGGAGGTTCGTTCCTTTTAGTTCCGATTATGTTAGTTATTTTAAAGTTACCGATACGTACAACAATAGCGACATCTATCGCTATTACGTTTATTTCCTCAGTAGGGATTACAACTGGAAAAGTAGTAACTGGGCAAGTAGTTGTAATGCCAGCTCTTATTATTGCGATTGCAAGTATCTTTGCTGCGCCGCTTGGAGCGCGAGTTGGGAAAAGGATCAATCAAAAAGCACTACAATATATGTTATCGATTTTGATTGTAGGTACTGCTGTTAAGATGTGGATTGATATGTTATCGAAATAAAAGGATGGTGCTGCTTGCAGCCCATCCTTTTATTTATGCCCAAATCACTTTCATTAAGTTTTTATATTCGTCATTTGCTAATTTATATAGCATTCTCGTATGTTCAAAGACAAGTGCTGGATTGAAATTTGGTTCTGAGAATGCAAGAGATGTTGAAATATCAATTGCATTTTGCTTGTTTAATGTAAATTTTGCAAATCGATAAGATGTGTTTAATTCATTAATAACATGCAAAATATCATTTGTTGCTGTTGCATCAGGTACGTGAGCAACATTGAAGCAGTATATATCTACAGTAGGATGTTCGTTTTGGAAAGCAGCGATCAGTTGAATTTTTGCGCCAGCTTCTGTCTCTAACCCTACTGAAAAATGAACAGAACCATCATTTTCATCTATATTTTCTTCCATGTATATATCGTTTGACTTTAAGTAGTCCTTAAAATCTGAGATGTTATGTTTTACTGCAGCTTTCATATGTATGAGCCCCCTGATAATTGGAATAGATTGCTACTATTTATTATAATTTAAAAATATTAAAAAAGATAGTTAGAAAGTTCTGATTTTTAATTGTGAAGCAATAAAAAGAAGCAGTACTCTACCTCCATAGAGAACTGCTTCTTTTTTATTCATTGTCGTTAGACGATGTTTCTTTGTCTTCATTGCTATTTTTTGATGCATTGTTACTTGATTCGCGTTCACTTGTATTTTCAGACTTAGATTCTTTTGTTTTCTCTGTACTTGTTTTTTTCGAATCAGAGTCTGTTTTTGTATATGCAGGTAATCCAAGATGAGTACGAAGATCGTTTGTAACTTTTGCTAATTCTTTTTTATCTGGATTGTAGTAATACGTTCGGCCGCCACCAGCAGATTGGCTACAAGTATCATCACCTTTTGCCATGTAGCAGTCTTCGCCTTGAATTTGTAATTTTTCTATTTCTGAATCCGATCCGTACTTATAGAATGAAAGCATATCATCGAATGTTAAGTTTGTAACGAATTGTCCGTTAATATCATCAATGATGTTACCAACTTTTGTTACAGATCCAACGCTTGTTAGTTTCTTTAAAATTGCTTCAATAACGAGCTGTTGACGTTGCCCACGCATTGCATCACTATCGATGTGGCGTGTTCTAGCAAGAGCAAGAGCTTCTTCACTATTTAGCTTTTGAACACCTTTCTTCAGGTGAATTGCATCAGCATTATCATTACTATCTTGTTCCGTAAATTCAACTGGTACGTCAACTTCAATGCCGCCTAAATCGTCGACAATTTTCATAAATGATTTGAAGTTAAACTTTACAAAGTAATCAACAGGAACATTTAGTAATTTTTCAACTGCATCAATACTTGCTTGTGGTCCACCATCTTTTCCGTTTTTAGTAGAACCGTATGCATGAGCGTGTGTAATTTTATCTTTTTTCTTTTCCACTGGAATATACGTATATGTATCTCGTGGAATACTTAATAGTTTTACAGTTTTGCTATCTTTATTAAACGTTGCAAGTAATAGTGCATCCGTTCTTATAGCTTCACCATATTCTTTCCCACGGACATCGCTTTCATCAACGCCCATGATTAAGACAGAGACATTGTTTGTAATAGGTTTTACAACTTTATCACGTAAATCAGATTTATCACCGCGTGCTAAATCGTGTGCGGCATTTCGAACAGCAGAAGATGCTTTATTTACTAAAAACCAAGTATAACCGCCACCTACTATTAAAAAGAATAGAATAACGCTTATAATAATTTTTGTTTTTTTCTTACTTTTTTTCGGTTTACTGCGTGTATTTTCTTGCAAAGATGGGTTTTGCTCCATTTCCTGTACTCCTTCATTTGGATTGAAATACGACACTCATATCCACTTATTATAATGAAATTTGACGAAAAAAAACATTACAAAACATTTACATTTCGTAAAAATTCAATTTATTTATAAAAAGTCAGATTTTTTATATTTTATTTTTGAGATGTAGAATAAGTATAAGTTGTTTTAGTGGAAATGAAAATATGTATTGTGAGAAAGTAATAGAGAAGTAAGATTTGTTGAAATATAGCCATGAAGAAATGAGTAGGTTTAATTATTTCTTCTATATAATAAAGAAGAAATTTACGGATAAAGGAGAGGGCATAATGAATCATACATCATTCCGAGCAATCGTTGTGAACGAAGCGGAAAATCATCAGTTTGAAAGAAAAGTTGTTGAAAGAGAAGTAAGTAGTTTACCAGAAGGAGATGTGCTAATAAGGGTTCATTATTCTTCCTTAAATTATAAAGATGCCCTTTCGGCTACTGGAAATAAAGGTGTGACGAGAACATATCCTCATACGCCAGGAATCGATGCCACAGGAGAAGTTGTGAGTAGTGAAGATAACTCTTTTAAGGTAGGAGATCAAGTTATTGTAACGGGATATGACTTAGGTATGAATACCTCTGGTGGTTTCGGAGAATATATTCGCGTGCCATCATCTTGGGTCGTGCCTTTACCAGAAGGACTGTCATTAAAGGAAAGTATGATGTACGGGACGGCAGGTTTTACAGCCGCTTTATCAGTATATAAGCTTATTAGAGCAGGAGTAACGCCTAGTATGGGCGATGTTTTAGTAACGGGTGCTACAGGCGGTGTAGGAAGTGTAGCTGTTAGTATTTTAAGTAAGTTAGGGTTTAGCGTAGTAGGAGCGACAGGAAAAATGGAAGAGGAACAGATGCTACTACGTCTAGGAGCGAAAAAAGTGATGCATCGCGCGGAATTGAATGATGAATCAGGAAGACCAATGTTAAAAGGAATATACGCCGGGGTTATCGATACTGTAGGTGGACATATGTTAGAAACCGCTTTAAAAACGGTAAAGTATGGCGGGTGCGTAACGACATGCGGTAATGTGGCAGGCCAGCAATTACAAACAACGGTATATCCGTTTATTTTACGAGGTATCAGCCTGTTAGGGATAGATTCAGTGCAATGCCCAGTGGATGTGAGAAGAGATGTGTGGACGCTCCTAGCCAATGAATGGGGAAATAAAGAGTTGCGATCTTATACAGAAGAATGTGCATTAGAAGAATTAGATGAGAAGTTTACACTTATATTGCAAGGAAAGTTAAAAGGAAGAACGGTTGTAAATATGAAATGAAAAAAGAGACGCTCACGTTAGCGTCTCTTTTTTATTATAATGATTGTTTTAAATTGACTTTACCTTGTTCACCTAAAACACCATCAGCGATATTTACAGCGTGATCGCCAATACGCTCTAAGTTACTTACCATATCAACGAAGATGATACTTGCATCACCTGAACAGCTACGTTCGTTCAGACGTAATACGTGACGTTTACGAAGAACACGTTCCATTTGATCGATTTTACGTTCTTTTGCAATAACAGTTTGAGCTAGTTCAGTATCGAAGTTTGTTAAAGCTTCAACTGCGTCTTGTAATGTTGAAATCGTTAACTCAAGCATTTCATTTAGTTCAGTTAGTGCCTCGTCTGATAGGGAAACACGGTTTGAAATTTGGAAATCTACAAGTTCTACAAGGTTTTCTACATGATCACCGACACGTTCAATATCTCCAACAACACCTGCTAGAACTGAATGCTTCTCAGAGTCTGTCGGTGAAAGTGGTTTTTCTGATAGTAAAACTAAATACTCGGTAATCTTTTTATCTAAATTGTTAATAGCTCCTTCTAATTGAGTAGCCATGTCAGCGTGTTTTTTATCTTGTGTGTTTAAAAATTGGTTTGCTTCTTTTAATCCATGTAATGAAAACTCAGCCATACGAATAATTTCTTTTTGTGCTTCTGTTAAAGCAATAGCTGGAGATTGTTCAATGAAGATTGGATTTAAATGTTGCGGTTTGAAATCAATAGCAGCATCTTCACCACGAATAATTTTCGTTACAATCCATGCTAATACAGCGATGAATGGGAATTGAACAATAGTGTTCGTTACGTTAAATGTTCCATGTGCAAATGCAATTGTCATTTCTGGATTTAAGTTTAATGACGTTTGGAAATATTGAATTAAATTTGTAAAAGGTATTAATAAAATCGTAAAGATGATTGTACCGACAATATTAAAGATAACGTGAACTAATGCCGCACGTCTTGCAGCAATTGAAGTACCGATTGCTGCTAATACTGCTGTAATTGTTGTACCGATATTATCACCGAATAATACAGGAAGGGCAGCTTGTAAATCGATTGCACCTTGACCGAATAGCTCTTGTAAAATACCGATTGTTGCACTTGAACTTTGTACAATTAAAGTGAAGACTGTACCAACAACAATACCTAAAATTGGATTATCACTCATGCTAACTGTTAATTCCTGGAATGACTCTAAAGAACGAAGAGGCTTCATACCTGTGCTCATTAGTTCTAAACCGAAGAATAACATACCAAAACCGAATATAACTTGACCTAAAGAATGTACTTTTTTATTTTTAAAGAAGAATAGTAAGATAGCTCCAACTGCCATAATTGGAAGAGCATATTCTCCGATTTTAATTCCGATAATAAATGCAGTAACTGTCGTACCGATGTTCGCACCCATAATAACACCGATTGCTTGTCTTAATGTCATAAATCCAGCACTTACGAGTCCGACTGTTAAAGCGGTTGTTCCTGAACTTGATTGGATTAATACAGTAACTAGCATACCTGCTAGTACACCCATCAGTGGGTTTGTTGTAAAGCGATCTAGAATATCGCGAAGACGATCTCCAGCCGCTTGTTGCAGTCCATCGCCCATGTATTTAATCCCGAATAAGAAAATACCTAATCCACCAATGAACTGGAAGATCATATCTTGAACATTATATTCCACGCATTCCACTCCTTAAATTTCATGTACGATGTAATTATTAACTGAACCTTGAGGCACTGTAAACGGTTTATCAGTAAAATTTACACTAAATTTACAAAGGGAAGAAAAGTTTGCAATTCCTTAAAGAAATGGCTGTATTTTATTGGTTTTTATCTTGTATAAATCTTAATTTTGTAAAGAAATCACACTTTTTAGAATGCTATTTTTCGGTTGAATATGAAGGAAAGCGTCTGCGAGTTCATCGTATATTTTTTGATGAAAGTTAATAAAATATGTAGGAAAATGCATGTAGTTTTATAACATCAAAAATACGAAAAAAGCCACTGGAATTATCCAGCCGCTTTTTCTCTGTTTTTATTTCCGTGCTTTTGTTTTCTTACACTTGTGATGTAAATAAACAGGAAAGCAATAAGTAGTAGAGAGGAATAACGATATACAGTTGCATAGTTTGTAAAATGTGCAATGAATCCAAAAATAATCGCGCCAGCACCAATTCCTAGGTCAAATGCTGAGAAGAATGTAGCTGTTGCAACTCCTCGGCGGTGAGGTGCTACTCGGTCGATCATCCATGCTTGTAGAGCAGGTTGAATCGCTCCAAATCCACTTCCGTAGCATGCTGCCGCAATAATTAAACTTGGAATTGTAGTTGTATACGACAATAAAATAATACCTGTAAACGTAATAATAACTCCTGGAATAATAACGAATGTATGACCTTTCGCATCATATAATTTTCCAGAAAACGGCCGAGTGACGGCGATTGCAAGTGCATTAAATAAGAAGAAGAGGCTTATATCAGCAATTCCGACTTCCGTAGCAAATAATGTAATAAAGCTCCCGATTCCTCCGTACATTAATGTAATACATAATATTAATAATGAAGGAAGTAAAGCTTTACGTTCAATAAATCCATCAAGGAAGGTACCAGATGTTTGCTGTGGTGATTGCGGCGATTTTTTGATTTGAAGTAGTTTCGTTAATATTAATGAAACAATTGTACAGGAAAGTGCACATAAAAAAAGAATCGTGAAGTTATATGTTTGCATAAGCCAAAGTCCGATAAGTGGACCGAGCGCCATTGCAATCGTTCCAGAAAGACCGAAATATCCCATGCCTTCACCACGGCGAGCTTGCGGAATTAAATCTGAAACGACAGTTCCATATGTAGTCGTTGTAATACCAAAACCAGCTCCGTGTAAAATTCGAACGGCAAGCAATAGGAAAACAGTTGAAGCGAAAAGGTAACTACCCATAGCGAGTAAACAAATAGCAGTACCAATCATTAAAATGATTTTTTTGCTGAATTTTTGCAAGGCATTTCCAGTTAGCGGTCTAACAAAAAGTGCCGCAACAGTAAACATGCCGACAACGAATCCGATATTGGAACTTGTACCTCCAATTTCTTTCACATAAACGGGTAAAGTAGGAATTAACATTTGAAACCCTAAAAACATACATAAGTTTGCTAGAATTAGCGCGACAAATTCTTTTGTCCATAACGGTTCTCGTTTTACGAGTATTGCTTCTCCCATGTATTCATCCCCTATATAAAAAATTTCTCTTTTCTTTCGAGTATATGTATTGGCCAATGTAACAGTCAAGGAAGGTGCCTTGAAAACGTACAACAATTTTCGAGGTAAAAAACTGACAAATTTGTGTAAAAGCTACACAACTATGAAAAAAAGTTGTAAAGTATAGATGTATAGACTTGTAGTTGTTATGAATGATAGAAATTATTTTTTCTTTAAAGAAAGCGGATTCAAAAAGTAGTGAATGAGAAGGGGATATATACTTTTTCACTACATATATTTGAAAAGGTTTACAAAACAATGAAGAAAGAGGCGTGTACATATGAGACGATTAGGTATTTCTATTTATCCAGAACATTCAACAGTAGAGAAAGATAAGGAATATTTAACATTAGCAAGTAAATACGGATTTACACGTGTATTCACATGCTTATTGTCTGTAGATGGAGAAAAAGAGAAAATTATAGAAGAGTTTAAAGAAACGATCTCTCATGCAAATGCATTAGGGTTCCAAGTATTAGTTGATATTAGTCCAGCTGTTTTTGAACAACTAGGTATTTCGTATAATGATTTATCATTCTTCCATGAACTAGGTGCGTACGGTATTCGTTTAGATGTTGGTTTCTCAGGATTAGAAGAATCAATTATGACTTACAATCCGTATGGCTTAAAAATTGATATTAATATGAGTAACGGTACGAAGTATGTAGATAATATTATGAGCCATAGACCAAATCGTGAAAATTTAATTGGTTGCCATAATTTTTATCCGCATCGTTATTCTGGATTATCATACGATCATTTCATTACATGCTCGAAACAATTTAAAGATTACGGTATGAGAACGGCTGCTTTTATTTCATCATTTGATGCAACATATGGACCTTGGCCCGTAACAGAAGGATTATGTACGTTAGAACAGCATCGTGAACTACCAATGACAACACAGGCGAAGCATTTATTTGCGACAGAATTAATTGATGATGTTATTATTGCGAACGCTTATGCATCAGAAGAAGAATTACAAGCACTAGGTGCATTAAATAAAGAGAAACAAACATTTGATATAGAGTTATATGATACAGCGACAGAACTAGAAAGAATTATTGTATTAGACGAACCCCATTTTTATCGCGGGGATGTATCTGAATATATGATTCGCTCGACACAAAGCCGTGTGAAATATAAAAAAGAAGAGTTTAAACCTCATCATACACGTGAAATTAAGCGCGGCGATCTTTTAATTGATAATGAGCAATATGGCCAATATAAAGGTGAATTGCAAATTGCATTAAAAGATATGGTGAATACAGGAAAAACAAATGTAGTTGGTCGAATTGTAGAAGAAGAGATTTTCTTACTAGACTATTTACAAGCATGGGATAAATTCGGATTTACATTAAAGAAATAGATAAATTTAAAAAAGGAAAAAACTACTGATCTCAGCAGCTTTTTCCTTTTTATATATAAATTGCGAGAGGAAGAGCTATGACAAAGGTGCATCAGCGATTAGTTTCTATTTTAGAGGAGTTTTTAGAAGAGAAATCGATGTTAAATCGAGCTTTTTTAGCGAGCCGTTTACATGTATCAACGAAGACGATTCAAAAAGATATAAAATTATTAAATGATATATTGGAAGAAAACGGAGCGAAAATTGAATCGCAAAGAGGGACTGGATACGAACTAGAAATTATACAAGCGAAGAAGTTTGAAGAGTTTTGCGTGAGTCTATTTCAAAAACAGACAGAAAAAATCCCGACTTCTTATGAAGAAAGGGCAGCGTACATTCTGCAACGTATTTTAACGACAGATGGGTATGTGAAGCTTTCACAGTTAGCAGAGGAGATTTATGTAAGTAAATCGACTGTAAATTTAATTATGAAAGATGTTACAGATATATGTGGTCGCTATAAATTACAAATTGAAAAGAGACCGTATTATGGTATACGTATTGTCGGAGAGGAGTTTCATATTCGTTCTTGTTTATCACAATATGGTTTACCGCGTTATGACCATACTCCGTTTCATGAGCAATTTGAGCAGAATGATACATACTTATCGTTACCTCATATACCGCTTATCCGTTCGGTTATATTAAAGTATATCGAAGGAGGAACGATATATTTATCAGATATAGAAATTGATAATTTAGTCATTCATATTGCAATTGCATTAAAGCGTTGTGAAGATCAACATTATATGAAAGGACTACATGCAGAGCAAGCTGAACTTATAATAAAGAAAGAATATACAATTGCGAAAGAGATTTTAGGGGAGTTAGAGAAAGAGTTGCATCTTTCATTTCCAGAAGAAGAAGTTTTATATGTGACGATGCATTTATTAAGTACTGCTGTTACAGCGAAAGATCGTTATGAAAATGTGGAAGAACTATTAGGAAAAGATCTATATGCATTCATGCAACATATTCTTTTTAAAGTAGCGGAAGAACGGAATCTTATTTTTTATTATGATGAAGAATTATTATTCGGGTTTGGTGTTCATTTAAAAACGTTATTAAATCGTTTGAAGTATAAGTTAAATACGAGAAATCCTCTTTTGGCAGAAGTGAAAAAGAATTATCCGTATGCTTTTGAAATTGCGGTTCTCGTTGGAGATATAATTGGTGAATACACGGGAGAATCGATTCCGGAAAGTGAAATTGGTTATATTGCGATTCACTTCGGCGGAGCGATGAGTCGTTTACAGGAACAGAATCAAAAGAAAAGATGTTTATTAGTTTGTGCCACTGGTCAAGGAAGTGCCCAACTATTGAAATATAAAATTCTATCACAGTTCCGAGATAAATTAGAGATTGTGGGAATTACCGGTTATTATCAATTGAAAGTAGAAGACCTTTATAAAGATAAAATAGATTGTATTATTAGTACGATTCATATACCAAGTGGTTTACCTGTGCCTGTTATAAAAGTAAACTCAATATTTGATGATAAAGAGATTAATTCAATTGGTCAGCAGTTATTTACGCATGTGAATACTAGTGTACAGCAATATATGAAGGAAGATTTAATCTTTTTAAATCACAGTGCTTCTACGAAGGAAGAGGTTATACGATTTTTATGTGAGAAAGCTGCTGAGAAAAACTATGTACCAGAAAACTTTTATGCTTCTGTTATGGAAAGAGAAAATACGTCTCCGACAGCGGTTGGGAATTCAGTTGCAATCCCGCATCCGATGCAGTTATTAAGTGAGGAAACTTTTTTGATGTTTTGCACACTTGAAAAGGCTGTTGATTGGGGAGATAAAAAAGTACAAGTAATTATTTTATTTAGTGTAAAGCGCAATAATAATGAAGATTTGCAAAGGCTGTATGATTTTTTATATGATATTATGTCTAGTCAAACTACGATAGAGAAACTTACTCAGACCGAGGTAATTGAAGATTTTCAAGAGATTTTATTATCATTTTGAAAAAGTATATAAAAACTTCCGTTACATAACGGAAGTTTTTTATGTTTAATTGTATGCGTTTTCATAATAAGATAAAAATATAGAAAACATATAGCTTGGGGGAATTTAAAATGGCTGATATGCAAACTCCATTTGCGTTAATTTTACATGGTGGCAATGCGAGAAGCGCAGCGCTTGAAGCAATTGCTTTTGCAAGACAAGGAGACTTCGGTAATGCCGGTGAAAAGCTGAAACTTGCTAGTGAGGAAATTTCAGCAGCGCATCGTATTCAAACGGATTTAATTCAAGAAGAGGCAAGAGGAAATCATGCAGAAATCAGTTTACTGTTAGTGCACGCACAAGACCATTTAATGAATGCAATTACAGTGAAAGAACTAGCTGAAGAATTTATTACTCTTCATAAACGAGTGGAAGAGAAAGTGACAGTATAAGATGTACATTTTATTATGTTGTGCAGCAGGCATGTCAACGAGTATGGTTGTCAGAAAAATGCAAGAAGAGGCAATGAAACAAGGGAAGGATTATAAAATTAAAGCAGTTGATTCAGAACTTGTGAAACTGGAAATAAAAAATGCTGATGTTGTTTTAATTGGTCCGCAAGTGAAATATTTATTTCCAGCCGTAGAGTTTCTTGCAAATTCATACAATATACCAGTTGCGATTATAGACCAACGAAATTATGGCATGTGTGATGGTTTGAGAGTACTGAAACAAGCAGAACAATTAGTTTTAGCATAATTATATTTTTTAAATATAAACATTATAATGTTATAACTTTATTTCATCCTTTCATAGAAAAGAGAAAGAGGAGGGGTTTTGATGAATGGTTTTATGAGTTTTATGGAACAAAAGATTATGCCAACAACACAAAAGATTGCCGGACAGCGACATTTATTAGCAATTCGAAACGGTGTTATTTCTACATTACCGTTAACGATTGTCGGATCATTTTTTGTTATCTTTTTAAATTTACCAATTGATGCATATATGGAATGGATTGCGCCGTTTCGCCATATTTTAGATATTCCATTCCGATTTACAGTAGGACTAATGGCGTTATATGCAGCGTTTGGTGTAGGGGCTTCGCTCGCGAACTTTTATCAGCTCAATCAGTTAAGTGCAGGGTTATTATCTGTACTCGCCTTTTTACTAGCATCAGTTGAACCAATTCAAATTACGAAAGCCGTACCAGGTGTTATTGATGCAGGTAGATACATTTCAGTAGGAACATTAAGTGCAACATCTTTATTCGGCGCAATTGTTACAGCTTTAATTGCAGTAGAAATTTATCACTTTATGATTAAGCATAATATCTCGATTAAATTACCAGATAGTGTACCACCAGCAGTTTCAAATTCGTTTGCAGCATTAATTCCAACGTTAGCAGTTATTCTTTTATTCTGGGGCATTCGTTACGGTTTGAAATTTGATGTAAATACAACAATCACATACTTAATCGCACCACTGAAATCAGTATTAGTAGGAAATAATTTATTCGGCGGTTTATTAACAGTATTCTTAATCGTATTCTTTTGGTCATTCGGTATACATGGCCCTGCGATTTTAGGACCGATCATTCGTCCAATGTGGGATTCAGCAATTCTTGAAAATATGGAAGTATTCACAGCTACAGGAAATGCACATCAATTACCAAACCTATTTACAGAGCAATTTATTCAATGGTTCGTATGGATCGGTGGATCAGGATCAACGTTAGCTTTAGTTATTATGTTTATGTTCTCTAAATCTAAGTTCCTAAAAGAGTTAGGTAGATTATCATTCGTGCCAGGTTTATTCAATATTAATGAACCAATTATTTTCGGGGCACCAATTGTAATGAACCCAATCTTAATTATTCCGTTCGTTATTACACCGTTAGTGACAACGACAGTATCATATTTCGCAGTTGTTTCAGGTATGATTCCGATGATGATGGCGAAATTGCCATTTACGATGTTAGCGCCAATTGCAGCGGTTATTAGTACGGACTGGACAATTATGGCTGGTGTACTTGTACTTGTTAACTTTGTTATCTCATTCGTTATTTACTATCCGTTCTTCAAAATGTATGAGAAACAACAATTAGCAGGAGAGGAGAAAGAAAAATGCTCGGAGCAATTATCATCTTAATTACATTTGTAGCGGGGCAGTGTATTGCACATTATTCAAAATGGGTACAAAGTAAATCATTATTAGTTTTACTATTAGTATCAATTATATTTATCGGTAGTTCAATGGGTGCCTATGTAATGCTAACCTTACAATCACCGTACGTAATTATTGTACCAACGATTTTATGTGCAACATGTTTATCTGCAAAATATAGATTTACGAGCATGGCATTAATACAACGTGTGAAGGAGATGCAAAAGCATGGAGCGTAAATTAGGAATTTCACTTTATCCAGAGCATTCAACGAAAGAAAAAGATATGGCATACATTTCGGCAGCGGCACGCCACGGTTTTTCAAGAATATTCACATGCCTATTATCTGTGAATCGTCCGAAAGAAGAGATTGTAGCTGAATTTAAAGAAATTATTCATCATGCAAAAGATAACAATATGGAAGTTATTTTAGATGTAGCTCCAGCTGTCTTTGATCAGCTTGGTATTAGTTATAGTGATCTATCATTTTTCGCAGAGTTAGGTGCAGACGGTATTCGATTAGATTTAGGGTTTGACGGATTAACTGAAGCGAAAATGACGAATAACCCGTACGGCTTAAAAATTGAGCTAAACGTAAGTAACGATATTGCGTACTTAGAAAATATTCTTTCGCATCAGGCAAATAAGTCAGCTTTAATTGGTTGTCATAACTTCTATCCGCAAAAATTTACTGGACTTCCATACGAATATTTCATTCGCTGTAGTGAACGCTTTAAAAAACATGGTATTCGCACGGCAGCGTTTATTACGTCACATGCAGCTAACATCGGTCCATGGGATATTAACGACGGATTATGTACATTAGAAGAGCATCGTAACTTACCGATTGAAGTACAAGCGAAACATTTATGGGCGACAGAGCTTATTGATGACGTTATTATCGGAAATGCTTATGCAAGTGAAGAAGAGTTAGAGAAACTAGGAAACTTAAATCGTTACATGTTACAGCTAAAAGTACACTTTGTAGACGAGGCGACTGAAGTAGAGAAGAGAGCCACGCTACAAGAATTACATGTAAGACGCGGCGACATAACAGAATATATGGTACGTTCTACAGAAGTACGTAAAAAATACAAAGACTATGACTTCCCGGTGCGCGAAAGTGTACGACAGGAAAGAGGCCAAGTTGTAATTGGTAACAACTCATTTGGTAAGTATAAAGGCGAATTACAAATCATTCTAAAAGAAATGCCGATAGATGAACGAAAAAATATTGTCGGTACAATTGCAGAAGAAGAGTTATTCTTACTAGATTATGTAGGAGCTTGGACGCAGTTTACTTGTGTGGAATAAGGAAGAGAAGGAGAGGATGCTGTGGCATCCTCTTTTTTCTGTTGAAATAGAATTGGACGGGAGTGAAGAAGAAAAATATGAGAATCATAAAAAAGTCAGCCTCAACAATGAGACTGACTTTTTTATACGAACTAGTTTAATACTTTAACTGTAACTGTTTTACGTCCCCAGCTACTTGATGAACCTTTATCTGGCATTAAAACGTCGATTTTATTTCCTTTAATAGCTCCACCAGTATCACCAGCGATTGCTACTCCGTAACCTTCAACCCATACTTTTGAACCTAATGGAATGACACTTGGATCAACTGCAATAAGTTTCATGTTTGGATTAGCTGTTAAGTTATGACCTAAAGCTGATTTTACTTGGTCGCCTGCTTTATAACCATTTTCAAGTGGATCTGCTGTGTAAGCTGTTGCTACAACACGTAACTCACGAGAAGATGATGGTGCACTTGTTTCAGTTTCTTTTGCAACAGGTTGTTGTGTAGCTGTTTTTTGAGCTTTAGCCGCTTCACGAGCTTTAGCTGCTTCTTGAGCCTTAGCCGCTTCACGAGCTTCAGCTGCTTCTTGAGCCTTAGCCGCTTCACGAGCTTCAGCTGCCTCTTGAGCTTTAGCCGCTTCACGAGCTTTAGCTGCCTCTTGAGCTTTAGCTGCTGCTTGAGCTTCAGCTTCTGCCTGAGCTTTAGCTGCTTCACGAGCTTTAGCCGCTTCCTGAGCTTTAATTGCTGCTTGAGCTTCAGCTTCTTCTTGAGCTTTAGCTTCTGCCTGAGCTTTAGCTGCCTCTTGAGCCTTAGCTGCTTCACGAGCTTTAGCCGCTGCTTGAGCTTCAGCCGCTTCACGAGCTTTAGTTGCTTCCTGAGCCTTAGCTTTTGCTTGCGTTTCAGCTACCTCGCCTGCTTTAACTGCTTCACGAACTTTAGCCGTATCTTGAACTGTAGTTGTTTTTTCAGCTTTAACTACTGGTTGAACTTTAACTGGAGCTTTACCTGTTAAGTAAGGAACGTGAACATAAGCTGTTTTTCCGTTATATTCAAATTGGATCCAACCATTTTCAACTTGGTGTGTTGTTTCAATTACGTCATCTTGTTTCAATTTACCAAGAATCTCTGAGTCTGTGTTTGCACCAGCACGTACGTTTAATACGTTAGCTGTTACGTAGTAAGTGTCTTTTGTGTAGTCAGCGCTAATGAAAGCTTCTTTACCGCTGTTTAATTTCACTTTTGACCATCCGTTTTCTGTATGTAAAACGTTAACTTTATATCCATCTAATAATTTTCCTACAACTTTTGATTCAGTAGTTGGGTTTTCTCGTACATTTAGTACATCAGTCGTTACGATTGTTTCTGCTTTAGCAGATGTTGTGAAAATCCCAAGACCAAAAACCGCTGCTGTTGCTATACCCATAAATTTTTTCATAATAGCCTCCATTGCATTTGTTTTCGTTGACCTCATTATAGCAACCATTATTTTCTTATTTGCGAAAAACATAGAATTACAAAGCTTTCGTAACGGCTCATTAATATTCTGTAATAATTCCAGTAATATCCTAAAAGCGCTTTCTTATAGTTTTTAGGGGAGGTTTGAGCATAAGATGCATAAAAAGGGGAGTATTTCAATTTCTAATAGGTTAATAATATTTCTGTGATGTTACACTATTGTTTCTTGATTATTACAAAAATGGCGTATTTTGCTGTTGAAACAGGTGATTAGTTATGTAAAAACAACTATTTTGGCTGTAGAGGAATATAAATGAGGGGAAATTTAATAAAAAATGGCCATAATTGTTACAAAATAAGTCGAGTTATGGAAAAAATTACGCCTTGATTTTTGCCTGTCACATATTATTTTTGCAATAATAGGATTCTATAATAGCTTTAGTAGGTTAAAATAATTAAAGGTGTTTATAACATGAAACATATATAATAGAAGAAACACGATTTAATAGATAAAGTGAAACTTTAATCAGTGGGGGTTTTCTTCATCCCCCACTGATTATTAGCCCTCACCAATCGGACTTTAATGGGCAGCCCGACCCCCACCTAACTTCTTTGCTTTCACTGAATTTTGAGGTGGGGGTCTTACTGCCCATTAAAGCGGGATAAATAAAAAACGTAGGAGTGTAAACTCCTACGTTTTTTATTTATTCATATCGTAAACATTCAATTGGGTCCAGTTTTGCAGCTTTGTTAGCTGGTAGTAGACCGAATAGTATACCGATTAACATGGATAGGGCAACAGAGATAAGTCCTAGTTTTAGTGAAACGACAAGTGGCCATCCTGCAAACATTGCGACAATCCATGCGAAGAAGATCCCAAGCATAAATCCGACAAAACCACCTAATGCTGTTAAAATACAAGCTTCGATTAAGAATTGCATTAATACTTTACCACGTGTTGCACCTAATGCTTTACGGATACCGATTTCGCGTGTCCGCTCCGTTACAGATACTAGCATAATGTTCATTACACCAATACCACCTACAAGTAAGGAAATAGCAGCAATACCACCGAATACGCTTTTTAGTATACCTGTGAAGCTATCAATTTCTTTTAAGAATTCTTGTGGATCTGGTACTTCAAATTTACCTGAATGCTCTGGTTTTTTTGCTTCATTTAATGATTTTACAACTGCTTCTTGAACAGTTTCCTTGTCTTGACCAGGAGCAATTTTTACTGTTACAGAATCGTAGTTGTTTTTTCCGAATAGTACGGGCCAATTTTCTGCTGAAATGACACCTTCTTTAAATGTCATGCCGCCCATCATTGCTTTTACTGAATATACGCCAACTACTTTGTATGGTGTACCTTTTATATCTATATATAAGTTTGGTTCCCATGAAGAATATAATTTATCAAAAGCATCTGTATTTAATACAATTGTATGTTCAGGTCTGTCTAAATCAGCTGCTGTTAAAAATCTACCGTGCTCAAGTTTGAATTTAGATGTATCTTCAAAATAATCACCTTTTGCACCGGTAATATCTAAATCTAATTCTTTTTTTCCTGCATATACTTTTTCTTTTCCTTTTACATCTGGATAAACTTCTTGTACACCAGAAATTTTTGATATACTTTCATACATGCTTGAGGAAATTTTTCCGTCCATATCTGAGTAATCTTCCGTCTTATAATTTACAGAAAACTGATCTTTTTTTTCGTTCCCGATTTGTTCGCGGAACTTTGCATTTGTTCCATCCCCAATCGAGATAATGGTAATGATGGCACTAACCCCAATAATAATTCCTAGCATCGTTAAGATAGAACGCATTTTATGAGCAAAGATAGAGGAAAGGGCCATGCGTATATTTTCACTCGTGTTCAAAATTAACCTCTCCAATCTTGGACGATATTTCCGTCACGAATTACAATTTGACGTGCTGCAGCTTCCCCGATTTCACGATCATGGGTAATCATAATGATTGTTGAGCCTTGTTTATTTAATTCGTAAAAGAGGTCCATAATTTGTGTACTTGTTTTCGTATCAAGTGCCCCCGTTGGTTCATCGGCTAAAATGAACTTTGGATTATTTACGATTGCACGTGCAACAGCGACACGCTGTTTTTGTCCACCTGATAATTCGTTCGGTAAGTGAGTAGCACGATCAGCTAAACCTACTTTTGTTAAAGCAGCTAATGAGCGCTCACGTCTTTCTTTTTTATCGACTCCAGCGTAAATAAGAGGTAGTTCTACATTTTGAAGCGCTGTAAGTCTCGGTAATAACATGAAGTTTTGGAATACGAATCCGATCTCCTTATTACGAACGCGTGCAAGTTCTGTTTCAGACATGTTTGAAATGTTTTGCCCAGCTAGTTCGTACGTACCTGTCGTCGGTTTATCTAAACAACCGATAATGTTCATTAATGTTGATTTACCAGAACCAGATGGTCCCATAATAGAGGTGAATTCTCCTTGGTTCAATGTTACGTCAATACCGTGTAATATTTGAACGGATTCTGCACCGTTTTGGAAGGATTTCGTGATGCCTTTTAAGTTAATCACTGGGCGACAACCTCCATACCATCTTTTAAGTCTTTTTCCGGTTTAGAGATAATTTCCTCTCCTTTTTTCACTCCAGAAACTTTTGCTTCGCTATCTGTTTCGAATTCAACAGTAACTGCTTGTTCTTTCGCTTTACCGTCTTTTACAACGAAGACAACATTTTTGTCACCTTTTTTCACGATGCTGCTTTTCGGAACAATTGTACCAGTTGCTTCGCCAGATTTACTCATTACATATACATGGAAGCCATTTTGTAATTCTTCACTATTATCTAATGTGACAGTGAATTGATAGTTAGAAACTGTTTTGTTTTCGTCCATACTCTTTAATGGTGTAGAACCGATTTCTGTTACTTTTCCTGTCCAAGTCTTTCCAGCGACAGTTTTTGAAGAAACAGTTACTTCTTGCCCAACTTTCATACTAGCAAGCTCATATTCAGAAAGTTGACCTTTTACTTTAAATGGACCAGCATGACGAAGTGTAATACCGCTCATACCTGTTTTTTCATCAGCGATTTTTACGATATCATCAATTACGCCATCAGCAGGGCTCGTTACAGAAAGATTGTTTACTTTCTCTTTTGCTGCTTTAATCATTTCATCAGCTTTTTCAACTTCAAACTTTTTCATTTCAATTTGTGATTCTACTTGCCCAACTTCGGCTTCTGATGCTTTTAATGCTTCAGCAGGAAGGCCTGCATTTTTATCTTTTTGTAATTTTTGTTTCGCTGCATCAATTTGTTTTTGGAGCAACGTTACTTCTTTTTGTGCGATTTTCTTTTGCATTTCTGCTTCTGTTACACCTTGTTTCGCAGTCGGATCATTGTATTTAAATAGAAGCTGACCCTTTTTCACTTCATCGCCTTTTTTAACAGCTAATTCATATGTTCCTTTTGTTGGATCGAATGAAATTGTTTCAATTCCGTTTGGAATGACTTCACCGCCAAATTTTTGCGCGTTTTGGATTTGTTTTTCGGTTACTTTATATCCGCTATATGCCATTGCTACATCTGAACCGCCCCCAGCAAATGCAAAGTATGATCCAGCTGCAATTCCGATTGCTACTACACTAGTAATTAACACTTTATTTTTCTTTTTCATCTATTTATCACCTTTTCGTTCGTTTTAGTATCTACATTAAGTATAGAAGAGGTGAAGAATCTGACAAATCGTTTTAGCTTACAATAACCTTACAGTTTTGTAAGGTATGAATATGTAAATGTAAGGTAGAGCTTGTCCCAGTGTAAGCAAATGAATTGACTCGTTGTTTCTTTCTTACAATAATATTGTATGAAGGAGAGGAGGAAGGAAGATGGAAGCTTATTTTAGTGCGCATCCATTAAAACCGTTTATTCCCTACTCAAGGCAACATGCCATTATATTATTTATTCTGTTGGTGGGAATCGTTTTTTTATATCAATACCAAGATGTATTACGTCAAAATGAGTGGAATATAACGGTTCGATATGCGATTGCATTTTTATTTATAGGGAGTGAAATTGGACTGCATATGTGGGAGTGGAAAGCAGGGATTTTTGAGCTAGCCACTTCATTACCGTTTGAGTTATGTACGATTAGTTTGTTGTTAGCGTCAATTATGATCATAACGAAAAGTTACCGTATATATGAGATTGTATTTTTTACAGGAATTATTGGTGCATCACAAGCCATTTTAACACCGAACTTGCAGTATGTTTTTCCGCATTTTCGTTTCATTGAATATTTTATCGCGCATATATTGCTCATTTGGGCGCCACTCTTTATGACTTGGGTGGAAGGATATCGTCCGACAGTACAATCTATTAAACGCACAATGATATTTTTAAACATATTGATTCCAATTGTTTCGTTTGTAAATTACAAAACAGGTGGTAATTATATGTTTTTAGCTCATAAGCCAGAAACAGCTTCATTACTTGATATGTTAGGACCACATCCTTACTATATTATTTCATTAGAACTCGCAGCGCTTATTGGATGTTTTATTTTATATATGCCATTTGCGAAAAGAGAAAAACAGTTACGCAAAGAATCGTTAGGGTCATAACCTAGCGATTTTTTATATATTAAATATTTACAATTCAGAAAATTAAGAATAAAATTAAAGGGTAAATTATATAGAGAGAAGGGCGAAAATGGTCAAAAAGGTATTTTTGAATGGAATGGAAGTGACGATTCAATTTCTTATTTCGATTTTGGGTATTATTATTTTAGGTGCACTGCCGAAATTATTTTATGGGTTTGAGCTAAATGTATCAGAATACATAAAAAGTCTAAAAGAAGTATTTGCGAAATTAATGGATATCTCCAATATGCAATATGCAAGTGGTAAATTTGTATTTCCACAGTTGTTTGTCCATTATAAAGAAACAATCGTTATTTTTTTGGCTGCATTTTTCATTTCATTATTTGTAGCATTTTGTATTGTCTATATGATTATGAGTAGTTCGCCGCGTATACAACATCGCATTAAATCATTTCTCATCTTTCTAGAATCCATTCCAGACATTCTTCTTATTTTAGGATCACAAATTTTAGTTATATGGTTTTTTAAACAAACAGGTTTTTTGCCTTTTAAAATTGCGGCAATTGGAGGCGAGTCAATTAGAGGATTGCCGATACTTTGTTTGAGCATCCCGACTACGATTATGTTTGTAAAACTGTTAGTGCTTCGTTTTGAAAATGAATTAGAAAAAGATTATGTATTATTTGCTAAGGCGAAAGGTTTGGGGCGTTTTCATATTTTAAATCGTCATATTTTACGAAATGTGTTGCTTAGTACACTTTTCTTTGCGAAAACGAATATCTTTTTTATGTTATCAAATTTATATATTATAGAATGGATTTTTAATACGAGAGGTATTTTTATGTTTGTGAAATCATATCCGGATATGAAGGTTGAGTTGTTCATTGTTAGTGTGCTACTTATCTACATTCCAACTTTTATTTTATTTAAATCGTTTCATTATCTTGTTCCGGCTGCGATGAAGGAGAGATTATAATATGTGGACGTATATAAAACGTGATAAAAGGTTTTGGATAAGCGTTGGATTTTTTCTCATATTAGTTCTTTTGAGCATCGGAAATACGTTATGGAATGATGGACACATTAGACAAGTTACATTGCAATATGATGCGGATGAAAATCCAGAAGTGCCACCGTTTTCACCTTCATTTCAATTTTTACTTGGGACAGACCGGAATGGATATGACCTTTTACATTTAGTAATTGAGGGAGCAAAGTGGACGATTGGAATATCGTTTTTAATCGCATTACTTAGAATGGTAATGGGGGTGTTTTTCGGTGTTTTGCTCGGAACATATATAAAAAGAGGCTTTTCAAAGATTGAGGCTTTTTTTGACAGTTTTACAGTTATTCCGACAGTTATGATTGCGTATTTCTTTCTTCAATCTGTGAATAGCTTTGGAAGCGGAGAGGAGACATCAACTTTTTTTGAGCGAGCTTCGTTTCAAGTTGTATTACTTGTAATGCTTGCGATGCCGGTTATTGCACTGTATGTCGCGAAGGAAGTTCGTAAATTACAAACGGAAGAATTTGTTGATGCTGCGCGCATATTAGGCGGATCGAGGAGACGTATTGTTATAAAACATCTTTTTCCGCATCTCTATATGACTTTTATAATCGTATTTCTTCAACAGTTTACTCAAACTTTGACTATTTTACTTCATTTAGGGTTACTTGAGGTGTTTTTTGGAGGGACAGTCCAGTTTGGTGGACCGATAGGGATAAAAGAAATAGAATCGTACACACACGAATGGTCAGGGTTAATTGGGGTATACTTTAGATCTTTAACAGTGCATCCATGGATTCCTCTCGTCCCAATTACATTTTTCGGGCTTACTATTTTTTCAGGAAATATGATTGTGAAAAGTATAGAAGAGGCGATGTTGAAAGTAAGATTAGGAGGAGAGATAAAGAAGGACGTAGTAGAAGCGGAACAATCTGCTGTGCAGTCAAAAGAAGAGTTATTTACTTTTAAGCATACGATGTGAAAATAAACAGAAGCAAGCATGTATTTCATGCTTGCTTCTGTTCTTTATTTTGTAGAAACTTCGCCTTCAGCTTCTGTTTGTGGAATAAAGTATCCGATTATACCACCAATTATTGCTGGAACGATCCAGCCGATTCCTAAGTTATAAAAAGGAATCGTGTGTACGATATTCGCGATAAAACTTGGTATCATTCCCACATTATCAAGTGCATGAATACAGCTAATAATAAATGCTGCGATCATTGCCCCGATGTAGACAGAAGGTTTACGTTTCGTATATTTATCGATAAATGATACGAAAATTAAAATGATTGTAATTGGATATAGAATAATTAATACAGGCAAAGTAATTTTGATTAATAAACTTAAACCTAAGTTTGAAATCACGAAGCTAAAGATACAAACGTATAGTACGAGCTTTTTGTAAGAAATGTTCGTTAATACTGTTGCAAAATAGTTGGCGAATGCACTTACAACGCCGATTGCTGTTGTTAAACAAGCGAAGATAATGGCGATACTTAATAAAACATTACCGCTTGTCCCAAAGAAGTGATACATAACAGTCGCTAATAGTTGACCACCGTTCTCGAATTGTCCTAAGTTGCCGTTTGAAGCACCGATATAACCGAGTAAGAAGTACACAATTGTTAAAAATAGAGCGGCAATGCTTCCGCAAATAATTGTATATTTCGCAATTGATTTCTTCTCTTGTATACCGTTTTGGCGAATTGCATTTACAACGATCGTTGATAATACGAGAGCACCGATTGCATCTAACGTTAAAAACCCTTCAAGAAATCCTTTGAAAAATGGAATTTCTTTATAGTCACCAACAGGTTCTGCAAACGTTCCTGGTGAAAGAATTGCTTTTGTTGCCATAATTGCAATAATTCCAAGTAAAATTGGCGTTAATATTTTTCCGATATGATCTACTAATTTTGATGGATTTAATGATAAGAAGTAGACGACTGTAAAGAAAATCGCACTAAAAACTAACATAGAGTACCATTGGTCTGGGAAAAGTGGTGCAATCCCAATTTCGTAAGATACAGATCCAGTTCGTGGAATAACAAATAGTGGGCCGATTGAAAGATAAATAATGATAGCGAATACTGCTGCAAATTTTGGATGAACACGGCTTGCTAACGTGTTAAAACTACCACCGGCAAGGGCTACAGCGACGATAGCAAGTAGAGATAAACCGACGTCTGTAATAATAAATCCTGTAATGGAAATCCACATATTTCCTCCGGAAGAAAGACCGAGAAGGGGCGGGAAAATCATATTACCAGCACCGAAGAAAACTGCGAATAGTAATAAACTAATCGAAAGTATTTGTGCTGGTTTTAAAGTTGTACGCATATAAAGAAAATCCTCCTAATGAGTGTTTTTGTCGAAAATTCAAACAATTTGTCGAGTAACTGTTATTATTTTAAAGGTCTGATGACTAGAAAGCAATAGGGAATTTTGAAAAAATTAAAAAATAATGCATTAAATCGAATAAATATACTATTTATATGTTTAATAGGAAGGATTTAACTTATAACGTAAAAAAACACATATCACTAGGATACGTGTTTTAAAAAAATATTTTTTTATCGCGTTCTTCTTTTAAAATTTCAACGGCTTCTCGGAAACGTTGTGAATGGACAATTTCTCGTTCACGTAAGAAGCGTAGGCTGTCATTTATGTCGGGATCGTCTGATTGATTAATGAGCCATTGATATGTGGCACGTGCTTTTTCTTCAGCGGCAATATCTTCGTATAGGTCGGCAATGGGATCACCTTTAGCTTGTATATAGGTTGCAGTAAATGGAACACCAGCTGCGTTATGATAATGAAGTGCGCTGTCATGATCGACGTAATGAGGATCGAGACCAGCTGCCTTCATCTGTTCAGGAGTCGCATCTTTTGTTAGTTTATAAACCATCGTAGCAATCATTTCAAGATGTGCAAATTCTTCTGTACCAATATCGGTAAGGAGGCCAATGACTTTATCAGGAATTGTATAACGCTGATTTAAGTAACGTAGTGCAGCAGCTAACTCTCCATCTGCGCCGCCATATTGCTCAATTAATAATTTTGCAAGTGCTGGATTGCAAGTTCCTACTTTAACTGGGTATTGTAATTTCTTCTCATAAATCCACATAGTTTCTCTCCTTTATATTTGCCATGGCCAAGGACCTTTGCTCCATTCCCAAGGGGCATTAGAATAGCTATTTCCATACTGTTGAAGTGGCCCATATTTTTCTTCCATCTGTTGTTTTAATACTCTCCGTTTATAGGAAAAGTCATTAAATTGATTAATAGCTGCCGTATCATCTGGGTGGGTGTCTAAGTAAAGAGTTAGTTCAACTAGTACAAAGTCTAGTTCTTGGAGATTCTCTAAAAGTCGATAGTATTCTTCTGGTAGTGGCTGGTTCACGTCAGTAGTCACCGCCCTTTTTTATAAGGATTTTCATAATAGTCATAAAAAACAGGCCATAAGGTTCCTTTTTGTAGCGCTTCTTTCGGTGAGAATTGTGGTAAATTTGGCGGTTGAAAACCTAAAAATAAATTAGGAGGAGTAGAGTAATATTTTTTTCCGATAGGAGGGCAAGGATCTTGAGGACTATGATAGGGCACGAATGATCTCATATATTTATTCACGAATAAACCTCCTTACATGTTCATTACTACGTATTGTATTCAGACATAATGAGCATTTATGACACATATAAAAAAGTAATAGGTACGGGGGGAATGAATGTGGAGACTGTGAAACAATTCATTGTATTGGAAGTGAAAAACTTAAAGGAAACGTTGTATTTTTACGAAGGGATTTTAGGAATTAAACCTAGTTTAGAAAGACCGCAATTAGATGTAACGGGGGTTTGGTATGATGCTGATTCAACGAGAATTAGTTTTGTCATGAATCGCATGTTAGGTGGGCGGGAAAAAAGTGTTATAGATTCATGTGAGGCTTTAACATTTACGATTTCTAACATAGAGAAATTGAAAAAGAAGCTAGCGTTTTATGAAATTTTATATACAGAAAATGAATGTGCAAAGAGTATTGTAGTACAAGACCCAGATGGATATAAACTTCAAGTGGTAGAGAAGGATGAATAGACGGAGGGGATTTAGTGGAGAGAAATTATGAAGAAAGTGCATTGTTTGAGCATCAATTTTGGCTAAAGGTACTTACTGATCATGCGCAGTTTTTACTTGATGCGTTAGCGCCGAAGGAAACAGAGGATATAAAGAAAGCTACTTACTTTGTTGAAACATTTACGAATCTGTTAAATAAAGTTCGGAATGTAAATCTGATGGCATTCTCAAAAGAGGCTGAACAAGCTGCTAAGGAAATTCGGGCATTTAAATTAAATATTATACAGAAGCAGTTGGAAGGGAAAATTACGATTCATTTTACGCCAACTTTTATTAATCATATGGTAAACGAAGTGGAAGAGTATATAACAGTTTTAGAGTTTTTGAAGAAAGGGGAAGTTCCGCCTGTTTTTCATGAACTGCACTATCATCTCGTTTGGTTAACGGATGCGGCTGGTCATGCGGGTTCTATTTCTGGTGGGCTAGATCTTGTTGAAAAAAGATTAAAAGAGAAAAGCGAAGAATTTACGAAGCATTTTGAACAATTTTACTTAAAGGCGGTTGAGATGACTGGATATTTACGAACGGAGCTTCATCATTTTCCAGCATTGAAGAAGTTTACAAAAGATGTTTCACTTGAATTGAAATTATTTTCACATTTTTTACGTGAAGTTGAAGAATTGGAGTTATCAAATGAAGTATTAAGTACATTATCAGCTAGAATGGCAGACCATATGGCAAGAGAGGAATGTTATTACTTATTAAAATTAGCTCAATCGTCTGGACTTGAAATGCCAAAATGTAATCCGCTTTAAAGAAAAAGAGGTCAATTTTATTTGGCCTCTTTTTCTGTTTTATTGTCTCTTTTTATTTTTGCTTGTTCAATACTTGCCTGTAATGTCTCCATAATATTGATGATGTTTGGAGCAGGAGAGATTGTTTCCGTTTTTTCCTGTTGTTCAATTTTATTTTCGATTAATTCGGTAAGAGCTTCTTTATACTCATCTGTATACATTTCTTGTTCAAAAGGATTTGTAAGATGATGGATTAAATTCATTGCTGCAGTGAGTTCTTGTTTTTGGATCGGATAATTTTCGTTACTTGGTAAGTTAGGTGTATTTGTTATATCGCGAATTTCATTAGGGTAATGAATGGTTTGCAACATCAGTCCATCTTCAAAGTTACGGATAATAGCTAAATGTTGTTTTTTTCTAATAGCAATATGAATAAGCCCAAGTTTATTTGTACGTTCAAGAGCTTCTTTTAATAACAAATATGATTTTTCATGTTCTGGGGTAGGGCCTATAAAATAAGAGCGGTCATAAAGAACAGAATCGATTTCGTCATTTTGGACAAAAGATATAATACGAATGGATCGTGGTTCGTGAGCTTTTTGCAACGCAGCTAATTCTTTTTCATCCATAATAATGTATTTATGAGGTGCATATTCATAGGCTTTTACAATATCTTTATCATCAATTTCTTCATCCGTACAATCAGGAGCGAATTTTTTATATTTAATAGGTGTTAAGCATTCTTTATGGAGACTTAAAAATTTTATATCGTTTTCTTCTACGGCGCTATATAGTTTAATTCCTATATTTAATAGTCCAAGTGAAAGCGCACCTTTCCAGACGGTATGCAAATGAAACATCTCCTTTCGCTTAAAAATGATTATGTATATTATGAGATAGTAAGAAATTTCCTATACGTCTTTTGTTTTTTACGGAAGGGCTTGGGATATAAAATATGTTGACAAGCCCTCCAAAATATTTTAATGTGATTGTATAAAATTGTGTATATAAAGGGGAGTAACTTATTACAGTAAAGTCGTCATTACAGGGAGAAACCCTCGGCTTTATTGGCAACGTTTCGTTGTTAGTGAGACCTTTACCAGCAATGGTAAAGGCCCCTTATTGTCTTTTTTAGGACCCTTACCATATTTGGTAGGGGCCTTTTTGTATACAAAGAGAGGAGAAATAAAAATGAAAAAATTGATTAGTAGATTAAGAGTTGTATTTCATGTTCGTCGTTTCGTTCCATTCCTATTTGACTTTTTTACTTCAAAAGAGGTTTCAATAAAGAAGAAAATCCTATCCATTGCTTTTTTAGTTGGTTATGTAGCGATGCCGCTTGATTTAATTCCAGATTTCTTACCGTTCATCGGTATTTTAGATGATATTGGGATTGTGTTATTTATTTTGAACCGAATTGTAAAAATGGCGCCAGTTCAATTACAAGAAAAGCATAACGTAAATGTAGGATAGGAGTTGGGCTAGAAAATATGGAGCAAATGATTTTAGATATAATCGAGTTTTTAAAGCAGTTTTCTTATTTTGGAGTTGTATTGGCTTTAACGTTTGAATTTATTCCAGCAGAAGTCGTTTTGCCTATGGTTGGATATTGGGTGTACGAGGGTGATATGAATTTTTGGCTAGCTGTATTAGCTGGAACGCTTGGCGGAACGACAGGACCGTTAACGTTATATGCACTCGGTTATTACGGTGGTCGTCCTCTATTAATAAAGTACGGGAAATACTTCTTTATTAAAGAAGAACAAATTCAAAAAGCAGATGATTTCTTTGAGAAATATGGACCAGTTGTAGCATTTGTTGGACGCTTTGTACCTGGGGTTCGAACGCTTATCTCTGTTCCGTGTGGCATGGCGAAAATGAACATATGGAAGTTTAGCATATATACATTTGTAGCAATGTTTCCGTTAACGACTTTATATGTCTATTTTGGCATGAAATTAGGTCCGCATTGGGCAAAAGCGGCGGATGTTGTTGGGCAATATATGCTGCCGATATTAGGAGGCGTTCTTCTTATCGTGGCTAGTATTTTTGTCTATAAATATATGAAAAAAAGAAACAAAACGGAATCTATCTAGTCATATGAATATTTTTTGAAAATAGATGAATAGTACAGGCAAAAGACTCTGGGGGACATACACATATAGGGAATATAAAAGAGAGAGGGGAAACAACTATGTCTTGTGAGTGCTCAGGGTCAGCTTTAACTTGTTGTCCAGATAAAAATTATGTGCAAGATAAAGTGTGTAGTCCGTGGTCAGGAACTGTAGTAGCAACTGCTATTACGAATGTACTGTACAACAATAATATTAATCAAAATATGATTGGAACAGGGTTTGTTCGATATGACGTCGGACCTGCTCCAATCACACTGACAATTTTAGATGCAGCAGGAGCTACAATTGATACACAAACATTAAACCCAGGAACAAGTATAGCTTTTACGTACCGTCGTTTCGTGACAATTGAAGTCACTTTACCTGCTGCAACAGCTGGAACATATCAAGGGGAGTTTTGTATAACTACACGTTATCCACTTTCATAATAGAAAAGGAGAGGGCTAAGATGTACAATTCTAACTTATCATGCTGTTCCAGTAAAACACTTGTTCAAGATCAGGTATGTATAGATTGGGCTGCTACTGGTGCGGTAACTGAAACAGTGTATACGAATAATATTACGCAAGATTTATATGCATCAGGTTATGTGAAATATGATGTAGGTACAGCTCCAATTACGGTGAATTTTTTAGTAGGAGCGACAGTGGTGAATACAATTACTGTACAACCACAAAGCAGTGGATCATTTACAGTAAGATACTTTACTACAATTCAAATTGTAACGACAGGAACGGGAGTAAGCCAAGGACAATTATGTTTAACGGTACGTTATCCAATTTCATAAGAAAAAGCATACCAAAATGGTTTGCTTTTTCTTATAGTTTGTAAGTTGAGGTCATAAATCACTTTAAAAGCAAAATGAGAATTGACAACAATATTTTCCTTCTATATACCGAATTGGATTATTTGGGAGATTAATAATTGCCACAGATTGTAATGATTGACCTGTATATGACATTGTGTTGCCAGGATAGACAGTAAAAGTATTTGTCACCTGTCCAATAATTTGAACCGTAACCGCTTCAGTACTACTAGTGCTATTATACACAGAAATATTACCCGATATTTTAAGTACACCATCTCCTTCCCATAAGATTAATGTAGAACTTTCAGAAGGCGGTGGAATTTCTTTTGTTATAAAAAAATTACCAGCGAATTCATTGTTGACTAATTCACAAGATGGTGGGTCAGGGGGAGTAGGTGGATCATAGGGAGGGCAAATGATAGATAAAGGGGCATAACAGCCGATATTTTTTTTACAAGCCATTAATAGCTCCTCCCTTCATAGTTTCTTTTTATTACTATTAAATGTTGCAAAACGATAGTTGTGTTAATAAAGGGGCAAAAAATTTCAGGAAAGTTTGTTTAATAGGCGTCCAACTCATAATCATGAATAAGAGTCTGTTAGACAAAAGATGGTTGTATAAGATAATACAAATAATGTTGGATGTTACAGTAAATTGACTGTATATTTACAAAAATTAAATAAATTTTATTTGTAATTTATATGAAGTTAATATGTGTTCAGTACAATAATCATTGTAATTAATTGATTATATGAGGAGGATTCACGTGGAAAGAACAGCTTTACGCAAAGTAAAAGGACTTATTGGATTATTAATGGTTTTTGTATTAGCGTTCGTATCATTTCCGTGGAGTACATCAGTTAAAGCGGAAGAGAAAAAGCAAGAAAAGGCACCGAGTGAGAAGAAGATAGTTTTTCCAGTTGTAAGTGATGTACATATTAAGAATAGTGGAACGGATGATACGTTTCGCTGGAAACGAGCAATCGAGCAACTGAATACACTTGCACCTAAACAAGATGCGTTTGTAATTGTGGGAGATTTTACTGATTCAGGATCACTGCAACAATATGATCGTTTCATGCAAGTGTATAATGAAAATGCAAATAAAGAGGCTGTGCGAATGAATTCTCTTGGTAACCATGATTATTGGAACGGTTTATCTGTAGAGGGCGCACAGAAGCGTTTCTTAGAAAAAACAGGAATGGAATCGATTTATTATCATAAAGTGGTGAAAGGGTATCATTTCCTTGTTATGTCTCCGGAAGATGGGACAACTCATGGATATTATTCAGACAAGCAAATTAATTGGTTAAAAGAAGAAATGGCAAAGGCACAAAAAGATGATCCAGAAAAACCAATTTTCGTATTTTTACACCAACATATTAAAGATACAGTATATGGTAGCCAAGAGTGGGGAACAAAAGATAGTGCAAAAATTAACGAGGTGTTGAAAGCATATCCACAGGTTATTACGTTTTCAGGTCATTCACATTATCCGTTAGATGATCCAAGATCGATTCATCAAAAAGACTTTACATCAGTTGGTACATCTTCAGTAAGTTATATGGAAGTTGAAGGTGGTAAAGTACAAGGGAATATCCCACCAGGAGCTAGTACATTAAGCCAAGGGTTATTAGTAGAAGTAGACGATAAAGAGGTAACGATTAATCGCCGTGATTTCCATACAAATTCTTGGACAGGCGAGCCTTGGAAAATTAAATTACCAGCAAAGAAAGAAACATTTACACATGTAGAAGATCGTGATAAAGAAAAGCCTTACTTTGCAAAGGATGCAAAGCTTGCGGTATTAAATGTAACAGAAAATGCAGCAACAGTAACATTCCCACAAGCGCTGGATAACCTTCTTGTTCATTCTTATCGCGTACAAGCTAGAGATAAGCAAACGGGAGAAATAAAGAATAAATTGTTGGCATTCTCAGAGTTTTATCGTGATCCAGTGCCGAAAGAGCTCACATTTACACTGGCAGGGTTAGATGGTGGGAAAACATATACACTTGAAGTAGTTGCGATTGATTCATTTGGCAATGAAAGTGTACAACCATTAACGGCGGAAATTACTACGAAAAAAGATAATATTGACCCGAATGTGAAAGTACCAAAGGCTGATGTTTTCGATGTAAACTTTGGAGATGGTACATTTAAAGACAATTCACCATTTGGTACAAAAGGTGATGTGAAGGGCAATGTGACTATTGAATATGATAAAGCATTGAAAAAGAATGTTATGAAGCTAAACGGAAAAGCAAACACATTTGGATACCTTCCATTTTCAGCCGCACAAAAAGAGAAAGTTGTAAATACGTTTACGTTAGAAACAGTATTTTCAATGAATGAAATTCGCGGACAAGGTATTTTGCAAAATACAGAGAGTGGCGGAATTGGTTTTGAATCTACAGGAAGTGGCTATGTTGAATTATGGGCTCACATTGGCGGCAGTTATAAACGTGTTGGTGTTCAATTAGAAGCAAACAAAACATATCACTTAACAGGAACGTATAACGGAAGTGAAGTAGCTATTTATGTAGATGGTAAAAAAGTAAATAGCCAACCGGCTACAGGAAAAGTGTATCATCCAAATGTACCATTTGCACTTGGAGCTGATCCTGATAGCAATGGGAATGGTGGTATTCCGTTAAATGGAAAAATCGCGCTTGCGAAATTATATAGTAAAGCGTTAAGTTCTTCAGAAGTATTAGCAGCGTACAATGAGTTTTCTAACCGTACGAAGTTAGAGCAAGTAAATGCGTTATTTGAAGAACTTGGAAAAGTAAAAGAAGTGTTAGCTGGTACGTATGAGTTTGGGGATAAGCCAGGTCAATATTCAAAGGAAGCATTTCAAGAATTAGAGAAAAGCTATAATAATGCAAAACAAGTGTTTGAAAATGTAGCGAGTACGGGAGAACAAATTGTTCAAGCATATAATGAATTAAAAACTGCAAATCAAACATTTATACAATCTAAAGTAGTAGAACAACCGAAAACATTGAAAGAAAAATTACAAATGAATATTGAATCTGCAAAAGCAGTAGTGAAAAAAGCGCAAGCTGCAAATGTAACGGACGGTTCAGTGAAATCATTGAGTCAAAAAATTACAGTGGCAGAATCTGTGTTAAAAGATGCGAAAGTAAAGGATGCACAGGTAGAAACGATGAATCGTACATTAGAGTATGCGATTTCACTCGTTGAAAAAAGCATAAACAAATAAGAGAGAAGAGAAAGAAGCTTATCATGATAGGCTTCTTTTTGTTATACTAAAAGTAGCATAGAATGAAGGAGCGAATAATTTGGAAGAGAAAAAGTTAAAAAGAATTCTTGAATATGTATGGATCGCGGTTGTGCTCCTTGTAGGATATTATTTCTTAAAAGAAAAAAGTATATGGGTTCTATTTTTAATGACGTTTTTATTAGCGGGTTTAGGCACGTTATTTATTAATTTCTTCTTTGATAGTTTAAATGCATGGAAGAAGAAAAAGAAGGGAACGAAGTAAAGGAGGGAATATATGCAAAAGTGGAAGCTCATATATCAGGTGATTATTTTCCTATTACTTGTAGGTATTGGAATTGTGAAATACGCAACGCCAATAGGAAGTTGGGCATCGTTTACAGCTTGCATCGGCATATTTTTCATTTTACAATCGTTAACGAAAAAATATAATAGTACAGAAAAATAGCTCGCCGCTAAAACGGCGAGCTATTTTGTTATGCTTTTTTCTTTTCATCATTCGTTTTTTCGGTAGCCAAGTGACTATGCTTTCTAGAGTAGAAGAAATAGAAGCATAAGCCGACTATAAGCCAAACGGCAAAGCTAATCCATGTTGTTTTAGACAAATTGATCATTAAATATAAGCAGCAAAGAATCGCGACAACTGGTAGTACAGGTACGAAAGGTGTGCGGAATCCGCGTTTTAAGTCAGGGTGTGTTTTTCGTAAAATAAGTACTGCGCAGCAAACGAATGTAAAGGCTGTTAATGTACCGATGTTTACTAAATTCGCTAATACGTGCAGATCTAAAAGTCCTGCTAATAAAGCGGCAACAATACCAGTAATCCACGTATTTAATAAAGGGATTTTCACTCTTTTATTTACACGTGCTAACGCTTTTGGAAGTAAACCGTCACGGCTCATCGCATACGAAACGCGAACTTGTCCATACATAACGACTAAGAGAACGGTTGTCATTCCAGTCATCGCTCCAACAGCGAGTAGTCCTGCAATTGTATCTTCGCCAACGAAATGTAAGGCAAACGCAACTGGATCAGAAACATCTAATTGTGTATAAGGAACCATACCTGTTAAAACGAAAGATACGATCATATATAAAACAGTGCAAATAAGAAGAGAGCCAATAATGCCGATTGGTAAATCACGCTGTGGTTTTTTCGTTTCTTCCGCAGCGGTTGCGATTGCATCAAAGCCTAAGAAGGCGAAGAATACAGTAGCAGCCCCAGTAATAATACCGTCATATCCGAATGGGATGAACGGTGTCCAATTTTCAGGTTTTACATATTTTGCACCTGCTACGATAAAGGCGATAATAACAGCCAATTTAATAAGAACCATAATATTATTAATGCGTGCGCTTTCGCGTATACCAAAACTTAAAAGACCAGTAATGATGAGTAAAATACAAACAGCTGGTAAATCGATAAGGCCGCCTTTTCCTACGCCAGGGGCGGAGGCGATTATGGCGGGCAGATGGATGTTAAATCCTTGTAGTAAAGATTGTAAATAACCAGACCATCCGACAGCTACCGCTGCAACGGCAAGTAAATATTCGAGCATTAAACACCATCCGACGATGAAGGCGACGACTTCTCCGACTGTCATGTATGCGTAAGTATACACACTTCCTGAGACAGGAATAGAAGAAGCAAATTCGGCATAACAAAAGGCTACACAAGCACAAGTAAATGCAGCAATAAGAAATGATAGCATAATACCAGGACCAGAATGTTTCGCTGCAACGATCCCTGTTAATACAAATATCCCTGTCCCAATTACGGCGCCAATTCCTAAAAACGTTAAATCAAGTGCGGTCAATGTTCTCTCTAACTGCCGTGGTGATTCAGTACTAAGCGCTTTTTTTCGTAATAATGACTTCACTTTGGACTCTCCCCCCGTTTTTTCATTTCCATAACTGCGAATATAGTATGAGCCCATTAGAAAAGAGTATGTAAGTAAATGGAGGTACAGTTATGGTGCGTAGTTTTTTAAAATTGCTGGATTAATCTTAATATAATTCAGAATATTTTGTCAAATAAAAATATGACAAATAAAATGCGGATCAATAGGGGAAACTACTTGCAGAAATGGACGGGGGTTAACGCCCCACTGATCAAAGTTAAAGTAGGAGAAGATGCTATGTTATTTTATTTTGAACTTGTCGTCATTTTACTTTGTACGAAATTAGCTGGTGATATTAGCGTGAGGCTTGGCCAGCCTTCTGTACTTGGTAAATTAATTATCGGTATTATTATCGGTCCAGCTGTACTTGGTATTATAAATAGTTCTGAATTAATCGATGAACTGAGTGAGATTGGTGTTTTGCTACTTATGTTTATGGCTGGACTTGAAACAGATTTAGAAGAGCTAAATCGGAATTTGAAATCATCATTTGCAGTAGCAGCTGGTGGTATTATTTTTCCTTTCATCGGTGGTTATGTAACAGGATTGCTATTTGGACTCATACAATCCCATGCTATCTTTTTAGGGTTATTACTTTGCGCAACGTCAGTTAGTATTACGGTGCAAACGCTAAGAGATTTAGGGAAAATGAATACGAGAGAAAGTACAACGATTTTAGGTGCTGCCGTATTTGACGATGTCATCGTTGTTATTTTATTAGCGTTTGTTATGAGTTTTTTAGGAACGCAAGATGTGAATATAACACTTGTTATCGTAAAGAAAATTATTTTCTTTGTCAGCATTGTTTTTATCGCCTGGAAAGTTGTTCCTTGGATTATGAAAATGCTCGTGCCACTTCGTGTAACTGAGGCATTAATTAGTGCAGCTCTTATTATTTGTTTCTCTTTTTCGTATTACAGTGAAATGATGGGAATTGCAGGGATTATTGGAGCATTTGCAGCGGGAATTGCCATTTCTCAAACAGAGTATAAGCACGAAGTAGAACATAAAATTGAACCGATTGCTTATGCGATATTTGTGCCGGTTTTCTTCGTAAGTATCGGAATGGAAATTACATTTCAAGGTATCGGAAGCCAGCTTTGGTTCATTATCATTATGACGCTCATTGCGATTTTCACAAAGTTAATCGGATCCGGTTTAGGAGCAAGGTTAACAGGATTCAACCTTCAATCTTCTATTAGTATCGGTGCGGGAATGGTGTCGCGTGGAGAAGTAGCACTTATTATCGCAGCAAATGGACTTACGGCGAATTTACTAGCGAAAGAAAATTTCACAGCGATTGTTATTGTTGTTATATTGACGACGATTATTACGCCGCCGCTTTTGAAGAAATATTTTGTATAGAGAGAAAGGGCTTATCTGATGTAGGTAAGCTCTTTTTTTATTGGGAAAAGCAATAGTCATATAGCGTGAATAGGTTGTAATTATGGTAAAATCTACGTATATGATAAGACAAGGAGAGGGAAGTGTGAAGATTACAAAGGGGAAGGTTATCGGCCTTATCATACTTATTGCAGTATGTATACCATTTACTGCATGGAAAGAATCAAAAGTGAAAGATTTTCCGGTTTCTATTTTCTCGGAAGAAGCAGATGGTGAGTACGACCAGAAGCTGAAATATACTGCTTTTTTACCTGATGTTGCGATTTGGATGAACGGTTGGGAAAAGAAGTGGACAGAAGGGGAAAGAACCGTTTATCAAAAAGGGAATCGCATTGTAAATGTGTTTCATCCTCCTGGCGATAATGGTTTTTACCTTCTTGAAGCAAGAGAAAATAAGTAAACGCAACCGTAAGAAGTGGAGGTTAAATAGTGAAAGCTTCAACGTTACTATTTAAAATTGAAAGTAATATGGATCAATTTTCACCAGCTGAAAAGAAGGTTGCCATGTACATAACGGAGAATGCAGAGATTGTTCCGAACTTAACGACGAAAGAAGTGTCAACGAATGCGGGCGCAAGCGAGGCGAGTGTTGTTCGCTTTTGTAAGTCGATTGGAATCGGAAGTTTTAAAGCATTTAAAATCGCGCTCGTTCGCGAATTAACGATTGCTGATTATAATATTAACGATTTTTCAGTGATGAATACGGAAGATGGACCGTACGACTTGTTTAATAAAGTTACGTATGTGAATAAAGCTGCAATTGAGGCGAGCGTTACGGCTATTGATAAGAAGGAACTTGAGAAAGCAGCGGAACGTATTGTAAATGCGGATAAAATTATATTTTACGGAGTAGGCGGATCAGCTACTCCGGCGATGGACGGAGCTTATAAATTTACAAGGCTCGGATTTACAGCGATGATGCTATCTGATTTTCATATGATGTTGCCGCTTGTGACGAATTTAAAAGAAGGCGATATATTTGTGGCGATTTCAACATCTGGTCGTACGAAAGATGTACTTGAAATGGCGCAATATGCGAAGAGACAGGGTGCAACAGTTATTGCGATTACGAAGCTTGATCAATCATCAACGTTATATAAAGAGGCAGATATTCGTCTTTGTATGCCAGATGTAGAACAAGATCATCGTATTGCAAGTATTGCTTCAAGAATGACGCAATTGAACATGATAGATGCTCTATATGTGATTACCTTTAATCGTATTGGTAATAAAGTGCTGGATCAATTTATGGAAACAAGAGAAGAAGCTTTGCGATTACGGAAGCTAAAATGAGAAGATGGGGAAACCCATCTTTTTTTGCATACAGACATAAATTCGTCATGAAAAGAAATTAAATTTCATAAAATAATAAAGTAATATTGATTTTAAATTTCTTAAAGTTATAATAAAAGTGTGAAATTAAATTTCGAAGTAGGTGGGAATATGTTAGAAAATTTATCGACAGAACACCGTAATGAAAAGACGATGAATTTAGATGAGATGAGCATAAAAGAAGTTCTGCAAAGTATGAATGAAGAAGATCGTACTGTTGCGTTAGCAGTTGAAAATGAAATAGAGCAGATTGAAAAAGTTGTGCAGACTGTTATTAAATCTTTCGAAGAAGAGGGCCGATTAATTTACATTGGGGCTGGTACAAGTGGCCGTTTAGGTATTTTAGACGCAGTGGAATGTCCGCCGACATTTGGCACAGACGATAAAATGGTGCAAGGATTTATAGCAGGTGGATTGAAAGCGTTTGCTAAAGCGGTAGAAGGTGCAGAAGACCGTGAAGAGTTAGCGGACGAAGATTTAAAAAGTATTGGATTAAATGAGAAAGATACAGTGATTGGAATTGCTGCAAGTGGTCGAACTCCTTATGTCATTGGCGGATTAAAATATGCGCATAGCGTGGGAGCGAGTACAGCTAGTATCTCCTGTAATAAAAATGCTGAAATAAGTAAATATGCAAAACTAAATGTGGAAGTAGAAACAGGCGCAGAAATTTTAACAGGCTCAACGCGTTTGAAGGCTGGTACAGCGCAAAAATTAGTGCTCAATATGATTTCAACAGCTTCTATGATTGGTGTAGGGAAAGTATATAAAAACTTAATGGTAGATGTTCAATCTACAAATGAAAAGTTAATAGAACGATCAAAACGAATTATTGTGGAAGCAACAGGTGTTAGTTATGAAGTAGCGGCAGAGCATTATGAAAAAGCAGAACGTAACGTGAAAGCTGCGATTGTTATGGTGTTGTTGCAGTGTGAGTATGGGGAAGCACTGCAGAAATTAAAAGAAGCGAAAGGGTTTGTGAAAAAGGCACTATAAAATAATAGGGAGGGGGATTCTATTATGAAGAAAGAAGAGAGAATGGCCAGAGAAATTTCAGAGCAACTTGGGGGAGTAAAAAATATTCGTGGCATTGCTCATTGTATGACGAGACTACGGTTAACGCTTCATGATGAAAGTAAAGTGAACATGGACCTTTTGAAAAAAGTTGAAGGGGTTATGGGTGTTATTGAAGATGAGACGCTTCAAGTTGTCGTTGGTCCGGGGACGGTAAATAAAGTAGCAGCTGAGATGGAAGGTTTAACGGGACTCCGAATTGGTGAAGTGGCAGATCATCACCTTGAAGATCTTGGGCAAGAGATGAAGTCAGAGATTAAGAAGAAAAATAATACACCGGTGAAAAACTTTTTAAGAAAAATAGGAAGTATTTTCATTCCATTAATTCCGGGTCTTGTTGCATCAGGTATTATAAATGGGGTCGCTAACTTTGCGAAAAATGCAGGTGCTGATCCGAATGCAACATGGCTACAAATGTTACTACTTATTGGCGGCGGTATCTTTACATTCTTAGGCATTTTAGTCGGCTGGAATACAGCGAAAGAATTTGGCGGGACACCGGTTCTTGGAGCAATTGCTGGTATTTTAATTTTCAACCCGGCGATGGCGAACGTAAAGTTATTTGGTGAAGCGCTCGTACCCGGACGGGGCGGATTGTTTGCAGTTATTTTTGCAGCATGGCTTATGGTTGTAGTAGAAAGACAAGTTCGAAAAGCTGTGCCAAATGCAGTTGATATTATCGTGACACCGCTTATTACTGTGTTAGTCGTAAGTATCGTAACGATGTTAGCCATTCAGCCGGTAGCAGGTTTCTTATCTGAAGGAATTACAAACGGAATTAATGGCATTTTAAATATTGGCGGCGCGTTTGCGGGAGCAGTGCTTGCCGGAACATTTTTACCGCTCGTTATGGTCGGATTACATCACGGTTTAACACCGATTCATATGGAGTTTATTAATCAAACGCACGTAACGCCTTTATTACCAGTACTAGCAATGGCTGGAGCTGGGCAAGTAGGAGCTGCGATCGCCATCTATGTGAAAACAAAAAACAAACGACTTCGTAACGTAATTAAAGGGGCATTACCAGTTGGATTTTTAGGAATTGGCGAACCGTTATTATACGGGGTTACATTACCACTTGGGAAACCGTTTCTTACCGCTTGTTTAGGGGCAGCTGTCGGCGGTGCATTCCAGGCAGTTATGAAAACAGCTGCACTTGGAATTGGTGTATCAGGATTATCTTTAATTCCATTAATTGCTGATAATAAATATTTATTATATTTCCTTGGATTAGTAGTGGCATATACTTTCGGATTCATCTTTACGTACTTCTTCGGATTTAAAGAAGAAATGGCAGAAAACATATAGAGAAAGGGATTCCTTTCTCTTTTTCTATCATGCCTTTTGAGAGGGCTCCCACCTCTAAACGTAAGTGAAGGTGGTGAGGTGAATCGAAAGAAATATTTTATTTTCAAGAATCTTGTCATAACGCTAAGAATATGTACAACACCACAAACTTTTATATACGCCAGGTGTATACTGGATTAACACAAGAAAAAGAGTTGCAGCCTTTGCAAAAAGAAGTTCTGGATCATATTCATAAAAATATTGGTAAGATGAATGACACACAACTTCTTGCCTATCAGAAGAAATTGGAAAAAGAGAAATTAAAACCTAAAGAAGAACAGAAAGAGATTACATGTAATTTGTTTTCAGAACCTAATTTTGAAAAACCTTATGTAGATTACAACTTTCTAGATGCACTATTTAAGGCTATGATTCAAAATGATTATCGAGCTTTGCCTACACAATGTAGCCAGTCAATCATGAAAGGTTTGTTCCAAAATTGGAAATCTTTTTTTGCTAGTTTAAAAGACTATAAAAAGAATCCAAACAAATATGGTGGAACGCCTAGGATTCCAAAATATATTCGTTCTTCTGAAAAAGAGATTTTGTATACAAACCAAGATTGCATCATTAAAAACGGTAAATTTTTAAAGTTTCCAAAGACGAAATTGCAATTAAATATTGGGAAACTAGGTTTCACTGAAGGTAAACTGAAACAAGTTCGTGTGATTCCAAAATGCAATGAATATGTAGTGGAATTGGTAATTGATGTTCCTTCTGAACAACAAATTATTGAAGAGAATGCTCGTTATATGGGTATTGATTTAGGTATTGATAACCTTGCAACCATCGTAACAAACACAGGTATGAAACCTGTCCTTGTTAAGGGCAAACATGTCAAAAGCATAAATCAATATTACAACAAAATGAAGAGTCATTTTACAAGCATTCTTAGAAATGGAAAACAAACGAATGAAGGACCTTTTTCTTCTAAAAGGATAGAAAAACTTCATCAAAAACGTTACTTGAAAATAAAAGACGTCTTCCATAAAGTTAGTCACCATATCGTAAAACTAGCTCAAGAAGAAGAAGTTTGTAAAATCGTTATTGGTCAAAACAAAAGTTGGAAACAAGAAACGAATATGGGAAAAAGAAATAACCAATCGTTTTGTCATATCCCACATAGTTTACTGATTCAAATGATTACATACAAAGCAAATGCTGTAGGCATTCAAGTTGTTGTAACTGAAGAATCATATACATCGAAAGCAAGTTTTCTGGATAACGACTTCATTCCAACGTATGGAGAAAATGACCAAAATACAACTTTTTCAGGAAAACGAATAAAGCGCGGCATATATCGTTCAGCAAATAAAACTTTAATTCATGCAGATGTAAATGCTGCGGCTAACATTTTACGAAAAGTAATCCCAAATGCATGGACAAATGGGATAGAGGGGTTAGGCGTGAAACAGCTCGCTAATGTGTTAACTCCCCTGACGTTAATCGTCCGTTAGGTCGAAACGTTAGAAACCCCCACTTCAAGCTTTGCTAAGTGTGGGAGTGTTCATTCATAGAAAGGGAGATTCATATGCTAGGAGTATCAATTTATCTTTCAAAAGAACGAGTAAAGAAACAAGAAGAATGGCTAAAAGTAGCGAAGAAAAACGGATTTTCATCTATTTTTACATCACTTCATATACCAGAAGATGATCCAAATACGTATAAAGAGTTAATTCAAATACTTGGGAAACAGGCTCTTGAAAATGAAATGGAATTAATGGTCGATGTTTCTCCAAAATCGCTACACCATTTAGGAATGACGTACGAAAATGTGGAAGAGTTAGTAGAGTGGGGAATTACTGGTTTACGAATGGACTATGGCATCACGCCGAAAGAAATCGCGCGTGTATCCCATAAAATGAAAGTAGCCTTAAATGCGAGTACGATTACAGATTCATTTTGGAAAGAGTTAATTACTGAAAAGATACGGGTAGAGAATGTAGAAGCGTGGCATAATTTTTACCCGCGCCCGGAAACAGGACTAGCAAAGTCCTTCTTGCAACAGCAAAATCAATATTTGCATGAGTGCGGAATAAAAACGATGGCATTTATTCCAGGGGATGGGGAGAAACGGGGCCCGTTATATGAAGGATTACCAACGTTAGAAAAGCACCGCAATATGCGCCCGCTTGAAGCGTATTTAGAACTTGTACAAGATTGTGGTGTCGATAAGGTGTTAATTGGGGATATAAGCGGAAGTCTAGAAAGTGTACAAGAGATAGCGAGTGCGAGTAGAGGGATTATTCCGCTGCGGTACAAATCGTTTATAACTGATAAAGAAGTATTAAAAATAGTGGAACAAGTGCATACAAATAGGCTGGATCCAGCTCGTGATGTCATTCGCTCAGTAGAATCGCGAGAAGAACATAAAGTGATTTTACAGCCGATGCATACAATTACAAGAAAGAAAGGCAGCATTACAATTGATAATGAATTGTACGGTAGATATGCAGGAGAGATGCAAGTTGCTATACATGATTTGCCTGTAGATGAGAAAGTGAACGTTGTTGGCATGGTTGTAGAAGAGGATATTTCTTTATTGCCGTATGTTGGCGCTGGAAAAATGTTTCAACTTTTTTGTGCGATAGAGTAAAAGCTTGAATTAACGCTACTTTGTAGGAAAACATTATCCGTAAAAGGGATAATGTTTTTTGTTTTCTTTAAAAAAGTATTTGACGAATGAAATGAAATACCGTATTGTTTTGACTTGTAAATAAAAGTTCACCATAACAAAACAAAAAGGAGAGAAAAAAATGAATCAATATATTGGGAATTTAATTATTCGTATCGTGTTAGGAGTAACGTTCTTTGCACATGGTTTAGCGAAGTTTCAATCAGGTATCGATAACGTAGCAGGCTGGTTTACAAGCATCGGCTTACCAGGTGGTCTAGCGTATGGCGTAGCAACAGTTGAATTAGTTGGTGGTATATTATTAATTATCGGTTTAGGCGTACGATATGTAGGATTGTTATTTGCACTAATTTTAGCTGGAGCTATCGTAAAGGTAAATGGAGCAGCAGGTTTATTAGGAGATGGAAAGAATCCAGGATATGAATTAGATCTTGCATTATTATCAATGGGTGCGTATTTATTCGTTGTAAAAGCAGAAGGATATGTAGATCGTTTCTTAAAAGAGAAAGTAATGAAAACGAAGTAAATTTTATGTATAAATTGTTGACTTGAATCATTATTGTAACTATAATGATTACAACTTATAAATTAAGAGTAAAATGATTTTAATATTTTTTTACACAAGATGTAACTATAAATGTTACATCTTGTGTAAAAAATAAATAAAACGGGAGGAAGTAATATGTCTAAAACAAATTTGGAAATGATTCAAAGCACGTATGAAGGATCAGCTTCTTCGAATGCAAAACATTTAGCAGAAGCCCTCTCCGAAAAAGCAGAATGGACAGAGGCAGAAGGGTTCCCGTACGGGGGAACTTATATCGGTGTAGAAGCAATAATGGAAAATGTATTTAGCCGATTAGGATCAGAATGGGATGATTATAAAGCAAGTGTAAATACATATCATGAAGTAAGCGGAAAAGATGTAATTATTGCTGAAGGTATGTATTCAGGAGTTTATAAAGACACGGGAAAATCATTTGAAGCAGAATTTGTTCATGTATGGCAACTTGAGAACGGAAAAATTGTGAAGTTTAAGCAATATGTAGATAGTCATCTTGTTAGGGAAGCGATGAAGAGTTAATGCTTTTTAAATGGATTGCAGGTATATGTATTACCATTATGGTAATCATCTCTTCTATAGTTGGCGGAAAGAAATTGCTTGCATATGTGGAAAAAGAAAATAAAAATATTCAAATCCAGCAAGCGGCAAACGAAAAAGAGAAAAAAGCTGCAGAAGAAGCTCCGCAAATTAGTGAAGGTGAAATTATTTCTACTATGCATAAAATGGTGCACCAAAAGGTAAAATCCTCTGAAAAATGGGGATTTGTAGAGATGACAAAAAAGGAAATTTCTAATGTAAAAAGATATATTGAAAATAGTACAGGTTTTCAATATAAAATGAAGTTATTTTCTATTATAAATAGATGGGAAAAAGGAGATTTTTCTCAAACTGTTGAGGAGCACAACTTTTTATGGAAACTTCAAGGTGGAGATACTGGTAAGGCAACTGAACGTTTATCACCAGAAGAGGAAAAGCAGTATATAAAAGAAATGAAGAATAAATAAAAACATCGCCAACTCAGATGACGATGTTTTTTCATTACGAATGTTTTCGTATTAAAGCTCTAGTTGGCTGAACAGTAACTGTTTTGAAATGAGAAAATAAATAACATCCTGTCACAACGATCATTGTTCCTAAAATTTGAATCCACGTTAATTCTTCTCCAAGGAAAAGGAATGCTAAAATAGCAGTGAAAATGGGATTGAAGTTTAGAAAAATACCAGATGTAGTTGCTCCTAATTTTTGTACGCCAACATTCCAAAATACCATACAAAGAACTGTGGAAATGAGTCCAGTATATAAAAGTGATGTTATAAAAGAAGTGTTGATATTTGTAACAGTGAAGCTTCCTATGTTAAATGGTAGTAATAAAATAACGCCGAAAATACCAGAGTATAATGTGGCCATGAGTGGTGTCGTTGTTTTTGTTGCCCATTTACTACAAACAGAATAGATTCCCCAAATGCAAACAGCCGCAATCATCCATAAGTCACCACTATTAAAATGTAGTGAAAATAAAAGTGCAAGGTTACCTTTTAATAGGACGAGGATCACCCCGAAGAATGAAAGAATCATAGATAAAATTTGAAGTGTATTTACTTTTTCTTTTAGAAATAAGACAGAAAATAGTGCGATTGAAATTGCGTTTAATGTAGAAATAAGCCCTACATTTGTTGCGGATGTTTTTTCTAATGCTAAAAATTGAAAGATGTTAAAAAGAGCAACCCCTGAAATTCCCATCAATATTAACGGAAGTATCGCCGCGCGTGGTGGAATGATTTTCTTTTCTTTAAACCATACCATCGGTAATAAACAAACGATCGCAATCATCCATCTTAAACTTGTAAGTGTCATTGGAGATGCGTGATCAACAAGTGATTTTCCAACGACAAAGTTTCCCCCCCATAATAAGCTCGTTAGTAATAGTAAAAAGACATAAAAATAAGGCATATTAAAATCCCCTTTGTTGTAATCAATGTGAATTGTAAATAATTTTAGCATTTTTCTTTATTGTGTAATATATTCTTTTGTATAATGGATAAAAATCGATAAAATGTTTTGTTATGAATGATATTTAAAGAATGATATTCAGTTTTTTATAAGTTATAAGGTGTTTTTTCGAATAATCATCGGTAAGAAAAAAGGGGGAATTATAATGGAGTCGTCTGTTATTAAAGTGTTGGATGATTTAGATGTACAAATTTTAGATATATTACAGAAGGAGTCACAAGTAAGTAATGCAGAGCTTGCGCGACGTGTTAATTTATCACCAGCTGCAATGCATGCAAGAATAAAAAGATTAGATGGAGAAGGGTTCATTGATAAGCAAGTAGCTATTTTAAATCAAGAAAAGCTTGGTTTTGATTTGTTATGCTTCATTTTTATGAGTACGAATATTCATCAATCGGATAAACTTGAAGTGTTGGAAAAAGAATTAGAAGCGATGCCTGAAGTGTTAGAATGTCACTGCTTAACAGGAGAGTATGATTATTTATTAAAGGTTGCAAATCGTGATCGTAAAGAATTAGAGCAGTTTATTAGAAAGCTGAATAAGCTTGGTATTACAAAGATACAGACGAGTTTAGCACTTCGTGAAATTAAATATTCGACGGTATTACCGATACGAAATGAGGAACCGAGCATCGATTAGATTGCTTGGTTTTTTGTTTGTGTAAGGGTAAGAAAAGTGATTGACGAGGGGGAAGGAGAGATGTATTATTATATAAAATTATGTATTAAAATTCATTTCAAGTTATAAAAATTAATATTGGGGGCAAGGGGATAGAATATGAAAATCTTTAACGCAGTTACGAGTGATGTGAAAGAAATTTATAGTCTTATTGAGATTTATGCAAAAGAGGGAGTGGTTTTACCGCGTTCTCTTTTATCTCTCTATCAATACTTACAATGTTTGTATGTTGTGAAAGAAGGGGAAGAAATTGTTGGAGTTGCTGGTTTACATGTATTAGGGGAGGATCTAGCAGAAGTCCGGTCGTTAGTCGTTTCGCATACATATGCAGGGAAAGGGATTGGACGTATGTTAGTAAACCATGTAATAAATGAGGCAGCGAAAATAAAAGTGAGTAGAGTTATTTCTTTAACATATGAAACGGAATTTTTTCAAAAGTGCGGGTTTGATTTTGTGAATAGAGATGCATTGCCAGAGAAAGTATGGATTGATTGTAGGCATTGTCCAAAGGTTGATTATTGTGATGAGGTGGCGATGGTTCGGTATGTTGGGTGAATTTTTCAGACAGAAAAAGTCCCACTATTATTTACGTGATAGTGGGCATCTATGTTTTAGGGGAAATTAAGAACTTGAATTCGTTTTTCTTACTGCAAACTTAAAAATGGGGTTTTTAAGTTCATAGTTATAAGTAAAACCATCGACAAGCCCTACAACTTTATCGCTATCGTAAAGATCGAGCATAAATTGTGCCATTTGTTTTGCAGTGTGGAATTTTGGTACAACATTATCGTATTGGAATTCATCAATATCAAATGAACGTTTCGCAAATTCTGTTTCAGTTGCACCAGGTGCTAAAACTTTTGCCTGCAATTTTGCACCTTGTTCTTTTAATTCGTGAGATAAACCTTCTGTAAATGCACTTACATAGAATTTCGTAGCGCAATACGTAACAGCATCAGCAACAATTGTGTATCCACCGCCTGATGAAACGTTAATAAGTTGTGTGCCATCAACCATGGAATAATCTCGAACGAAAAGAGAAGAAAGTATCGTTAGTGCTTCTATATTTACATGTAACATCGTTTCGATTTTATTTAAATTTTGTTCAGCAATTGAGGCGAAATTACCAAAACCTGCGTTGTTAATCCACGTTTCAATTTGAAAAGTTTGTAGGCTTTCATAAAGCTTATAAACATTTTCTGTGATGGACAAATCCGTTCTTCGAATGACAACATCCAATGCTGGATTCATTTCGTTAATTTTTAATTTTAATCCGTCTAATTCTTCTTGTCTTCTAGCTACAAGTATTAAGTTCTTTCCACGAGATGCAAAGGCTAAAGCTGCTTCATAACCGATTCCAGAACTTGCACCAGTAATAACAGTGTATTTCATATAAAATCCCCCTAAGTTCAAATAAATTTATTATGGTTAGATTTTATTTGTTAGAGTATACTCTAAGTCAAATGTTTTTTTATAAATTTGATAAGGCCGTAAAATATATGAGGGTAAGCATGTGGAGGGAGTTAGAGTATGTACACAATTAGCGAGGTTGCTAAATTAATAGGAGTGAGCACTCATACATTACGTTATTATGAAAAGGAAAATATATTAATTGCAAATCGTAATACAAATGGAAATAGAGTGTATGATGAATCACATATAACATGGTTGCAGTTTGTAATGAAATTAAAACAAACGCAAATGCCAATAGCAAAAATAAGGGAATACGCTAGGTTATATTTAGAAGGAGAGCATACAACTGAAGCTCGTTTACAGCTCCTAGAAGATCATAGGAAATCTATTCAGGATCAAAGAGAAAATTTAGTAATTACAGAGAAGATGCTTGAAAATAAAATTATTGCATACAAGGCCTCTTTGGAAAATAAATAGAAAACAAAATCCGCTCCTTAGTTATAGGATAAACATGGATTTGATCTCATAGTGTGTTGGCAAATAAAAAAGAGCAGCTAGCAAAAGCTAACTGCTCTATTCAAGGGATCTCTCCAAGGGGGAGTGGAGAAAATATTATGTTACTAGTAGTATTGACAGATTATTAGGAAATATACAAATTTGATGAAAGAAATTTTAAATAAACTTTCGGCATTGACAGTTTTTACAATATTCATGTACAATACACATGAATGACATTCAGTCATTTTCTGAGGCAGGATGTCATTTGCTTGGAAATGTAACAAATACAATAGTAAATGAGGATGATAGTTGTTTATATAGTAGTAATGAAAGATCATATTTTTTTAAAACAAAAATGACTGATAGTCAGTCATAAGAGGTGAGAGGTATGAAAAATAAAGCTTGGTTATATGTCATATTAACATGTATCTTTGAAATTTTTTGGGTGTTTGGTTTTAATACAGCCAATACTTGGTGGCATTGGATTATTATTTTAGGCGTTATCGCTGTTGATTTTCACTTCCTTTCTAAAGCGTGTGAACATCTTGCAACAGGGACTGTATATGCTGTTTTCGCCGGAGCTGGTACGGTAGGTACTTTCTTAATGGATGTATTCCTTTTCGGCGGGAGTTTCAGTGTAGGAAAATTATTCTTTATCGTGATGGTTGTAGCTGGCGTTATCGGTTTAAAGCTAGCTGATAATAAAGAAGATACTATGGAAGGAGCTGCTTAAAGATGGGTTGGTTTTTCGTATTTTGTGCTGCAATTAGTGAAATAGTCGGTGTGATCGGTCTAAAAATGTATAGTAAAGATAAAACGTTAGCAAATGGTGCACTTTATATAGGTGGGTTTGCTACATCCTTCGCATTCTTGTATACATCTTTCTTATTTTTACAAGTAAGTGTCGCGTATGCAGTTTGGATTGGTATCGGAACAGCAGGTGCCGTTTTATTAAACATGTTCTTGTTTGGTGAGTCGAAAAGTAAAGCACGTATCATTAGTGTGGCTCTTATTGTATGTGGAGTGACAGGGTTAAAGGCTCTTTCTTAAAGGTACTTGGCATTTTTATCTCCTAATTTTTTGTTAGGAGATTTTATTATGAAAAAAATGATTTCCTCGCAAAGTTCACTATCATTGACAGTACAATCGATTATCTTATAAAATGAGTGACAGTCATTCAATACGCGTTTGAAAGGGTTTAGATGATGAATAAAAAAGAGAAAATTGTCTATGCAGCTATTGAAGTGTTTCAGGAAAAGGGCGTTGAAAAAACGAAGATTTCTGATATCGTGAAATTGGCGGGCATTGCACAAGGAACTTTCTATTTATATTTTCCTTCTAAGTTATCTGTTATGCCTGCAATAGCAGAAGTGATGGTTGAAAAGATGATACTTGCAGTGAAAGAAAAAGTGCAAAATGATGCGCCTTTTTCAAGTAAAGTGACGCAAGTAATAGATGCGGTGTTTCACTTTATAGCGGAATATCGTGAAATACAAGCTTTAATGTATGCTGGTCTTGCATCTACAGAACATATAAAAGAATGGGAAGCTGTGTATGAGCCTCTTTATATGTGGTTAAGCGAGTTTTTAAGTGCGGCGAAAGAAGCTGGTGAAATTCGTGATTCGGTTCACGCGGAGCGAACAGCGAAGTTATTTATCGCTCTTGTTGAATCAGCAGCGGAACAAGTGTATTTATATGATCATAAAGATGATGAGCAAGTTGAGCTACAAAAGGCAGAAGTACTAGATTTTTTAACACATGCATTACATATAAAGAAATAGTGAGATGAACCTGTCTGAGAAGGTAGGTTCATTTTTGAGGAAAACTGAATGATAGTCATTCACCTGATGCGTATGTATGTGTGGAAGGATACAGTGAAATTCTAACGAGTAGGGGCATCTCTACTCATGATTAGCCCACAAATAGCAGGATAAAGAAAAAGCTTCTTGGGCATTATTTTTTTGAGGGGAGCTTACGGGAAGAGGTGTTGAAAGTGAAGAAACCGATAAAAGAACAAAAGATGGTATTGGTCATTCTTTTGAGTAATATATTTATCGCTTTTTTAGGGATTGGATTAATCATTCCGGTTATGCCGTCCTTTATGAATGATATGGGTTTAACAGGTAAGACGATGGGATATCTCGTTGCAGTGTTTGCAATGGCTCAGCTTATTGCTTCACCTATTACAGGCCGATGGGTCGATCTTTACGGTAGGAAGAAAATGATCATCATTGGATTATTTATTTTTGGTGTTTCAGAGCTTCTTTTTGGATTAGGAACAGATGTATGGATGCTATATGCAGCGAGGGTGTTAGGCGGAATTAGTGCTGCGTTTATTATGCCTGGTGTTACGGCATATGTTGCGGATATTACATCTATGCAGGAACGTCCAAAGGCGATGGGATATTTATCTGCTGCTATTAGTACCGGCTTTATTATAGGTCCTGGAATCGGCGGATTTATTGCAGAATACGGTATACGTGTGCCGTTTTTCGTTGCAGCAGCAATTGCTTTTATAGCATGTGTAATTTCGATCTTTATTTTAAAAGAACCGTTAACGAAAGAGGAGCTTGCAGAGATTTCTTCTAATACGAAAGAATCAAGCTTTATTGGTGATTTAAAGAAATCATTACATCCAATGTATGCAATCGCATTTATTATCGTATTTGTACTTGCGTTTGGTTTATCAGCGTATGAAACTGTGTTTAGTCTGTTTTCTGATCATAAGTTTGGATTTACACCGAAAGATATTGCAGCAATTATTACAATTAGTTCAATCTTTGGGGTAGTTGTGCAAGTATTTATGTTTGGTAAATTGGTTGATATATTCGGTGAAAAAGTGTTAATTCAAATATGTTTAATTGTAGGTGCAGTATTAGCGTTCGTTTCAACTGTAGTCTTTAATTATTGGATTGTACTTCTCGTTACGTGCTTCATTTTCCTTGCATTTGATTTACTTCGTCCAGCTTTAACGACGTTTTTATCAAAAGCAGCTGGAAAAGAGCAAGGGTTCGTTGCTGGTATGAACTCAACTTATACGAGTTTAGGAAATATAGCAGGACCGGCGATGGGCGGAATATTATTTGATATGAACATTCATTATCCATATGCATTTTCAGGAGTTGTTTTAATAGTTGGTCTCGGCATTACATTTATGTGGAGAGAGAAACAGCTAGCTGAAAGTTTTGCGAAGTAATAAAACCCCTTACGACGGTAAGGGGTTTTTGTTTTATAAGCTTAATCCAAACCGTTTTAATTCAATAAATATCCCCTCTAATTGCTTTCCTTTATCCGTTAATGTGTACTCTACACGAGGCGGAACTTCTGGATATACTTTTCTCGTTATAATGCCTTGAGACTCTAATTCTTTTAGTCGAAGCGATAATGTTTTTGGACTAATACCATCCATTGACTTTTGTAAATCACTAAAGCGTAATGTTCCTTCGATAAGAAGGTCACGAATGATTAAAAAAGTCCATTTTGTACTAATAACGTCAAGTGTCTTGGCGATAGGACATGGGATTCCAGGTAAACCTTTCGTTAACATAACCGGATCTATATTGCTCATGGAACTAGCCCTCCTATAAAAATTTTTTGAGTGAATTTGCTTTATAGTATCACAAAACTATCTTTTTGGTAACTATATGAAAAAAATATCACTACTTCCGAAAGGGAAGCTATTGCATATACAATAGCAATAAGAAATATAAAGAGTTTGTAGTAGGGGAGGTGATTTCCATGGGTATAAAAAAGTTGTTTGCGTTCCTTAGTTTTTTTGTCATTTGCATTGTGCTTGTAGCATGTGGCGTGGAAGAAAAAACGGAAGTCCAGTTATTAAAAGAAATGCCAAAGCCAAAAGCGATGACAATTGATCCCTCACTAAGTCAAAAGGAAGCGACCGAAATGGTTCATGCAGCGCAGCGTTTTTATGCATTTTGGGATACAGGTAAAGAGGAACTTATTCCGCAGACTGTTACTGAAGATTTTTTCGATCATACATTGCCGAAAGGGCGACCACAAGGCATGGAAGGATTAAAGTTTGCGGCGCAAAACTTTCATAAAGTTGTTCCTAACATACATTGCGAGATTGAAGATTTATTAGTCGTCGGTGATAAAGTAACAGCTCGTCTTTCTTTTACAGGAACGCATAACGATAAAAAAATCGATTTTTTTGCAATTGATATTTTACATGTGAAAGACGGAAAGATTACAGAAGACTGGCATTTAGAAGATAATCTTACGCTGAAGCAGCAACTTGGGTTAATAGCTGAAGAATAAAAATAAGGGAGAGAAAAGCGATGAAAAATATATTAATTATAAATGGGCATGAAAAATACGGTACGAAAGAAGGACGATTAAATAGAACGTTAGTTGATTATATGGTAACGGTATTAAGTGAGAAGCATCATGTGAAAACAACAACGATTCAAGATGGCTATAGTATTAAAGAAGAACAAGAGAAGTTTTTATGGGCTGATGTTGTGATTTATCAAACACCGATTTATTGGTTTAGTGTTCCAGGATTATTTAAAACGTATATGGATGAAGTGTATGAATACGGTTTGTTCTTTAAAGGTGCAGATGAATATGGAACAGGTGGTTTATTAACAGAGAAAGAGTATATGTTCTCTACAACTTGGAATGCACCTGAAAATTCATTTGGAGATAAGACGAAGTTCTTTGAAGGGGAAAGTCTAGAATCAACGCTTAGTCATTTACACCGCGTGCAGAAGTTTCTTGGAATGAGTCCGTTAAAGAGTTTTGCTTGTTATGATGTGGTGAAGAATCCGGATATTGAGAAGTTTTTATTAAACTTGAAAGATCACTTAGATGAAGTAATTAAATAATAGTTTATATTTGTATGTGAAGAAGGTACTACTAAGGATGTAGTACCTTCTCCTTTTATAAAAACTTGCATGTTAATACGTGGATGGCTGTATCCATAACTTCGCAAAATTTGCCCAGCCGAATGAATCAATTGTTACGTTTTTCAAAGCAGAAGGGTATGTTTTTCTTTTTAAAACGTGATAGTTAAATAAAATGATGTGTTCTGTTTGTAAAAATTCTTCGATCTCATACATGAGCTCATAGCGCTTCTCTTTATTTTCTTCTAATAAAAAAGTATCAAGTAAGCAGTTAATTTGTTTTTCATAGTGCGGGTCCATGAACCGGTTTACGAAGCAACTTTTATTTTTAAATACATTTAAGAATGCAAGTTCATGATCGGTAGCAAATACTTCTCCCATGAAAATAATATCGGCATGTTGATCGATAGAACGGTTCATATAATCTGAAACGAGAAAGGGGTGAAGCTCTACTTGTATACCTAAACTTTCACATCGTTCTTTTAGAAAATATGCATCATTTGCACTATCTTTAAATGCGAAGAAGTAAATATGTATCGTCTCTCCATTATAGGTGCTCTTTTTTAAATACTCTTTCGCTTTTTTTAAAGAGTAGGACCTTGTAGGACTTTTGCGGCTTCTTTCAGGGAAAAAGCTTGATGCAGCAATTGTCCGTCTGCCTTCTATGCTACGAAGTATCGTTTCAACGTCATATAGTTCTCTCCAAGCCTTTCGAAAGTAAATGTCGTGATGAGGACCAGATTTTGTAAAGTTGAAGCCAGCATAAATACAACCTATTTCTTCTATTTGTATATTATACCTTTCATTTTTCTCCTCATTTGGTAGTTCATAATCAGCATCGATTTGTATATGATCAGGAATACCCCAAAATTCAATACGGTCTAATAATGCGCGTTCTTTAAAATAGTGGGTGAACGCTTCGAGTACGATATTGTCTTCAGAGTAATGAGCAAGTTTGAAAGGTCCAGTACCTATGTAATGATGATTTTGGATACTCACATCACGCGGTAAAATTGCTAATTGTATGGAACTTACATAGTGTAAGAAAAATAAATTTGGTTTTGCTAAATGAAATCGAATTTGCAGTGGTGATGGCGTTTCAATTTGAACAATTTCTTCTGTTAACCATTCAAAAGGAGAGTGAACTTCTTTTAGTCTTTCAAATGAAAATTGTACATCTTTAGAAGTTAAAACTGTTTCGTTATGAAAATATACATCCTTTCGTAAATAAAAAGTCCACGTAAGCCCGTCTTCACTTAATTCCCACGTATGCGCAATGTGTGGTTCCATTTTTTCAGTAACATCGTTATAAACGACTAACGTGTCAAAAATTTGACCCGTAAGATGGCTCTCTGTAGTTACAGCTACAAAAGCCGGATCTAATGGGAATAGCTTTCTCGATATAGGAATCTTTAATATGTCGTACATATCATTTGAAGGTTCGTATCCAAAATGATGATGTAGTTTATTTTCTATCTTTTTTTGAAGTGCAAGGGGTAGGGGTTCTTTTAAAAGAAGAAAGATATCTTTTAATTTTTCTTGAGCTAACAGTTCATCTGTATAGGACTCAATCGCTTCTACGAAATTATGTATAAATAGAATTTCCGTTTTATTCCCGCGGCCTCGACCTGGAGTCCAGTGAATTAATTGCTCCTCGCTCATTTTCTTTAATAAAATCTTTACGTTTTTTGTACTGCAATATAAAACATCCGCTAATTCTTGTAAGCTATTTCGCATATGTTGTTGATCTTGTGCATGTAGTCTTAGTCTAATGTAATAGTCCATAATTTTCATATATACACTTCCTTCTATCATAAAAGGGGAAACTCTTTAGAATATTCTAACCTTTTTCTTCCTTTTTTTCAAAGTAAAATAAGTAAGCATAAGGAGGGGGAAACAATGGGATTTTGGAGTATGCATCGAAATATAAAAATTAGAATTATAACTTCGTTTTTAACACGAACTGTATCCACGATGATTTTTCCATTTATGGCGATTTATTTTTCAATAAAGTTAGGTAGTGCGATTGCTGGTGCGTTACTACTTATTAATGTCATAGCTTCATTAGTAATTGGTCTATACGGTGGATATGTTGGAGACCGGCTTGGGCGTAAAAAGGTTATGATTATCGGTCAAAGTATACAAGTCATTTCCATTGCTTGTATGGGAGTTGCGAATTCGGATTATGTAGATTCACCGTGGTTAACATTTATCTTTATGCTAGTGAATAGCCTAGGATCTGGACTTATGAATCCTGCGACAGAGGCGATGTTAATTGATGTGAGTACACCGGAAAATCGAAAAGTGATGTACAGCATTAACTACTGGGCGATTAATTTATCCATTGCAATTGGAGCGATATTTGGAGGACTACTATTTGAAAACTATAGATTACAATTGTTTATCGTATTAACAGTAGTTGCAATTATTACTTTATATGTGATGGCTGTATATATGGAAGAGGTGTATGTAGCGAGAAAAACAGTAGAGAAGAAAAATATATTAAAAGATATGGCAGATAGTTATAAAGTTGTAATGAAAGATAGAGCGTTTTTAATTTTTTGTGCAGCGAGTATATGTACATTATCATTAGAGTTTCAAATTAATAATTATTTAGGAGTACGTTTGCAGAAGGAATTTGAAACGGTACACTTTTTATTCGGGAATGGTGTTACGTTTGATTTAACAGGTATTCGCATGCTGAGCTGGATTTCAGCAGAGAATACAATTTTAGTAGTGTTATGTTCAGCTCTGCTTATTAAAATGCTAAAAAGCTTCAACGATTTGAAAATCTTATATGTAGGTTTGTTCATTTATACAATTGGATTTACAATACTCGGAACGAGCAATAGCTTATGGATTTTATTATTTGCAGGGCTTTTCCAAACAGTAGGTGAGATGATGTATGTGCCAGTACGTCAATCTATTATGGCAGATATGGTGCCAAATGAGGCGAGAGGTTCATATATGGCGATTAACGGAATGGTCTTTCAAGTGGCAAAAATGAACGGGGCATTAGGTGTTATGCTAGGTTCATTTCTTGCATCTTGGGGGATGAGTGCTCTGTACTTTATCGTTGGTATGAGCAGTATTTTATTATTTATGAAAGCGATAGGGAAAGAGAAGTATGAGGGTGAAAGAAATGTGTCCCAGATTGGATAAAACGATATGAAAAGCGATGCTAGAAATCGCTTTTCATATGGCCTTTAAAACGGATCAACTTCAGCTAAATTTGGAGTGGTGCTCGGTTGTAGTAAAAGATTTTTTAACGTTCCCACTTCAGAAAGAGTGACTAATATGTAGCCACTAATCAGTACAATAAGTCCGATGACGCGTAACGTTTGTAAGCTCACTTCATTATTATTCGTTTCCGTTGGATTTGGGGGCGTTGAAGGTGGATTGTTATTCATAAATAAGGCTCCCATCTTTTGTATTTATATATGTGTAAAATCATGATTTAACTTATGGATAGGAATTGTATAGTCATTTTCACTATATGAGAATTGCCTATGAAAAGTGATTGGAAATTTTCGGACGAGAAAAGGGGGGATCCAAAAGATTATTAAAACTGAACTTTTGGATTCCCTTCTTTTTATTTATCCTGCTATTTGTGGAGGTCAGATTGCTTGTAAACGACCAGTTGGTGAGGGCTGATTCATTATTTTCATGTAAATAAAAGGAGGTTAGTTAACCAAAGTAGCTATCCTAATATACGCAACGATTCTTCAATAAACGCCGGGATGTCTTCCGGTTGTCTACTTGTAACTAATTGATTTTGACATACGACTACTTCTTTGTTGTGAAAGTTTCCGCCAGCGTTTCTTAAATCGACTTCAATAGATTTATATCCAGTCACATCACGTCCTTCAAGTGTTTGTGCAGTGATGAGTAGCTGAGGTCCATGACAAATAGCGAAAACAGGTTTTTCCGCATCCATAAATGCTTTACTAAAGCGTACAAAACGCGCATCTGCACGCAGTATATCTGGGGAAAATCCACCCGGTATGAAGAGGGCATCAAAGTTATCTGGAGAAACATCATCAATACTTTTATCAATTACCACTTCACTTTTTCCTTGTTTACCGTGTACCGTTTTCCCTTTTTCCGTTTCAATAGTTGTTAATTCATATCCCTTTTGATGAAAAGCTTCTACTGGCTCTGTGTATTCTGTATCCTCGAAATAATCCGTTATTAAAATAGCAATTTTTTTACTCATTGCAGTCAGCTCCTTACATTATAGTATCGGTTCCAGAATCCTCTTTGAGCAATGCATCGTAGTGTTTGTTTCCTTTTAAATTTCTAATCCCCCCAGTTCGTTTCCCTTGTTAATTTAATACATACCCTTTTTATTAGGACGTAAACATGTATTATCGTTTTTGTATGTAAAAATCATAAAATATCGGTTGTGTCGGGGATTCTTGTTTGAGGAAGAAAAATAAAAAAGGCAAGGAGAGAATTTATTTTCTCCTTGCCTTTTAAGATAATTTTTTTCGTTAAAACGAAGAAACGCGTTGCTTCGTTTTTGGTACAATAATAAATTTGATCCAGAGTAACCCGATAATCATAACGATAAGGCTATGTAAAAATTGTCCCGTAGCAATGAGTATAACACTCGAAAATACAACGAGCTGAATGCTTAGTAATATAAAGATTAAGTGAAGAAATTGATTCATTCGTTTTTCAGTATCAATTGGATATAATGCTACGATAATATTTCCCGAAAAATATTTCCACAGGGAACGGAGCTGCATAGAAATCATATATAGGACGATATATGAGATAGCGCCTTTTACGTATATGTTTGGTATAAAATATAAGGCAAAGGCACCAATTAGCCCTAAGCGAATATATATACCGAAATAATCATTCCCGCGTAAAAATGCTAGTGTATGTAAATAGAAGAAAGTTGCTCGTTTTTTATGTAATAAAGGTTCAATCCAAGTTGTAAGCCATTTTCTTTTATTTACTTGCTTATTTAGTTGCGGAACATCGGTGAAGATGCTAGCAAATTGATAAAAACGAACGTTCATTTTTTCTTCTTGCTCGATTATGTAATCCCACGGTATTCGTTTTGTAGGCTGTTTTTTCGTATATAGAAGCAGGAAAGCAAGTAGTAAGAGTAATCCGCCCAATATGAGAACATTTGCTGAGTAAAACAGCATATAAGTAATTAGTGCGTTACAAGTAATGCGAATAATGAACCATATGTTTTTTTCATGACTATCGCGCCATATCCAATGTATGTATATGTTCCAAGCTTTCGTAATCATTAAAACGATAAAGATTGTACATAAGAAAGGTACAGTTACTTGTAATGATTGCAGGGCAAGTGGAACGAGAATAAGGAACGTAAATAATAATGGAAAAAGCTGAATGATATAATTATATAGAAGAGATTTTTTGAAATAAGATGTTAATTTCTCTTCTAAGGCAAGCAAATAGACAGCGTCAGGTTTTTGAATAAAGGTACGGATCGGGCATCTCGTTATAATGAATGTAAGAACGACCGTTATGAGTAGTAAAGATATTCCTTTAGAAGGAGATGCTTTTAGAAACTGAGCATAATAGTATGCACCAACGCATGAAATAAAGATAAAGCTATATAGTAAACCGTTAATCATACGTGCAAAGTATGTAATGATATTTTGAATATGTTGTTGGAAGCGGCTGCTCCATAGTGATTCAATTGACATGTTTTTCACCTCTTTGTTCTATTATATATGTTTTACAAAAGAAAAAACGAGCAAATTGCGTTATGCAACTTGCCCGTTTTTCTTTTCGTTATTTTTTTTCTGATCACGATTCATTAATGGATAGAAGGCAAAGCCGATTACGAATAAACCAATTCCGAGAAGGAACGTTTTTATATCGGATGCACCCGTTTTAATAACCCATAGTGCGTAACAAAGTGCGATAACTGCGACTATACCATCTGTAATTCTTGCCCGCATTTCATTTTTATACGTTTCACCAGTTGCGACTAGTTTTAACTGGAAGATTGGTGAAACGAGATATGGAATGAGGTAGGCCAGTGTTGATACGGTAATAACGAATGTATAAGCTTCCGCAATGGTTCCTGATAATGTTGAGAATAAGAACACTTGCGACATAATGTTTGTTAATCGTAATGAGTAAATTGGACTTCCTTTTTTATTTGTTTTTGTGAAGAAGGAAGGGAAGAAACCTTCTTTTGCTGCTTGATACGGTACTTCTGAGCTTAATAAAATCCAGCCTAAGATAGAACCGAACAGGGAAGTAAGAGCAAGTAATGCCATCAGTTTCCCGCCGCCATGACCCATTGCAGCGTTTAGTGCGTCTGCTAATGGACGTTCAGAAGCTTGTAATTTATCGACGTGAAGTACACCCATTGTTAAAATTGTAATTCCTAAGTAAATCGCAACTGTAATAAGTAATCCCGCAACTGTTGCGCGTTTTACCGTTTTTGGAGAAACAGCACGGTTTGATAAAAGAACCGCGGATTCAATTCCGATAAATGCCCAAAGCGTTGTAAGAGCAGCTAAATTTACTTGTGAAAGAAGACCGTGTGATACACCTGATTTATCGATCATCGGTGTATACCATTGTCCAAACTTAGAAGCTTCGAATGCAAATAATGTAACGACAATAAATAAAAGGAATCCAGTTACTTTCGTTGTTGTTGCTAAGAAGTTTAGCTTTCCAGCTCCGCTTACACCGTTTGTTAATATAATATGAGTTCCCCAAAGTAAGATGGAACAAATCGTAAATGTAATTAGTTTTCCGACTTCTACGTTAAACGAACCGATTGAAAATAGTAGTCGCGTATCTTTCATAATTGGGAAGAAGAGTGATAAATATCCCGCAAATGATGTAATGATGGCAACGTTACTTGCCCAGTTTGCAACCCAATATCCCCATACCATACTGAAACCAGCCATTTTTTTCTTTTTTGGTGTTGAGAATAAAGCATATGCATGACTTTGTGGTCCTGTCGTTAAATCAGGACGACGAATTGCTAAATTACCGAAAACAAGAGCTAGCATTAAAACACCAAACCCTGTTGTTAACCAAGCTAAAGTGACACCGAGAGGGCTTGCTGTTTGTGCCAACGTACTTGGCACCATGAAAATACCAGCACCAACCATGTTACCGACAACGAAAGCTGTGAGTACCCAAAAGCCCCATTTTTTTTGTTGCATAGAAAATACCTCCAAAGTTAGTATAACCAAGTCAAGCGAGGAGATATGTATGTCTTCCTGAGTCAGGAAGAGAAGTCCCAAACAAAACAAAAAAAGCACGTAATTTGCCGCTACATGCTTTCTATCTTATAAGAAACCCACGACATACCTCTCGATAGCTCTCCACAAACGAAACGTTTGTGACAGTTCTGCACTTATTAAATGCAGACCCAGCAAGTGTGCATGGTGGACACAACTTACTTCGGCAACCATTCCTTTCTCATTCCTTCATCAATGCCACTACATCTCCGGAAATGATACTCTTAATGATTGCAACCTCTACCTCACCGAGATACGAATGAGGATTTAAATATTAAATTAACGTATTTAAGAGTAACAAATGAATTTTTATACGTCAATGGATATATTAATAATCAGATTATAGAGAAGAGTTTGTGATTAAAAGTAAGGAGGGATTATTATGTAATATTGAATTTTCATAATATAATAAATGTTATTGGCGCTAGAAGATTGAAAAGGGGATGAAGTATATGTCTGTATGTCATAAACATTCAGTAATAGGTGTATTAGATTCGGGAGTTGGGGGATTAACAGTTGCGAGCGAAATTATAAGACAATTGCCTAAAGAGAGCATTTATTATATTGGTGATAATGAGCGTTGTCCGTATGGGCCAAGAAGTGTAGAAGAGGTACAATCTTTCGTATTTGAAATGGTTGATTTTCTCAAACAGTTTCCGTTAAAAGCTCTAGTTGTAGCATGTAATACTGCTGCAGCTGCTGCATTGACTGCGCTGCAAGAAGCACTTTCTATTCCAGTTATTGGCGTTATACATCCGGGAGCAAGAGCGGCAATTAAAGTAACGAAGAAAGGGAAAATCGGAGTAATTGGAACTGTAGGTACGATAAAATCTAATATGTACGAAAAAGCATTGCATGAGCTTGATACATATTTGAAAGTGCATAGTCATGCGTGCCCGACCTTAGCTACAGTTGTAGAAAATCAATTAGAAGATACAGCATATGTAACCGAGCAAGTGAAACAAGCTTTACTGCCATTAACGAAAGAAGATATAGATACGCTAATTCTTGGTTGTACGCATTATCCACTTTTAGAGTCCTATATTAAAAAGGAACTAGGAGAAGATGTAACGATTATTAGTTCTGCAGAAGAAACAGCGATAGAGTTAAGCACAATTTTACAGCACAAAGGAATTTTGTCTGATAATCTGAATCCGAAGCATCGATTTTTTACAACAGGCTCTGTTTCTTCATTTGAACATATTGCTGAGCGATGGCTAGGGTATCAAATTTCTGTAGAATGTGTGGATGTACCCGTAAAGAATGCTCGCATCTGTAATTAGACTGTATTAAAGTACTTTTTGTTCAATAAATTAGGTTAGTTGCATAAGAAGGAAAAAATGCACTTTTAATTGAAAGGATTAAGGGCATTTCAATTAAAGGGGAGATTGGATTATGGAATTATCAAGGTCTCAATTATTTGCTTTAGAGTATATTTCAAAATATGCAGAGAACGAAAAACGTGAGGCTAAAGCAACAATTAATCATATACTTAACATGTGTAATATTACAGATGAAATATTTGAAGAAGCTGTCGCTAACTTAAAATCTCATGCAAGGATCGCTTTACACTTTCATCCAGACAGACTCGATTCGAGTATGAAAAGTGTTGCTGAAGCGTTGTTTGAACAAGGAATATATAAAAGTCAGTTTGAAACATTGCTATCTAATGGAAGTGTGTCTGCTTATCCGGGTGGTGAACGTGACCTTTGGGAAAAGAGAATATTTGGAGGGGCATATCAATTGGAGGGGGTAACGAATAATCAACGGCCAAAGTATGGAGCGCTAAATTTGATGTTACATCCAGATGGGCCTGCTCCGCGTTTTGGATCATGTTACTTTCTCTTATCTCCAAAAGTTTCTTATCGCTCTACATATACGTATTTAGATTCGCATCAAGATCCAAAAGAAAAGGGGACTTATGAGGAGTTTGATATGATTTTAGCTGCTCTTTTGGAAGAGACATTTGTAAGAGATTTTGCAATTGGTGAAGGGAATTTGACTCCAACAAGATTAGTTAATCATTTACTGGCTAACCTGGAAAGGCCGTTTATAGATTTAGTAAGCAAAGAGCCAGCCCGTAATCTTAATCATTATATTGAAGCGCAGATTCATGGAGAGATTTCTCTTAAAGAAGACGTGGAAGCTCTTGTTGTAGATCCTTCATTTAAGGGTATGGATGTAGGAAGAACTTTAGAAGAAATTTGCCTGAAGTATGCTATTGATTTGTATTGGCACACAGGTTTTGTACTTATGGTAGACGACGTTCCAATGGATTTTAGAGGTTCAAAAATGCCATCTTTAGCAAGACGCATTGCACGGAATCATTGTATCGATGCAAATATAATCGGTTCTGCTGTAGCGGATTTGAAACGCAATCCATTATCTTGGAGTGATCGTGGAACTTATGAAGAAGTGCTTCAGGAATTAAAATTATTATGGCATGTTTTAGTTCGATTTGGAAAACCAAATCGGAAGTAGAACGAAATACTTCGTTTTTGGGAAGTATCTATATAGAAAAGAAGCTGATCTAATTTTAGATCAGCTTCTTTGTATAAGATTAAACTAAGTTTAATACAGTTACTTTTTCACGTGTCATAGACTCAAGGCTCTTACGAATACCTTGTGCGCCCATACCTGAACCTTTTACACCGATGAATGGGAAGTGGTCAGGGCCGCGCTCTGTGCGTCCGTTAATTTGAACAGAACCAGTTTCGATTTTGTTAGCAATTGCAAATGCTTTGTTAATGTCTTTTGTGAAGACACTTGCTTGTAAGCCAAACTCTGATTTGTTAGCAATTTCAATTGCTTGTTCATCTGAAGAAACGCGGATGATTGGAAGGATTGGGCCGAATGGCTCTTCCCAAGCAACTTTCATTTCTTCTGTTACGTGGTCGATTAATGTTGGGTAAATTAAGTTACGCTCACGTTTGTTACCGATAACGATCGTAGCACCTTTTTCAACAGCGTCGTCAACTAAACCTTGAACGAAGTCAGCAGACTTGTCGTCGATTAATGGAACGATTGTGCTGTCTTGTTCTGGAGATCCAACTGATAGTTTAGCTACTTGTTCTTTTAATAAGCCAACAAGCTCGTCCGCTACGTTTTCATGTACAAGTACACGTTTAATAGCTGTACAACGTTGACCAGAGTAAGAGAATGCACCGCTTACGATATGGTTTGCAGCATCTTGTAAGTCAGCATCTTCACGAACGATACCAGGGTCTTTACCACCAAGTTCTAATACAAGTGGAATCATTGCAGCTTTTTTCGCTAAATGTTTACCTGTGTTTGTACCACCTGTGAACGATACCATATTGATACCTTCGTGTTCTACTAAGTAGTCACCAATTACAGAACCGCGTCCTGTAGCTACGTTTACAAGGCCTTTTGGAAGACCAGCTTTATGAAGTGCTTCAACCATTTTAATACCGCTAATTGCACCTTGAGTGGCTGGTTTGAAAATAACAGCGTTACCCATAATTAATGCTGGTGCAAGTTTTGCAGCAGATAAGTTTACTGGGTAGTTAAATGGTGCGATTGCTAATACAACACCAAGTGGTGCGCGTTGGATGATTGCAAGTTTCGATTTCGTTCCGCCAGGGAAGCTATCGCCCATCATGCTTTCTCCGTGCATATGTAAAGCTTCTTCGATCGTGTAACGAATGAAGTCAGCTGTACGAACAACTTCTTTCTTCGCATCTTTATATCCTTTACCGACTTCTTTCATAATGATATCGGCAATTTCATCTTGCATATTTACGAGCTCATCAGCCCATTTATATAAATACTTTGCGCGATCTTGTAGAGAAGCTTCCGCCCATGATTTTTGAGCTTCTTTTGCAGATGCAATTGCTTCATCTACTTCTCCGCGAGTAATTGCTTGTACTTGTCCAATTACTTCGTGTAAGTATGGAGATGGAATTTCGATTGTTTCTCCTGAAGAGCTTTCTCTCCATTCTCCATTTAAATAAAATTTGTACGTATTGCTAGTTGTCATGATTAGTCCTCCTAAAATAGCAACTTGTAAGAGTGAGTATAAGGTGATTGTAGGGGGTTTGATAACATTTTTCAAATGAAATGTTTGTGAAAACGATTTCTTATTCCTTTTTTATTTTGTATGCCCTTTCTTGCAGAACATTCTCTTATTTCAAAATGATGCATCATATATTTTTATTCCATGTGTAAAAAAACAATTGACAGAATACTCAATAAAGTTATAAGATTATAAATGGAAAATAAATGAAGGGGGTGTGCGTAATGATTGTAATCGTAAATGTAAAGGGCTTAGCTCTGTTAAATGGCAGAAAACATTTATATCATTACGCAACCCGTGCGGATATATAGGGCATCTTTGTCTTATAAGAAGCGTACGTTGCGTATATCGTAACGTACGCTTTTATGCATTTTTGTGCATATCGTCAAGCGGCGGTATGCTTTTTTTTGTTTATTTTCCATGTTATTAAATAAAACTTTGGAAGGTGGAAAAATGTGATGAGATTGTATGGGCTACGAAATGTAAATGTGATGGGTCTGGATAGTGGATAGAGAAATGAGAGGTAAACGAGAACGAGAAGGGAGAGATTACATTGTTTTCAGTATTACTAAAGTTAAAGTGGTTTTTTAAAGAGCATTGGAAGAGATATAGTATCGCCATTGGAGCTCTTTTAATTGTGAATATAGTTGAAGTTATTCCCCCGAAAGTGTTAGGGGTTACGATTGATAATATAAAAACAGGAACGTTAACGAACGAAGCAATTATGCAGTCTATTCTTATTTTAATTGGGGTTACAATAGTTGGATATGGCCTCACTTTCGTATGGCAACATCAATTGTTTGGTGGTGCATTCGTACTGGAGAAGACGATGCGCTCTAAATTTATGGGCCATTTACTTAAGATGACGCCGACTTTTTATCAAAAAAATCGTACTGGTGATTTAATGGCGAGAGCGACAAATGATTTAAAAGCAATCGCTATGACAGCTGGTTTCGGTATATTAACGCTCGTTGATTCGAGTTTATATATGCTTACAATTGTCTTTATGATGGGATTTACAATTAGTTGGGAGCTTACATTTGCAGCACTTATCCCGCTTCCAATTATGGCATATGCGATGAATATATATGGAAAGAAATTGCATGAAAGATTTACAGTTGCGCAAGATGCGTTCGGCGATATGAACGATAAAGTACTAGAATCGATTGCTGGCGTGCGCGTTATTCGTGCGTATGTGCAAGAGAACGCAGATCAGGAAAGATTTCATCATTTAGGAGATGACGTCTACGAAAAGAATATGAAAGTAGCTAGAATTGATGCATTATTTCAGCCAACTGTAAAAATGCTTGTCGGTCTTAGTTATTTAATTGGTCTAGTGTACGGTGCATATCTTGTATTTCAATCAAAGGTGACGCTTGGTGAACTTGTTTCCTTTAACGTGTATTTAGGGATGATGATTTGGCCGATGTTCGCAATTGGCGAATTAATCAATGTTATGCAAAGAGGAAATGCGTCACTCGACCGTGTGAATGAAACGTTAGCGTATGAACCAGATGTAAAGGATCCGAAACATCCAAAGCTTGTACAAGAGCCGGATTATATTCAGTTTGATGATGTTACCTTTTCATATCCTTCATCAACTGAAACAAATTTAAAGAAGGTTTCGTTTACATTAAAACAAGGGGAAACGCTTGGGGTTGTTGGGAAAACAGGAAGCGGAAAAACGACGCTCGTACGTCAGCTCCTTCGCCAATATCCGCTTGGAGATGGGGACATTGCAGTCTCTGATGTGACGTTAGATAAAATAACGAATGAAAATGTACTCGGCTGGATTGGATATGTACCGCAGGAACATATTTTATTCTCAAAAACAGCGAGGGAAAATATTTTATTTGGAAATCGAGAAGCGACGGAAGAAGAACTCAAGAAAGCAATTGAAATTGCGGCGTTTAAAAAGGATTTAGAGTTTTTACCAGAAGGGTTAGAAACGCTCGTTGGAGAGAAAGGTGTTTCTTTATCAGGAGGGCAAAAACAAAGGATCTCGATTGCACGAGCTGTTATTCAAAACCCGGAAATATTAATTTTGGACGATTCGTTATCAGCTGTTGATGCTCGTACGGAAGCGGCGATCATTGAAAATATAAGAACAGAAAGAAGTGGCAAGACGACGATTATTACGACGCATCGTTTATCTGCCGTACAACATGCGGATTGGATTCTCGTTATGGATGAGGGGGAAGTAATAGAAGAAGGTACGCATGATCAGCTTATTAAAAGCGGAGGCTGGTATGCGGAGCAGTTTGAAAGACAACAAGGGGAAAGTGAAAGTGCGGATAGTGGGGTGAAAATATGAGCGTTTCAAAACGATTGTTTCAATATGCGATGAAAGTGAAAGGGACGATTTTTGCAGCGATGCTAATGTTATTTATTTTCGTCATCGCAGAGCTTGCTGGTCCTTTCGTTGCTAAAACGATGATTGATGATCATATCGTCGGGATAGAGAAACCTTGGTATGAAACAGAAAAGAGTGAAGAGGCTGTTTCATATAATGGCACCTTTTATAAGCGAAGCGATCGCTTCCAGGAAGGTGAGAAAAAAGGAAAAGAAGTACGCGTGATGCAAGTCGGTTTTCAATATTATTTTGTACCGAATAAAGTAAATGTGGAAGGGGCACGGACTGTAAAAGGTGATATGATTACCGTTCAAAATGGTAAGGCGGTGCAAGTATATAAAGCGAAAGCATTGACGAAAGAAGAAGTGTTTGCGTTTTATAAACCAGAAATAAACCGTCTATTATTACTTGGTGGTGGATACTTCGCTTTATTAGTAGTCGTATCATTGTTTGCATACGGAAAGCAGTTCTTCTTACAGAAGGCAGCGAACAAAATTATTCAAATTATGAGAGAAGATGTCTTTTCTCATATTCAAACGTTGCCAATTCGTTATTTCGATCATTTACCAGCAGGGAAAATTGTGTCGCGTGTAACGAATGATACGGAAGCTATTCGTGATCTATACGTAACGGTACTTGCGACATTCGTTTCTAGTATCATCTATATTATTGGGATATTTGCGGCGCTATTTTTACTCGATGTAAAATTGGCAACGTTATGTTTACTTATTATCCCGATTTTAATCGTTTGGGCCATTCTTTATAGAAAGTATGCGTCTGTATACAATCATAAAATGCGTTCGCGTTTATCTGATATTAACGGAACAGTAAATGAATCCATTCAAGGGATGCCAATTATTCAAGCGTTCCGTCAAGAGCGTGAAACGAAAAAAGAGTTTGAGGAATTAAATGGCGATTATTTTAAATATCAAAATAAAATTTTAAATTTAAATGCAGCAACTTCTCATAATTTAGTATCCGTATTAAGAAATATCGCTTTCACAGGTGTGATTTGGTATTTTGGTGGTGCTTCATTAAGTGCTACAGGCGTCATTTCTCTAGGGATACTGTATGCGTTCGTTGATTATTTAACACGATTGTTCTCACCGATTACAAATATGGTGAATCAGCTTGCTAACTTGGAACAATCGCGTGTTGCATCAGAGCGTGTTTTTGAATTGTTAGAGGAAAAAGGAGAAACAGTAGAAGAAGAACGTATGCCTCGCTTACAAGGAAATGTGAAGTTTGATAATGTATCGTTTTCTTATAATGGGAAAGATGAAGTGCTAAAAAATATTTCTTTTGAAGCGAAACAAGGCGAGACCGTGGCACTTGTGGGTCATACTGGATCAGGAAAAAGTTCTATTATGAACGTACTCTTTCAGTTTTACGAGTTTGAAAAAGGAAAGCTTACGATTGATGGTCATGATGTAAAAGAGATGCCGAAACAAGCAACTCGTGAACATATGGGAATTGTACTGCAAGATCCGTTTTTATTTAGCGGAACAGTAGCATCTAATGTAAGTTTAGAAAATGAAAACATTTCAAAAGATCGCATCATAAAAGCATTGCGTGATGTTGGTGCGGAAAGATTTGCGAACAATATAAATGAAGAAATTACGGAGAAAGGAAGTACGCTTTCAACCGGAGAACGTCAGCTTATATCGTTTGCTAGGGCACTCGCTTTTGATCCAGCCATTTTAATTTTAGATGAAGCGACATCTAGTATCGATACAGAAACAGAGGCGATGATTCAACAAGCGCTAGAAGTTGTGAAAAAAGGAAGAACGACATTTATTATCGCTCACCGACTTTCAACAATTAAAAGCGCAGATCAAATTATTGTGCTTGATAGAGGAACCATTTTAGAAAAAGGGTCTCATGATGAGCTAATGAAAAAGCGCGGGCGTTATTATGATATGTACAAAACGCAAATGGAAGGGAACCAGAGCGCCTAATAGGTATGGCGGAGAACTTGTGATTTTCACAAGTTCTTTTTTTAATGAATCAGGGCAATTAAATTAAGAAGTATTATTTTACCTTTCGTACAATAAATGCTATATTAAAAAATGTTACTTATTTTTTGTATGTAGCATTATTTTTCCCTTTTGTTTGATTATGAAGAAAAAGGATAAACTAAATAAGAACATTTTCATTGAAAAATTGTTCAAGATTGCATACAATCAATATAGTTTTTAAATTCCTATCAGAATACTTGGAGGATTATCATCATGAAAAAATTATTTTCAGTACTTGCAGTAACTACATTAGCAATCGGGATTGTAGCGGGCTGCGGTAAAGAAGAGAAAAAAGATACAGCTAGTCAAGACGCGTTACAAAAGATTAAACAAAGCGGTGAACTTGTAATTGGTACAGAAGGTACATACCCACCATTTACGTTCCACGATTCAAGTAATAAATTAACTGGATTTGACGTTGAATTAGCAGAAGAAGTTGCAAAACGTTTAGGTGTAAAACCTGTATTTAAAGAAACACAATGGGATAGCTTACTTGCTGGTTTAGATGCAAAACGTTTCGATATGGTTGCGAACGAAGTTGGTATTCGTGAAGATCGTCAAAAGAAATATGACTTCTCTAAACCATACGTTTCATCTTCAGCGGTATTAGTTATTGCAAAAGATAAAGATAAACCTGCTACATTTGCTGATGTAAAAGGATTAAAAGCAGCACAATCTTTAACAAGTAACTATGCAGATATTGCTAAGAAAAATGGTGCGGAAATTACGAATGTAGAAGGCTTTAGCCAAGCGGCAGAATTATTAAACACTGGACGTGTTGATTTCACAATTAATGATAAATTATCAGTGTTAAACTATTTAGAAACGAAAAAAGATGCAAAAATTAAAATTGTAGATACAGAAAAAGAAGCTTCACAAAGTGGATTCTTATTCCGTAAAGGTAGCGACAAACTAGTACAAGAAGTAGACAAAGCGTTAGAAGATATGAAAAAAGATGGTACGTATGACAAAATAGCGAAAAAATGGTTCGGTGAAAATGTATCTAAGTAGTGCATTGGTTTCAGATCGATTGTCTACTTGGATGGATATTATGCAGTCTTCCTTCATGCCTATGCTGAAGGAAGCTGTGTTTACGACGATTCCATTAACGCTTATTACATTTATTATCGGGATTATACTTGCGACGTTAACGGCGCTTGCACGTATTTCAGGTAGTCGTATTTTACAATGGATTGCTCGTATCTATGTATCTATCATTCGCGGAACGCCACTTCTTGTACAGTTATTTATTATTTTCTATGGTCTTCCAACTCTTAATGTTGAGGTTGAGCCATATACAGCAGCAGTTATTGGATTTTCATTAAATGTCGGTGCATATGCATCTGAAATTATCCGTGCTTCTATCCTTTCAATTCCGAAAGGGCAGTGGGAAGCAGCTTACACAATTGGGATGACATACCCGCAAGCGTTAAAACGTGTTATTTTACCGCAAGCAACGCGTGTATCAATCCCACCGCTTTCGAATACATTTATTAGCTTAGTGAAAGATACTTCATTAGCATCGTTAATTTTAGTAACAGAAATGTTCCGAAAAGCACAAGAAATTGCGGCAATGAACTATGAGTTTTTAATTGTTTATTTTGAAGCAGGTCTTATTTATTGGGTTATTTGTTTCTTATTATCAATCGTACAACAGATGTTAGAAAAGCGTTCAGAACGCTACACATTAAAATAATCCTTTCACAAAAGGAGTTTTTGTTTTTATGATTTCAATTCAGCACTTACAAAAAAGTTTCGGAGATAATACCGTACTAAAGCATATAGATTTAACAGTTGAGAAGGGCGAAGTTGTTGTTATTATCGGGCCGTCTGGATCTGGTAAAACGACATTCTTACGTTGTCTTAACGTGCTAGAAACGCCGAACGCTGGTAATATTCGTATCGGTAATAAAGAGCTTAACTTCTCTCAAAAAGTAACGAAGAAAGATATTGTCAATCTTCGTACGCAAACAGGCATGGTATTCCAGCACCATAATCTATTCCCGCATTTAACAGCACTTCAAAATGTAATGGAAGGGCTCGTTACAGTGAAAAAGATGGGGAAAGAAGAAGCGAAGAAAAAAGCAAACTATTTCCTTGAAAAAGTTGGTCTTGCGGATAAAGTAGACTTATATCCGTTCCAACTATCAGGCGGACAACAACAGCGCGTTGGAATTGCTCGCGCGCTTGCGATGGAGCCGGAAGTGTTACTATTTGATGAGCCGACGTCAGCACTTGATCCTGAACTCGTTCAAGAAGTTCTGAAAGTAATGAAAGAACTTGCTAAAGAAGGCATGACGATGGTCATTGTAACGCACGAAATGCGCTTTGCACATCAAATTGCAAACCGCGTTATTTTCATGGATGGTGGCGTTGTTGTCGAACAAGGTACACCAGAAGAAGTATTTACAAATCCAAAAGAAGAACGTACGAAGAAGTTTTTACAAATGTTGCAATAAATTAAGGAAGGTCTCAAGGCATATGCCTTGAGACCTTTTTGCCATATATATTTATTTGTGGAATCCGCCAAGGCTTTGCTCAGCCATTGCAACTAGACGTTTTGTAATTTCGCCACCAACAGAACCGTTAGCACGAGCTGTAGAATCTGCTCCTAATTGTACACCAAATTCTTGAGCGATTTCGTACTTCATTTGGTCGATTGCAGCTGTTGCTCCTGGTACTACTAATTGATTTGAAGAATTTTGGTTTGCCATAGGAATATATCCTCCTTAGAGTTATAAAAATTTTTTTGGTTGGACTAGCTGGAGTTGAACCAGATTATCGCCCCGTTTGGCGCTAATCCATCGGTAATTAAGTTTGTACTCATAGTATGGATGTTACCTAGAAAGATATACGAAATAATAATTTGTAAATTTTGTAAAAAAATCTTAGTGATTTCGTAAATTATGAAATAAGAGTAATCGTTTTATTTTTTAGAAAGAAGGTAAAACTAAGAGCGATATGAAATATATTTTTCTTTTTGTATCCTGCTATTTGGAGGAGAATTTAAGTAAGAATGGGGCAAGCTGCTCCTATACGTAGCTAGATACAATTATATGGAGGAATCGTGATGGGAATTTGTCCGCTTTGTAACGCATTAGAATCACAAACATATTCTTGTCAAAATTGCCAAAGTATACTCCAAGATTATGGGAAGGCTGTAGATTACATAGACGATTATAGTGCGTATATGGACCAAGAATTATTGAGTGCAGTAGATGGATTAACACATAATAATTCAAATGAATATTGCAATCATATTTTTTATTGCGGAGTATGTAACGTGGAAACAGAGGTTGTCGTAAAACTTGTGTAAATAGAAAACTTCCACCTTATGAATGAGGTGGAAGTTTTTGTTTTCGTATTTGTGAGTGAATCATAGGGGACGGGATATGCTCGTTGTTTGAGGAAGTCTCTGATTTTATTTGAGACATTTTTTCTTTTGTATCGCGCAAAGAATGTTCAGTTAAGTAGATGGCATATTCGTAAAATAATTGGCGCGTTAGTTCACTCTGTTCTTTTAACTTGGCATCTTGGAATACAGTTCGCCCTGGTTTAGAGTTTGCTTCAAAGAGCCATGGGTTTTCCTGCGTGTCTAAACCGATATCAAAACCGATTTCTCCAATATTTCCGGTTACTTGTTCATCGAGCGCATAACTAATTTGTAAGGCAGTATGTTTTAACTTATTCTCAATTTGAACTTGTTTCGTTGAATCTGGAAAAAGTTCTTGAAGCAATTTCGTATCGCCACCACTATTTACATGTGTTGTTAAACTACCTTTGCCAGCAATTTTTGCCACGATTGCACTGACCATCCATTGGCCGAAATGATTTTTATTTGTATGAATGCGGAAATCAACAGGTTGCCCATCGAAGCGAAGTAAGGAAATACCTTGTTGTACGATAAACTTTTTTAAATCATGTCCTTTTAACACATGGTTCAGAAGCGTTTCTAATGATTGGTACTTTCTTAGTTTATTTTCTTCATTTTCGCGATAACGACAGTAGTAGCAATTCTCTACTTGAGAATAAAATAGTTGATGAATATTTCTACCAAAGCTACCATGAATCGGTTTCATGTAAATTGATTTATACGTTCCGAGAAATCGTTCCACTTGTTCGAAGTGCTGAAATGTTTCTGTGTTTGGTAATAACGGCATAATGGATTCATCTTTCACAAGAAGTTGATGCACTTCCCATTTATTAAAAAAACCTGGGTTAAACCATGGAATCGCATAGTCATGCTCTAACTTTCTTTTTGCTCTTACGATCGGTTTATAATTTTCGGCTTTCCGATTTGGTAATCGGTCGTAAATGACATTCGGTAAAGGTACTTTTTTCTTTATCCACTTTTCCTCTTGAAAGAAATACCCTTCAATTGTTTCGTCTTCCCAGTCTATATGTTGCACACCAAAAACGAATACAAATGGTCGCAAGGTGAATGGTGGCGTTAGTAACTCGCCAAGAGAAGTGGAACGGTTCCCTAAAGGATTAGAAGCGTCATCGGTAAAACCAGTTGTGAAAATCCCGATTAATGGTCCGAAAATAATCGTTTGGTTTTGTGTGAATGCATGGATAGTAGTGGAATGAGGAAGTAAAAGTTTCTCTGCAATTTGTTTTCCAATAATGATTTCGCGAGTAAAGGAATAATGAATTTTTACCTCTTTACTTGCAACATGGCGTAGGCCGAAGGAAAGGGATGTAATGGGTGGTGTAATGGAAAAAATATAAGGTAAAGTAATACTATTTGGATGCTCATCTGAAATATTTAATGTATATATGTGCTCTTTCAAAATAGACTAACCTCCTTTCATTATGGTGTAAAGCGACTAAATTGTAATGGTCCGTGATATATTTTTTCGGCTAATGAATCACTATAACGAATGTAATGTTCGTACGGAGGAATCGTGTTGACATACATAAGCCAAATTGCCCCTTTTTGATCCATAATAGTGGAAAGCTCTAGCTCGAATAACGAAGAATAAGATTGATCTAGTGTTTGAAACACTTCATTTATAATGTCTTGTAAAGCGTCCTGTAATAATTGGACACCGGTACTAGATAGTACGTATTTAATTTTTGAAAATGCATGCAGCGAGGAATCATCAGTTGCCGAAAGTAAAAGTTGATTCGGAAATGAACTTTTTTGTATAAACTGACCGATAACGTTCCACTTCTGTTCTTTATTTTTTTGTAAAATGGTCCGAATATGAAGTGGGTATGTTAATTGATTTGGTGGTTGCAGCATTGTATGGGTGATGTAACGTGCTGATCGTATATTAGATTTGTACCAAGATATAAATTCATCAGTCCGTTTGATGGGAGTAGAAATATGATAGGCATCATTTATTGTATCAACATGAAACGTTTTATTTTTATAAACGACCCGGTACAGACTTTCATTGGAATGTGCGTTAGTAGGACGTATAATAATATCTTTTGTTTTTAATAACAGTTTGAAAACGTTGTGTATCGTTGCTATTTCAAATTTTGGTATATAAGGTGATAATTTTTTATTCATGAGAAATACATCATGTAGTTCGCTTAGATCAATGAGTGTGTTATTTAAAAAGGTAGTGGAAGGACGGTTGTGTAATGAGTGAATAATTGATTTTGCTTTGTCGAAGTCTGTTTCCTCATTAAAAGAAGAACGATCATATATATAAGAAGGAATAGGGAATGTTTGCTCTTTCCATTTGCCTGTATCTGTATCATAAATCAGACCAGAAATAAGGTCTGTTTTAGGATCAATACAAAATGGCGTAAACTGGGCAACGACATTATGATAAAGCCGAGCGCGTTTAGCGATTTCGGTGTAATACGTTTGCTCATAATGAGGCTGAGAAGTTAAAATACCGAGAACCAACGAAATCACTCCTTTACTAACAAAATGTTGGCATAATAGGCGAAGCTATATATTGCAAATACGTTTTTATACCATTATACTTTTGTCCGTATGATGATATGCTATAGTTTTGGAGAAGCGAAAGGTTGATTGTAATGAATATATGGTTAAGTATGTTAACGACGACAGGGCTCGGAGCAATTATTGGAGGATTTACAAATCATTTAGCAATAAAAATGTTATTTCGTCCTCATCGCCCTATGTATATTGGAAAGTTTCAAGTCCCATTTACACCAGGATTAATTCCGAAGCGCCGTGATGAGCTTGCTGTTCAATTAGGAAAAATGGTTGTAGAGCATTTGTTAACACCAGAAGGAATCGGAAAGAAGTTAACAAATGAAGAGTTTCAAAAAGGTTTAATCCACTGGACACAAGTAGAAGTAGATAAAGTAATGACGAATGAACAGCCACTGCGACACATGTTAGAAAAATGGAACGTAGCGCATGTAGAAAAAGAAGCAACTGAGAAAATCGAACAGGTAATTACAGAAAAGATTCGGGCATTTTTAGAAGAGTACTATACATATACATGGGAACAGGCTTTACCTCAGTCTGTTCATGAAAAAATAGAGAATGCGATCCCAAATGTCTCAGCGTTTATTTTAGATCGAGGAATCAGTTTTTTTGAAAGTGAAGAAGGGAAAGCTCGTCTTTCAAAAATGATTGATGATTTCTTTGCTTCTAGAGGAGCATTGCTGAACTTAGTCGGAATGTTTTTAGGGAATGTAAGTGTAGTGGATCGTGTGCAGCCAGAAGTCATTAAGTTTTTAGGCCAAGATGGCACAAAGCAGCTTTTAACTGATGTACTGCAAAAAGAGTGGGAGAAGTTAAAAGGAAGAGATGTAAAAGAATTAGAAACGTTTGTAGAAAAAGAAATGATTGTAAACTCCATATTGTCAGCTGTTAAAGTTGAAGAAACAGTGAGTAAGTTTTTAAACCAATCTGTGCAGCAAGTATGTGAACCGGTTCGAGAAACAATGATAGAACAAGTAGTCCCAAGCGCAGTAATGAAAGGCTTGAAGTGGGGAGTAGAAAACGTAGAAAGTATACTAAATAATCTCCACTTGGCGGAAATTGTCCAGCAAGAAGTGTCTACATTTTCAACGGAGAGACTAGAAGATTTAGTGTTGTCCATTACAAAAAATGAACTAAAAATGATTACGTATTTAGGTGCCTTATTAGGCGGAATGATTGGAATCGTGCAAGGGTTATTACTGTTGTTTCTTAAATAATAAGATATGCACATACAAATAAAAGTGAAATATCTTCACATCTCTTGCATAGTTTGATATGGTAAGAAGAGGTGCGTATGTAAATGCACGTAAAAGGCAGTGCGAGAGAAAAGCGCTAGCCTTCTAAAGGAGGAAAAACAAAATGACAAAAAACATTCATGATGTAGCATATGAATTACAAAAAGCAATCGCTGAAAACGATGACTTCAAAACGTTAAAAGAGAGCTACGCAGCAGTTCAAGCTGATGCTGCTTCAAAGAACTTATTCGATGAGTTCCGTACAATGCAACTTAGCCTACAACAAAAAATGATGCAAGGTCAAGAAATTACTGAAGAAGATAACCAACAAGCACAAGAAGTTGTAGCTCGCATTCAACAAGATGCTAAAATTACAAAGTTAATGGAAACTGAACAACGCTTAAACGTTGTAATCGGCGACGTTAACAAAATTATCATGAAGCCACTTGAAGAGTTATATAGCGCGCAACAACAAGCGTAATGAGAGAAGACGCTCCTAGTATAGGGGCGTCTTTTTTATTTGTTATTTTTTATTTCTTGAAATACTCAGTCTCAATATTCTTCTCCTTCAAAAACTTTTCAATTTCTTTTTGCTTCCTACCATTCACTTTCTCAAAGCGTTTTGTAAAAGAAAAATCAGTCTTGAATAAGTTACCATCTTCAGTTAGTTTTTCTAATTCTTGCTCTAGTTCTACTGAAAGTGCCGTAGACGATGAAATATATTCATGAATTTCCTTCGAAGGCTGTTTGTAATCAGCAGGAATCGTATTGTTACTAATAAAATGATGGAAGTTCGCATCGTTTTGTTGAGCTAAATCTATTAGTTTTTGTAATTTCTCTCGGTCGGATTCAGTAACCTTCTCGTCAGACATGGCTGACGAAAGTGGAACGATGTTTTCGTATAGCTCTCCGCTATAATCTAAATAAGTTTTTATATTTTGTTTCATTTCATCTTCATTAATCGTTTCATTTTTCTTTGAGGAAGTGAATATAGTTTCCGGAATTTTAATCGTAACATCTTTAATAGATTGTACATCGTTTTCTTCCTTAGGTTCTGCATTGTTTGAACAAGCTGATAGAAATAAAACTGTAAGTAGCATGAGTGAATATAAAGTATATTTCTTCATTTTAATCTCCTTTTTTATTCATTAGTGTCTTTGTAAAATAGCTATATTCCATTTCAAATACTTTACTAAAGTTGCGTATAGATGTTTGACCATTTGATAACATATGACGGATATGAGTAAACCGCTGCAAAAAGCGATGAACACATTGTAAACATCGGAGTAACTAATTTGATGAAACCCTTTAAAAAATCCTAACCCTATTAATAAAATAGGGGAAATGATTAATACTGGAGTGGCAATGATAAGTGCTAGAAGAATCGGTAATAAAAAGAGTAGTACGAAAAAGGCGATAAAGATAAAGGCAAAGTTTAAAACACTTAAGCTCATAACAGAAAATAGTGCGGTTATCATATTTTTAAAGCTTCGTTTCTTGTCAGCATTGCTTATTGCATAGGAAACAGTAAGTTCTTTAGCGATCGTTTTAGGGTTTCCTAGTTTTCTAGAAATTTCTTCTTCACATTTCCCATCTTGTTTACCACTGATAAAATGAGTTTCATACTCTGAGATAATATCTTTCTTTTCTGCATTAGGCATATTCCGCAGGGAAGAACTAAGTTGTTCTAAAAATTCACTTTTGTTCATAATAATCACTTTCCTTTATAGAATGATGAATGAAAGCTGAGAATCGTATCTTTTGAAAAGGGTGCTGTGAATTACAATTAATGGGTATTCCATTATTTACAAATATATCATTTAGTATTGTTCTTTGCAAGGTACTAATATTTTTTTAATACTGTGATGAGATGGAAGTTTTTTCAGCTTTTTTCGAGGAGATATAAAAATATTATTTTAGGATAAGCAAAGGATTGTAAGCGCATTCTCTAGTTGTTGTCAAAATAATGTCATATTCATATTGTTGGAAAAATAATGCATTTGTAATATAATGATAAATAATACTTCACCACATTAATTAACTAGGTGAAGTTAAAAATCTTTATTACACAAATTATGAAATAAAGGAATGATTAGTTTGAGTACAGGTGTAAAAGCAAACGACGTGAAGACAAAAACAAAAGGAGCAGATCTTGTTGTTGATTGTTTAATTAAACAAGGTGTTACACATGTTTTCGGTATTCCAGGAGCGAAGATTGACTCTGTATTTGATGTACTGCAAGAAAGAGGACCAGAGTTAATTGTTTGTCGTCATGAACAAAATGCAGCGTTTATGGCAGCTGCGATTGGTAGATTAACAGGAAAACCGGGTGTGTGTCTTGTAACTTCAGGGCCAGGGACATCAAATTTAGCGACAGGTCTTGTTACTGCGAATGCGGAGAGTGATCCCGTTGTTGCTTTAGCTGGTGCAGTTCCGCGTACGGATCGATTAAAACGTACGCATCAGTCTATGGATAATGCTGCACTATTCGAACCAATCACAAAATATAGCGTAGAAGTAGAGCATCCTGATAATGTGCCAGAAGCATTAAGTAATGCATTTAGAAGTGCGACTTCCACAAATCCAGGAGCTACTTTAGTCAGTTTGCCGCAAGACGTTATGACTGCGGAAACGACTGTAGAGTCTATCGGTGCGCTTTCTAAGCCACAGCTTGGAATCGCTCCCACACATGATATTACATACGTAGTAGAAAAAATAAAAGCAGCGAAATTACCGGTTATTTTACTTGGTATGAGAGCGAGCACAAATGAAGTGACGAAAGCCGTTCGTGAATTAATTGCGGATACAGAACTTCCAGTCGTTGAAACATATCAAGCAGCTGGTGCGATTTCACGTGAGTTAGAAGATCATTTCTTCGGCCGCGTTGGATTATTCCGTAATCAACCAGGTGATATTTTACTAGAAGAAGCAGACCTTGTTATTTCTATCGGTTATGACCCAATTGAGTATGATCCAAAGTTCTGGAATAAACTTGGAGACAGAACGATTATTCATCTTGACGACCATCAAGCAGATATCGATCATGATTACCAACCAGAGCGTGAATTAATTGGTGATATTGCCTTAACTGTAAATAGCATCGCGAAGAAATTACCGAAACTTGTATTAAGTACGAAATCAGAAGCAGTGTTAGAACGATTACGTGCGAAATTATCAGAACAAGCAGAAGTTCCAAATCGTCCTTCAGAAGGTGTTACGCATCCACTTCAAGTGATTCGTACACTTCGTTCTTTAATTAGTGACGATACAACCGTTGCATGTGACATCGGTTCCCATTCTATTTGGATGGCGAGATGTTTCCGTTCTTATGAACCACGTAGATTATTATTTAGTAACGGTATGCAAACGTTAGGTGTTGCACTTCCTTGGGCAATCGCAGCTACTTTAGTAGAACCAGGTAAAAAAGTAGTTTCTGTATCAGGTGACGGTGGTTTCTTATTCTCAGCGATGGAGTTAGAAACAGCGGTACGTTTAAATTCTCCAATCGTCCATCTCGTTTGGAGAGACGGCACATATGATATGGTTGCATTCCAACAAATGATGAAATACGGCAGAACATCCGCTACAGAGTTTGGCGATGTTGATCTTGTGAAATATGCGGAAAGTTTCGGGGCGTTAGGTCTTCGTGTTAACACGCCTGATGAATTAGAAGGTGTATTAAAAGAAGCACTAGCAGCAGACGGCCCTGTCATTATTGATATTCCAATTGACTATCGTGACAACATTAAATTAAGCGAAAAATTATTACCAAACCAATTAAACTAATGGAGGCAGATTTGAGATGACTGTTGCGCAATTAATCGATATTGATGCAAAAAAAACGAAAATGAGTAATGAAGTATATCAAACATCTACAATGCTTGCGCTATTAGATGGTATATATGATGGTGTGATTAGCTTTGAGGAACTAAAAGAACGCGGTGATTTCGGCATCGGCACATTTGATCAATTAGATGGTGAAATGATTGCATTTGATAATGAATTTTATCATTTACGTTCAGACGGTTCAGCGGAAAAAGTAGAGCCAGAAGAAACAACACCATTTGCGACTGTAACGTTTTTTGAAAAAGAAATGAGTTATACGATAGAGCATCCGATGAATCGTGAAGAAGTGGAAGCATTATTACATGAATTAATGCCGAGTAAAAACTTATTTTATGGTATTCGAATGGACGGTACGTTCCGCGAAGTAAGAACGAGAACTGTTCCAAAACAAGAAAAACCGTATACACCGCTCGTTGAAGTGACGAAATCACAACCAATCTTCTCATTTAAAAATACAGAAGGTACGCTAGCTGGCTTTTGGACGCCAGATTATGCGCAAGGTATTGGTGTAGCGGGTTTCCACTTACATTATATTGATGATGAAAGAAGCGGAGGCGGACATGTTTTCGACTATGTTGTTGAAAACTGTACGATCCAAATTTGTCAAAAAGCTCATATGCATTTAGCACTTCCAGAAACAGCTGACTTTATGACAGCTGAATTATCAAGAGAAAACTTAGAGGATAATATTGCGACTGCGGAAGGTGCGGAGTAAAAAGAGAAGCCGATTCGGCTTCTCTTTTATTTTGGGTTACTCCCGATATGTGGAACAATGCTCATCAGAAATAGAATAGTTCTTTTTACCAGTTAAGGCTGATACTTCTACTAATTGATGCCCAAGCCCATCCCATACTGTAACAGTATATAAGGATGACCATTTAATATTCCCACGAGCGAGTCGGAAAGAATAATAGTCGTTATCTGTTGTTACTAAAACTTTGTTATAAGTAATATTTTTCGTTTTTATATTTTGTAAAATAAGGACAAAGTCTAGTTTATCTTCTTCTTTTGGAATTTGTAGTATTCTTGCTACAAACATTCCATTTGGATTTTTCTTCGTTTTATATACTTTTTCTGATTCTATTTTTAGTTCAGGTTTACCCCCTCATAGTCTCTCCCTTTACATATGTTTATTTCTTTGAAACAAACGGATGTCCCTCATAATAAAAACGCCAAGGATAATGTACAGCTTCTTCTGCATAGTCGATATTAATACGAGGACCTGCTGTTATTTTATATTGTGATGATATGTGTTCTTCTTCTCGGACGAGTTCAATATGTAATGTGTCACTTTGCAATGATACGCCTCGTTCTTCTAAAGTAATTCCGAGTGCACGGCATAGTTTGCCAGGGCCGTTCGTTAAATTTTTATACTGCGCCTTTGTAATGTCAGTTTTGTTATAGCGCGCTAGTTGTATTTCTTCTATTCCATCTACCGGCTCAAGGGCTCGAATGAGAACACCTTGCGGGGTGCCCACTGGTGCTGTAATGACGTTAAAACAATGATACATACCGTAAATTAAATATACGTAAGCATGTCCCGGTGCACCAAACATGACTTCTGTGCGATCCGTCCGTCTGCCGCCATAACTATGTGCGGCCTTATCATCGGGACCTTTATATGCCTCTACTTCAACAATGATTCCGCTTCGCTTTATTCCGTTTACAATATGAACAAGTTTTTGTCCGAGTAATTTCTTTGCGACTTCTAACGTATCGCCTTCATAAAAGGAAGGAGGTGCCTGCATTGTACTATCTCCTTTACTGAGTGTATATGTATATAGTAAACCAAATTTTCAGTAGAAATTCTAACTCGTTCTATTTGCTACATTTATTTCATAAATTATGGATAGAGTACAACAGCGAAGAGGGGGAGTGCGACATGATTTATCGCTTACTAGCTCTTAACATAGATGGGACACTACTATACAACAACGGAAAAATTGCAAAAGGATTAAGAGAAACAATTGAATTTGTGAAAAGAAAAGACGTATACGTTACATTATTTACGAGCCGTAATTTTCAGTCCGCTCATAAAGTAGCAAAGGCGTTAAAATTAGATTCTATATTAGTGACACACGGCGGTGCTTTCGTTTCAGCAACGTTAGATAAGCCTTATGTTCAAAGAAGATTATCGGAAGAGAAGACGTTTAACATTGTGCAAGTATTAGAGCATTTTGACTGTAACGTCCGCATTTCTCATGAACGGTTTTCAATCGGAAATCGTGAGAGAAATACACCAAACTTAATTGCACGTACTGTGTTATCGAGTGCAGATCCGTTATTTTATCCAGTTCAATTTGTAGATTCATTAGGTGATGCGCTTCGTGATCATCCAGTCGCGGCTCCAAAAATTGATGTTCTTTTCCAAACGAAAGGTGAAAAAGAAAGAGGAATGAATACATTAAGAAAAGCGTTTCAAGATATAGAGTATGTTGAGTGTGATTCAAAACGAATAGAAATTTTGCCGCAAAATGTATCAAAATTACGCGGATTACAATTACTTGGAGAGCATTTGAATATTTCGCTAAATGAAATGGTTGCGATTGGTGATAGCATGGAAGATTTAGAGGTCATTGAAAATGTAGGGCTTGGGGTAGCGATGGGGAACGCGCCTGTAGAGGTAAAACAAGCGGCCGACTGGATTACACGTTCAAATAGTGAGAACGGCGTAGAGTATATGATTAAAGAGCATTTCCGTAAACAATTCCCACTTCCGTTTTTGAAGAATCATAAAAATACACCGAAATGATGAGAGAAAAACGTAGCTTTTTGGCTACGTTTTTTTATTGGTTTTATTTTAGAAATGAAAGCGTTCTATAAAGGGGAATTGTGTCTAAAATGTATACAATTCACTTGAATCCCTTAGCAAACTGTTGTAAAGTGGATGATGTTGCCAAAATAGTTACACCACATGAAATATTCTCCATGTTAATTTTATTGAGCGTCCATACGCAAAAACACTTCGCATGTTAGTTTCGTTCACGTATGATTTCAAAAATGCATTGTAGTCATTTTATTAATTAGTTGTAGAGTTTCTTTCGTCTATTTAAATGGATTATTTTAAGTTAATGTGAGTAAGGATTGGTACATATGAAATGAGCTTCTTTTCATAAATCTAGGAATTTTAAAAGGGGGAATGAATTTTTTGAGGAAATCATTTAATCAAAAAATAAAAAAATTAAGTAGTAGTTTGATAGTTGTGTTATTAGTATGCATGAATTTTTTAATCCATTTACCAAATAAAGCAGAGGCAGCTACAATAGAATTAAAAGGTTTAGGTGATGTATCTTATTACAACGCCGTCATTTTTGGAAATCATAGTGCAACGAGTGCGGATATTGAAGGTGCGATGGCCATTCAAAAAAATATGAATGCATCAAGTTATACAGTCTTAGCAGCTGCAACAGGAGCGCATAACTTAGCTGGAGCAACATGGGTAGAGGAAGGATATCCCTCATTATTACTAGGTGGTCAATTTACGAAAGCGGGAACAGGACAAGTAATTATTCAAGATGGAACAGTGGCGATGACAAAAGATGGTGATCCAGAAGGTGCAATGAAATCATCATATGACCGTATCTCTTATAAAGAGCAAGCGGAGATTGATGCTAAATTTAAAGAGTTTAGAAAAGATGTTAATAGTGTAATTGAGGATGCGGGCCAATTACATACTGATAAACCCAAAATGGGTATGACCTTTGGAATCGGTGAAGATGTAAAGAATCCTAATATTTACGTTTCTTCAGGATTAGAAGGGCAAGAACCATTCAATGTAAAAGACGTTTTTCTTCCGAATGTAAGTAACAAAGACTTTATTGTTATTCATTCAGATGCAGAAGAAGTTAATTTTGGTGGCGGTGCAATCCTGTATGATACGACGGATAAGGGCGGGTTCACATTAGTTAATACATCTCAAGCATATGACCCTAATTCCTTTTTTACTGAGTTAGCTAGTAAAGTCATTTGGGTGTTCCCTAATGCTAAAAAGATAACAACTAAAGGATATGGTGTAGTAGGAAGTGTATTTGCGCCTAATGCAGTTGTAGATACAAAGGGTGGTTCAATTAACGGACAAGCCTTTCTTGGCGGATTAAATCAAAGAGATGGCTTTGAGGTTCATAACTTTAAATTTAATTGGCCGAAATGGAATAAGCCATCCGTTGAAAAAGTAACAGGCCAATTTGAAATTGTAAAAGTAGATGCAAGTGATGAAACAAAGTTATTATCAGGTGCCGAATTCGAAGTGTATAAAGATGGTAAACAAATAGATACATTACGAACAGATAAGACAGGTAAAGTAATCTCTAAGAAATTAGAACCAGGTAAATATACATTAAAAGAAACGAAAGCACCAGAGGGATATAAATTAATAAAAGAAGAAATTGAAGTTAATGTGGAAGAGAACAAGGTAGTATCAGTAATAGTTAAAAATGTGAAAGAATTGGGAAGCTTACAGGTAATCAAGAAGGATGCTGAGAGCAAAAATGTGCTAGAAGACGCGGAATTTAGACTGAAAAACGAAAATGGTCAAATAGTTGGAGGGATAAAAACAACAAATAAAGATGGTGTTGCTATATTCGAAAACTTAGTGCCAGGTAAGTATACGTTAGAAGAAACGAAAGCGCCAGAAGGCTACAAAGTGAAAGAAGTTAAAGTAGAAGTAAACGTTATAGCAAATGAAGTAGTGAAACGAGAAGTATTGAACGAAAAAGAACCAAGTAAAGGTCCAGAAAATCCAGGCGAAGAAACAGAAAATCCAGGCGAAGAAACAGAAAAACCAGGCGAAGAAACAGAAAAACCAGGTGAAGAAACAGAAAAACCGGGCGAAGAAACAGAGAAACCAGGTGAGGAAACAGAAAAGCCAGGCGAAGAAACAGAGAAACCAGGTGAGGAAACAGAAAAGCCAGGTGAAGAAACAGAGAAGCCAGGTGAAGAGACAGGAAAACCGGGTGAAGAAACAGAGAAACCAGGTGAGGAAACAGAAAAGCCAGGCGAAGAAACAGAGAAACCAGGTGAGGAAACAGAAAAGCCAGGTGAAGAAACAGAGAAGCCAGGTGAAGAGACAGGAAAACCGGGTGAAGAAACAGAGAAACCAGGTGAGGAAACAGAAAAGCCAGGCGAAGAAA
>NZ_JBVVXV010000018.1:0-138130 GCF_055902415.1 Bacillus sp. SSR7 | reverse complement strand
GAGCAACTGACTTGTAATCAGTAGGTTGGGGGTTCAAGTCCTCTAGTCGGCACCACTTTCAAAATGAGCCATTAGCTCAGTTGGTAGAGCATCTGACTTTTAATCAGAGGGTCGAAGGTTCGAGTCCTTCATGGCTCACCATTTACAATTTAATGCGGGTGTAGTTTAGTGGTAAAACAAGAGCCTTCCAAGCTCTGGTCGAGAGTTCGATTCTCTTCACCCGCTTTTCAATTATGGGCCTATAGCTCAGCTGGTTAGAGCGCACGCCTGATAAGCGTGAGGTCGATGGTTCGAGTCCATTTAGGCCCACCATATATTATTCCGCAGTAGCTCAGTGGTAGAGCTATCGGCTGTTAACCGATCGGTCGTAGGTTCGAGTCCTACCTGCGGAGCCATTATGCTTCCATAGCTCAGCTGGTAGAGCACTTCCATGGTAAGGAAGAGGTCACCGGTTCAAGCCCGGTTGGAAGCTTGGGAATAGGTTTAAAACTTTTTTGGCCCGTTGGTCAAGTGGTTAAGACACCGCCCTTTCACGGCGGTAACACGGGTTCGAATCCCGTACGGGTCATACTAAAAGAGATAGCATAATCTGCTATCTCTTTTTTGTTGTGTAAAAGTGGACTTTGGATAGAAAAAAAGGGATACTCAAGGTCATTAACGAAATGGCACTTAGAAATATATCATAGCTGGGAAGATCCTAAGGAATTAGTTGTAGAGTTATTAGATACAGTTGAATAATAAAAATTGAAATATGGATCGCTCAACTAAAGGATGCTTTAATTGAGCTTTTTAATATTGAAATTTCTGTATTAGGCGCTACCACGGAAAACAAATAGTATAAATAGAAGAAGCTGTCTTTCAATAGGTGATCTACTGGAGACAGCTTTTTTATGATGCTAACGTTGTCGAGTATTGTCGGTAAGTCGATATATTGCAAAAATCGCTGATATAATTTGAGTTACGGTCGATAAATTTCAATAATCGCTGATATATTTGGAGTTACGATCGATATATTCTAAAAATCGTCGATATAATTTCACTTACCGACAAAACCACAAAAAATTCCTTTCACAATCTAAAGAAAACGCCTCCATTGAAATGGATTCCACGCCTATCCTAATAACTTTACACTCTATGTGAAAAAGTTCACAAATAGGTCATAATTTGTGAAGTAATTCACAATAATACGTGCTACAATATGAGTGTAAAGAAGTTAAACAACATTAAATTAGTATTTTAATTAATTACTTAAACAATCATAAAAAATATATGTGAACAATAGAGAGGGGAAATTACCATGAAAAAAGGTATCAATCGTGTAGTATTAGTAGGAACAGGAGCTGTAGGTTGTAGTTACGCTTACTCAATGATCAACCAAGGTGTAGCTGAAGAATTTGTATTAGTAGATGTTAATGAAGCAAAAGCAGAAGGGGAAGCAATGGACTTAAGCCATGCGGTACCATTCTCTCCATCACCAACAAAAGTTTGGAGCGGTAGCTATGCAGATTGTAAAGATGCAGATTTAGTAGTCATCACTGCTGGATTACCACAAAAGCCAGGTGAAACTCGTTTAGACTTAGTTGAGAAAAATACAAAGATCTTTAAACAAATCGTTCGCGGTATTATGGATAGCGGATTCGATGGAATCTTCTTAATCGCAACTAACCCAGTTGATATTTTAACTTACGTAACTTGGAAAGAATCTGGTTTACCAAAAGAGCGCGTAATTGGTTCTGGTACTACTTTAGACTCTGCTCGTTTCCGTTACATGTTAGGTGACTACTTAGATGTAGATCCACGTAACGTTCATGCTTACATCGTTGGTGAACACGGTGACACTGAACTTCCAGTATGGAGTCACGCTACTATCGGTGTACAAAAACTAGAAACAATCTTAGCTAACAACGAACAGTACAAACAAGAAGACTTAGATAAAATCTTCGAAAACGTACGTGATGCAGCTTACCATATCATCGAGCGTAAAGGTGCAACTTACTACGGAATCGGTATGTCACTACTTCGTGTAACTAAAGCAATCTTAAACAACGAGAACAGCGTATTAACTGTATCTGCATACCTTGAAGGTCAATACGGTGAGAAAGATGCTTACGTAGGTGTTCCAGCTGTAATTAACCGTGAAGGTGTACGTGAAATCGTAGAGCTTGAGTTAAATGAAGAAGAAAAAGCGAAATTCGCTCATTCTGTAAAAGTATTAAAAGAAACAATGGCACCAGTACTATAATAATTGCTAAATCATTCAGGGGCGGGACACGCTTCCTACCTCTGAATTCATATAATTTAATATAAATTCCTTTTCCGGTTTCCCTTGTATATCCCCAATATACCCCTTTTGCTGGATCAGGGTTGTTTATAGAAAAGAGCACTCTACTTTAAGTAGAGTGCTCTTTATTATTATTTTTTAGGTGTTAATCCTAATTTCTTTAAAATATCTGTCAGTGTACCGCTTTTTGATTTTTCAACAGCTGTTTGTGATTTAGATGCATCTGGATCTTTTTTCAAGAAGTTCTTTTCAACGAAGCGAATATCTTTTTCGTCGACAATACCATCTTTGTTAAGGTCGCCGTCTTTCACAGATAGCCCTTTTTTACCATAGTTGCTAGCGATAATTTCTGCATCTTTAATATCAATTACTTTATCGCCATTTACATCACCTGCAAGGTTTTCATCAAAGCGTGCATAATAATATTGGCCAATTAGCTTACCATCTTTCTCGGTACCTAATTTCGTTGTTAGTCGACTTGTCAAATGCCCTGGTACTTCTACATATAAGTTGTAGTCGCGTTTATTAACAGGAAGTCCATTTAATTTGAAGTATCCGTATTTATCTAGTGAGCCTTCAAACTTATGACGGTAAGAATCAGTCGCATATACTTTTACGCCAAGCTTTGTATAATCGAACTTTTCATCTAAATATCCACGTTCATTTAAGAATGCGCCCGGTTTGATATTGCCTTCTACTAGTGAGTTTAAGGACATAACTGAGAATGATTGATCTTGAAGGACACGCATTCTATTTGGCTCTGTTTCTCCTGGTTTCCAGTATACAAACACGGCTGACTCTAATTGGGCATTTGCTTCATAAAACTCATCATTTTCTACTTTGAACGTTACATCAATGAACGGGAAATCACCATCTAATCCAGCGAAGTTTTTGTCATCGATAGCACCGCCAACTGTAACAGAGCCTGCTTCTAGTTTTGGTTCATTTACTTTTGCAGTTACACCTTTTTCAGAAAGGAGTTTTTCAAAAGCAGGATTGAATTTCGCATTTGCAAATTTGAAGTTCTTCTCTAGGAATTTTACGTTAAATTCCCCAGCAACAAATTGTTTCACATGTTTGGCGTTTAGCGTCACAGTGAATTCATCACTTTTATATACTTCTTTTTTATCATAGCTAGTTTTCGCATATTGAGCTCCTTGCGGGATAAACCAATAGTTATTTACACCGCTTGGATAGTCAGCTCCTGCAGTTGCATAATCGAAAATATATACGCCTGTGTTCATTGGGCCTTCCACTTTAAAGGATTCAGGAGTAATGCCAACTTTAAAGTCACCATTTGCATTAATAGGTAAAAATTTATGCAAGTATGGAGAATAGTCATAATACATAACGCCATTCGCTTCTTGCGTAATATTTAGCCCTTTTCCTTTTAAGTAGTCAACGTTCGAATCATACACATTTCCTTTAATCCATAACGCTTTTTTACCATCTTCTACTGTATAATTTTCTTCATTTAATTCATAAATACCAGGTTTTAATCCAGTTAATTTTACTTCTGGCGGTGTATTATCAATTACGACATAATCACCTTTCACACGTGCTTTCCCAGCTTTGTCATAGCCAACAAACTCAATTGTGTAGTCTCCTTCTGGTAAGCTGATTTTCTCATCACCAATTGGTTTTGCAGGATCATTTGTGAAAGGATACACTTTTCCGTTAAAGAATGAATCTAAGTAGTAATATCTATCCGTTTTTAGTCCACTCGTGTTTAATGTCCCAAGGAAACCGAGCGCTTTATTTGTTTTCGAATCTTTCACGATAAGATCTAACGTTTCAAGTTCGCTATTTAATTGGAATGCCCCGTGTACATATGATTCACCGTATGGATTAAATTTCGATGTATCAGTTGAAATTGCTTTTCTTGATAATATGGCATTTTCAATACCAGGCTCTGATACACGAATAGAGAACGGAATTTGATACGTTTCTTCTTTATTTTTCGTATTTGTAATATGAATATATCCTTCATATCGGCCTTGTTTTACACCGGCTGGAACATTAATTTTTGCTTCAATTTCATCTGATTTGCCAGCATCAAGAGTAATTGTTTCTGGAACAGATACTTTTACACCGTTTGCGATAGCATCGTTAATAGAAGAAGATGCCGGTGTATAAGAAATTTCTGTTTTAAATTCTTTTTTCTCTTGTTTATTATGATTTTGTACTTTTATATTTCGTTTTTGTTCAAGAGCTTCACCGTCTTTTTGATAGAACTTCCCGAATGCAATGGATCCGGTTTCTTCTGGTACTTCAATTACTTCATCATTTACAACTGTTTTTGTTGTATCTAGCACTTTAAAACTTGTTTCCGTATGAACGGCGTTGTACGCATCTACTCGTCCAGCTCCAACTTCATATACGGAATACTTTTCTTTTAAATCATCAGCTGTGTTCATAAGAGATGCTTTCACATCAAACGGAGAGTATTCTGGGTGTTCTTGTAAAATAAGAGCAGCAACGCCCGCGATATGAGGAGAAGCCATGGATGTTCCTTGCATACGCTCATAGGAAACGTCATAGTTTTCGCCATCTTGTGGATCGTTAATATATTCGGGTACTGTTGAAAGCACAGCAACACCAGGGGCTGTAATATCTGGTTTAATATCATCATTTGATGTAACAGGACCGCGTGAGCTAAAGTCTGCAAGATGATCGCCTTCTGTTTGAATATAACTAAGTTCGTCAAAGCTAAAGGATGTATTACCTTGTTCGATTTGAGTTTTTAGTTTTTCACCGTCTTCTTTCGTTAGGCGGAATGCTGGGATGTATTTTGTACTTTCGCCAACGTAGAAAGGAATTTCTCCGTCCACATTGTTATAAATAATAACGGCTTTTGCACCTGCTTGTTTTGCATTCGCAATTTTTTCATCAAATGACAGTGTACCGCGTGCAACGAGAGCGATTTTTCCTTTTACATCTTTTTTACTAAATTCGTCAGGTGTACCAATTCCTACAGATTCAATAGGTAAAGATTGTCCTTTGAAATCTTCTATTTTATCAGTGAAGTTTTTGCCAAATAAAATTAAGTTAGGGAATTGTACCTGTCCAGCATGACCTGATAGTTTCGGCAAGGAAATAGAACTATCACTTGCCCCGACCGTAATCGCAAATGGAGAAGCACCTGGTGATCCGAGTGTCGCTGGGTTTGGACCAGAGTTTCCAGCAGCAACGACTGTAACAACACCGGAAAGCATAGCGTTATTGACAGCGATAGACGTAGGATCAAGCGGGTTGTTGCTATCGTCACCTAACGATAAATTAATAACATTCATACCGTCAGAAATAGATTTATCGATTGCAGCAATAATACCAGAACTATCTCCACTTCCGTATGGACCGAGTACACGATAGTTATACAGTTCAATGTCAGGTGCAACACCTTTTACTGCGGAATCTGATGTGTTTTTCTTTTGAGCAGAAACGATACCTGCTACGTGAGTACCGTGGGCTGTGTAGAAGGAAGAACCACGATCATCAAATTCAGGAGCACCAGATTGTTGCCACTCTGTATAAGTTGTTTCCATCGGATCCGCATCGTTATTAATAAAGTCCCAACCTTTTACGGAGTTTGGGTCTACCCTGCTAGAATCTTCACCTGGTTTTGCACGATAGCCCTTATAGACGTCTTTTAAGTCAGGATGATTGTAATCAATGCCTGTATCTAATACACCAACTTTAATTCCTTTTCCGGTAATGCCTTCGCTATGTAACTTATCGACCCCAATTTGCGGAATACTATCTGTTAGTTTTTGAGGTGCTTTTTGCTCTGCTTGTTTTGGTAAATTTAATTTCACTTCGTAATCTTTCCAAATACGTTTTACAACACCAATTCGTAACAATTCTTCCACTGTATTTGCAGGTAATGTTAGGGCAACCCCATTTATAGCATGTTTATAAGAACGTTTAATTTGTACAGACTGGAAATTCCCTGACTTTACTGATGGGCTGAATTGATGAAGACGTTTTAGTCCTTTTTGGAATTCTTCATGTTCTTGATCGATACGTGCTTTTATATTTTCAGGAGCAGCTTGTAGTCCTTTTTCTTTTTGCTTTAATTTATTAATTTTTACTGGAGCAGTTTGAAATTCTACAATGATATTTACTGGTTCGGAACTACTCGTATTAATATCTGGCGAAATCGTAAAGCCAGGATTGGCATCTAACGTTTGTAATGCCTGACGCTGTTCTTTAGAAAGTTTTGATAGTAAAGACTGGGCGTTTGAAGAGTCAATTTGGTTAATTGGATTTTCAGCAAGTACATTGAACGGAAGGGCAGTTGAAAACAGAACGCCAGCCGTTACAATTCCGGTAACAAAACGATTTTTCTTTTTCATGTATAAGCCTCCGATAATTTATATTTTAAATATTACTTCTCTGTGCCTGGTGTTTGCTCTGCATGGAATGTCCAGTTTAGCTGTAAGGAATCGCCCTGGAATTTATTTTGATCTTGGTCGTTGTCTTCAAAGGAGAAGAGAACGTGTAAATAATCTGTTTCACCAGATTTAATACCATCTATTAAGTTATGACGTTCTAGAGAAGTAGCCACATCCTCAGGTTTCATAGTTTTTAATTCTGATAGTTTTGTTTCCCACAAAATTTCATGATCATCGTTTGGATTAGACGGCTTTCCATCATTCACTAAAAATTTGACGATGATGTGATCGCCTAAATCTTCACCATCATTATTTTTCTTTGCATCTGTAACTTCATAGGATGTTTCAAGTGCTACTTTTGCAATATCCAATGATCCTTTATTTTCAAGCGTGAAATTTTTTTCAATAAAGTCACCTGGTTTTAAATCTTTCACATCAACAATTACACTTGGATTAATAGAAAGGTCTAGTGTTCCAGCTTGAAATGAGTTACTAGATGTTTCAGAATCACTGAAGTAGGCGAATACACCGCCGAATGTAAGGGATAAGCCAAGCGAAGCTGTGACAACTCCCATTCCAACCTTTTGTTTTAATGACATAAGAAAGCCCCCTAATTAAATTTTTATGGCGACTGTTCGTAACAAGGATAAATAAGTAAACATAGTAGTCCGCTATGAATTGTAGTTACGAAAAATCGATGTTCTTTATTGAGAACAAGTATATGCGTATAAATTTTCCATTTCAATACAATTGTGACGAAAAATGTTGAGAAACATTTTTTTATGACAGATTATTTTGTTACGATTTCAAGTGGAAATAGGATAAAAAAGAGGATGAATCTAATAAAATAGAGGTTGAGAAATAAATAGTAAGATGAAAGACTAGTAAAAAATGAAGCGTTTTCAATGAATATTCGTCAAAATTCGATATTTTATATAGAAATGTAAAAAAAATTCAACATTTTCAAGAAAAAAACGTATATTTTTTATAAATGAACAAGGATATTTCAGTTTTTCGCAGAATTGGTAAAGTATAAAAAATTCTGTCATCTTAGTGAGGTGAGCATATTGAGTGTAATAAATTGTGAAGAAGTGAAACGAGATGAGTTTCATACAGAAAAGTACTATGACAGTTATAACATCTTTGGTGCACATATTGTGACGGAAGATGAGATGCGAGGTGTACGATTTACAGTATGGGCTCCTCATGCGAAAGCAATGAGTGTTGTTGGAAATTTTAATGAATGGGATTATGAGCAACATAAGATGCTACAAGTGACAGAAGAGGGAATTTGGTCCCTATTTATACCGCATATTGAAGAAAAAGAAATATATAAATATGCGATTGAAACGATGGCTGGTGATGTCATTTTTAAGGCAGATCCGTATGCTGTGTATGCAGAAGTAAGACCGAATACGGCATCTGTAGTTTTTGATATAAAGGGATACGAATGGAATGATAAAAACTGGAGTCGTAAGAAAAAGAAAAAATCGGTTTATAAAGAAGCGATGACAGTTTATGAATTGCATTTCGGTTCTTGGAAAAAGAAAGAAGATGGAACGCTGTATTCTTACAGGGAAATGGCAGAAGAACTCATTCCTTATGTGGTGGAGCATCAATTTACACATATTGAAATTATGCCGCTTGTTGAGCATCCATATGATCGTTCTTGGGGATACCAAGGGACGGGATATTATGCAGCAACGAGTAGATTCGGCACGCCACATGATTTGATGCATTTTGTCGATGAATGTCATAAATATGGAATCGGTGTCATTTTAGATTGGGTGCCGGGGCATTTTTGTAAAGATGCTCACGGTTTATATTTGTTTGATGGCACACCGACCTATGAATATAAAGATAAAGATGTACAAGAAAATCCAGTATGGGGAACTGTTAACTTTGATTTAGGAAAGAGGGAAGTACGTAATTTCTTAATTTCAAATGCGTTATTTTGGATGAGATATTTCCATATTGATGGTTTCAGGGTAGATGCAGTTGCGAACATGCTCTACTGGAATAAAGAAGGACAAGAGCAAAGTAATGAGCACGCTGTTTCATTTTTACGGGAGTTAAATGAAGCGGTATTTGCAGAGGATGAAGATTTTCTTATGACAGCTGAGGATTCAACAGCTTGGCCACTTGTAACAGCTCCAACGTATGAAGGTGGGCTTGGATTCAATTACAAATGGAATATGGGCTGGATGAATGACGTGTTGAAATATATGGAGTGTGCGCCAGAGTACAGAAAATATATTCATGAGAAAATGACGTTCTCTTTACTATATGCTTACTCTGAAAATTTCATATTACCGCTTTCTCATGATGAAGTCGTTCATGGGAAAAAGTCGTTATTAAATAAAATGCCAGGAGACTACTGGGATAAGTTTGCTCAACTTCGTTTATTATATGGATATTTCTTTACTCACCCAGGAAAGAAATTACTTTTCATGGGAGGAGAATTCGGGCAGTTTGATGAGTGGAAAGACCTTGAAGATTTAGATTGGAATTTACATGATTTTGAAATGCATCGTTATATGCATGATTACTTTAAAGAGCTCATAGCATTGTATAAGCGCTCTAAACCACTTTGGCAGCTTGATCATTCGCCTGAAGGATTTCAGTGGATTGATGCTAATAATAATGAGCAAAGTATTTTCTCATTTATCCGCCAAGGGGATAAACAAGAAGATGCGTTAGTTGTCGTATGTAATTTTACGAAAGCTACATATGAAAACTATAAAGTAGGTGTACCAGATTTCGAGTGTTATAACGAGATTTTAAACAGTGATGCTGAGCAATATGGCGGATCAGGGCAAGTAAATAAGAAACGTCTGAAGGCGATTCAAGAACCGTTTCATAATCAAGCAGCACATGTAGAAATTACAATTCCACCATTTGGCGTATCCATATTACGACCAGTGAAGACGAGAAAGGGGAGTAAAAAACAAGATGGCTCAAAAACAAAAGTGCGTAGCAATGTTACTAGCAGGGGGAAAAGGTAGTCGATTAAGTGCATTAACAAAAAATTTAGCCAAGCCAGCTGTTCCATTTGGTGGTAAATATCGCATTATTGATTTTACGCTAAGTAACTGCGCAAATTCTGGTATTGAAACGGTTGGGATTTTAACGCAATATCAACCACTCGAACTTCATAATTATATCGGAATCGGCAATGCGTGGGATTTAGACCGAGTAAGCGGTGGAGTCACAGTATTACCTCCTTATGCGGAGTCTTCAGGTGTGAAGTGGTACACAGGTACGGCAAGTGCCATTTATCAAAACTTAAACTATTTAAGTCAATATGAACCAGAGTATGTTCTCATTTTATCAGGCGACCATATTTACAAAATGGATTACAGTAAAATGCTAGATTACCATATTGAGAAAGAAGCGGACGTTTCCATTTCTGTTATTGAAGTGCCTTGGGATGAGGCGAGTCGTTTCGGTATTATGAATACGAACGAAGAGATGGAGATTGTTGAATTTGAAGAGAAACCGCAATTTCCAAGAAGTAATCTTGCATCAATGGGAATTTACATTTTTAACTGGGCAATTTTGAAAGAGTATTTAGAAATGGATGCAAGAAACCCTGAATCTAGTAATGATTTCGGAAAAGATGTACTTCCGCTTTTATTAGATGAAGGGAAGAAGTTAATGGCGTATCCATTTGAAGGGTATTGGAAAGATGTTGGAACGGTGAAGAGCTTATGGGAAGCGAATATGGATTTACTTCGCGATGAAACATCACTGAATTTAAATGATCGTAATTGGCGTATTTATTCTGTTAATCCAAACGAACCACCTCAATATATCGCTGAAAAGGCAAAAGTAGAAGAATCACTTATTAACGAAGGATGCGTCATTGAAGGGGACGTGAAGCATTCTGTACTATTCCAAGGAGTGACGGTGGAAGAAGGTAGTATGGTTATTGATTCTGTCGTTATGCCTGGAGCGAAGATTGGTAAAAATGTTGTGATTGAAAGAGCAATCGTTGGATCGGAAATGGTTATTGAAGATGGAACAATCATTCGTCCAGAGAAAAATGTTGACGATGTAGTACTCATTGCTGAAGGGAAATAGAAAAGGGGGATGAAATGAATGGGAGAAAAAATGTTAGGAATTATTAATGCAACGGGAAGTTTTCCTTCCTTAAAGAAAGTAACAGGGCATCGTTCACTAGCGGCGTTACCGTTTGGGGGCCGTTATCGACTCATTGATTTCATGCTTTCAAATATGGTGAATTCTAATATTCATAGTGTGGCAGTTTTTACAAGCCATAAAAACCGTTCGCTAATGGACCACGTTGGTTCAGGAAAACAGTGGGATTTAGATAGAAAAAGAGACGGACTGTTTTTATTCCCGCCAAACTGCCAATGTGATCAAGATGAATTTGGATCTTTTGCGCATTTTAGAAGACATATTGATTATTTTCTAAGAGCTAGAGAAGAATACGTTGTTATTACGAATAGCCATCTCGTAACAGCATTAAATTTTCAAGCTGTGTTAGAGCGACATATACATACGGCAGCTGATATTACGGAAGTTTGCCATGAAGGGGTTTCGCTTCAAACATACGTGTTAAAGAAACAATTATTGTTAGATTTATTTGAGTCATATAAAGATGTGGAACAATATAGCTTATTCGATGTAGTGAGAGAAAAGCGCGGAAAATCACTACATATTGCTACGTATGAGCATACAGGATATGTAGCTATTATTGATTCGATTGAAAGTTACTATAAACATAGCTTAGAAATTTTGCAACCTGCTATTTGGAAGCAACTATTTAAGAAAGAAGCACCGATCTTTACGAAAGTAAAAGATGAACCACCAACTCGTTACCTAAAGGGTGCAGTCGTGAAAAACACAATGATTGCAAACGGCAGTATTATTGAAGGTGAAGTAGAAAATAGCGTTGTCTCCCGTTCTGTTAAAATTGGAAAAGGTTCAATTGTTCGTAATAGCATTATTATGCAAAAGAGCCAAATTGGAGATAACTGTATAATAGACGGTGTTATTATTGATAAAGACGTGAAAATTGGTGACGGTGTTGTTTTAAAAGGAACCGCCGATGAGCCATACGTTGTAGAAAAAGGAAGCGTTCAAAACAGTACGATTAATAGTTATTCTTAAGAAATCAGTGGGGGTTTTTCCTCCACTGATTAAAGTTTTAATTCAAATGAAAACTCGAAGGGAGGAAGCTGCAAGGGAAGTAGTATAAACTTTTCGTGCAGTGGGACAACAAGTGAATATTTTATTTGCAGTATCAGAATGTGTACCATTTGTTAAATCGGGAGGATTAGCTGATGTAGCAGGTGCGCTCCCAAAAGAGCTCAAAAAATTAGGTGTGGAAGTTCGCATTATACTCCCGAATTATAGTCTTATTCCGCAAAAATTAAGGGATGGATGTACGTTACATAAAGTAATTAACGTCCCGCTTGGGTGGAGAAATCAATATTGCGGAATTTTAAAAGGTGAGCAAGACGGGATTACGTATTACTTAATAGATAATGAATATTATTTTAAGAGGGATTCTCTGTATGGCCATTATGATGACGGAGAGCGTTTTTCTTATTTCTCGAAAGCGGTATTAGAGTGTATCCCGCATCTTGATTTTGAAGTGGATGTTCTTCATAGCCATGATTGGCATACAGCTATGGTCAATTTCTTGCTGCGTGAAAAGTATCAAGATAATCCATTATATGAGCATATTAAAACAGTATATACGATTCATAACTTGCAGTTCCAAGGTGTATTTCCTCCTGAAGTGATGTATGACTTGTTAGAACTTGGTGATGAATATTTTCATAGTGAGCAGTTAGAGTTTTATGGAAATGTGAACTTTATGAAGGGTGGCATTATCGCTTCTGATCAAATTACAGCGGTTAGCCCGACATATAAAGAAGAAATTCAATATGAATTTTTCGGTGAGAAGTTAGATGGATTACTGCGAAAATATAATGATAAGCTAAGCGGCATTGTAAACGGAATTGATACGAGCGTATATAATCCAGAAACGGATTCGTATATTACTGCTCAGTACGATGCAGATTCATTATATGAAAAGAATGAAAATAAACGCGCGTTGCAGCGTTATTTTGGTTTGCCAGAAAAAGAAGATACACCAATTATTTCTATGGTAACGAGATTAACGAAGCAAAAAGGTCTTGATTTAGTACGTACTGTATTCCGAGAAATAATGGAGGAAGATGTACAATGTATTATTTTAGGATCAGGTGATTCGGAATATGAACAATTCTTTGAGTGGATGGCATATGAGTATCCTGAGAAGGTAAAAGTGTATATTGGCTTTAATGAAGAGTTAGCTCATCAAGTATATGCGGGAAGTGATTTATTCTTAATGCCATCACTGTTTGAACCGTGTGGACTTGGACAACTTATCGCATTAGCGTACGGTACGATTCCAATTGTAAGGGAAACAGGCGGATTAAATGATACGGTACAATCTTATGACGAAGAAACTGGAGAAGGAAATGGTTTCAGTTTCACGAATTTTAATGCACATGACATGTTGCACACGGTTCGTCGTGCAATTGGATTTTATCATGATAAATCGGTATGGGAGCAGCTTGTAAAACAAGCGATGACTGAAGATTATAGCTGGGAGAAATCAGCTCTTGCTTATAAGAAATTGTATAAAAGTCTCATGGAATAACATGTAGGTGGTGAAGAAATGTTTACTCATGTTGAAAGTTTCAAATCAGCTTTTCTAGAAAAGTTAGAGACGATGTATGGTAAAAGTTTCAAAGACTCTACAACTCGTGATCAATACAATACGCTTGGGTACATGGTACGTGAGTATATGAATAGTCAATGGATTGCAACGAATGAAAGCTATCGGTCTGGAGAGCGAAAGCAAATGTATTACTTATCCATTGAGTTTTTACTTGGACGTTTGCTTGGAAGTAACATATTAAATTTAGGAATCAGGGATGTATGTGAGCAAGGACTTTCTGAGCTTGGGATTTCGTTGCAACAATTAGAAGAGGTGGAAGCAGATGCAGGTCTTGGCAATGGTGGACTTGGACGATTAGCAGCCTGTTTCCTTGATTCACTTGCATCTTTAGATTTACCAGGTCATGGATGTGGCATTCGTTATAAACACGGCTTATTTGATCAAAAAATTGTTGATGGTTATCAAGTTGAATTTCCAGAACAGTGGCTTCTTCATGAAAACGTATGGGAAGTAAGAAGGCATGATCAAGCTGTAGAAGTAAGTTATTTCGGCAATGTTGAACCGCTCTACATTGATGGACGTTTAGAATTCAGGCATACAAATGCAGAAGTAATTATGGCCGTACCATATGACGTTCCAGTAGTAGGTTATGAGACGAGTACTGTAAATACACTTAGACTTTGGAATGCGGAACCAGTTCCTTTCCCACAAAATTGCAAAGATATTTTGAAATATAAGCGTGAAACAGAGGCGGTATCGGAGTTTTTATATCCAGATGATACCCATGATGAGGGGAAAATACTTCGTTTGAAACAACAGTATTTCCTCGTATCAGCAAGCTTGCAAAATATTGTTCGAATGCATAGAGAAAGATATGGTGACCTTCGTCAATTACATGAGAAAATTGCGATTCATATTAATGATACCCATCCAGTTTTGGCGATTCCAGAACTGATGCGTATTTTATTAGATGAAGAAAAACTAGCATGGGAAGAAGCTTGGCACATAACAACGCAAACGATTTCTTATACGAATCATACGACGTTATCAGAAGCGCTTGAAAAGTGGCCAATTCACATTTTCAAACCGTTATTACCGAGAATTTATATGATTATTGAAGAGATTAATGAACGTTTCTGTCATGAGCTTTGGGAACGTTATCCATATGAATGGCATCGCATTGAAGAGATGGCAATTATTGCGCATGATCTTGTGAAAATGGCTCATTTAGCAATTGTCGGTAGCCATAGTGTAAACGGCGTAGCAAAAATTCATACAGAAATTTTAAAGCAGCGTGAAATGCGATTGTTTTATGAGTTTTATCCAGATAAGTTTAATAATAAAACGAATGGAATCGCTCATAGACGCTGGTTAATGAAAGCGAATCCGCAGCTGACAAACCTTATTTCAGAGGTGATTGGAACAGAGTGGAAGAAAGAACCGATTAAGCTTCAAGAGCTACAATTAGTTCAATACGATGCGAGTTTCCAAGAGAAATTTGCAGAGGTAAAACAAGAGCGTAAAGAGATTTTAGCAGCGCGTATTCATAATACAATGGGGATTACAATTGATCCTAATTCTATTTTTGATGTGCAAGTAAAAAGGCTACATGCTTACAAGCGACAATTATTAAATGTTCTTCATATTTTATATTTGTATAACCGTTTGAAAGAGGATGCTAGTTTTACATTTTATCCGCGTACTTTTATCTTTGGAGCGAAAGCATCACCTGGCTATTACTATGCGAAAAAAATTATTAAATTAATAAATGAACTCGCAAGGAAAGTGAATAATGATCCGTACGTAAGCAAATATATGAAAGTTATCTTTCTAGAAAACTATCGAGTGTCTGTAGCGGAAGATATATTCCCAGCGGCCGATGTAAGTGAACAAATTTCAACTGCAAGTAAAGAAGCATCGGGAACAGGTAATATGAAATTTATGATGAATGGTGCGATTACGCTCGGCACGTTAGACGGAGCGAATATTGAAATAAAAGATAGAGTCGGTGAGGATAACTGTTTCATTTTCGGCTTAACGGCCGAAGAGGTTCTTCATTACTATCAAAATGGTGGATATCGTGCAAGTGATTATTATCACCACAATGGGCACATTAAAAAGGTAGTAGACCAGTTAACGAATGGTTTCTTTGCACAGTCTGGAGCTGAATTTGAAGCAATTTACGATTCTCTCGTTATTCAAAATGATGAATATTTCGTTCTGCGAGATTTTAGCCCATATGCGGAAAAGCAAGAAGCTGTTGGTAGAGCTTATGAAAACCGAACGAAGTGGTTGGAAATGTCGATTTTAAATATTGCACAATCTGGTCATTTTGCGAGCGATCGAACGATTTTGCAGTATAGTAATGAGATTTGGGGTATTGGTAATACGGTTACGCAGTATTAAAGAGGTCGCTACGTTGGAAAAGACAATATGAAAATATATCAGCGGTTTTTAAGAGATATCGATTTACCGAAAAAAATTGACACTAATAAATAAACCGAGCTTAAACTCATTAAGCTCGGTTTTCTTTTTTGCTTAAGAAAGAAATGAGATCACAGTATATATGATACCTGTTCCATCATATTCTCCTGTCGCAAAGTATGAAAATGTAAAGAAACCTGTAAACGTAAAAATTACAATGAGAAAAAGTGCAAAGATAAATTTTAGCATGTAAGGTCCCCTCATCCAAAAGTAACTTCATATATTATTATAGTATAAGGATATTTAATTTCCAATTGTTTACTGGTTAAAAATGAGAAGTCAGACATGTTTTGTATGTTGTCATGGCATGATTATTTGCAATCGATTTTGTGTTTTTTGTAAAAGTCATGTTGTGATGAACGTGTGCATATTCCCAGTCTTGTTCATTAAAATGGACATTGCGCGGAGGGAGAAGAGGAACGACATCAAATAAATTAACAAAGCGAAAGCTACTAGCTACTTGCAGTTTATAATAATTACGAAATGCAATATCTCCCACTTTTGGGGAGGCAAATGTATACAGACCGTACTGTGTGAAGGCAGTGTTTATACGCGCATCGAGTATATGTAGTGTTGCGAGCGCGCCGCCTAAACTATGACCTGTTGCAAGAAGTTTCTTATGGGCTGGTAATGATACGAGCATATCCATAATAGAATCTCGGCAAGACTCATAAATGGAAAGAAAGCCGTTATGGACATTTCCACTATTTAAAGCATATGGGTATGGTTTTTGGTTAACGAGTGAATCGATAATCCAGTCTGTATCCGTTTGTGTTCCGCGAAAAGCTACAATAATGGTATCCTCAGATTCTAGTATGAATCCGAACCATTCTGTCGTTTGAATGGTTTTTCCTTGAAAGCCTTGTACATATTGAAAACCATCTGGTATTTCAAAAATCCCATTTTGTTTATATTGTTCATACGTTAACTCACAACAAGAAGCTAACAGTATGGCAGTATCTTTATCAAAGGATAAAGGAGTACGCATTAAGGAAGCCTCCTTAAGAAAAGGTATAGTTCAATATATGCAGTGAGGGACTTGATTCATTCTTTTTAGAAAAAAAGCTTGAACCTACAGTTACGTGAGGGAGTATGATTTTTGTAAACATACTGTTAGGAGGAGTGTAAGATGAGCAAAAGAGAAGGCTATTCAATTGGTGAGTTTTCAAGGAGAACGGGTACAACGATACGAACGCTCCAATATTACGATGAAATTGGATTACTTAAACCTGAAAAGAATGTTAGCTCTGGTCACCGTGTGTACAAAGGAAAAGATATATTAGAGCTACAGAAAATAGTGAGCCTTAAAGTATTAGGATATAGTTTAGAAGAAATAAGCGTCATGCTGAAAATGCCAAGTTTGAATGTAAATTTAAAAGAAACATTGGAGCAACAAAGAAAAGCCTTTGAAGAAAAAAGAAAACAAATTGAAGTTTCGATAAAGGCACTTGAACGAACAATGGTATGTCTTGAGGAAGATGAAGAGCTGGATAGTGACATATTAATGAGTCTAATTAACAGCATTCAAGAAGAAAAAGAACAACGTTTATGGCTTGAAGAATATGTATCAAAAGAAACAGTTGATGGATTATATAATAAGCCAGAAGAAGAGAGCCTGACACTTGATAAAGAGTTTGTGCGTTTAGCAAAAGAAGTGAAAAGGTTATTTGGAAGACAAATTGAGGATTCAGAAGTGCAAAAATTGGTTGATGAACATATGAAGGCGACTCTTAAGTATGTTGGTGAAGAGACAATGTATTCTCTAGGTAAATTAGAGAATGCAGAAGAACAATATAATAATATGATGCTATCTCCTTATACGGAAGAAGAAGAGGCGTGGCTTAATGAAGCAATGGAGTATTATATGATGATTCGAAATGGTTTATATAGTCCACCAAAATAAAAAGCGCCCGATAAGGGCACCTTTTACTCTTTTCCATCTAATAAACGACCAAGTCCGCCTAAAACGCTGCCTTCACCAGTGCTTTGTGCTGCTGGGCTTGTCAGACGTGCTGCTAAGCGGCTAAGTGTTAAGGACTGAATCCAAACTGTTCCAGGACCTTCTAACGTTGCGAAGAATAAACCTTCGCCGCCAAATAGAGCTGTTTTTACTTTTCCAACGAACTCGACATCGTAGTTAATGTCTTTTGTCATGGCAACGAGACAACCTGTATCGATACGAAGCTTTTCGCCAGGTTTTAATTCACGTTTATATACAGTTCCGCCTGCATGCATGAAAGCAAGTCCATCACCTTCGAGTTTCTGCATGATGAAACCTTCACCGCCGAAGAAACCAGTTCCGATCTTTTTCGTAAACTCGATTCCGATAGAAACGCCTTTTGCAGCACAAAGAAATGCATCTTTTTGACAAACTACTTTTCCTTGATATTCTGTTAAATCTACAGGAATAATTTTACCCGGATAAGGAGCAGCAAAGGATACGTGACGCTTGCCGTGACCTGTATTTGTAAATACAGTCATAAACATGCTTTCGCCTGTAACGAGACGCTTACCAGCGCCCATTAATTTTCCGAATAAACCTCCAGATGGGCCAGAACCATCACCGAAGATTGTTTCCATTTCAATGTAATCTTCCATCATCATCATTGCGCCAGCTTCTGCGATAACGCTTTCTTCTGGGTCTAACTCAATTTCAACAAACTGCATATCATCGCCGTATAATTTATACTCGATTTCATGTGCTTGCATTTTTTTCACCTCATAAATATGTAGTAATTATATTGTACAGAAATTATTAGAATTAGAACACTATAGTTTTGTTAATTTTCCAATAAAATATGAATATGAAAATTCAACATTATATTAAAATTATAAAAAAATGGTGGAATGAAAGTGTTCTCATTTGACGTTTTTGATATAGCGTGATATAGTGAAGTCACTATTGAGCTACATAATGTGGTACGGAAATAAAGCACGTTGAATTAAAGGCTGTAAGCTTGTTATACATTCATGTCCTTTATATCCACCTTTTCATGTGGATTCATAGTTTCATTTTTATTTAGGAGGTACATGACATGCAAACAGGTAAAGTTAAATGGTTCAACAGCGAAAAAGGTTTCGGTTTCATCGAAGTTGAAGGTGGAGACGATGTATTCGTTCACTTCTCAGCTATCCAAGGTGACGGATTCAAAACTTTAGAAGAAGGTCAAGAAGTTTCTTTCGAAATCGTTGAAGGTAACCGTGGACCACAAGCTGCTAACGTTACAAAAAACTAATTAGCTAGCGATAAAAAGCATTCCGATTTTCGGAATGCTTTTTTTTATTCTTTGGAACTCGACTCATTTGAAGACAATTCGCCCTTAAAGGTACGCTCTTCAAAGTCATCAAGCATTTGCTCATATTCTTCATGTTCTTCCGTAGCGAAAACTTGCGGATTTTTTCCATACATATCTGTACCGATAAAGTTTTCGAAATCCTCTACGTAGCCTACGTTTTCTTCACTATTTACGTACATGCCATTATAGTTTTTCGAATCTTGTCTTTCTAAATCAGATGGTGTCTCAGATGTTCCGTAATTGGCAACATCTTGCCATGCATCTTCTGCATCGTATTCAACAGAATGATCTTCATCATGTTTGTGGAAAGAAGGAGACAATACTTCTTCTTCGACTGGTCGTGTATTCATATTTAACTTATTTGTTGCGTGCTGAACGCATGTTGTAGCGGTTGGCATCGCTTCTAATCTTTCAAATGGAATTTCTTCGCCAGACACTTCGCAAATGCCGTACGTACCCGCTTCTATTTTTTGCAGGGCATGCTTCGTGTCCTCAAGTTGTTTATGCCAAAGTTCAATAAGCCCGAAGTCTTTTTCACGTTCATATAGCTCTGTTGCCATATCAGCCGGATGGTTATCATAGCTAGATAATTCCCCAACAGATTCACGTTCAGATGCACGATCTTCATTTTCGTGTGTTTGTATCGTTTGCTCTAGTTCTTGCTTTTGTTTTTCTAAAACGGATTTAAATTGATTTATTTGTTGTGGAGTTAACATAGTCGTCCACCTTCCTACAATTCAGTTTCTTTACATAGTATGAGCGTTGCGAGTAGGAATTATGAGCTGAAATTGGTATATGAAAAAGGAGCCGCATTAGCAGCTCCTTTTAAAGGAAATATCCAAGTAATAATCCGATTCCCATTAAGAGACCGAAGATTGTATTTGTTTTTGCTGTTGCTATCATCGCAGGTACCATTTCCATTGGAATGCTTTTGCCGATAAAGCCTGTCGTCGCTTTAAATGCTTTCGGTGCACTTAAAAATACGATCAGCATCCATGGTGATACGATGCCCACGAGAATTAAAGCAATTGTCCAAATGTAGGAAACGATGAACATAGAAGCAAGTACACCAACTGCTCGCTCACGTCCAACGAGAATTGCTAACGTTTTACGACCGTTTTCTTTATCGCCATCTAAGTCACGGATGTTATTCGCTAGTAAAATGGCACCAATTAAAATGGAGCTTGGAATAGATAGTAAAACGACTTCTGATGTTACAGTTCCAGTTTGAATAAAGAATGAAATTCCGATAATAATGACACCCATAAATAATCCGGCTGTTAACTCTCCAAATGGTGTATATGCAATTGGAAGTGGGCCGCCTGTATAAAGGTAAGCAACGGCCATACAAACAAGACCGATTGCAGCAAGCCACCAGCTAGAATTCATACAAATATAAACACCTAATAGTATCGCGATGCCGAAAAATCCAAATGCTAAGTTAAGCACTGTTTTTGGCTGAATGCCATCGCGAACGATAGCGCCGCCGATACCAACTGAACCTTCGTGATCAAGTCCTCTTTTATAATCAAAGTATTCATTAAACATGTTTGTTGCTGCCTGAATGAGAAGACAAGCAAGAAGCATTATAAGGAAAAGAGGGAGATGTATTTGATTTATACCTCCGACCTGCATTGCATAGGCTGTTCCGATGAAAACAGGAACGAAAGCTGCTGTTAATGTATGGGGACGTAGTAAACTCCACCAAATGCGCCAGCCTGTTTGCTTGCTTGGCTTTGGCGCCGTAGGAGAGGAATTCGTTTCGACGTTCATTTCCATGTTGAATCCTCCTTTGGTCACATATTGTACACAACTAAGTGTAGAAAAAGCATCATTTAGTGTCAACGTTTATTTTCTAGGAAGAGAAGGTGAATTTCTCAGAAATGCTAAACGTTGACAGGCCTTTCGTTTGAGGTGTATCTTAAAATCAAGCGTAATTATGACTATTTTTCGCCCATAGGGGGGAGACAATTGTGATTCAAACGAAACAAAAAGGCTTGCAAGAAGTTCTGAGTGCAGCCATTAAGCATGCAACTGATGAAAAAATATTGGTTAGTTTTGTAAAACAAATAGACTGGATGGATCCGCTTCTGTTTTATGCAGCGGGAAAAAGGATTTCATTCGAAAATAGATGTTATTTTGCAGACCCAGCTCAGCATGTAATATTTGCTGGAATTGGCTCTGTTTTCACTATAGCAACTGCTTCTCACAAACGCTTTCAAACTGCTCGTGACGAGTGGGATAAAGTAAAAGAGAAATCATTTGTACAAAGAGAAAGATACGAGTTTGGAACAGGTCCTCTTTTATTTGGTGGATTTTCATTTGACCAAGAAAAAGAGAAAACCAATTTATGGAAAGAATTTGATGATACGACATTTTCACTACCAGCATTTTTATTAACTGTAAAAAATGAAAAAGCATGGTTAACAATGAATACATTCGTTTCAGCAACAGATTGTGCAGAAACTCTTTATAATGAAATTGTTTCTTTAGAAGAGAAAATTTTGGAGGAGAGTAAATGTGCACTAGAAGGATCGAAATTAACAGTTACTTCTAAAGTAGAAGTAGATCCGAAAGGCTGGATGAAGGCTATTGAGAAAGTGCAAGATGAGATGAAGCAGGGGAACGTACAGAAGGTTGTATTAGCGAGGGAGCTAAAAGTAGAGATGGATCATCATATTGATTCTGCGCTTGTTTTAGAAGCACTTCGCATTGGGCAACCAGATTGTTACGTATTTTCTTTTGATTATAAAGGAGCATGCTTCTTAGGAGCGACGCCAGAAAGATTAATTCGCAAAGAAGATGAGAAGTTTACTTCAATGTGTCTTGCTGGTTCAACTGGTCATGGTCAATCTATAGAAGAAAGTAAGCGAAATAGTAATGCGCTTCTTCATGATGAAAAGAATTTAGCTGAACACGGTTATGTTGTGAACATGATCAGGTCTGTATTAAATGAGCACTGCGAATCCGTTAATATTCCGGAAAGTCCAGGTCTATTAACAACGAAAAACTTAATTCATTTATATACGCCTGTAGAGGCAAAAGGCGATGCGAGTCTTTTAACGATGGTAGAAGAATTACATCCAACACCAGCTCTTGGCGGGACACCTCGTTTGGAAGCGATGAAACTGATTCGTGATGTTGAATTGTTAGACAGAGGATTATATGGTGCACCGATTGGCTGGATAGATGATGAAGGAAATGGTGAATTTGCGGTTGCACTTCGCTGCGGATTATTAAATGGCGAGAAAGCATCCTTATTCGCCGGTTGCGGGATTGTAATTGATTCAGTACCACAACTTGAATATGAAGAAACAAGTTTGAAGTTTAGACCGATGCTTGGTGCTTTGGAGGAATTAATGAAATGAACAATCATATAGAAGCATTATCATATTATTTAGGCGCGTTCGTGGATGAACTGACGCGTCTAAATGTATGTGATGTTGTCATTAGTCCAGGCTCACGGTCCACGCCGATTGCTCTACTAATGGAACAACATGAAGGAATGAACACATATTTACATGTAGATGAAAGATCTGCAGGATTTTTTGCGCTCGGTATCGCAAAAGCGAAAAAACGTCCGGTTGCATTATTATGTACGTCAGGAACGGCAGCAGCGAACTATTATCCAGCTGTATGTGAAGCTTTTCATTCACGAGTGCCGCTTATCGTCTTAACGGCAGATAGACCGCATGAATTAAGAGATGTCGGTGCACCACAAGCGATGAATCAATTTAATTTATACGGTACGTTTGTGAAGCAATTTACAGAGATGGCACTTCCAGAAGCGAGTGAAGCGATGTACCACTATGCTCGCATGACAACGCAGCGCATGATAGCAAGCGCGCTTTTAGCACCGCAAGGACCTGTTCATCTTAATTTTCCAGTTCGCGAACCGCTTATCCCGGACTTCTCATTAGAAAGTTTATGGGATAAAGGACGCGGGGAATATACAGGAGTAGTTCAGCAAGGGAATGCGGTGATGCCGAGTGAATATGTAGACTCTCTTGTAGGGCGCCTTTCACATATAGAAAAGGGGCTTATTATTTGTGGAGACGATAGTCATTCAGAACTCGCAGCATTTGCCGCACAATTAGCTGAAAAAACGGGATATCCAATATTAGCGGATCCACTTTCTAACATTCGTAGCGGACACCACGATAAAACGATGGTAATCGACTGTTACGATACATTTTTACGAAATGAGCTGTTAAAAGAAACGTGGAAGCCGGACGTTTTAATTCGCTTCGGTGGTATGCCTGTTTCGAAAGCATTAACGCAGTTCATCAAAAAACAAACGAAAGCTGTTCATATCGTTGTTGACGAATCAGGACAATGGAGAGATCCAGCTCTCGTTGCCACAGAAGTTGTCCAAGCAAGTGATATTGCATTTTGCAGTGCACTAATAGAAAAAATGCCAGTTATGAAAAAGAATGATTGGTCCCGAATGTGGCAACATATAAACGAAAAAACGAAGGAAACGCTTCGTGAAATGGAAACATATGATACTGCATTTGAAGGAAGAGCCATTACGGATATTGTCCGCGTATTACCAGAAGGAGCAACGTTATTTGCGAGTAATAGTATGCCAATTCGTGATACAGATTCATTCTTTTTCACATCGGATAAAAATATTCAAGTGATGGCTAATCGCGGTGTAAATGGGATTGATGGAATCATTTCGACAGCTTTAGGAGCGAGCGTTATTTGCGATCCGCTCGTATTAGTAATCGGTGATTTATCATTTTATCACGATTTAAACGGATTATTAGCCGCAAAATTACATGAATTAAATATAACGATTGTCGTTGTAAATAATGACGGCGGCGGTATTTTCTCATTCTTACCACAGTATGAGAAAAAGGAACATTTCGAATCGTTATTTGGAACACCGATTGGTCTTGATTATGAGCATGTTGTCAAAATGTACGGTGGTTCATTTAGCCGTGTAAATGGTTGGGAGCAATTCCGAGAAGAAGTACAAAAAGGAACAACGACAGAAGGTTTACACGTTGTGGAAATTTGTACGAACCGTGATGAAAACTTAACGTTACACCGCAAATTATGGGCAAAAACACAGGACGTAATTACTACATCTTTACAAGGTGAATCAAAATGAACGTAACGCTGCAAGGTGTATCGTATGAATATGAAGTAGTCGGAAGCGGGGAACCACTTCTACTTCTTCATGGTTTTACGGGAAGCATGGAAACGTGGCGTTCCTTCGTTCCTTCTTGGAGTGAGCAATTTCAAGTCATTTTAGTAGACATTGTTGGGCACGGAAAAACGGAAAGTCCTGAAGATGTGACTCATTATGATATTCGAAATGTAGCATTGCAAATGAAAGAACTACTAGATTACCTTCATATTGAAAAAGCGCACATACTTGGTTATTCAATGGGCGGTAGATTAGCGATTACGATGGCATGTCTATATCCAGAGTATGTACACTCTCTTTTATTAGAAAATTGTACAGCTGGGCTTGAAAGTGAAGATGAGCAAAAAGAACGCTGTGAAAAAGATGAGCGGCTTGCTCAGAAAATTGAGCGAGAAGGCATCGAAAGCTTTGTAACGATGTGGGAAAATATTCCGCTGTTTGAAACGCAAAAACGTTTAGCACAAAACGTACAAGAAGCAGTGCGAGAAGAACGACTTGCTAACAATCCAAGAGGGCTCGCAAATAGCTTGCGCGGCATGGGAACAGGGGCTCAGCCTTCATGGTGGAATGAGGTACAAAATTTAAAAATGCCTGTTCTTTTAATGAACGGTGAGCATGATGAAAAGTTCTTTCGCATATTAAAAAACATCGAAAAATGCATCTCTGATGCGAAATTTGTCAAAATTGATGGTGCTGGCCATGCAATTCATGTGGAACAACCGGAAAAGTTTGATACAATAGTAAAGGGATTTCTAAAAACTATGCAGTGATGCTTTTTTCAGTTAAGAATGAAGTTGCACTTATAGAGGAGATCAGAAATATACAAGGAGGTAGTTGTAATGGCTATTGAATGGGTAAAAGAAGGCAATTACGAAGATATTATTTATTCAACATACAATGGTATCGCAAAGATTTCGATTAACCGCCCTGAAGTACATAACGCATTCCGTCCTAAAACGGTAATGGAGTTAATCGACGCTTTTGCACAAGCTCGTGATGATGCGAATGTTGGCGTTATCATTTTAACAGGTGAAGGTGGACGTGCATTCTGTTCTGGCGGCGACCAAAAAGTTCGCGGTCATGGTGGATATGTAGGTGACGACCAAATCCCACGTCTAAACGTATTAGACTTACAACGTCTAATTCGCGCAATTCCTAAACCAGTTATCGCAATGGTAGCAGGTTATGCAATTGGCGGAGGACACGTACTTCATATCGTATGTGACTTAACAATCGCTGCAGACAACGCTGTATTCGGACAAACAGGTCCTAAAGTAGGAAGCTTTGACGGTGGATACGGAGCTGGTTACTTAGCTCGTATGGTAGGCCACAAGAAAGCTCGCGAAATTTGGTACCTATGCCGTCAATACAACGCACAAGAAGCGCTTGATATGGGCTTAGTAAACACAGTAGTACCATTAGAAGAACTTGAAGCAGAAACAGTACAATGGGCAAAAGAAATCTTAGCAAACAGCCCAATGGCACTTCGTTTCCTAAAAGCTGCATTCAACGCAGACACAGACGGTCTAGCTGGTATTCAACAACTAGCTGGAGATGCAACGTTATTGTACTATACAACTGACGAAGCAAAAGAAGGTCGCGACGCGTTCAAAGAAAAACGCAGTCCGGACTTCGGTCAATTCCCTCGTTTCCCGTGATGAAAGCGGAAGCGGCTCGTTTAGAATGTGAGGGGGATGGAGCTTCTGACGTAGAGGCGCTTTTTGCCTCGTAGGAAGAAGTGAAGCCACCGAACATTCTAGCCGCTGTAGCTGGATGAAACCAAAAGTGGAAGCGGCTCGCTTAGAACAAGAGGGCGTTGGAACTCCTGATGTAGAGGCGCTTTTTGCCTCGTAGGAAGGCGTGAAACGACCGACTGTTCTAGCCGCTGTAGCTGGATGAAACCAAAAGTGGAAGCGGCTCGCTTAGAACAAGAGGGCGTTGGAACTCCTGATGTAGAGGCGCTTTTTGCCTCGTAGGAAGGCGTGAAACGACCGACTGTTCTAGCCGCTGTAGCTGGATAAGGTCAAACCGGAAACAAAACAACTAAGAGACTTGATGTCATATCAAGTCTCTTTCTTTCATGAAAGGAGAATGAGTGATGGAGACGATGCCAAATTGGTTAATGCAACGTGCATTTTTAACACCAGATCGCACTGCAATTGAAATAGAGGAAGAGAAAGTTACTTTTATGCAGCTGCATGAAAAAGTAGTATCTGTTTGTGAACACCTCACGCATGTTGGAGTGAAGCCTGGGCAAAAGGTGGCTGTTCTGATGAAAAATGGTATGGAGATGATTACAGTTATTCACGCCCTATCGTACGTAGGTGCAGTAGCTGTGCTTTTAAATACGCGTCTTTCAAGAGAAGAGCTACTTTGGCAAATGGATGATGCTGAAGTTATTTGTTTAGTGACGGATCAAGATTTTGAGGCTAAAGATATTCCTGTATATTCATTCGCCGACATAATGAATGGACCAAAAGAGGAAGCCCCTATACAAGAAGAGTTTTCTTTAGAAGAGGCGATGACAATTATTTATACGTCAGGGACGACAGGAAAACCGAAAGGCGTTATTTTAACGTACGGAAATCATTGGGCAAGCGCAGTTGGTTCTTCGCTTAATTTAGGCCTTCGTGATGATGATTGCTGGTTAGCTTGTATGCCGATGTTCCACGTTGGCGGCTTATCTCTTTTAATGAAAAACATTATGTACGGCATGCGCATTTTACTCGTTCCGAAATATGATGCGGATTTTATTCATAAAGCACTTCAAACGAGAGGCGTTACGATTATTTCTGTCGTATCAAAAATGTTAACTGATTTATTAGAACGACTTGGGGCAGAGACATATCCACCTTCTTTACGATGCATGTTACTTGGGGGAGGACCAGCGCCGAAACCACTATTAGAAGCGTGTGTAGAAAAAGGAATTCCTGTATATCAAACGTATGGAATGACAGAAACGTCTTCGCAAATTTGTACGTTATCCGCAGATTATATGTTAACGAAAGTAGGGTCAGCTGGAAAACCACTATTTCAGTGCCAACTTCGTATTGAAAAAGATGGCGTAGTAGTACCGCCATTTGCGGAAGGCGAAATCGTAGTAAAAGGACCGAACGTAACAGGTGGTTACTTTAACCGTGAAGATGCGACGCGTGAGACAATTCAAAACGGATGGCTTCATACTGGTGACCTCGGTTATTTAGATGAAGAAGGATTTTTATACGTATTAGATCGCCGCAGTGATTTAATTATTTCTGGCGGAGAGAATATATATCCTGCTCAAATTGAAGAAGTGTTGCTTTCTCATCCGGCGGTAGCGGAAGCTGGTGTTGTCGGTATGACTGATGATAAATGGGGACAAGTACCCGCTGCTTTTGTTGTAAAAAGTGGAGAGGTAACAGAAGAAGAAATTCTTCATTTTTGCGAGGAGAAATTAGCGAAATATAAAGTGCCGAAAAAAACTTGTTTCTTAGAGGAATTACCACGAAATGCTTCGAAAAAATTGTTAAGACGAGAGTTAAGACAATTAGTGGAGGAGATGTAAGTGGAGATAAAAAAAGCGACACTTCATATAACGGAAATGCCACTGGTCATCCCGTTTGCTGCAAGCTACGGAACGTATGAAAAGCGTGAAAGTATCGTCATTGAATTAGAAGATACGGACGGGTGCATTGGTTTTGGCGAAGTCGTTGCATTTTCTGAACCGTGGTATACGGAAGAAACGGTGAAGACTGCGCTGCATGTACTGCAAGACTTTTTATTACCTGATTTATTAAAGGCTGAAATTTCTCATCCGAATGAGGTACCGAGCTTGTTCCAGCATATAAAAAGAAACGGAATGGCAAAGGCGGGAATTGAAGGGGCTGTTTGGGATTTATATGCGAAGCGTCAAAAGAAATCGTTAGCGACAGTGCTTGGCGGAACGAAGGCTGAAATTGAAGTCGGTGTTGTCATTGGAATCAATACGATTCCGGTTATGTTAAAACAAATCGAGAAGTATGCAGAAGAAGGATACGAGCGTTTTAAAGTGAAAATAAAACCGGGGCATGATTATGAGTTATTGAAAGAAATTCGTAAAGAATTTCCGCATATCCCGTTAATGGCTGATGCCAATTCAGCGTACACGTTAGCTGATGTAGAAAAATTAAAACGGTTAGATGAATTTCAATTGATGATGATTGAACAACCACTAGCGGATTATGATTTTCTTGATCATGCACAGCTGCAAAAGAAAATTGAAACACCAATTTGCTTAGACGAAAGCATCCATAGTTTAGAAGACGCGCGTGTTGCGATTACGCTTGGTAGTTGCCGCGTCGTTAATATTAAACCGGGGCGAGTGGGTGGATTAACAGAATCGGTTCAGATCCATAATTATTGTATGGAGCATAACATACCAGTTTGGTGCGGCGGTATGGTGGAGATGGGGATTTCACGAGCGCAAAATGTTGCGCTTGCTTCATTGCCGAACTTTACGATTCCAGGCGATATATCTGCTTCTAGCAGACATTGGGAGAGAGATATTATTTCGCCGGAAGTGACGCTTGAGGGCGGGAAAGTGATTGTACCGCAAAGCGTTGAAGATGAGTACGGAGTGGACCGCGGAAGGCTGGCGGAAATCACGAAGCAACGGATTGTTTTGGAGCGGTAAGTTGAGTCTTTCAAATAGCGGGCGAATTTCGTCGTTAATTGTCGGTTGGTCGATATATTTCAATAATCGCCGATATAATTCGAGTTACGATTGATATAATTGAAAAATCGCCGATATATTTCAAGTTACGGTCGATATATTTGGAAAATCGCTGATATAATTTTATTTACAAAGGTTACTCTAAAGGGTAACCTTTTCGCATTGTACAAATTGCATAGACTAGTTTACAATCGATCGTATAAAAAGGGGGAGTAAAATGAAGCGCATTTCCATTTTAATAGCGGATGATGAGGCAGAAATTGCTGATTTAATTGAGATACATTTAGAAAAAGAAGGGTACCATGTTGTGAAGGCAGCGAACGGGGAAGAGGCCGTTCATATTATTGAAACGCAGCCAATCGATCTAGTGGTTTTAGATATTATGATGCCGAAAATGGATGGGTATGAGGTGACGCGTCAAATTCGCGCGAAGCACCATATGCCAATTATTTTCTTAAGTGCGAAAACGTCTGATTTTGATAAGGTGACAGGTCTTGTATTAGGTGCAGATGATTATATGACGAAACCTTTTACACCGATTGAATTAGTTGCACGTGTAAATGCACAATTACGTAGGTTTCTTACGTTAAATCAGCCGAAAGTAGCGGAGAATAAATCTGCTTTAGCGATAGGCGGAGTTGTGATTGATCCTGAGCGCCGAACGGTAGATGTGTACGATGAGAAAATTGAATTAACGCCAAAAGAGTTTGATATTTTATATTTATTAGCGAGTCACCCGAAGAAAGTATACAATGTGGAAAATATTTTTCAGCAAGTATGGGGTGAAGGGTATTACGAAAGTGGAAATACAGTTATGGTACATATTCGTACATTGCGGAAAAAACTTGGAGAAGATAAAAGAAAAGATAAGTTAATAAAAACAGTGTGGGGGGTAGGGTATACTTTCAATGGGTAAAAAGATGAGAAGTTTTCGCTCAAAGATGGTTATGCTATTTGCGTTAAGTATGATATTAGCTGGTGGCGTAACGTATATCATTTATGAAGGATTACGGATTTATTACAAATCAGAAGTTCTTTATGAGGATCGTTTAGCCGAAGTGCGTTTCATGATAAGACAAATTGGGGATGTTAATTTCTTTTTAATTATTTTCATCCCTCTGTCCATTATGTTTTTCTTCTTCCTTACTAGGCCGTATTTAAAATATTTTGATGAGATTTCAAACGGAATTCATCATTTGGCGAACGGAGATTTTACAAATGAAGTGCGCGTTTCATCAAATGATGAGTTTGGATATATTGCAAACGAAATTAATGTAGCGAGTGAGAAATTAAAGGAAGCAGTGGAAAGAGGAGACTTTGCTGAAAGTAGTAAAGATCAGCTCGTTGTAAACTTAGCTCATGATTTAAGAACTCCATTAACATCCGTGTTAGGGTATTTAGATTTAATTCTTAAAGAGGAGAATTTAACAAAAGAACAAATTAAACATTTCTCCACAATTGCATATACGAAATCGCAAAGGCTTGAAAGTTTAATTGATGAGTTATTTGAAATTACACGTATGAATTATGGCATGTTACAACTAAATAAAAAGCCTATTGATATAAGTGAGCTACTTATACAGCTAGATGAGGAATTATATCCGCTGTTAGAGAAACATCATTTAGAAGCTAGATTGAATATTGATCCGCATTTGCCGATTAACGGTGATGGAAAATTGTTAGCTAGAGTATTTGAAAACTTGTTAACAAATGCCGTTCGATACGGATATGATGGGCAATTTGTTGATCTGAATGGGTATATCGATAATGAAGAAGTTGTCGTACAAGTTATAAATTATGGAGATAGCATTCCAGAAGAAGATTTACCGTATCTTTTTGATATGTTTTATACAGGTGATAAATCGAGAACGGAGAACCGTGGCGGGACAGGCCTTGGGCTATTTATTGCGAAAAATATTATCGAGCAGCATAACGGTACAATTTCTGCTGAAAGTAATGTAGTTAGAACAATATTTGAAGTGCGATTGCCAAAAGACGAGAACGTAACAATTTAATAAAAATTTAAACTTTATCCCACTTTTTATTTTAATAGTTTTTTCTATTCTAGACGTAAGTTACGTTAAGGAGGAACTAGAAATGAAAAAGTGGGTATTTATTTCTTTTTTTATCGCATGCACAATCTGTGTAGGCGTTTATATATCACCGTTATTTCAAAAAGAAATTGATGTGAAAATCGGCGGGGAAAATAGTGCAGTAAAGAATGAAAATATGAAAAAGGTAGAGGTTACAAAAGAAGAAATTTATAAAGGGGATCTATTATTAGTTAACAAAGATTACCCAGTAAAAAAAGATAGTATTAGGTCTGACATTATAAATGTAAATCATAGCAGTGAATTAGTAAGAGGTTACGTAATATTTGATAGAAATCTTCGTTTATCAAAGGATGTTGTAAAAAAGTTTTTGAACGTTGTCGATGCGGCTGGAAAAGATGGCGTACAACATTTCTTAATGAATAGCGGGTATAGAGATTTTAAAGAGCAAAGTAAATTATATAAAGACATGGGATCGGATTATGCACTCCCAGCAGGATACAGTGAGCATAATTTAGGGTTATCACTAGACGTTGGATCGACGCAAAAGAAAATGGAAAAAGCGCCTGAAGGAAAATGGATTGAAGAGAATGTATGGAAGCACGGCTTTGTTTTACGTTATCCGAAAAATAAAAGTAACATTACAGGCATTCAATATGAGCCGTGGCATATACGTTATGTCGGCTTACCTCATAGTGCGATTATGCAAAAAGAGAAAATTACATTGGAGGAATACTTAGACTTCTTAAAAGAGAAAAAAGAAATTTCAACTGATGTAGAAGGTAAGAAATATAAGGTTTCTTATTACAAAGTTTCTGGGAACATGAAAGTGGATGTTCCGGTGAATAAGCAGTATGACATTTCGGGGAATAATATGGATGGGGTTATTGTGACGGTACAGGAATAAATAAAGAGGTTGTTCCGGTTTGGAGCAACCTTTTCGTATATATAAGAAAGGGATTGATGTTTTTTGTCGGTAAATCGATATTCCTTGTCGAATCGTTGATATATTGTGAGTTACGGTAGATATAATTGAAAAATCGTTGATATATTGCAAGTTACGATAGATATATTCGAAAAATCGTTGATATAATTTCCTGTACTATCAGCCTTTTGAGGAGTATCTTTTATTTTACTCTTAAACATTATAACGTTATATTTACTTCTCCCTTTTTTTGTGTTACGCTAAACGTGTGAAAAACATATAAAATGAAACTTTAATGTAAGCGTATTCTTATGGCTTCTTATAGAAAAGGGTGGAAATACAATGACAGAACGATTCGTACTACGTAATGTGAAACGTGTGAACGGGGAAGAGATTGACATTGTAATTGAAAATAATAAAATCGCACAGGTGACGAAAGCTGGTGCTGGCGAAGGTGGAAAGGTTCTTGATTACTCAGGTACTTACGTATCGAGTGGCTGGATTGATTTGCACGTTCATGCTTTTCCAGAGTTTGATCCGTATGGCGATGAGGTGGACGAAATTGGCGTTAAGCAAGGGGTAACGACAATTGTTGATGCGGGTAGCTGCGGAGCTGATTGCATTGAAGATTTAGTAAAAAGTAGAGAGCAGGCAAAAACGAATTTATTTGCCTTTTTAAATATTTCTCGCATCGGTTTGAAACGAATTGATGAATTATCCAATATGGAATGGATCGATAAAGAGAAAGTAATAGAAGCAGTAGAAAAGTATAAAGATGTAATCGTTGGGTTAAAGGCGAGAATGAGTAAAAGCGTTGTTTGTGATAGTGGAATTGAACCGCTGCATGTAGCGCGCTCTTTATCCCGTGAAACATCATTACCAATTATGGTACATATCGGTTCAGCGCCTCCTCGCATTGAGGAAGTTGTACCTCTTTTAGAAAAAGATGATGTTATTACACATTACTTAAACGGGAAAGAAAATAATTTATTTGATGAAGAAGGCAAACCGCTACCTGTGTTACTAGATGCAGTGAATCGCGGTGTGCATTTAGATGTTGGGCATGGTAATGCTAGTTTTTCTTTTAAAGTAGCAGAGGCAGCAAAGCGTCACGGTATTGCCTTTAATACAATCAGTACAGATATTTACCGGAAGAATCGTGTGCATGGTCCAGTGTATAGTATGGCTCACGTTCTTTCGAAATTCCTTTACTTAGGGTATCCGCTAGAAGAAGTAATTGATGCGGTTACGAAACATGCAGCAGAATGGCTTAAGAAACCAGAGCTTGGCCGTATTCAAGAAGGAGATATTGCAAATTTAACTTTATTTACGGTGAAAGATGAGAAGGTTACGTTAATTGATTCAGAAGGGGATCAGCGCATTGCTGAAAGAAGAATTGATACGAAAGGGGTTGTAATCAATGGGTCATTCATTGAATGCTAAGTACGGATTAAAGAGAGTAATTAATGCGAGCGGTAGAATGAGTATTTTAGGTGTATCCGCTCCGACAGATACAGTTATGGATGCGATGAAACATGGTGGACAAAATTATGTGGAAATTGCTGATTTAGTAGATAAAGCGGGAGACCATATTGCGAGAATTCTAGATTCAGAGGCAGCGGTCGTTGTGAACTCAGCATCGAGCGGAATTGCGCTTTCTATCGCTGGTATCGTTACAGAAGGAAATCGCCGTAAAAGTGAAAGACTTCATCAAGATGTAATCGCGAAAAATGAAGTGATTATGTTAAAAGGTCATAACGTTCAATACGGTGCTCCAGTTGAAACGATGATTTACTTAGGCGGAGGTAAGCTTGTTGAAGTGGGTTACGCAAATGAAGGGAAAGCAGAGCATATTGAAGATGCAATTGGTGAAAATACAGCAGCGATTCTATATGTGAAATCCCATCATGCCGTGCAAAAAAATATGATTTCTGTTGAAGAAGCATGGGAAGTTGCGCAGCGAAATAACATCCCGCTTATCGTCGATGCGGCAGCTGAAGAAGATATTCAAAAATATGTGAAGTATTCAGACCTTGCCATTTATAGCGGTTCAAAGGCAATTGAAGGACCAACTTCTGGTATTGTTGGCGGGAAACGAAAATATATTGAATGGCTGAAAGTACAATTACATTGCATCGGGAGAAGTATGAAAGTTGGGAAAGAGACGACTTTCGGTTTACTGCAAGCGCTTGATGAGTACGGAGTAAAAGAAGATAAGAGCGAGCAAGAAAAAGAGTTGTTACAAGTACTTATGCCGCTAAAAGAATTAAACGGCGTCAATGTAACGATTGTTCAAGATGAAGCAGGAAGAGCAATCTTTAGAGCACGTATTCATATTAATGAAAAAGAATTAAATAAATCAGCAAAAGACGTTGTGACAGCATTACGCGAAGGGGAAATCGCGATTTATACACGTGATTACGGAGTAAGACAAGGATTCTTTGATATCGATCCACGTCCACTTCAAGGTGATGACATACATGTGATTGAAGAAAAATTGAGAGAAATTGTAGGGGGAAACTAAAATGACAAACATTCAAAAACGTTTTTATAAAGGCCGCGTAGCATTAAATGTATTGGCAAACAATATCGAAAATGCAAAAGATATTTTTGAAGCAGCAGAAGGTTATGTAGTAGTAGGTGTATTATCAAAAGATTATCCAACAGTAGAAGAAGCTGTTACAGCGATGAAAGCATACGGAAAAGAAATTGATGACGCTGTATCAATTGGACTAGGCGCAGGAGATAATCGCCAAGCAACAGTTGTAGCTGAAATTGCGAAGCATTATCCTGGTAGCCATATTAACCAAGTGTTCCCTTCAGTTGGAGCGACACGTGCAAATCTTGGTGAAAAAGATAGCTGGATTAATAGTTTAGTATCGCCAACAGGAAAAGTAGGGTACGTAAATATTTCTACTGGTCCAATTAGTGCAGCTGGAGAAGAAAAAGCAATCGTTCCAATTAAAACAGCGATCGCACTTGTACGTGATATGGGTGGAAATTCATTGAAATACTTCCCAATGAAAGGGCTAGCTCATGAAGAAGAATATCGCGCAGTTGCGAAAGCTTGTGCAGAAGAAGGATTCGCATTAGAGCCAACGGGCGGAATCGATAAAGAAAACTTTGAAACAATTGTACGTATTGCGCTAGAGGCAAACGTAGAACAAGTGATTCCGCACGTGTACTCTTCTATTATTGATAAAGAAACTGGTAATACGAAAGTAGAAGATGTTCGTGAATTATTAGCAGTCGTGAAGAAGTTAGTTGATCAACATGCGTAAGAAAATTGCAGCATTCGGTGAAGTAATGATGCGCCTGCAAGTACCAGGATATGAATTGTTATCGCAAGCTAACACATTAAATTATTCCTTTTCTGGTACGGGTGTGAACGTGGCAGCAGCACTTTCTCATCTTGGGCATGAAGGATTTCTTATTTCAACTTTACCGGAAAATTCGGTTGGAGATGCTGCATTATCTTATATTCAAAAGTTAGGTGTGCAAACCTCACTTGTTTCAAGAGGCGGTAAATATGTCGGTATGTACTTTTTAGAAAATGGATTTGGGGCACGTGCAAGCCGCGTTACATATTCGAATCGATTAGAAAGTAGCTTTAATACGGCGTCTGAAGAAATGTATCAATTTGAAGAAATCGCGAAGGAAATTGATATCATTCATTTTTGCGGGATTACACTTGCAATGAATGATACGGTGCGTCATCATATGAAATCTTTAGCGAAAGCAGTAAAAGAAAACGGAGGAACTGTCGTCTTTGATTGTAACTATCGTCCATCTCTTTGGGGAGAAGATGGGTATGAGCAGGCGAAACCACATTATGAAGAAATGCTCGCTCTTGCTGATATCGTTATGATGAATGAAAAAGATGCGATGTTCGTTCTAGGAATGAAAACAGAAGAGACGGAGCGAGAGGCGCAGCTTGTTGATCTTATTCCAAAAGTAGCTGAAACGTATAGTATCGCTACAATTGCTGGTACACATCGCTTTATTAATAGCGATAATACACACTCGCTTCGCGGGTTTATATGTAAAGATGGTACATTCACTTTTGCAAAAACACTTACGTTTTCTGTATATGATAGAATAGGTGCTGGAGATGCTTATACGAGCGGGATTATTCATGGCGAGATAGAAGAGTTTGCACCAGAGAAAGCTGTTTCATTTGCGTCAGCAGCTGGAATGCTTGCACATACAATCGTCGGTGATACGCCAATGTCATCAGAGAAGGATATACTTCGGGCAATGACGGCATCAGTAGGTGATGTAGAAAGGTAGTGGGTGTAACGGTGAACGTAACGAGAAAAAAAGGACCATTATATTTACAAATAAAAAACATTATTCGTGATCGAATATTGCATGGTGTATATGCGATTCATACGAATATTCCTTCCGAACCACAGTTAGAAGAAGAGTTCAAAGTGAGCAAAATTACAGTGCGTAATGCGATTAAAGAACTTGCTCAAGAAGGATATTTGGAAAAGAAAAGCGGTAAAGGAACGAAAGTCATCCGTAACACTTCTGCGACAAAGTTGTCAAAGGGTAAGAAATTTACTGAAGTTTTAGTGGAAGAAGGATATAAAGTACAGAAGAAATTGCTAAAAGCAGAAATCGTTCAGAATGAAGAAGGAACAGTGCCATTTCGATTATTCGGTAAAGAGAGTTTTCGTATTGAACGTTTATATACGTTAAATGATGCACCGTACATTCATTATACGCACTATTTCTCAGCACACATGGCAAGTACAGATTTATCGGACTTTGATTTGCAATCGCTTTACGATTTAGTAGAAGACCGAGGTATACATTTAGAAAACTTCAGAGATGAATTCGCTGTTGGTCTTGCGCCTAGTTTCGTTGCCGAAGCGTTAGGGGAAAAAGAGGGGACAGCGCTATTAAAACGCATGCGCTATTCTTACGATGAAGTTGGAGAAGTAATTGAATATAGCGAAGGCTACTACAATACAGAAATGCAGCATTATGTAGTGAATTATGACGTATAAAAAAGAGGGGATGTTCCCTCTTTTTTTATAAAGTAAGGGGAATGAGAGATGGATATATACTTATTAATCGTCACGTTACTTGCAATTGCGATTGTTATCTTAGGGGTATCATGGTGGAAATGGCATGCATTTATTAGTTTAACAGTTGCGAGTTTATTTTTAGCCATTATGTCTGGACTGAATGTAACGAAGATAGTGGCTGCCTATGAAACTGGTGTTGGTAGTGTACTAGGGCATTTAGTTGGTATTTTAGCTCTCGGAACAATTTTAGGGAAAATGATGTCTGATTCAGGGGCAGGCATGCAAGTTGCAGATTTCTTTATTCGATTTTTCGGCGTAAAAAAATTACCTTGGGCTATGTTATTTGCAGGGTTCGTTATAGGGATTCCAGTCTTTTTTGAAGTAGGGATCGTCATTTTATTACCACTTGTGATTTCCATTCGAAAAACGACGAAGCAAAATATATTATTAATTGCGTTACCTGTTATTGCTGGATTATCTATTGTTCACGGGCTCGTGCCACCACATCCAGGGGCGATGACAGCAATCGGTATTTATAACGCGAACTTAGGAAAGGTGCTTTTATATTCATTACTTATCGCGTTACCAACAGCCATTATCGCAGGACCGATATTTGCAAAGTGGGTACATAAAAGGGTTATACCTGAAAATGAACCAGAGCTTATTCGAGTTACGACTGTCTCAACTGATTTACCGAGTCGTAAAGCTTCATTCTTTATTATTTTATTACCAGTTGTATTGATGATTTTATCGGTCGTTGCACCATATATTTCATTACCGAAAAAGATGACTGAATTTTTCGTATTTATAGGAAGTCCAGTAATTGCTTTACTTATTTCATGTTTCGCAGCATTTTATTTACTTGGAATCAGACAAGGAATTAATAAAAAGATGATTAAAAAATTAACAGACGAAAGTTTATTACCGGTCGGTTCCATTATTTTAATTATCGGTGCTGGTGGTGGATTTAAACAAATATTAATTGAAAGCGGCGTTGGAACGGCGATTGCGCAAATGGCAGAACATATATCGTTATCACCAATTGTATTAGCTTTCATGGTAGCTGGATTAATTCGAATTGCAACAGGTTCAGCGACAGTAGCATTAACGACAGCAGCAGGAATTGTTTCACCAGTTATTCAGCACATGTCTGGTGTGAATTTAGAATTGCTCGTTATAGCAACCGGTGCAGGATCGTTAATGTTTTCTCACGTAAACGATGCAGGATTCTGGCTTGTAAAAGAGTATTTAGGTTTGACGGTGAAGGAAACGTTTAAAACGTGGACGGTACTCGAGACATTGTTATCATTTATTGCATTTGGTTTTGCGCTTTTATTGAATATGTTTATTTAGAAGAGCCGATTTAAACGAATAGAGCACACAGAGAAAATGTAATTTCTCTGTGTGCTTTATTCGTTTTTTTGTGCTTTCTATCGCTCTATTACTTAATGGAACGGACATACTGATCTTCTCCATCGTCTTTGACAAAGACTCCTAGCTCATTCAAATCTTTGCGTAAATGCTTCTTTTTTTTCGAGTTTCCTTCTCGAAGAGCATTTCGTCTTTCATACAAAATAGTATTTATGCTTTTATTAAATCGCTCATCCTCTAATTTCCATAAGCTATACTCTTGTTTATAAGGATCTTGTTCCACCCAGGGGAAGCCGTGCATTACGAAAATATCTTTAATTTTGCTTGGATTAATGTCAGATGTTTCACGTAACCATTCTCGTTCTTCTTGATCAATGATAACCACTTGACGCTTATCTACAAAAACGGCTTTTACATTTGACCTGGTAATTTGCTTCTTTTGATTGTCCTTATTCATGTGAATGCTTTCCGAAGTAATGTTCATTTTTAAAGCTTCACTATAAATAATTAAAGAAAATAAAACTCCTGCAATAACACCAATGAGCATGAGAATAACAGGAAGCCAGAAGGGGTTAATAAAATTTAAAAGTTCTATAATTTTTGAATCAGAAAAGAGAGGAATCTTTTTTATAATCTCTATTAATTTAGGTGAAAAATATCCAATAATGCCTAAAAGGATTGGACTTACTATAGCAAGTAATTTTTCTAAAAAACCTAATCCAATGACAGATACCTTTTTCATTTGTAGTTCATCCTTTCTTAATCTATATTTTTTCAAAATCAGGGCATTTAAACAGTGAGTTTCTTCACCATTTTGATGAGCTCATCCGAGTAATTTTCTATAGATATAGATGAATTTGCCTTTAGCATTCTTTCTTCGATTGCTCCTAAAATAAATGAAGCCAATGTGTCAATTCGGAAAGAGTTAGAAAACACTCCATTTTGTTGACCAGTCTTCAAAATATCTAATAACATCGTTCTAAGAGCATCATCTTCTTCGTCGTCTTCGATTCTGTAATAAGGAACATTCTCTTCATTTCTTGCATTAAAGACAATCTCAATTAAGGCAATATTATTTTTGTAATGAGTTTCTTGATAAGCCAAATGTGCTTCAATAAAAGCCTCTAGTTTGTTTATTTCAGATTGGGCTAATAGTACTCGATTGCTAATAAATTCATGTTGTTTATCAACTAAAAATTGTAAAGTCCGATTCATAAGATAAAGCTTATCGTTAAAATGATAAGAAATAAGTCCAGTGCTAATCTTAGCTTTTTTTGCTACCTTCGTTAAGCTTAAGTTGTTATATCCAACTTCTTCTAATGTATCAATACATGCAAGAATAATTTGTTCACGTCTAGCCTCTGCAATAAAAGAATCAGTCACGCTATTCAACTCCTGATTTTTATAATTTGAATGTATAATCAAAAAATTGATTGGTCGTTCAATTAAATTTTAGTAAGAAATTAGAAGTATGTCAAATGCTTTATGCTTACATCTTGATAAGGGTAATTCGCCTATTGATCAAGCCCAATTCCTAAAACAAGCCCGTTTTTAAGTAAGCCAAGCTTCCGATTCGCCCTGAAAACATAATATAAATGGAATCCCCTCATTTAGAGCAAGGTGAACTTGTTATGAATGATACTAAAGGAGGAATAGAGTAATGAGCGAAAAGTGTGAACACAGACATGATGATTGTAACCGCAGACATGGGTGCGGAGGCGGTTTTGCGCTTCTAATCGTATTGTTTATTTTATTAATTATCATCGGTGCTAGCTGCTTCGGTGGCGGAGGCGGTTGTGGTTATGGCGGTTACGGCGGCTACGGATATGGTGGCTACGGCGGATATTGCTGCTAATTAAAAACTATTGAAAATGGCCTTGTGCAATACGCACAAGGCCATTTTATTCATATTTTGATATGCTGTGATAATTTATTAATGTACAGAGAACGGATTAAGAAGAAGAAAACAATCTCGATAATACCGAAAAAGGTGAGTACGATACATGTCTCTTTTAGTAATGAGAAAGAAAACATGCTTTGTAAAAACTTAACCGCAAATAACGTGTGAACACCAGCAACGATGTAAGGAACGAAAAATAAAATTCCTAACTGAATCGTTGCGGAGCGAAACATTTCTGACTCAGTTAATCCAAGCTTTGTAATCGTAATGTATTTTTGTTTTTCATTCGTTAAGTCATTATACATACGGAAGTATAAAACACTAGCTGCTCCGATAAAGAAAATAAAGCCGAGAAATGCCCAAATAAAGAATTGAGCGACCGCATTTCCTTTACCGTAAATGAGTTCATCCGTAGCCGTATGTATGAAGAAAGGAGCTTGAGCGTTCTCTTCTGTATGCTTTTCGTAGAACGTACGTGCATCACTACTAATAACACGTAACATATTTTTGGTTGGAACTATTGCATTTTCCCAGTTTTCTACGAAGTAGTTGTAGATTACGGTTGTTTCAATATGAGGAATCATATTATCAAATACATAATCTTGTACGACAACTAAATGTGGGAATGCAAAGGATGGTTCGATCCCCTTATTAATAAACCCTTTAATATAAAATTCTTTTTTATTAGACCCGAGTGTAATCGTATTTTGCTTTGCAAATGGATTTGATACAAGATCGAGCAGTTCTGGTGAGTGGCGAGAAATAATATACACTTCTGTAGAATTGATTGTTACTTCCGGTCTTTTCAATTGTTTAGCGATTGCGTTATAATCACTCATCTTCATAAGCATAATGTCTTCTTTTGAAGCTGTATCTTTTAATACTGTAAACTTATATTTTTTGTAAGGAAAATTATTATTTGTAAGTTCAGTTTCAATTGTAGTAATATGCTTTTGTTCAAGGGAATTGTCACCTTCTGACGTATAAGTGAAGGGGACAGGATATCGCTCTAGTACTGATGCTTTCGTATTGTTATTAGCAGCGAATAATCCAATAATAATCGTAAATGCAAGTGCAGATAGCATAGAAACGATAAAGAGTACATTAATATTACTGCGGGTACGAGAAACTAAATCTGAAATCCATAACATGTTTATTTGTTTTAAATAAAACTTTCTACGCTTCTTTAAAATATAGATAAAAAGAAGAAATGTTTGTGAAAAGAATAAATATGTCCCGACTATTACGAGTGGTAAAATAGATAACATAATAAAAAAGACAGATCCATTTTGCACATTTTTTTCCGTTACGTAGCCTCGCGGATAACCAGCGATATAATAGCATAGCCCTAAACAAATTACAGCAAATAGCGAAATGAGTATAGATGGTTTTTTTTCACTCTTCTCTTTGTTAACTCCCTTAATAAGCTGCGTTGTTTTTCGAGTACGAATAAACATCGGTGTAAACGTAGAAACGATTAAAAATAAAATGATAAACGTTACGGTTGTAACGATAATCGCTTCTGTTGGCCAATATAAATAAAGGCCTTTCGAACTTGTTAATTTCGAAGTGACTAATAAGAAAAAGTTAGAAAATACAAGACCACCCTGTATACCGATAAAGATAGATAATATCCCAATTATCATGTTTTCGGTAAATAACAATCTTTTTAATTGTCTCTGTGAGATACCAAGAATAGTGAGTATCCCGAATTGCTGCTTCCGAACATTTAAAAATGTTCCAATTGAATATAACAGAAAGAAGAACGAGAACATAACGATCACAAGCTGTGCTGTACTAGCTAAGTTCATTAGAGGATCCCGATCTTGAAAGCCTTGTACACTTTGTAAGCGTGGATGATACGCGTATACAGTAAATGAAAAGAAAACCATGATAGAGAACGCACTACTTACAAAATAAGCGAAATATGCTTTCGAATTACGCGAGACATTTTTAAATGCGAATTGCCAAAATGTCATCCACGTCTTCCTCCTAATAATGCTAGAACATCTAATATTTCTTGATAAAATTTCTCTCGGTATAGCCCGCGGTGTAGTTCATTGTAAAGTTCGCCATCTTTAATGAAAATGACGCGGTTGCAATAACTTGCTGCAAACGGATCGTGCGTAACCATTAAAATCGTTGCATCTTCTTCTTTGTTTAATTTCGTAAATAGCTCCATTACGTCAATTGCCGCTTTTGAATCTAAGTTTCCTGTCGGTTCATCGGCAAGTAGAAGGGAAGGATGATGAATAACAGCACGTGCTACTGCGGTACGCTGTGCTTGTCCTCCTGACACTTCAAAGATACGCTTGTCTAAAATATGATCAATTCCAAGCTTTTTTGAAATGTTATCAAGCTTTTCATCCATTTCTTTTAAAGGAACATTATCTAATGTTAAAGGTAGTACGATATTTTCACCGATTGTTAGTGTATCTAGTAGGTTAAAGTTTTGGAAAACAAATCCTAACTCTTGGCGGCGGAAAATAGCTAACTTCTCTCTACGAAATGTGTGCGGTTTTTTTCCGTTAATCACGACATCACCAGCAGTCGGAGAATCAATGGTAGAGATAACGTTTAAAAACGTAGATTTACCGCTACCAGATGGTCCCATGATCGCAACGAATTCACCTTTATCTACATGTAAATTTATATTTTTTAAAGCAGTATGAGGGACTTTTCCTTCATACACTTTTGAGACATTTTTTATGTGTAATACTTCTTCCATAATAATCACCTTTCTAATTTTAAAACTTAATGTGTTGTGATAATTTTTGCATATAGAAGGAACGAATTAAAAGGAAAAATAAAATTTCAACTGTTCCAAAAATCATCAGTACGACTGTAATCTCAGCGAAGAACGAGAGATGTAAAATTTCTTGTAGCATCTTTGTCGCAAACATCGTATGGATCGATGCCATAATGTATGGAACAAAGAATAAAATAGCAAGTTGAATTGTAGCAGATCGTTTCATTTCGGCTTCTGTTAAACCAATTTTTGTAATCGTTACATACTTTTCTTGCTCATTTGTTAAATCTGTATACATTCGGAAGTAAAGAACACTGCCAGCACCGATAAAGAAAATAACTCCTAGGAAAGTACCAATTAAGAAGAACGAAGCGACATTTAGTTTTGTTTTATATAGAGAATCACTCGCTTCACTTGCGTGGAAAGGAGGATGCTCTGCTTTGATCGCTTCACTTTCATTATAAATTTTTGTTGTAAATGCCGCACCGATGTTATGTGCTTTTTCCCAATCGTACACTTTAAAGCTATATACACTCATTTGTTTTGAAATGGTGGATAATGCTTCTACATTTTCATCAGATAGTATGAGCAATTGGTATATTAAGCGATTTGGGAATGGATTATAACTTTTATATTCTTTCACTTGTAGTTGTAAATTGTTTTGAGTAAGTGTAAGAGTATTTTTTTTGTCTTTATTATGAAGCGTTCCAATAACTTGATCATCTAAGTCTGTCATAAGAATATAAGATTCATTCTTATTTACCGTGAGCGTTTCCCAATTTAAAGCCTTAGCAAGTACATTATAGTCACTTTGTTTAATGGCGTAATAGAGCTGCGTGTTATCTTCAGATGAAGATACTTCATATATATCTGTTTTAAATTTTGTATAAGTAAAGTGCTCTTCAATAAATTTTTGTTCTAACCAGTTTAAATGTTCATCCGCTAACGTATTTTCAGTATGAGATAAATAAGTAAACGGGAAAGGATTTTTCCTAATTTCATCAAACTTTGTAAACTTCCCGAATCCATATAAGAAGGTAATCATTGTAAAAGCGAGAGTCGATAGCATTGCTACAATAAAGAGCATGTTAATGTTTGTCCGAATACGCGCTGCTAAATCAGAAATCCAAAGCATATTAATACGTTTCATATAAAATTTTCTTCGCGTCTTTAATATACGAATGAGCAAGAAGCTAATCTGTGAAAAGAAAAAATATGTCCCAGCTGAAATAAGCGATGGAATGACAAATATACTAGAGACGGCATATAAAAGCCCAATGATGTCACCTAACGACATAAAATACAGTGGATTGGCTGCTAATACATATCCAGTTATTAAGCATGTCGCACCGAATAGAGAGATGAGCACGGATGCTTTTCTTTCTTTTTGCTGTTTTCCTTCTTTTAAAAGTCGTACCGCTTTTCTTGTACGAATGAGCATCGGTGTAAAAGACGATACGAGAATAAAGAGACCGAGAAAGATTACTATTGTTAAAATGATAGCACCTGTAGGCCAATATAAATATAGACCTGGTACATGCGTAATTTTTGCGGTAACTAATAAAAAGAACTGTGAAAAGACAAGTCCTAATTGAATACCAAAAAATATAGAAAGAATACCGATTAACATGTTTTCTAAAAAAATAAGTCGTTTTAGTTGTTTTTGAGATATACCAAGTACAGTTAAAATCCCGAACTGTTTTTTTCGTACTTTTAAGAAAGTACCGATCGAATATAGTAAAAAGAAAAATGAAAAGAACACAATGACAACCTCTGAAATTGTCATTAGTATGTTCAGAGCATAATTAATGTCTGTCATATGCAATTTCGGATGAAATAAATAAACTGCAAATGAGAAAAAAATTGCGATAGAGAACGCACTGCTTACAAAATAGGCGAAATAAGCTCTGGCGTTCCTTGTGACGTTTTTAAATGCAAACTGCCAAAATGTCATTCACCTAGACCTCCTAGTAGGATGAAGACGAAAAGGATATAAGAGATATCCTTTTCCCCTATTAAATACATTCATAAAATTTAACCATTCGTATACTCTGATAACTTTTGCATGTAAAAAGAACGAATGAATAAGAAAAAGACGATTTCAACTACGCCAAAAATAATAAGAACAGCTGAAATTTCTTTGAATAGTGATAGATCAATTACATCTTGGAGCATTTTTGTTGCAAACATTGTATGAATGGATGCCATAACATATGGAATGAAAAATAAAATGCTAAGCTGAATAGTAGCAGATCGTTTCATCTCTTTATCTGTTACACCAATCTTAGAAATCGTTATATATTTCTCTTGTTCGTTCGTTAAATCTGTATACATTCTAAAATAAAGAACGCTACCGGCTCCAATGAAGAAAATAACACCTAAAAATGTTCCGATTAGAAAGTATGCAGCACTACCAGATGTGATTCTGTATAATGAACCTGCTGATTCATAGGAGCGTATAAGAGGGCCTTCGTATTGGAATTCCTGTCGATCTCTTTGTATTTTTTTCATAAAATCATCAGCAATTTCATAAGTCTTTTCCCAATTTTGTACGTTATAATTGTACGCTGTTACGTGCTTTGTTGTATTTGGTAAGTTGTTTACAACAGAGTCAGGTAAAATTAAAGTTTGGTATGAAAAGTTAGATGGAATGGCCCCTGCTTGTTCATAGCCTTTTACTTGTAATTGCGTATTTGTGCTAGAAAGTGTAATAGACTTTCTATTGTAGCTTGGCTCAAATTCGCTGAATAAGGTTATATAAGCGTTACCTGTTAAGATGTATACTTCATTTTCGTTCATGAATAGTTGTTTCATTCGCAGGGAAGCTGCGAGTTTATTATAGTCACTTTGTTTTATTGCATATATGTCATTATAAGCTGTTATACCTTCATCTTCTTTCAATGGTGTTTCATATAAATCAGCCTTTATTTTTTTATAAGAGAAATTCTCTTTTTGTAATTGTTGTTCAAGCCAATTTAAATGATTGTCCACAAAAGGATTTGCTTCATAAGAAAAATAAGAGAATGGAAACGGTGAACTTCGCGTAACCTCTAGCTTTGTAAACTTTCCGACCCCATATAGGAACGTAATCATTGTGAAAGCGATTGTAGATAGCATCGCTACAATAAACAACATATTAATATTCGTTCGGATGCGGCTTGCTAAATCCGAAATCCACAGCATATTAATTCGTTTCATATAAAACTTTCTTCTTTGCTTTAAAATATAAATAAGTAAGAAACTAATTTGAGAAAAGAAAAAATATGTCCCAACTGTCACAAGTGATGGGATCACAAAAATACTTGAAACCATATATATAACGCCTACTTGCGGGTTTATTGAGAAGAAATATTTAGGATTTGCAGCTAAAATATAACCACCTAATAAACAAATCGCACCAAATAGAGAGATGAATATGGATGGTTTTCTTTCTTTTTGTTTCCCACTATTATTCGTTTTTAAAAGGTTTACCGCCCTTTTCGTACGAATCAGCATTGGTGTAAATGAAGATACGGCGATAAAGAGACTCAGAAATACAATTGTTGTTAAAATAAAAGCATTCGTTGGCCAATATAAATATAGTCCTGGTAGATATGTAATTTTCGCTGTTACTAATAAGAAAAATTGCGAAAAGACAAGTCCAAACTGCATGCCGAAAAAGATAGATAAAATACCAATTAACATATTTTCAGTGAAAATGAGTCGATGTAATTGCTTTTTTGATATACCTAAAACGGTTAACACACCAAATTGCTTTTTCCGAACTTTTAAAAACGATCCGATTGAATAAAGTAGAAAGAAGAACGAGAACAAGACAATGATAACTTCTGAAAAAATCATTAATCCTGAAATTTCTGAGATCATACTGAAATTTTGTAATTTAGGATGAAATAAATAAACAGCAAACGAAAAGAAAACAGCAATGGAAAAAGAACTGCTTACGAAATAAGCAAAATAAGCTCTGGAATTACGTGTTACATTTTTAAAGGCAAACTGCCAAAATGTCATAATACGTACCTCCCGCTAGAAGACAAATATGTAGTTTTATTGCAAAAAATGTATGAGAGTAAGTTCTCATACATTTTGCTAGCATATGTCACGATCATGCTTCGGTCACCTTCTCCGTATGTTCTGCTTGATTATTTGCAGCGTTGTGGAAGATGATTTTAATCGTCGTTCCTTTCCCAACTTCAGAATCTAGTTTGACAGAGTGACCTAAATAATCACAAATTTTACTTACAATATAAAGTCCCATACCAGTAGATTCTCCGAATGTACGACCGTTTTTCCCAGTGTAAAACGGTTCGAATACTCTTCGAATATCTTCTTGCGGAATACCAACACCTTCATCACGAACTTCTAAAATAATATCTTTTCCGTTTCGGTAAGCGGATAAGAATACTTTCTTTCCGCGCTCACCAGAGTAACGAACAGCATTTGTCATTAACTGATAGATGATAAATTTTAGCCATTTCGCATCAGAAGCAACTTTTAAATCAGAATGAACTTCTAAAACAGGGAAGACACCATTACGAATGAATAGTTCTTTTAATCCGTTAATATTTTTTGTTACCGTATCTTTTAATGAAATCGTCTCGACATGGAAATCTTCATGGAAGTTATTTAACCTAGCCATGTATAAAGCCATATCAAGCCCTTGGTTTAGACGCTCTAATTCTTTTTTAAACTTTGGAATTAAATGTTCGTCTTCCATTTCTAGCACCATAAGCTGCATAACAGAAACAGGTGTCTTCATTTGATGTACCCAATGGTTAATGAATAATTGATGTTCTTGTTGTTTTACTTCATACGATTGTAGTTCTTTTTGGAAGAGGCGGTACTGCGTACGCACGAGTTCATTGACACCGTGAGGCATTGGAGCAGTCGCTCTTTCAATAAACGCATCTTCCATTTTTTCTGGTTGCTCACTTAATCTATGGTACATTCTACGATTGCGGACGTAACGGTAAGCGAGGAAACAAATAAATAAGTATAAACTTAAAACGACGAAGTAAAATTTATTATTTTGAAATCCATCTACTGCATCATAAAGAACGAAAATGATACCGAAGTTTAATACGTACAGTAGAAAAAATGCAAAATGATCACGTAAAAATAGCTTCATGCTTATTCACTCCAAGTTGCGTTAAAGCGATATCCAAGTCCACGTACTGTTTCAATAGAGTTCTCAATGCCAAGCTCATTAAACTTTTTACGAAGACGCGTAATGTTTACGTTTAATGTATTTTCCTCAACGAAACTTTCGTCATCCCAAAGCGCAGCTAATAAATCTTCACGGCTCGCTGTACGAGGGAATTTAGATAATAACATTTCTGCTAAAATTGCCTCTTTCTTCGTTAAAAGAACTTGTTCAGATCCAAAATGAATTTCTGGACGTTCAGGGAATAGTTTTAAACCTTCTACTTCAACGATACGTTCAGAAATATTTGGTGCATAATCACCGTAAATACGACGTAATTGTCCTTTAATTTTTGCCATTACAACGTCGTAGTGGAATGGTTTTGTAATGTAATCATCCGCACCGCTTTCAATCGCCATAATTTGTTCCATCTCACCAGCACGAGCTGAAATGAAAATAATTGGACAAGTAGATTCATGACGGATTTGGCGGCACCAGTAGAACCCATCGAATTTCGGTAAGTTTACATCAAGTAAAACAAGATGTGGTTTCACAGCGTTAAACGATTCCATAATATCATCGAAATTCTCTGCAACAACAGCTTCATAGCCATATTTTTGAATGTGAGATTGTAGTAATGATGAAATATTTGGATCGTCTTCAACGATTAAAATTTTATACATATGTATATTCCTCCTAAAAAAACAATTGTAGATATAGTGTATCATGTGTTTCAAGTCTTTTCATTAAGTTGAAAGATAAGCTAGTAAACAGTATAGGTCAAAAGCGGAGAAAGTAAAAAGGGCTTCGTATATAATTGACAATTAACTGAAATCATTTTAACATTTAGATAAATATCTAAATGTCTAATTAGTGAAAGGAAGAAAGACATTGAATCAAGCATTCAAAGCGTTAGCAGATCCAACAAGGCGAAAAATTTTAGACTTATTAAAAGAAGGTGATTTAACCGCTGGAGAAATTGCTGAACATTTCAATATGACAAAACCAAGTATTTCACACCACTTAAACGCACTTAAAAATGCTGAACTTATTCAAGATGAAAAGAAAGGGCAATTCGTTATGTACTCTTTAAATACAACTGTCTTTCAAGATTTGTTGACTTGGGTGTTTACGTTTACGAATAAGGGGGAAGAGAGCAAATGAAAAAGCATCTTGTCGCAATTATATTGATTCTTATAACTGGTTTAGCTTGGGCATATGCATGGCCGAATTTGCCTGATACAATGGCAGTTCATTGGGGAATGGAAGGTGTAAATGGTTATGCTTCCAAATTTAATGCAATGTTGTTGCTACTTGGGATTATGATTTTTACTTACGTTTTATTAACAATTACCCCAAAGATTGATCCTAAGAAAAAGAATTATGATAAGTTTTCTAAAGGTTATATGATAATAAACTATAGCGTAGTAGTATTATTATTTTTAGTTAATATGCTTGTAATTGGAGTGGGGTTAGGCTATGACATTCCAATGAATAGTACACCGCTTATTCTTGTTGGTCTTTTATTTATAGTCATCGGAAACTATTTACCACAATGTAAACCAAATTACTTTGTAGGTATAAAAACACCGTGGACGTTAAGCAACGAAGAAGTATGGAGAAAAACGCACCGTTTTAGCGGAAAGGTGTTTGTTGTATTAGGAATTATTATGATTTTAAGTGTTTTTGTACCAGTAACGTGGAAATCTTTCATAATGGTTGGAATTATTATTGGTGCAGTAGGATTAACGATGGGATATTCCTATGTCGCTTATAAAAAAGAACTAAAAATGTAAGACAAAGCTGCTTTTCCTTTTAAGGAAAAGCAGCTTTATTTTTTATCACTTCTTCAAAACCGGTATCCAAATTTCACTTTTAAAGTTTGAAGAAGATATGTCTTTCTGTTCATTCCACAATATTTCCGGTCCTTCCGCTAGTTCATAATTGGAAGAAGGAAACCATTCAGAATAAATACGTCCCCATACATTTTGTAATGCATCAGGAAATGGTCCGACAGCTTCAAATATAGCCCACGTTGAAGCTGCGACTTCAAGTTGTGCGAATTGCTCTGGGCAATCTTCCACACTAGCTACTCCAATATAGTGATCAAGTTCTCCTTTTTCCTCCATTCTTCCTTCAGAAAAATTAGTAGAAGCACTAATAATTCCAGTAGGTTCCATATTTGAAAGTGACTTTAACGTTTGAATAGACTCTGGGTTTAAACTTTTCCACATAGAAGTAATTTCTTCATTTATACCGTTAAAAACGATTGGTACTCGTTTTGTAATACCTATAATTCGAAATGGCTCTTTTTCTTCAATTCGATAGTTCATTTCATTTCCTCCTTGAATGGATAATTGGAAGGTCATTGGTGAATAAGCCTTCAAAGAATGGCTACTATTTCGGGCTTCTGAAGGTGTGATACCGTGCAAGTTTTGAAAGGCACGAGCGAATGAATCTGGTGAGTTGTAGCCATATTTTATAGCCAAATCAATGACTTTTACATTGCTGTTTTTTAGTTCAAAGGCAGCGAGAGTAAGACGTCTACAGCGAATATACTCTGATAGTGATATGCCTGCTAAAAACGAAAACATTCTTTTAAAGTGATACTCAGAACAAAGAGCTAGCCTCGCAACTTCTTTAAAATCAATTTCATTCGTAAGATTATCTTCAATATAGCGCATTGCAGCATTCATATTTTTAAGTGAATCCATATGATGACCTCCTCTGTATATAGAATAGCAGGAACGAAATAGCCCCATCCGACATTTCATGCACAACTTTGTAGGGTACATTTTGTACCTTACAAAATTGTAATGTTCCTGTAAGGAGAATGAATGGATGGTATGATATCCCAATGTTATAGTAACAAAGTACTTTAATTCATTACGTTAACTTTTTGATTTCTTTACTTATGTGCCTTACATAACTGTCATGTTTGTGTAAGAAACATCGATAGTGGCAAGAGTAGAGAGTGTATATAGTTGAAAATAGAGAATAGAAGAAATGAGGGATGTCGAGATGAAAACAGTGTTAGAAGCAAAAAATATTGAAAAAGTATATGACACAGGTGGTAATACATTTGCAGCGTTAAAAGGTATTAACTTACAAGTAAAAGAAGGTGAGTTCGTTGGAATTATGGGACCTTCTGGTTCTGGTAAGACGACTTTACTAAATGTTCTTTCTACAATTGATAATGCGACGAACGGTGAAATTTTAATCGATGGAAAAGATATTGTAAAAATGAATGATGATAAGTTAGCGTTATTCCGCCGCGATCATTTAGGTTTCATTTTCCAAGATTATAACTTATTAGATACGTTAACGGTGAAAGAGAATATCGCTTTACCACTTGCGTTATCAAAGGTGAAAGCGAGTGAGATTGATCGCCGCGTTCTTGAAATCTCAAAGAAATTCGGTATTGATCATATTTTAAGTCAGTTCCCATATCAAGTATCTGGTGGACAGAAGCAAAGATGTGCGGCATCACGTGCAATCGTTACAAATCCAAGTATGATTTTCGGGGACGAGCCGACTGGAGCGCTTGATTCTAAATCAGCAACAGATTTACTTGAAAGTATGAAGTCGTTAAATGAATATGATAACTCTACAATTTTAATGGTAACGCATGATGCATTTGCAGCAAGTTATTGTAAACGAGTTATTTTCATTAAAGATGGTGAACTATATAAAGAATTGCACCGTGGTGAATCAACGCGTAAACAGTTCTTCCAAAAAATTGTTGACGTAATGTCTTCTATTTCTGGAGGTATGGCTGATGACCTTATCTAGCATTGCCCTCCGCAACATACAGCGGAACTTTAAAGACTACTTTGTATATTTTGCATCTATGATTTTTAGTATCGTTATTTATTTTACATTTAAAGCACTGCAATATAATTCACAAATGGAAAAAGCAGCAGAAGCTTCTAAAAAGATTAGTGGAGCGTTCCAAGTTTCAAGTGTGATGCTTATCATTTTCGTAGCAGTGTTTATTATATATTCGAACGGATTCTTTACACGTAAACGTAAAAAAGAAGTTGGCTTATATTCGTTATTAGGTATTCGTAAAAGACAAATTGGTAAAATGCTCTTTTATGAAAATATGTTAATGGGATTAATGTCTTTAATTATCGGTATTGCGATTGGTAGTGTCCTTTCAAAATTATTCCTTGAACTGCTAGTAAGCATGATGGGATTAAATTTAAATGTTCATTTTGAAGTACCGATGGCTGCCATTATTGATACAGCACTTATTTTCTTTGTGATTATTTTGTATACATCACTTCAAGGATATCGTTTAATTTATCGCTTTAAGTTAATTGAACTTTTCCGCGCAGAACGTGAAGGAGAAGCAATGCCAAAAGGATCTGTCATTATGGCATTTATTTCAGTTGTCTTAATCGGTTCAGGTTATTTCTTAGCATTAATGTTCATGAAGGCAGTTAAATATGCAGACTTTATGGCAGTTGCACTTTATATTTTACTAGCAACAGTATTAGGTACGTACTTACTATTTATGTTCTTTACAGTATTCGTATTGAAACGTGCAAGAACGAATAAATCATCGTTTTATAACGGTATGAATATGGTAACGACGTCACAGCTACTATATCGTATTAAAGGAAATGCAAAGTCACTTGCGACAATTTCTATTTTAAGCGCGGTAACATTAACAGCGGTTGGTACGTCAGTTACGATGTATTACAACACATTTACACAGTCAAAAGCAGTTGCACCTTACAGTTACTCTTATGAGAAAAAAGATGCAGAGCTTGATAAGAAAGTAAATGCGATTTTTGCAGAAGAGAAGAAAGATCACCCGATCAAAGATCAATTTGAAATTGAGACAGTTCCTGTAAAAGGGAAGTTTGAAGGAGACAAAGTTGATTTCATTCTTAACATGAACTATAGGATTTCAGAGAAATATCAGTTTATGTCTCAGTCAGAATTTAATAAATTTGCTAAAAAAATCGACGCAGAAACAGTGAATGTAGCTGCTGGTGAAGCATTTATATATGATAGTTCGTATATTGAAGGGCATGAGTTTAGTCCACAATATAAAGGAAACAAAGCAGTATTCCAAATTGGAAACGAAACGAAGCAATTAAAAATCCAAGGTGCAAATGACGTTGCGATTACAAATTTAGGTGAATTAGTTGTTGTCGTTTCAGATGAAATGTATGAACAAGCGAAGCAAGCATTTGGAACACGCGTTGTAAAAAATATTGATGTAAAAGACGAGAAAGATAGTAAAGTGTTAACAGAAAAATTAACAAAAGTGATGCCAGCTGGTGAATCAGAAATGGTGCCATCATTTAGAGATTTCTACACTGGTTTCCATATGGGGCTTGAAGGAACAGGATTAATGATGTTTATTGGAATGTTCTTAGGTCTTGTATTCTTACTAGCAACAGGTTCTATCATTTACTTTAAACAATTAACAGAAGCAAATGCTGATCGTGAGCGTTATGTTGTACTTCACAAAATAGGGGTCACAAAACAAGAAATGAAAAAAGCTATCGCAAAACAAGTAAGCTTTATCTTTGCAATCCCGTTAGTAATCGGAATCCTGCACAGCTTGTTTGCATTAAAAGGTTTAGGGAACATACTACCATTTGAAATTATGATTCCGCTTCTAATTAGTATCGGAGTCTATGGTGTCATTTATATTGGGTATTACTTCATAACAGTTCGTTCTTATTATAAGATTGTGAGTGCGAAGTAATAAGGGACAGCTATCGCTACAGGGGATAGCTGTTTTTTATTCTTCATAAAATCTTAAGAAATCTCCTTAATTTTTGTTAAGAAACGATAGTTATACTTAGAAACAAGTTAAAAACTATTGAACGAATGGGGAGATGGTTACATGCAACTCATAACATTCTTACACGAATTTATTAAACATCCGAAACATACTGGTGCAATTGCGCCAAGTTCAAAAATATTAGCAAAAAAAATGGTAGATGTAATTGATTTTCATAGAGCGAAATGCATCGTAGAGTTAGGGCCTGGTACAGGGGTTTTTACGAAGGAGATTATGAAGAGAAAAAAGAAGGAAACAATATTTCTTCTTATTGAAATTAATGAAGTGTTTTGCAAAGAGCTAAAGAGAAAATATAAAGATGAGCAGAACGTCATTGTTGTACACGGTTCAGCTGAAAATATAAAGAAGTATATGGAAGAGTTCCATATAGAATGCGTGGATTACGTCTTATCGGGATTACCTTTTACATCTTTACCAGAAGAAGTTTCAAAGCGTATTTTAAACAATGTAATGGAAGCGATACATGAGAATGGTGAATTTATTACATTTCAATATTCACTGGTAAAAAAAGGATTTATACAGCGCTTCTTTCCTGAAATTACGCTAGAGAAAGTGTGGCTCAATTTCCCACCAGCGTACGTCTTTAGCTGTAAAAAAGAGCTAAGGAGAGCGTATGCATAATGGAATTACATGAATTATTATCTTATATTGAACAATACGGTTATTGGGCTTTGTTTTTCTGTTTATGGTTAGGGATTATCGGTATGCCAATCCCAGACGAAATGATTGTAATGAGCGGTGGTTTTGTATCATCACTAGGGATATTAAGTATTATTCCTGCGTTTTTATTAACGTATTTAGGCGTTGTATCGGGGCTTTTTTTAGGTTATATACTAGGGAAAATATTTGGTACAAAAGTACTTCATAAGCTAATGAAAAAGAAAAAGGCGAAATATCTTTTGAAATCTCAACAAATGGTAGAGAAATATGGTCATTATGCGTTAGTTACAAGTTACTTCATACCGGTTGTAAGACATATCGTACCGTATGTAGTTGGGATGAATAATATGTCATTTAAGATGTATGCTTTGTATTCTTATACGACAGGATTTGTTTGGACACTCGTTTACTTTGTGCTAGGTTCTTTATTTGGACAACATATTGAAAGAATTGTAGCAGTTGCGATAGAGTATGGTGTGTATTTTGGGGGGAGCATTGCATTGATTGTGAGTGTGTTTTATTTTTACAGACAAAAAAGAAATACAGTGATGAGTAAATAAAGGAGGCGAAAGGTTCGTATTGGCGTGTAATTACAAGAGGGAGGTTTTCGCACGGTAAAGTACAAATAGAAGTAGATAAAATTCCTAATAGTGCAAAGGTAAAGTTAGGATTGTAAGTATAAACCCGGTTCTAGATAAGAGAATCGGGTTTGTTATTTTATGGTAAAATATAGGAGGGGGAGTGTGAGTTATGCTACTCATTGTTAGTCTTATATTAATTGGAATTATGTGTAGTATGAGAATAGTATCCTTACATATGATAGAACGACAAAAGATAGAAGAGCGATATGTATATTGCCCAAAATGTGATGCGAAAATTAGAAAAGGGAATTCTGCTCCTTTTTGTTCGAAATGTAATGTAATATTTTAAAGAAGATAAAAAGGCCACAACGAACATATTTCAGTTCGTTGTGGCCTTTTTTGAATGAAGAATAACAACAACTTTCTATGTTCCACTCATAATTTCTACGGTTATCTCCGCAAAAATAGGTTTTTTTTATAAAATCATTTTATTTTGGAGCTACAGACGTTGAAACATAAAATTGTTACTTATTAGTATCTATAACACTTTAAAGTGCGTACTTTTTATTGTGTTGCTGATAAGACATAATTACATATGTGAGAGGGAAATGAGTAGTGTAGAACTAAAAAGCATCTACGTTATTTTTAATAATTATCGTGCTTTGATTGGTCATCCCTTTTCACATTAATTGATATCCATTCATCATTTTTAAATAGATTTTAGGAGGAGATTTTAAATGAAAGATTTATTAAAAGGTACACTTGGTTTTGGTACGGCACCGCTAGGTAATATGTACCGTAATATTCCAGAGGAAGAAGCAATCGCAACAGTGGATGCTGCTTGGGATAATGGTGTTCGTTACTTTGATACAGCTCCACTTTATGGATCTGGTTTAGCAGAGATTCGTCTTGGTGAAGCATTATCGAAAAGAAATCGTGATGATTACTTCTTAAGTACAAAAGTAGGTCGAATTATTTCAGATGAATTGGAAGATCCATCTACACGTGATTTAGGTGAAAAAGGCGGACTTTTCGAATTTGGCCGTAAAAATAAAATCATCAATGACTACAGTGCGGATGCAACTCTTCGTTCTATTGAGGATAGCTTAAAACGTTTAAAAACAGACCGTCTAGATTTTGTTTATATTCATGATGTAGCACAAGATTTTTATGGAGATGAGTGGATTTCACAATTTGAAATTGCTCGAACAGGAGCATTCCGTGCACTTACTCAATTGCGTGATGAAGGTGTAATTAAAGGCTGGGGACTTGGAGTAAATAAAGTAGAATCAATTGAACTTATGTTGGATTTAGAAGAAGCAAAACCAAATGTTTCTTTACTAGCTGGTCGCTATTCATTATTAGACCACGAGCGTGCGTTAGAACGCGTGATGCCTGCGGCTGTAAAAAACAATATGGACATTGTTGTTGGTGGACCATATAGCTCAGGTGTACTTGCTGGAGGTGCTCACTTTGAATACCAAAAAGCGTCAACAGAAATCATTGCAAAAGTTAATAAAATGAAAAACCTTGCAGATCGTCATGGAATCAGTATTAAAGCTGCTGCTTTACAGTTTTCACTGGCTAACCCAGCAGTTGCAGCTGTTATTCCTGGTGCAAGTAAACCGGAACGAATTGCAGAAGACCAAGCTGCATTAAAAACAGTGATTCCAGCAGCGTTCTGGGAAGAAATGCGTGAACAAAAATTAGTTGCAGTTAATGCACCACTACCAATTAACGTTAAATAAAAAGGAGAGTAATGAAAATGGCAAATACTATTACATCTATTGAAATTCCAGCTTCACCTGCCCAAGTATGGAAATTAATTGGAGGTTTTGATGCACTTCCAGATTGGTTACCATATATCCCTAGCAGTAAAGTAACGGAAGGTGGACGTGTAATCCTGATGGCGATGCAATCGTAGAGCGTTTAGAAGCATTTAATGAGAAAGAACGTTACTACACATATTCAATTATGCAAGCACCATTCCCTGTGACGAATTATTTATCTACAATCCGTGTTAAAGAAGGTAAAGATGCTAACACATCATTAGTTGAATGGTCTGGTAGCTTCACTCCTGTAGAGGTTACTGATGAAGATGCAATTAATCTATTCCATGGAATTTATAAAGACGGTTTAGAGGCATTACAACAAGCATATTTAGGTTAATCAATTTATTAAACAATGAGAGTTTGAGAATAGATTAAAAAAACTGATTAAACATAAAAAAGACGAGCTAAAGTTTGAAACTTTAGTTCGTCTTTTTGTATTATACAACCGCAGGATTATAAATCATCGTAAAGTGCCCTGGCAACAATTCAATATGACAAGGTGTATGCAGCGAGCTTTCTCCATCTGTATCTACTTCTTTTTCTTCCTCTGTTTCAATATGAATGGATTTCGCTTTTACGTGGAAGATGTCATTGTCATTTGAGTCTTCAAATAGTTTCTTTCCGATGTAATCTTTAAATGCTTGAATACCTGTTGATTTGACTACGAAAATATCAAGTGTTCCGTCATCGCATTTTACATTCGGAATAAAGGAAGGAATACCGCCAAGGTATTCACCGTTTCCAACCATAACAAGGACAGCTTCATCTTCATATACTTGTCCGTCGTACGTAATTTTCACTGGGAATGTTTCAGCATTTTTGACAGTTCGAATGGTGCTTAAGTAGTAACCAATTTTACCAAGCTTTGCTTTCTCTTCTGCATCAATATTGTTTGATACTTCAGATACGAGTCCAATGCCCCAGAAGTTTAAGAAGTGTTGTCCGTTTGCTTTTGCGACGTCAACTGGTTTTACGTGTTCCTTTGTGATCAGCTTTGCTGCTTCTGCAATGTTTTGCGGAACGCCGAGTGTGCGAGAGAAGTCATTGCAAGTTCCGCCTGGAATGATTGCAAGTGTAGGTCTAGTTTCAAGAGGTGCTAAGCCATTTGTGCATTCAAATACAGTGCCGTCACCACCAAAGACGATAATTAAATCTACTTTACTAGCAAACTCTTGGCAATATTTCGTTGCATCACCTTGCTTTTTCGTATGAAGGATATGTAAGTCAGGAAAAGCTGCGGCAAGAGGTGGTACGATTTTCGTTAAATTTGTATGTAAGTCGCCTTGTCCAGCTTTTGGATTTACGATGAGGAGTACTTTTTCAAATTTTGTCTTTGTCATTTTTTTCTCTCCCTTTGTCTTTTACGAATTGTGATAGAAAATAAACTTCCACCAGTAATTGATGAAAGTTTATTTTATTATATTATTCCGTTACAACTGAAGCGATAAATGGTAAGTTACGATATTTTTCTGCACAGTCGATACCGTAGCCAACGATAAATTCGTCTGGAATTTGGAAGCCAACATATTCAGCTTTTAAGTCCACTTTACGACGCTCAGGTTTATCAAGCAACGTACAGAATTTGAGTGCCTTTGGTTTATGCATAAAGAAGTGATCTTTTAAGAAGTGAAGTGTTAAACCAGAATCGATAATGTCTTCTACGACAATTACGTTTTTGCCAGTAATGTTTACATCGATATCTTTTAATAGTTTTACTTTTCCAGTTGTTTCTGTTTGATTTCCGTAGCTAGATGCAGAAATAAAGTCGATTGTTACATCATTTTTAATGTGACGAATTAAATCAGCAGCGAATACGAAAGATCCTTTTAATACAGCGATTACTACGATTTCTTCTCCTTCAAAATCACGTTCGATTTGAAGTGCTAGTTCTTTTACTTTTTCTTGTAATTGTTCTTCAGAAATTAAAGTGTCTTTTATTTCAATATTCATTGGAGTCCTCCTACAGTGTAAAACTTGCGAACATTTCGACTGTAAAGGATAGAAAGAAAAAAGTCAAAGAAGATATAAGTTTTTTACAAAAATCTCCACAAAATAGTCAGATGATATGATATACTGATTACATTAAGAAAACGCTTCCATAAAGGGTGATTATGATGAAAAAGAAAGAGTATACAAGTGCAACATTTATAAAAGCATTGCTATTAACAATTGTTCTTGGCCTGTTAGCATACATAATTGATATACCAGCGATTCGGATTTCACTAATTGGAATGACTTTAGTATTAGGAGCAATTTCCCACGGTATGATGTCACAGCTGCAAGAAGCTAGGGTCGATCGTATGAAAGATCATATAGATGAAAAATGAGAAACCTTCACGTATAGAGAGTGAAGGTTTTTTGTTTCTTACAAAAATGTAAGGTAGTTGTAAGGCAAATCGATAGTTGCATAGTAGTGTTTTGGATAAACTATGGGTGTAAGGTAAAAGGCAAGCATATTTTAGGTAAATTAAGTTTTAGGCACTCTATATGTGAAAAAGGAGTAGGAGGGCATGGAGAAACGTTGGACGACCTTTTCTTTTTTAGCAACTAGCAACACCGTAATGCTAGCTGGCGAAATGGATTTTTTGCACTTGTTTGATCGAGAAGACGATCATTCTTCTTCTAATTTTACAATGAAATGGAATAAATGGAGCGAAAGTTGTAGGTTTGAAGAAGAGACCCCTAACGAAGAGCAAAAGATTATTTTGACAAACCCTATTAAAGCGTGGGTTGTTCAACGTCGTAAGTGTAACGTCAAAAATCACTTAAAGAAAACTGAGCCGAGACAATTAGTTATCGCTCCGGCCCATTCTACTTCTAAATCACGCGAAAGTAACATGTAAATAATTGAGACACACACCCGAAAAAACATCGTATATATTGCGATGTTTTTTTATTTTTCTACAATGAAATCTTTAAATGAAATATATTTCATCTGCATTTTATATTTATATCTCTTGTTTATTCTAGTGATACATCCGATGCGAAGTGATGTAAAACATATAAAAGGAGAGAAATGAAATGAAAAAGAAGCTATTACCAATCTGTGCAATGGCACTTTTAACAGTAGGATATTCTTCAGTAGCAAGCGCGGATACTGGAACAGTAACGAAGGAGGAAGAGGCGCAACTGCAGCAAGATAAGGCTAAAAAAGAAGAAGCAATTAAGGAACAGCAAAAAAGTGAAGTAGAGAAAAAGCAAGCGGCGCAAGTACAAGAAAAAAATGATATGGCTAAAAAAGAGGAAGCAATAAAAGCTGAGAAAAAAAGTGAAGAAGAGAAAAAGAGGATAGCGCAAGAACAGTTAAAAAGTGATATGGCAAAAAAAGAAGCCGCAATTAAGGAACAGCAAAAAAAAGATGTAGCAAAGCCAGCTGTACAAGGTGAAAAATTACCAAACACTGCATCAAATAATGTAGTGATGATGGGTCTAAGTGCATGTCTTGTAGCAATCGGTACATTATTTGGTTTGAATCGTCGCAATAAAGTTAAGGCGTAATTAAAATATTGTCCTATAAAGAATGGAATAATTTCATATATTAAAAATGGTAGGTTATTCCTACCATTTTTTGCATGGAGGGATGAAACATGAAGTTACTCAATTATATCGGTATTGTATTGATTGCCATAGGACTATGTATGGGATCATATTACGCTATGGAATGGTATAAAGGAAAAAGCTCTGCGGGGCAATTAACGAAAGAAGAAATAAAGAGCCTTGAAAATATACAACATAATCAACTTTCTTACGAAACACCTGTAACTTCCCAAGTGCCTTCTTCTCAAACAGAACATAAAGAAGGAGAAAAGGTTGCACTGTTAAATATACCGAGAATAAAGAAGAAGTTTTCTATATATTGGGGAGCGGATGATGCAACGCTGAAGAAAGGGGTTGGCATGTTCGTTAGTGATGTAACGACAACGCCATCTGGAGGGGGACATACTGTACTAAGTGGGCATAGGGATACTGTCTTTACAGATTTAGGAGAGTTAAAAGAAAAAGACAAGCTTATTTTAGAGTATGATAATAAAACGTACACATATGAAATTCAAAAAATATGGATTACCCATGCGGATGATCGCACTGTTATTATAAAAAAAGAAGAACCGATATTAACACTGACAACTTGTTACCCATTTAATTATATAGGGGATGCGCCAGATAGATATATTATCGAGGCGAAGTTAACTGCTAGTTATTCAAAGTGAAATTATGATTTCTAAAAGCGGGAGGAGGATACATAAGTTATGGCAAAAAATATTTTAATTGTGGAAGATGAAGATATATTACGTGAAATATTAAAAGACTATTTTTTAAGTGAGCAATATGTAGTGTTTGAAGCAAGAGACGGGAAAGAGGCTTTAGTTGTATTTGAGGAAGAAGAGGTTGATTTAGTTATTTTAGATATTATGTTGCCAGAACTTGATGGGTGGTCCGTTTGCCGAAGGATCCGTAAAACATCCGAGGTTCCTATCATTATGCTGACGGCACGTGTAGATGAAGATGATACGTTACTTGGATTTGAACTTGGGGCAGATGACTATGTGACGAAGCCATATAGCCCACCAATTTTATTAGCAAGAGCAAAAAGGTTGTTAGAGAGTAGAAAAGTGACAAAGCAACTTTTAGAGAATGAAGATGATACATTATCGATTCATGGTATCCATGTCCATTTTCCGTCGCGTACTGTTACGGTAGATAAAACAGATATAAATTTAACACATACAGAATTTGAAATATTAGCGTACTTTATGAAAAATCAAGGGATTGTTTTAACACGAGAGCAATTAATTTCAAGAATTTGGGGATATGAATTTGCTGGTGATGACCGAACCGTTAATAGCCATATTCGTAATTTAAGAAATAAATTAGGAGAGAAAGCAAAGTACATTACAACTGTAGTACGAACAGGTTATAAATTTGAGGGGAATGTATGAGAAAAGGGATTGTACTAAAATTATTTATCCTCACTACAGCATTATGTATGTTAATTTTAGCGACGATATTTATTGGACAAACGATATTTTTTAAACAATATTATGCGAATAGAAAAGTGGAAGATATTAAATTGAATTTAAATTCCTTCGAAAAGAATTATTTGAACTATGCAGGAAGTGTAGAAGGAATTCAGAAGCTGGAGCAAGACTTTTTAAGAGAAAATAATACGTGGATTACGACATTAGACCAGAATGGGAATTTAAAACATGCAGATGATTTTTATTTTGAAGTAACGATAGATCGTAAGCAACAGAAGAGTTTTGGACAACAAACATTCAAAATTCCTTTATACAATCTCGTCAATATAGAAGAGATTGATAATAAATCATCAAATCCGTTTTTAGGCCAAGAAATTTATTTTTCTGGCGTGAAAAAAGATGATAGTTATATTCCATTCTATTTCGCGTTAGGCAAGCAAAATTTAAGCGGATCTAATAAACCGTTAGAAAAAGCGTTTCAGGAGAAAAGGAAATTAAATGAGGAGAAAAAGAGAGCAGCCGGGGAACAACTTGCTAAGGAAAAGAAACCAGCTGTCCAGGAAGAATCTGCTCAAGAATTAGATGCTTACATAAGTGGGCGGGTTACGAAAGTTCAGCTTCCTGATGTAACAGGTCCTATAAATCCAATTTATAAAAATAGCATCTTCTTAGATAACATAAAAGAATTTCAAACGGATTTATTATTAAAAGAGAGCAAGCACATACAATATGCAATACAAACAATGGACTATGAAAAAAATGATATTAAATATAAATTATTAATCAAGCCAACAAAAGAAAAAGATGGATCAGTAACTTATATATATGCGATGGCTTCTTTACAGCCTGTAGATGAAGCTGTACAAATGGTGCAAGATTACTACATTTACATCATTGCATTTGTAGTTGTTCTTATTTTTCTAGCGTCATTCTATTATTCAAAACAAATTGCAAAGCCGTTATTAAAAATAAATGATACAACGAAGAAAATAGCGCATTTAGATTTTACAGAAAAAATACCGATTACTTCAAAAGATGAAATTGGTGATTTATCGAAAAATATTAATGTATTATCCAATAAACTCCATTCCCATATTGGACAGCTAGAACAAGATATTGAAAAGGAAAGAAAATTAGAAAAGACGCGGAAAGAATTCATTTCTGGTGTTTCGCATGAACTAAAAACACCGCTGAGTATTATGAAAAGCTGTATTTCTATTTTAAAAGATGGAGTAGCTGAGCATAAAAAGGAGTATTATTTTCAAGCGATGGAACGAGAAGTAGATAAAATGGATACGTTAATTTTGGATATGCTGGAGTTAGCTAAATTTGAGTCAGGTACATATAAAATGAAAAAGGATCCATTTTATATTGATACAGTAATGGAAGATATATGTGAACACCTTTCTGTAGAAATAGAGAAAAAAGAACTTCATGTTCATAAAAATATAGGTCCATTTGAAGTAGTCGCAAATCAAGGCCGGATTGAACAAGTCATCGTGAACTTCATTACGAATGCTATACGTTATACACCAAATAAAGAAGATATTATTATTTCTACAATAGATGAGAAGGATCGTATAAAAGTGTGTATTGAAAATAAAGGTACTCACATTGAAGAAGAGCAATTAGATAAAATTTGGGATCGTTTTTATCGCGTGGATGCAGCTCGTCAACGTTCGCAAGGTGGAACAGGTCTTGGGCTTGCCATTTCAAAGAATATTTTAGAACTACATGATGCTGAATATGGAGTAAAGAATACAGAAGATGGTGTATTATTTTATTTCTACTTATTGAAAAAAGCGTAGATGATGCATGCTACGCTTTTTTAATTTATTTTCATATTATCTTTACTTAATCTTTATTTTCAAGCGATATAATCTGGTTAGAAAATGAGGTTATGTAAGGAGTCGATGAACCGTGCATAGCAATTGGCTAAGTATAATGGTATTTATTTTTCTTTGCGCATTTATTGTTTTTTTAATTGATATTACGATATGAACAAAAAGAGCGCTTATTAAGCGCCCTTTTTGTTTGCATTTATTTGATAAGCATTGATGCTCTTGAATAAGCGTGGTGAAGTAAGGAATAAAAATATAAGTAAAACGGTACATAGAATATAGGAACCAATCATTGTACTACCATTTACGATTAATGAATAAAGCACAGCTGATTGACCTTTCGGCGCATATTGCCCCCAGAAAATAATACCGGCAATAAAGTGACAGAAGTAGCGAGCAAAGCTACCGATAAATGTAGCAAGGATAATATAACCAAGAACTTTTTTTCCTTCGTTTTGTTTTGAAGAAGGTTTGTCTTTACGGCTACCTAAATTTGATTGTTCTAAGTTATTTTCATTAGACGTTAAAAGTGCTTTTTGAATTGGACGATAGAATAAGCCAGCAAATCCGATAAAAGCAAAGGCAATGAAGTACTCAATGAATGCTTGAATAGGTGTTAAAATGTAAGCATCTCCCACGACAATTTGTAATAGTCCCCAAACTAAACCACCTAAGAAAGCTGATTTAAAGCCCCAGCGGTATGCAATAATAAAAATAGGAATCATAGCAAATGAAATGGAACCGCCTGTTGGAAGTTTAATTGATAATGGTAAAATATCGATGACCAGGGCGAAGGCTGCAAGAATAGCAGATTCGATCATCGCTTGTAAATTGGTGTTACGCATGTTGTCTCCCCCTAAATCCAAGTTGTACAAAAAAGAATAGATATCATAGGAGGATACGAAATACGTAAATAAAAATGAGGTATGTATTTCGGACGTTTGCACAATCCCTGCGTTAGCATTAACTAACAGGTTCGAAGGGTCGGAACGAAGTGTTCCCTCTCAGCGACATGGCTCCCCCTGTGATAACGAGATTCTTTATTTGCTACTGTTTATTGTAAGCGAAATGGATGAGAATGGCAAATGAATACAGTATGACAATAATTGAAATAGAATTGTAGCAAAATGTTAATAAATATGAAGTAAAAAGTTATAGTCCAAGTGAAATAGAGTATGATATAATTTTTTTGAAAATAATTATCATTCTCTTCTGAGGGGGAAGTTTATGAGTTTAGTAGATATTAAAATTGGTGAGAAAGTGTTAGTAAAAAGCGTTCATTCTTTAGATCAACTATTAAAGAGAAGACTAGCTGCTTTCGGTCTTTCTGAAGGAAGCGAACTTCGTATGAAACAAAAAGCGATGTTCAAAGGTCCTTGTACATTGGAGTGTCGTGGACAGTTAATTAGTATTCGTCATTGTGACGCGAAAATGATAAAGGTGGAATTAGCGTGAATAAGGTTGCTTTGCTAGGGAACCCGAATACAGGGAAGACATCGTTATTTAATGCACTTACTGGTTCTTATGAGTATGTAGGAAACTGGAGTGGTGTAACAGTAGAAAAGAAGGTTGGTAAATTAAAAGATAAGCAAGGAACATTAATTGATTTACCAGGCGTTTATGACTTGAATCCAGTTTCACGTGATGAAGGTGTTGTAACAAACTTTCTACTAACAGAAGAATTTCAGCATATGTTAAATATTGTGGATTCCTCGCAGTTTGAACGAAATATGCATTTAACGTTGCAATTACTTGAATTTGGTAAGCCAGTTTCAATTGGTTTAAATATGATTGATGTGGCGAAGCAAAGAGGAATTGTAATTGATGTAAAACGATTATCAGAACAATTAGGTGTAACAGTCGTTCCTGTCGTTGCAAGAAGTGGAAAAGGCTGTGAAGAACTACTTGCGACTCTTAAAGAAAATGACAAAAAAGAGAAAAAGCCATTCCTTATTTCATATGGTGTACAAATGGATGAAGGAATCGAAGAGGTAATTTCTCTTTTAGAGAAAGCGAATTATGAGCATCCAAGATGGTTAGCTCTTCAATTTTTAAGTAATAACGAAGTAGTAGAAAAAGAAATGAAAGCATTACCAATTTATAAGGAACTTGTAGCCATTCGATCTCGCTTAGAAAGAAAACTTGATTGTACGTTGGAAGAGCACATTTACAAAACTCGTGAAGCGTATATTGAAAAGTTAAAAACAAATGTTATGAAGCATGAGAAAGAAGGGAAAATTCCTTTTTCAGAAAAAATTGATAGATTAATTACACATAAAATTTTAGGACTTCCAATCTTTTTAGCAGTTATGTTTTTTATTTTTCAGGTTACGTTTACGTGGATTGGTACACCATTATCTGATATGTTAGATGAGTTTTTTGGTGGAAAGCTTACGGATTGGGTGACAGCTGGACTTACAAGTGTTGGAGCTTCTGATTTTATTCAAGCACTCGTTACAGAAGGTATTATTGCCGGTGTTGGTGCCGTATTAGTATTCGTTCCACAAATCTTTGCATTATTCTTTTTCATTTCATTATTAGAAGACTCAGGGTATATGGCGCGAATTGCAGTTGTTATGGATAGAATTATGGAATTCTTCGGCTTGAATGGAAAAGCGTTCATTCCAATGATTATCGGTTTCGGATGTAATGTTCCAGGTATTATGGCAGCGAGAACGATTGAACAAGAAAAAGAACGTTTACTTACAGTTCTTGTAACGCCATTTATGTCTTGTTCGGCACGTTTACCTGTATATGCGTTATTTGCGGGCGTATTCTTCCCGCATAGTCAGGCGACTGTTGTGTTTTCTTTATATGTTGCAGGGATTGTCCTTGCGTTATTAGTTACAAAAATTATGTCTCTTACCATTTTAAAAGCGGAAAAGTCTATTTTCGTCATTGAACTACCTCCTTATCGCGTGCCACAAGCAAAAACATTATGGCTGAGCACATGGGAGAAAGGGAAAGGATTTGTTCGTAAAGCAGGTACATTTATCTTCGGTGGTTCTGTTGTCATTTGGCTATTAAATTATGCAGGTCCATCAGGATTTGGTGTTGATATGGGAGACAGTTTCTTAGCGATGATTGGTGGATTTATCGCACCACTATTTGCACCGCTTGGCTTTGGAACGTGGCAAGCTGCAGCATCCCTTTTAACAGGATTTTTAGCGAAGGAAGTTGTCGTTTCTACAATGGCAATTATTTATGCAGTTAAAGAAGATGTGCTTGGAAACGTAATGGGAGCACATTATACAGCATTATCAGCTTATGCATTTATGTTCTTTATTTTATTATATGTTCCGTGTTTAGCGACAGTAGCCGTTATTAAACGTGAAACAGGATCAGCGAAGTGGACGATTTTCTCTGTCGTGTATCCACTCGTTGTTGCTTATGTATTAACGTTCATTATATACCAAGTTGGATCCTTACTCGGATTCTAGAAGGAGATGTATTGTGATGATGGTCAATATTATAATTGGAGCTATCATTTTTGGTTATGCAGCATACACGTTAGTTAATTTTGTAAAGAGAAGTAAAAAGGGAAAATGCGCCGCATGTTCTTTAAATAAGTCATGTCAGTCACAAACATGTAGTCCGGATATGGAGCAAATTGCTCATAAATAGAAAAAAGCTTTGCGAATTTGAATTGAACCCAAAAAGTTAGACAAATATATTAAGCAGCTACTAAGGATTGAACTCTGTATTGCACAGGGGACAATCCTTTTAGTTTTGTTTTAATTCTTTTGTGATTGTAGTAATGAATATAAATATCGTTTTATTGCTTGTATTTTATCTTTTGAAGAAAATTTAGCCATAAAAAATGCACCTCCAATTGTTAATTATGTGTCTAACAATTGGGGTGCACTTCATTACAGGCAGTCTTTTTAATCTACTTCAATATCTCGGCCTTCTGTCATCACTTTATTTCTCCAAAGCAAAAGTAATCTCCTAAATTCTGAAGTTTCTAATTTACATTGATTATTTGGTGGGCTAATGTAATAATTAATCGCGCTTGTATATTTAGGTTCAATAAATACAGCAGCAGCATTGTATTCTAGTTCATAACTAGGGTACTTTCCCTCTACGACATGGTCTAAAACTTCTATGTATTCATCCGCTTCATCTTCATCTAGGTTTTCTATAAAGTCAGATACAATAGCAATTTCTTTTGGTAAACGAATTCTTAGTCCACCAAATGGGTCACGCCAAAATTCATGTGAATAATTCATTAATACAACCTCACTATCTTCTCGTATATTTTGGATAAGCGGTGGTAATTTCTCCATTTTCAATAATCATCTCAACTTTAAATCCAGAAGAAGTTTGCCCTACGTATTTATTTGGAGCGATTTGAACACGATTGGTATATGCTTCTTTAATAGAATCAACTACCTGGACTCTATTCCAATCCTTAGGGAAAAATGAAGATTTAGCTTGTTTTACAATACCATCAATCTTTACCTCTGCAACATATACTCCTGCAGGATTTGGTGGCCTAGTAACGCGAATTATCTCTCCCCCCATCATATTCTCGTGATGATAACCAACAGCTTTTAATCCCCACCATTTTTGTCTTACTTCACCATGAAAAACATGCTCCATAAGTGATGAGTCAAATTTATATGGCGTGTTCCCACTGGAAGTTCCTTCCCCCCTAGCAAACTGATGGGTCGATAGCTTTTCCTCAGCTGCTCTAAAATCAGGTGTATCAAATACAGAGCGTATATTATTTCCACCAGTTAAAGCAAACTCATTGCGATTACGATTGAATAAGGATGCAGCGTCTTGCAAGCTTTGATTAGCAGTTCGTGAAATCTCAGCTAATTTTGTGCCAGGATTCAACATTGCAATTTTATCCACGCCTTTTGTTCCTACGAATAGTTGTCCAACAGCCAATATAGTATGACCAGCCGCGCTTCCATACCATTCTGCACCACTATACGAGTCACCATTGGTAACATCACGATTCCAAGAATCAGAAATTGTTTGTTTTATCGTATTGAATGTCTCGACTGGATGAGAAACGGCTTCAATCGTGTTATTAAATGTGTCAATTGGATGGATAATTGCATCTGCAAGTCCTAATAATTCATCACCTATAGCGTCGCCCATTCCTTTTTTTAAGTGATAGGGGACACCTAATCCAGATTTTTCAAAAGCAGATGCGATTTCATCATCTATAGTGTCTTTTATTTTATTCACATCTTTATATGCTGCATCGATACCATATTTAAATTTATCATATAAAGACTCATCGGAATTTTTTACTTTACTAAAATCCTCATAAGTTTCCTTGAGACCATGCCAAACCTTGTCACGTAAAGATCCATCATTTTTCTCACTATTTAACTTACCACACATTGCTCCTTCTTCAAGATTTCCATCATATGAAGCATCTGCGGTACGGAATTTTTCGGCAATTCGTTTCAAATCCTCTTCCACTTTTATAATCGAATTGATAGATGTAAAAGCTTTTGGTCTTGCATCATTGAACATTTGAATGAACTGTTGGTTAGAGGCACCAATCCATTGAAAACATAAATGATCTATTTCATTACATAGATTATTGTGTATAGATTCTAATGCGATTCTGGTATTATTTGCACGATTAGCAATTTCTTCTAGAATTTCAGGTGTTACTTTGATTTGAACCATTTCTTTCCTCCCTTTCCCCAATTAAAATTATGAGATAAAAAGAAAAAAATGTAAATACGGAAATTTTAGATTAGTATAATAATATTGATGTGAAATGAAACCTGCTTAATTGTAAATAAAGCTTATGTGTATGTAAAGTAACAATTAGAGCCACGATTGTGAGCGGTTTTTTATTTTGCATCAATAATATCAATAAACTTCAAAGTCATATTATTATAAAATGCATCCGTACAAATTATAGATTTATTCAGCGGATCAATGTCAACGACAGTCATATAGTTAGTAAGTAAAAAAACATCTTCAGTACCTTCTAGATATCGTTTTATTGCTTGTATTTTATCTTTTGAAGAAAATTTAGCTATAAAAAATGCACCTCCAATTGTTAATTATGTGTCTAACAATTGGGGTGCACTTCAATTTCACGAAGCTTTTTTGTTTTACTTTTTAATTTTTACAAGTTGTGATGATTCTACACCATTCTTTCCAGGGAATTCTTTACTTGGATCCTTATCAAATTTTAATACACCTACAGATTTTTCTTCACCTTTTACATTGCTGTAAGTTGCGTCATCAACAATCGCATACATATCTGTATATGCACGGCCACTTCCGATAATTGTGTTGCCTTCATATTTTAATTTTGCCCCATCAAGTGCAGCATTTTCTACTTTCTCTTTTGCGAATAATACACCTTGTTCTGCTGTTATAGCTGGTAATTTATCAAGTGGCTTCGTGTCGTCTTTTGCATCCACTTTGTTAAGTAATTCTTTCTTCACCAGTTCTTCACCAGTTTTCTTATCCATGACAAGAACTTTTTTACCTTCTAATGTTGTCATTTTCATTTTATAGAAGTCTTTTTCTTTCACTTCTTTTTTGTTTTTATCTGTAATTTGCTGAACTTGTTCTTCTGATCCATAAAGTACAAAACCGTTCGCTTTCTCTCCTAATAAAGAACAACCTGATAATGCTCCAAATGAAATTGCTGCTGCTAACCCGATTCCTACTAATTTTTTCATGATGATTTCTCCTTTTATATGTTTTATAGTAAATACAATTTTTGTATTAGTTTTGAAATGATGAGAAGCTTGTTTGTCGCTTCTGGTATTAGTGTATAAGAAATAGGGAGACGTAACTATCGAGTTAGCTTACAGTAACATTACAATAATGTAATTTAGTGAAAGTACATAAAAATGAGTCAATTTTGAAGAGAATTAATGAGAATATATTAGGAATACAATGTTTTGTAGGTAATGTCATATTATATTGGCTGTATTTTGGAAATAACATGTAAGGACATATTAGTTTTGTTATAATGAACACATAGGCTGTAAAAATGAATATTCTTTACTGTAAAGGGAGATTTTTCAGTTTTCCAAGTAGTGAATTTGAAATATGAGGTATATCATAGGAGGAATTTGAATGTCTGTATTTAAACGATTAAGAGATTTAACAATGTCGAATGTGTATTCAATAATTGAAAAAGCGGAAGATCCAGTTAAGATGACGGATCAATATTTACGCGATATGCAAGCGGATGTACAAGAAGCTGAGAAAAGTGTAGCAGCTCAAATTGCACTTGAGAAGAAATTCAAAATATTATTTGAAGAGCAAGAAGCACTTGTGAAAAAACGTGAAGAGCAAGCTCATATGGCTGTTCAAGCAAGCAATCTTGACCTTGCGCGTCGTGCACTAGAAGAAAAACAAAACGCAGAGCAAAAGATGAATGAGTATAAAGCAAGCTATGAGCAAAACAAAGCTGCTGCTGATAATCTTCGCCTGAAGCTAGAAGAAATGCGTAAGCAATTAACAGAGCTGAAAAATAAACGTGAAACACTTGTGGCACGTGTAAATGCGGCGAAAGCACAAAAGAATATTAATCAGGCGATGTCTGGATTTGATTCAAACTCAGCAAAAGCTGGTTTAAGCCGTATGGAAGAGAAAGCTCTTCAATTAGAGGCTGAAGCAGAAGCAAGCGGTGAAGTATACAAAAAAGGAAAATCATTAGATGACGAATTCGCAAGCTTAAACAAAAATTCTGCTGTTGACGATGAATTAGCTCGTATTATGAAGCAGTATGAGAAATAATATAGAATAGAGACAAATGAACCGACATGTCTAAACAAATTCATGTCGGTTTTCTATTATTTTTTAGAGGAGGTTTTGCAATGACATGGACAAATGTATTAGCCATGCTTGTATGGACTGGAGCGAGTGCAGTACTTTTATTTGCAATTATGTGGGTTGATTCAATTTTTACAAAATACAATGATTTAAAAGAAATAAAAAATGGGAATACAGCTGTAACAACTCGTTTCGTTATGAAATTATTCGCGCAAGGGTACATTTTATCTCAATCGATAACGAAAGCAAATGACTTATGGCAAGCATTACTTGCATCAGCAGTTTCTTTCGTTATTTTATTAGTAGTAGAAATGTTTATCGAATTTGTTTTAAAGAAAATGGCTGGCTTAGATTTAGAAGAAGGTACGAAAGAAGGCAGTGTTGCTCACGCGATGTTGGCCGGATCATTACATATAGTTGGTGCACTTATTTTAGGTGCTTGTTTATAAAGAGAGAAGGAGGGATAGATTATGAGTTTATTTAAACGAATTAAAAATATAATGAAAAGCCCAGAACCACCGAAACCAGAGAAAAGTTTGTTAACGTTAGCTCCTGGCGATATGGTTGAAGTTTCATTAGTCATGTATGAATTAATTGGGAAAACGAGTATGCATTCTCGTAAAGAAATTGTTTTAACGCTGCAAGACGGGAAAGATATTCGTTATTTAAAAATTGAAGACCGTGAAAATACGTATTACAAATTATATACACCAATTGATGGTCGTTTAGATTCGATTGATGAAATTCCGACGACAATTGAGATGGATGATACAGAGTACCATATGGAAGAGCAATATAACGGACGTGTTGTTGTGATGGGGAAAACACCATTCTCAGCTTCAGAAGAACAGTATGTATGGGAATTCCAATCAGATAATCGAAAATTATTACGTATCGAATGGCAAAATGGTCGCACAATGATGTATGAGGGAGAAGCAATTATTCCTGCTGATGTACAAATTATAAGAGCAACGTAAGGGGGCGTAATCATGTCAAACCGATTGTTTACCATGATTAAATCGTTCGTGATCCCTATACTTGCTATCGTTACATTACTTGTTGTTGCTGGATATGCCTTATCAGGTTGTCAAGGCGGACAGACAAAGTCGATTCAAGACCGTTATCCACTTGAATCTGTCGCAAAAGAAGGTAAACAAGAATCTTACGTGTATAGGGCCGCCAATCGGTCAGTTCCTGAAGTCGCGAAGGAACTCATTAATGAAAGAGAACCGAAGCAAGCATCTAAAGAAGACGAAAATCAAATGTTCCTCGTTTATTCTGATAAGATTTATAATCTGCAAAGGGATAAAGAGAAGCCATCTGATACGTTAATTGAAATAAGTAATAAAGAGTTTGTCCGTCAAAATTACCAACCGTCCTTCCTGCAAGGATATATTATGGGTAGTATATTAAATGATATATTCGGTTCACGAAAATCATCGTACGGTGATTATCGCGGATATAATGACAGACAAAATCATAAACCAGTTATTCCAGAGAGACCGCCTACGAAAGAAGAAAAGAAAACCCCGCCTCCAATTACGAAGGAAGGGAAAGGGTCTATCATTAAGCGTGGCGATAATGTAGATTCGAAATCTTCTGTAGGAGATACAGGAAGTATTACGAAAAAAGGAAGTAGCACGCCTCCGCCTTCTACTGGAAGCAAAGGGAAAATAACGAAAACACCAGGTGGTTCGAGCGGATCAGATGTGAAGCCGAAATCATCTATTAAAACGCCACCAAGGAATACCTCTCCTCCGAAAACGAGGGTCGGTGGTTCAGGAAAGATTACGAAGAGAAGATAGTGTAGAGACCGGAAAGTGAAATTTGCTTTTCGGTCTTTTTTTATGGAAATTAATTCCTTGTAGCTGGTACAATGAAGTTATAAGGAGGAGATTATTATGACTATGTATAAAAGATTTAGTGTAATTATGTTCCTCGTCTTATTCTTAAGTTTATTCATTAGCACAACGATGAAATTTCACTTTGTAGTAGGTATTCTATGGATACTATGTACATGTACTCTTTTTCTGTATGTTCCGCTTCGTTTCCAACAAGAAGTGCCAGCCTTTCAAAAATACGTGGCATGGATTAAGAGCGGGGGAAGATGGGGGGGAGTAAAAATATATCAGCGATTATTGAAATATATCGACTAACCGACAAAAACTGACAACGATAAAAAAGAGGGTGTGCCAGCATATTGGCACACCCTCTTTTTTCATAAAGATTAATGAATATCACGTTTCTTAAAGTTACCGCCTTTTACTTCTGCTACGTCATAAACTGTAATAAAGGCGTGTGGATCGATTTCGTTAATAAGTTCTTTCATTTTACTTTCTTCTAAACGGTTAATTACACAAGAAATTTCTTTGAATTTCTCTCTTGAATAACCACCGTATACTTCGTTATATGTTGCACTTCGGCCTAAACGATCGCGAATGGTTTCTACCATTAATTCAGGCTCTTTTGTAATAATTTTAAATGCTTTCGAACCACTTAAACCAACTTCAACGATATGAATCACTTTCGAAGCAATAAAATAAGCAATTGCCGAAAGGATAGCTCCTTGAAGACCGAATACAGTTGATACGAAAATAAATACGAACATGTTTAAGAATAAAATAAGGTCACTCGTTCCAAATGGTAACTTACGAGAAAGCAATACAGCTAGCATATCGATTCCATCTAATGCCCCGCCGTTACGTAATGCTAGTCCCATACCAAAACCGATGATAATACCACCAACAACTGTAACTAATAATGTATCGCCCTCAATAATAGCTGGTATTCCGTGCATGACAACGGTACCTATTGCTAATGAAGCAATCCCGATAATAGAATAAATCGCAAAGCTTTTACCGATTTGCTTATATCCTAACCAAACGAAAGGAATGTTAATAACTGCGATTAGAGCTCCTAATGGCAATCCAAACAATCTTGAACTAACGATACTTAAACCAGTTACACCACCGTCTGATACGTTATTTGGAATTAATACTGCTTCTAATCCGTACGCTGTGATAAATGCCCCAATAATAATCATCAAAGCTTTAGAAGCAATTTTTAGCTTATTGGGCTTGTTTTTGATAATTTTCTCCATATAATTTCCTCGTTTCAAACTAGTTTCTTATTTGTTACGTAATTCACACCTACATTCCATTTTAACATTTAATTTGAAAAATTTCTCCTTTAATGGATGTATGCAGGGAATATTATGACCATATTAACTTTAAAATATTTTTGAAATGAGTATAAGAAATCCCATCCTTTCAAAGGATGGGATGCTATTAAGAAACAATAAAACTAAGGACTGTTAGGAATAAAGCAAAACCTAAAATAGTTCCACATATTTTCATATGGCGCTTACGTCCCATCACAACGATTGCAACATACTCACGAATCATTGCATTAGGCCAATAATAAAAGGCTGTTTTTGATCCAATTCCTTGGCTATTAAGACCTGCTTGTCTTGCATATATACCAGCGCGGAATAGGTGGAAGTTGTTCGTTGTAAAGATACTATTATACTTACCTTCAGGCTTTAAAGAATCCATAATTTCTTTAGAGAATAACATATTTTGATATGTGTTTACAGAGCGATTTTCTTGCACTGTATGTTCAAGCGGAATTCCTTTTTCAACAGCGTACTTTTGCATCGCTTCTGCCTCTGGAAGACCTTCATCTGGACCTTGTCCACCAGAGAAAATAATTGTTGGTGGCGTATTTACAGCGGCTTGTTTCCAGTAAAAGTCGATTGCTTTATGAATACGACTTGCAAGTAAAGGTGGTACTTTATCATTAATTAAGCCACTACCAAGAACGATAATGAAATCTTGATTACGTCTTGGTCTGTTGAATTGGTATAAAAAATACGCGCTTAAGAAGTTAGATAAATGCACAAAGAAATACATAGTTATAAGAGAGATAGCAGCAAAAATAAATTGAAAATGCTCTGAGAATAAGCTTGCTGGATTTATAATAGGGAGCATTATAAAGAATAAAATCCCTAAAGCAGCAATTAAAGTTAAAGAGTTTGTGAAGCGTCTTCCTTCACGTTGCATTAAAATTTTTGCATTAAGAAATAGCCCAAACATTAAAGCGACTATAGCAAAAGGTATCATTACAATGAGCGCTAACATCGGAATAATAACGATAAAATGTAAAGAATTACTACCAGACTCATATGAGGCTATAGCGCAAAATAATAGAAATGAACAGAAAAAGGCATTAAATAAAAACCCATTTATTATTTTTCGTGGATCTTTTAAATAGGAGATAAGAAAAATAATAAACAATATAAGAGGAATGATTCCGAAAGACATAAATATAGTACACCTCAACTTGTATAAGAATTTGACATACCTTTTATATTACATGATTTTATAATTGAAAATGAAAGAAAAAGGATTTTGAATTTTCTCAATAAAATATATGGATACATATGTTACAATGTATGTAAAGCGATATATTAAAAGTAAAATGGTTGAAGAGGCACTCTATGGAGTGTCTTTTCTTTTTTGTATGTAATTATGCATATTATATTTATTTTCAAGTGAAGAGGATTAAAATATAAGTGGTAGACATACTTTATAAAATAGAATTTAATACAAACATTTCCCTCTACTTTTTGTATCTAACAATCGTATAACAATACATAATTCTGTTTTATAGTGTCTGTTTATGAAAGGCGTCTTCTTTGAAGGCGCCTTTTTGTTGTTTCATGTAGATACTTTTCACTGTTGATATAGTGGAAAGTATCTATACTAAACATTAGCAATCTTCCGTATAAACATTATCAATTTACTATATATTCCAGTAGTGTTAACCTACATATGAAAGGCTTTCTTTTTCAAAATATTACCCCTAATAAATTTTTGAAAAAGTCAACTGTCTCCAAAATTGCCATTCATGCTTAGCAAAAAAGAATCCTGCAGGATTCTTTTTTGTGTTCGACAGAATATGACAAAATACATTTGAATAATTTGTTATATTGTTAAAAGGTTATTATGGAAAGAGAAGGAGACTTAAGTATGAGATTTAAGAAATTAATTTTAACAAGTGCACTTGTTGCAACTACAGCATTTACTTCAATTGGAACAGCGGAGGCAAACGCAGGTTTTAAAGATGTTCCAAACAATCATTGGTCTTATAAAGCAATTATGGATTTAGCAAATAAAAACGTTGTTGCTGGATACGGAAATGGACTTTTTGGATTTGGTGATGATGTAACGCGTGAGCAAGTTGCAGCTCTTATGTTCCGTCACTTAAAACCGACAGTAAAAGAACAGTATAACAATCCATATAAAGATGTTACGGATCGTTCAACTATGTTTAAAAAAGAGATTCTTGCTTTAACAGAGATGGGCGTATTCGTTGGAGATAACACAGGGAAATTCAGACCGAAAGATGCGTTAACTCGTGAAGAAATGGCACAAATTTTGACAAGAGGATTCCAATTGCAAATTAGAGGGGATCATAATTTCACGGATGTAGATAGAAATGGATGGGCGAATCCTGCGATTACTGCAATTAAATCAAATTATATTACAGCTGGAACTGGTGACGGTACATTCGCACCTAGAATGCATGTAAGTCGTGAGCAATATGTTCAGTTCTTATATAATGCAACGTTACCACTTGAAGAAAGACCAGGAGCAAAACAACCACAGCCGAAACCAGAAGTAAAACCAGAACCGAAACCAGAAGTAAAGCCAGATCCAAAACGTTTTGCTAACTGTAAAGAAGCAAACGATGCGGGATATTATGACATTACAAGAGATAGTCCATATTACGGTAAGCATTTAGACCGTGATGGAGATGGAATTGCTTGTGAGAAAAAGAAAAAAGGTAAATAAGAAAAAGCACTCAGTCTGAGTGCTTTTTCTTATGGAAACATGCTATTTTTTTAGGCACTTTTCATAAAATGAAAGTAAGGAAATGAAAGTAGGTGACAAAATGCCGTCAGTTGTGGAAGGAGTTATTATTGAAAACTGCAATGGAACGATTAATTTAGGAGATAAATATAACGTGCAGCCGATTGAAAAAACGAAAGCTTATAATGGATCGGGATCATCGAATACAGGAATAAAAGTACAAACGTTTAGCGGGGTTAGTACAGCCGATGTAGTAGATAGCGATGTATATGATCAAGTAATCCAATCTACGTTATAATTTTTATATGCAAAATTGCATAAAGTAACATGTTTATGCTGTGCTACAATTTATTTGTGAGCTGTTAATGATTCTTCTGTATTATAGTTGTTAGATTAGAAGTATAACATCTTATCGAAAATCATACGTATAAAAAAGACACTTCAAACGAAGTGTCTTTTTTCATTTTAGTGATACCCTTTAGCAGAGTCTTTATGGATTTTATTTTTAAAGATACTGTAACTCCAAAGTTGATATCCAATAACAATTGGTACCATAACCATTGCAACGAAGAACATAATTTTTAAGTTTAATTGACTACCAGCCGCGTTGTATAACGTTGTACTATAAGCATCATTAATACGAGATGGTAACATTCTTGGGAACATACCCGCAAAGCCAGTTGTCATAAACATTGCGATTGTTAAGCAAACGAATGTGAATGCAAGACCAATTTTGTGTTTGTACACCATAATAAGTGCGAGTACACTCATTAACATTGCAAGTACTGGAAGAATGAATAGTACAGGATATTCTGTGAAGTTTTGGAATAAATTTGTACGATTTGCAGTTGCTACATAGAAAATAGCTAAAATGATAGCAGCTGCCATTGAAAATGGTCTAGCGATTTTATAAGCACGGTCAGATACTTCACCAGTTGTTTTAATCATAACCCAAAGTGCACCAGATACGACGAATATAGCTGTAAAGAACAGACCTCCTAAAATGCCGTAATGATTTAGTAAACTAAGTAAATTTCCTTCATAGCCATTTTTTCCGATTTGTAGTCCGTAATAAAGATTAGCAAATGTAACACCGAATAGGAAAGCAATTAAGAAACTACCAATTGCAAATGCCCATTTACAAGTTTTTTGCCAAATTGGTGAATCATCTTTATGCATGAATTCAAGTCCAGCAGCACGAGCAAATAGTGCAAGTAATACTAAGAATAACGGTGTATATAAATAACTAAACATATTTGCATATGTGACTGGGAAGGCAGCAAATGTTGCGCCACCAGCTGTAATTAACCACACTTCATTACCGCCCCAGAACGGGCCAATTGCTTCTTGTAATTGATTTCGTTCTTGTCGGTCTTTCGTAACGAAAGGAAAAATCATTCCGTTACCAAGTGCATATCCATCAAGAATAAAGTAAACTGTCCAAATCACGCCCCATAAACCAAACCAGATAATCGCAAGCATATCATGAGACATGAGCTGCACCTCCCTCAGTAGCAGGTTCCTCTAATGCTGCTGGTCCTTTTTTTGCGAACTTCAGCATTAAGTATACGTCTGCGATTAAAAGTAAAGTGTAGAACAAGATTAAACTAATTAATGAGAACCAAATTTGTGGGACAGATATAGGTGATACAGATTCTGCGGTACGCATTAGTTTATATACTGTCCATGGTTGACGACCTACTTCGGCAACAATCCAACCAGCATTAATTGCGATATATGGTAGTAAAACAGACCATATTGTAATTTTTAAGTAACGTTTTGAGTTTTCTAGTTTTCCTTTTCGATTTAAATAGAAACCGTACCAAGTTAATGCCATAAAGAACATGCCAAGTGCAACCATTAAGCGGAAGCTATAGTACACGAGGTTAACATTTGGACGATCTTCTTTCGGAATATCTTTTAAACCAACAATTTCGCCATCAAATGAATTTGTATAGAAGAAGCTTCCTAACTTTGGAATCGTTAGGAATTCAAAGTTCTTCTCGTTTTTTACATCAGGAATTTGCACAATTGAGAAGCCTTGTCCTTTTCCAGTTTCCCAAACAGCTTCCATCGCAGCACCTTTAGCAGGTTGATATTTAGCTGCTGATACACCAGATTGATGTCCCATAAACGGTGTAATTGTTGCGGCGAATAAGCCTAACATTAAGCCAAACTTAAATGATTTTTTGAAGAATTCAACTTCATTTTTACGTAATAAGTGATAGGCACTAATTGCCATAACGAAGAAAGCACCAACAATATAACAACCAACTACAGTATGGAAAAACATATTCCAAGCGTATGGATTCGTAACGAGTGCCCAGAAATCATTTAATTCAGCGCGGCCGTTACGTACGACGTAGCCAACAGGGTTTTGCATAAAGCCGTTTGCTGTAATAATCCAAAGTGCGGAAATATTTGTTCCAAGTGCGACCATCCACATACAGAAGGCACGGAACTTTGGTGAAATTTTGTCTTTACCGAATAACCATATTCCCATGAAAGTAGATTCTAAGAAGAAGGCAACGAGTGCTTCGATTGCGAGAGGGGATCCGAAAATATCTCCCATATATTTTGAGTACTCAGACCAGTTTGTTCCAAATTGGAATTCCATCGTAATCCCGGTTATAATCCCCATTACGAAGTTAATTGTAAATAATTTACCCCAGAAATTTGCCATTTTGCGGTATGTTGGATTCAATGTGCGGGCGTATTGAGTCTCCATACACGCTACTAAAATCACAAGTCCGATTGTCAAAGGCACAAATAAAAAATGATAAAAAACAGTAATTGCAAATTGAAAACGACTCAGTAACAGAACGTCGGACATAATAAATATTCACTCCTTTTTTACATTATCTACAATCAGTTTATAGTGAAAATGCGTTTAAAGTATGTGAGACTTGTTACAAAGCTGTGTGTATATTTTGAAAGAATTATGTCGATTATCTGAAAATATCTTATTTTTACTATAAAGCGATATCCTTTTTGTGTTTTTCATATTTTGGTACACTATTCATGTAGTGTAAACGAGAGAAAAGAGGGTTCCTTACTATGAAGTCATTAGAAGAGATTTTGCAATACAATGAGAAATTTGTTGAAGAGAAAAAGTATGAAGAGTTTGTAGCGGGGAAATTTCCAAACAAAAAGATGGTAATTATTTCTTGTATGGATACAAGACTTGTTGAACTATTGCCGAAAGCGATGAATATGCGTAACGGCGATGTGAAAATTATTAAAGTAGCAGGCGCTGTTATTTCACATCCATTTGGAAGTATTATGCGTAGTATTTTAGTCGCTGTATATGAACTTGGCGCTGATGAAGTATGTGTAGTTGGTCACCATGATTGTGGTATGGCAAAAATTCAAGCAAGCAGTACGATTGAGAAAATGAAAGAACGCGGTATAACAGAAGAGAAATTAGATATGCTTCGTTATTCTGGAATCGATTTAGAACAATTCTTGCGCGGTTTCTCTAGTGTGGAAGAAAGTGTAGAACATAGCGTATCAGTACTTCGCAACCACCCATTACTTCCGGAAGAAGTACCTGTTCACGGTCTTGTTATCGATCCTGATACAGGAAAATTAGATTTAGTTGTGAATGGTTACGAAAATTAAGAATGTACTTTGTCATCCTTTTTATCTGGGACAGGATCAAATCCTCCTGGATGGAAAGGGTGACATTTTAATATACGCTTACAAGTAAGCCAAAAGCCTTTGAATGCGCCATGCTTTTGAAACGCCTCTAATCCGTAATGAGAACAAGTTGGATAAAAGCGGCAAGTTGGTGGTGTCATCGGAGAAATGAACTTTTGATAAAAGCGTATAATCCCAATAAAAATCTGTTTCATAACGATCTCCTTTTCAGCATATTCTTAAAGTATTATAGCACGACTGTACATAATACTTTACTAATGTGCATTTCCGTTATATCATATTGGATATAACGGAATTAAATTAAAAGCGGGAGAGATGTTGTATGCCATCAGTAGAAAGCTTTGAATTAGATCATACGATTGTAAAGGCACCTTATGTAAGACATTGCGGAGTTCACAATGTAGGTAGTGACGGTATTGTAAATAAATTTGATATTCGTTTTTGCCAACCGAATAAACAAGCAATGAAACCAGATGTTATTCATACGTTAGAACATTTATTAGCATTTAATTTACGTAAATATATTGATCGTTATCCGCATTTCGATATTATCGATATTTCACCAATGGGCTGCCAAACAGGATACTACCTTGTAGTAAGCGGAACACCGACAGTTCGAGAAATTATTGATTTATTAGAACTAACATTAAAAGATGCGGTTCAAATTACAGAAATTCCAGCTGCAAATGAAACGCAATGTGGTCAAGCGAAGCTTCACGATTTAGAAGGAGCAAAACGCTTAATGAACTTCTGGTTAAGCCAAGATAAAGAGGAACTTGAGAAAGTATTTGGATAAAGAAAAACTGCCTGTGAAAGGGCAGTTTTTTTATTTTGTTAAGAGTCACCATATTCTTCTTTTTTATAAAAATAAACTAGACACTCCAACATATAAAACAAAAGCAGAACCGAGAAAATAAACAAATGTTTTTGCTTTTTGCTGCTCTTTTATTTCATCGATTCCAAAAAGGAGAAACATAATACTTAAAAGGATAAATACGAATGACAAAAGTATAGAGATATTTGCAAAGAGGCTAAATATAGCGAGGATGAGGGCAATTGTTGCGAGTATAATTCGAGTGTTTTTAAACATAATCCTCCTTTAGTAGAACAGTATAAATGGAATAACAAAAATAATTGTAAACATGCTTAAACCGATGCTAATGACTCCAATTTGCTTTTGTTGTTTTTGAATTGTCTCAATGCCTACTAAAATGCCATATAAACTAAAAAGGAACAAAATGATAGGTGAAAGGATTTGAAAGTTCATTGTAAATGTGCTGTATAAACATAAGATCAAAGTAGTAAAAACGATGGTTAGCTGTAATTTTCTTATATGCATTTGAACCTCCTAGTAGAAAGATAGTTATTGAGAGACAAAAATTATAATAGCAACGATTAAAATGAATACGCTAGAAAAGAAGGCGAGTGTACTATATACTTTCTTTTGTTTCTGTTTTTCTTCTGCGCTCATGATGAAGGTCATAATGGATAAAGCGATGAGGGTATAGGGCATTATAATAAGTGCGTTAGTAAACATTTCAAATAGAGCGAGAGCGATGACGATAAGGGTGGATATAATTCGTAATGTTTTTAGCATATAAATCTCCCCTTTTTAAAAAATCATCCTCTATTTTATTACGTGTTTGTAAATGCTAAATTGCTCAAGATTTTATTCTATACGTAGCGAAGTTAGTTTGATATGAGAACGAAGAGCGTAAGAATAGAGACGAAAAAAAACGGAATGCTCATGGATTTTCGTCCGGATATAATTTCGTTAATTCCGACAAGAATAAAGAAACAACTGAGAATAAATTGTACGTATGGGAGAAGTGAGAAACGATCGGTAATCTGGATATAAGTGCAAAGAGAGAGTATGAGAAGCGTGAAAAGTCCTAAAACAATCCGTAAACCAGTTAGCATGTAATTCCCCCCTTAAATAGATTATTTACCGGAATATTTCTGAGAAGCTAAGAAATAAAGCGCCAGATCCAGCGAGAAAAGCAAGTATACCACTAGATTTTCTGTCTTGTTTTATTTCTCCTAGTCCTATAGTGAAAGCCATTAATCCTAAGAAAATGAACATATAAGGCATCATTTCTCTATTACCAGTAAAATATCCGTAGATTACTATACATAATGCAATGAGTGCAAAAGTAATCTGTAATCCTTTTAGCATATATATCCCCCCTGTTATTTTATATAGCTAATGATAAGGAAAATCTAAATAAATTCGGTTCCTGAATCTTTTTTCTTTATTTGTTCAAAGGTAATGAGGAGTATGAAAGTTCCTAATAGAAATTGTGAAAGTGATAGAAAGTTATGTTGACCTGCTAGTAAACGAATACTGAATATGATGTGGGCTAAAATAAGTAGTAGTATACGAAGCGTATTATGAATTCTTCTTGCTATTTTTTGTATACGGGTTATCTTCTGGTTTATCGACGGAATGTTTATAAGCGTAGCCTTTATTAATCGTCATGACGGAGAGTACTAATATGACTAGGACGATGATAATACCGATAATTAATATTTTAAACATGGAATCCCTCCTTTTCTTTATTTTACATAATTTTGTAATTGATGAAAACAATAGAAATAAAAAGGATGAAAGAAGGGTGTTACATGGAGCAGAAAAAAACATATTATATATCAATAGGAAACGGTCAAATTTCACAAGTGAAGACAGCGGATACGTATAATTTTGAGATTTCCGCAAATGATGAGGAAATTACGGAGTTAAGAGAGTACTTCGATCAAGCATATGTAGAGGATTTAGGGTCATTTGTACGCTCCCACGTTCCATTTGTTGAGTATCATCACGATTCTAATAATGACCGATATGATGAACAACTACAAAAAGCATATAAAATGATTTACGATTTAGGAAATCATGAGACGAAAGAATTAGTCGCGCAAATGGGAATAATCAATGGATTATAATTGGATAATATTATGCAGAAAAGCGAGAATATGCTACAATTTGTGGTAGGAAAAACTTGTAACCATCAATAGGGGAGTAATGGCATGTACAAATTTAAAGATTATTACCACAACACTGTACAATTATCGTTTGAACGTTACCCATTTTCTCCTGAGCCAAAGCATGTTTGGGTTGTATGCCGGTACGGGAATCAATGGTTATTAACGCATCATTTACGTCGCGGTCTTGAATTTCCAGGTGGAAAAGTAGAACTAGGGGAAACACCGGAAGAAGCGGCAGTTCGAGAGGTTCATGAAGAAACCGGCGGCATAGTTTCTGATTTAACTTACTTAGGACAATATAAAGTATCTGGAAAAGACAAAATAATCATTAAAAACATTTATTTTGCAACAATTAGTGCGGTAGAAGAACATACGCATTACGAAGAAACGAAAGGATCTGTTTTATTAACAGACATTCCTGAAAACATTAAAACGGATAGAAAATTTAGCTTTATAATGCGCGACGATGTATTGGCGCGTACGATGAAACATATAGAAGAAATCGGCTGTTTTACGAAGTAAAGTAGCCGGTTTCTTTTTTTGTTTGTCAATTTTTGTCGGTAAGTCGATATATTTCAAAAATCGCTGATAAACTTTCTGGAAACCTCCTTACAGTTTTTATAATTCATTATCGCATATTTGTTAAAAAATGATTATTATATGTTTGTAGAATGTATTGATGGAGGAATGTATGAAGAGACTGTATGGCAAGTTAGTAGGGGTTATCGTTGCAATCGGCTTACTAGCAGGATGCGAAAGTTCTATGAAGAGTGTGAAAGAAAAAGAAGTGTGTAAAACAGACGAAGAATGTGTGGAAATAGGAGATAAGAAACTTCAAAAAGCATATGAAAAAATAGATGGATTATCTGAGCTTGAAGCAGTAGAAGATTATGAAATAGAAGAGCATGAAAGTGCAGATATGAAAAAGGCAGAGCAGAAAAAAGAAGATGATGATGAAAATTACTTCTTTTTAGCTTCTTATTATATTGATGGTGATGAAATTGTAGATCCTTATTTTGAAAAAATAGAACGGAAACGTTTAAATAAAGTATTTGCTGATGATAAAGAAGCGAAAGAAGAGGTGCTACAACAACGTCAAGATAGAGGGTATCATGAAGATTTATGGGATATGTATCGCACGCTCATTCCAGCAAAATATCGCGGGAATATAACAGAATTTGATCTAATAACGGATGGTTATGACGGTGTTGTTGCTCACGTTATGCCTAGTATAGAGAATCCGAAAGAATGGACTCTTAGCTTAGATACACTTGATTCTGCGGTGAATATCGATGAAGTGATGAAAACATTAATTCATGAGACGGCTCACGTATTGACGCTCGGGCATAAGCAAATACCAGTAGATGAAAACTATGTAAAGGATTTTGAAGAGGATAAAGATATTTCAATGTACCGAAATAAATGTGGAAATCTTTTCTTACAAGAGGGATGTGCAAAGAAAACCTCTTATATTAATCAATTTTATAATTCTTTCTGGAAGCCTATTGAGCAGGAGTGGGCAGAAAAGAAAGTAGAAGAAAATGAAGAAACGCAAATTGCATTTTTTAAAGAAAAACATGATGAGTTTGTATCACAGTATGGAACGACAAATGTAGCGGAAGATATTGCAGATACGTTTACAGCATTTATTTTACAAGATTCAAAAAAGGTGAAAGAAGGATCGGAGTTAAAGTATAAAAAAATCGCCTTTTTCTATCAATTCCCTGAGCTTGTAAAAATGAGAGCGGAAGTGTTGTCGGGATTATATGATGTTTCGAAAACGATAGAACAATACAGTGGAAACTAATGAGAGTTATATATGTTAGCTAACAAAACGTAAAGAATTTTAGTTCTTTACGTTTTTTATGTTTATAAAATTGAAAATTCTGTATTTTTACCAAAAAAGAAGAAGGAACTATCATTATAAAATAGAATTAGTATAAAAATGTCACAATTTAGACACAATTATAATGCGCGTGTTATAGGGACTATAAGTTTACTCTCGAGGAGGTAATGAAACGTATGAAAACGATTCTTGCTGTCGCTGGTCTCATTTGGGTAATGTCTCACGGTTTTCCGATTTTTGAAGGGGAGCAAATTCGTAGTGCATTGGATAAAAAGTTTAATGATTATCATGTGATAGATCGAAAAGATAATGTCGTTACAGTACGTGTGAAAGATTGTTTCCATACAGTTACGGTTGCGGATGGAAACGTTAAAAATGAAACAAAGATGTGTGATAAAAAGTAAAAGAAAGAAGCTGACTATAGTCTATTGCCCTAAGTCAGCTTTTTTTCGTTTTCCAATTAGAAGTTTTTCAAATGCCTCAACAAACACATACATAAGTGTTGCGAGGACGCACGTGAGTAGTACGCTCAGTAAGACAAGTGTGAAATTAAATACTTGGAATCCATAGCTAATTAAGTAGCCAAGGCCTTGTTTAGAGACGAGAAGTTCGCCGAATATAACACCGACCCACGATAATCCAACGTTCACTTTTAACGTTGAAATAATAGCTGGGAAAGATGCAGGGAGAACGACTTGTTTATAACATTGCCATTTATTTGCACCAAATGTGTCCATCACTTTTATATAGTTAGAATCGACTTCTTGAAATGCGCTGTAAATAACGAGAATGGTAATGATGATGGAAATGATTACTCCCATTGCAATCGACGAAGAAATATTTGGACCGAAGATTACAATGATAATCGGACCAAGTGCTACTTTTGGCATGGCGTTTAGGACGACGAGATATGGATCGAGTACGCGGGCGAGAAGTGGTAGCCACCAAAGGAAAGTAGCGATAATAGCTCCGAGCACTGTTCCAAGAATGAAGCCTACTCCCGTTTCAAGTAATGTCGTCCATATGTGAACCCAAAGCGAACCATCCATCCATTTACTAAGGAAGAGCTCCCAAATGCTTGAAGGAGAGCTAAAGAGTAAAGGATCAATCCATTCTTTTTTGCTAGCGATTTCCCATAGTGCAAAGAAAAGAATGAGTAGTAAAAGCTGCAAAGAGCGTGCTAACCATGCGCGCCTGCGTTCTTTCTTCCGAAACCGTTCATGTAGTTGTTTTATATTATCCAAGACGCTCCAGCTCCTTCCATATATTTTGGAAGAGGGATGGGAAGTCATGGTGGTGGCGTGATTCTAACGGTGATAGGGAACGTATGCTTTCTGGGACGATAAATGTTTTTGCAATTTTTCCAGGATTCGCTTGCAGTAAATAAATACGATCACTCATCGCAATGGCTTCTTCAATATCATGTGTCACGAGTAGTGAAGTTTTCTTATATTTGTGTAGTAAGCTGAAAACGAGATCTTCTAGTTTCAATTTCGTTTGATAATCGAGCGCCGAAAAAGGTTCATCTAGCAATAAAATTTTTGGGTCGGTCGCTAACGTTCGAACGAGGGCGGCACGTTGACGCATACCACCGGATAGTTCACGAGGATATTGCTGCTCTACATCATGTAGACCGACTTGCTTTAAAAGCTGTAAAGTATGTTCTTTCGTCTGTTCATCGTAAATGTTTCGGATATGAAGTCCGAGCATAATATTTTCTTCAATTGTCTTCCAAGGAAACAAGTAGTCTTGCTGCAACATATACCCCATAGATGAAGTTTTCGTTGTAATGGGCTCGCCATCTAAAAAGACGATACCCTCAATTGGATCAAGCAGCCCGGCAATAATGGAGAGGAGTGTCGTTTTGCCGCAACCACTTGGACCGAGTATCGAAATGAATTCGCCTTCTTCCGCTTGTAAACTCATATCTTCGAGAATTAATTTGGCATTCTCTTTTGCGAAAAAGCAGTGAGAAACGTTACGTATTTGTAAAAAGCTCATACACTTCGCCTCTATTTCTTAATAACGCTCTCGGCAATTTTTGTATTGACGAGCGCTTCATGTGGAACTTCTTTTTGTAATTCGCCAGCGTCTTTCATAATCGTTTGGAGCTGTTTCCATTCTTCAGCATCTAATAGCGGATTTGTCGCATAAGAATGTTGCTTTTTATACCGTTCAATTACTTTTACTGTAATGTCTTTTGAAGTGTCTTTAAATAACGGAGAAACGGCATCAGCAATCTCTTCTGGACTATGAGTATCAACCCATTGTTGCGCTTTATAGAGCGCCCGTGTGAATTTTTCAGCAGCAGCTTTATCTTTCTTTAAGAAACTTTCCTTTGCCATGAACGATGTATACGGAACAGTACCAGATTCATTTCCGAACGAAGCGACGATATAACCTTTTCCTTCTTTTTCGAATATACTTGCAGTCGGTTCAAAGAGCTGGACAAATTCTCCCGTACCAGATGCGTAGGCATTTGCAATGTTAGCAAATTCGATGTTTTGAATTAAGTTTGTATCTTTGTGAGGATCAATGCCATTTTTCTTTAAAACGTATTCTCCAACCATTTGTGGCATGCCGCCTTTACGCTGTCCTAAAAATGTAACACCTTTTACGTCATTCCAATTAAAAGAGTCTAATTTTTTACGCGAAACTAAAAATGTTCCATCTGTTTGTGTAAGTTGTGCGAAGTTAATGACAGGGTCTTTTGCGCCTTGTTGATGAACGTAAATGGACGTTTCAGAACCGACGAGAGCAATATCAATCCCGCCAGATAATAAGGCGGTCATCGTTTTATCTCCGCCAGCTGTCGTTTGAAGGTCAATATTTAATCCTTCCTCTTTAAAAAATCCTTTTTCAATCCCGACATATAACGGGGCATAGAAGAGAGAATGGGTAACTTCGCCGACGCGAACGTTTTGAGTTTGTTTTTTCGTATCTTCTTTTTTACTACTGCAAGCAATAAATGTGAAGACAGCTAGTAACATGATACAAAAAACAGCTATTAATTTTTTCACTATATAACACCTCCTAGAAGTCACTCTACAAGCATGATATGTAGGTAAGTGCCCATATGTGAGTGTAGATAGCAGGAATTTTTTTGGGGATAAAGAAGTACAAATATAAGGGGTGATAAAATGGAGTACGAATATGATGATAGCGTACATTTACATCTTGATTATTTCGGAACAGAATGTGATATGGAATCGATTGCTTATAAGCGGAAGAATGAAGACGTGTGGGATGTGTATTTTAATTTTGGAGCATATGGTCTTCAGAAAGATGGGATCGAGACGGGGAGATTTATGGACGAATACGCTGGCTATTACGTTTTTTCTGTACATGCTCGTGATCTTAGCTGGGAATTGGGAAGTGCCCAATTTGAAGAGTGGGTTTTGAAAAATCATATCGTAGAAAAATCGCTGCAAAAATAAGGAGGAATTTTGTGGTCGATTTTCTCATTTTCTTGTTTATTTTTGTAGTCGGATTTTTTATTATGCAAGTGCTCATTTACCGATTTGCAAAGAAAAACATCCAAAAATACACAAAAATAAAATGGCTTCATTTGTGGCTAGAGATGAATATGAAAAAAGGACCGAGATTAGATCTTTTTGATTTTGTAGTTATTGTACTCGTATGTATCGTATGGAAAATATGGCTGTTTCCTTTTATATAATACACATGCTAATGATTTTCTCTTTTATCCCACTTTAACGGGCAGTAAGACCCCCACCTCAAAATGCAGCGAAAACAAAGAAGTTAGATGGGGGATCAACTGCCCATAAAAGTCCGATTGGTTCAACTAATAATCAGTGGGGGATGAAGAAAACCCCCACTGATTAAAGTTTCACTTTATCCCACTTTAACGGGCAGCCCGCCCCCCACCTCAAAATGCAGCGAAAGCAAAGAAGTTAGGTGGGGGCGGGTTCTTTTCGTTATAGTAATAGTTGTAAAAAACTTGCAGTTATAAGTAAAATAGTGAGTAGTGTTGTGAAAGATATTTTGACAAATACAGAAACACATACATACGGAATTAAAGTGTGATTACAGAATGGACAAATTGGCTGTGTGCAAAGTGTGGGGTAATAAGAAAGAGGTCGTCCATTTTTGGACGACCTCTTTCTTATTATGCTTGGTTAGTGCGGAAGAATGGAAGCTTCTGCACAATGTGAATTAATCCGTATGCAAGAATTAAGCACATAAGGGGATTAATGAAAAATCCATAGCGATTAATTGCTAAGAATAAGTTTGAGAAGATAATGTAAATAATAGAACTTGCTACTAGCATCATAACGCGTTTATGTTTAAATGAATTTAGCATGAAGCAGAAGCTGCTCAAGAATGTACCGATAATAAACACTCTATGACATAGTTGCATAAAGTTGTGAATACGGTATTGATCTACAGCAGGAGCTGTTTTGAATAATTCAATTGTTTTACCGACAGTGAACCAAGAGAACCAATAAGTGAAGTCCGTCTTAAAGCCGTTCTTGATTAATTCTTTTGCGTATGCCCCTTTGTCATCTAAGCCTTTGGCTCTCATTTCGTTTACTATATTTTCATATCCAATTTTATTAAATGGATCAGCACCGGCAATTAGTGGATCAGCACCTTGGGTTGAGAATAAAATAAATTGGTTGAGTGCTAAATAGTTACGAACAACCCATGCACCAATAATAAAGAAAGGTCCGATAAACCATAACAATCCGATTCGAATGGAGTCTTTAAATCCATATGTAAATAACACAACAAGAACAGGAATGAGCATCATTGGAGCTGGATTTGGACGGAACATAAGTAAAATTGAAACGACAATTCCAAACCATATATGGAATTTCACTTTATTGTATTTCCATGCGAGAACAAATACATATACACATAACGCCAATAAGAATATGGATGGAACTTCTGTTAGCAATGTACGGAAGTATGTATAGTTACTTGGATAAATAGCATATAAAATACTTGCAACAATTCCATAAATGTTTTTTTCGAACAATTCTTTTCCTATTAAGAATACTAATAGCACTGTGCAAAGGTTCATGATCATGTTAATAACAGTTGCTACGTAATAGTAAGGAATTGATGTAATATCAGAAATAATCATAGCGCCAGCTAATAGTAATGGCTGACCTGGTGTAATATATGCATTTTTCCCTGGAACTTCACTAGGTTCTAAATACACATAACCAAATACACCATGTTTTAATAGTTGTTCAGCTGTTAACGAATAGTTAAAGGCATCATTTGCACCATATGTTACTTTGACTAACTCTCCATCTAATCCTGGCTGTTTTACTAAACAAAAAACGTGCAACAGGAAAGAAAGCGCCAAAATTGCATATACCGCTTTAGGCAAACTCTTAAACTTAGTAAGCAAAAATGAGCAACTCCTTTTTTATTAATTCTTTCGTATTTTCATGTGAAATCGTTAATAGTATTAAGGATTTCCAAAACATAGTTATTATATCATAAAGTGGAATGCTGAAATTAAGTTTTTCAAGAATGAGTAATTTGTATGCTACAATTTAACTGGTGATTAAGGGAATATTAAGACAATACATTTATGATAGAAGCAAGTATGCAGACGAAATATGTCATATATGTTATTTTAATAGAAATAGTTCTTTCGATGCGGGGGAAATTAAGACATAGAAACGAGGGAATGAATTGAAGTATGGTTCTACACTTTTTGATCTTCCAAAAAGAAATATATTAATTTCTAGTATTATAAGTAGTATGGTGACTTTATTAGTAATAACTATGCTGTTTATGATTTTAAAGGTTTTTAATTTAGACATAATGAAAGCTCATTTAAATCAAAATCTTGTTTTAATTGTTATGATGATTTTCATATGGGGCATAACATTTTATATTTCACATTTTAATAAAAAAGAGATGTCTATACTTAGGGCATCCCTACGAGTGCATTTTATATTATTTTTACTAGCTCATACAGTAGCGTTATTTTATATTGTCATGCAAGTTAATATGAGTTTCATAGAGGCAATGAATTGGATTTACTTTTATAACATGCAGTTTATATTAAGTTTTGTAGCAATTTATGCAATATACATTCTTGTTTATAATTTAATAGGCAAGGTTTTTCTAAGTATGATTTTAACGAGCTGTACGTTAGTCATTTTAGGCATTGTGAATTATTTAAAGCTTATTTTTAGAGGTGATCCGCTGTATCCTTCTGATTTCACACAAATTATGCATATGCAATCTGTTATACCGATGGTGATGGACTATTTTAGCTGGGGTTATATTTTTGTCATTATCTTAAGTATCGTGGCTTGTATTGTAGCAGGGATATATATGAGAAGGTATATTCAAAATGTAAAGATTCATCTAGGAATAAGAGCCTTATTAGTAGTAGGATCTATTTTTGTTCTATATGCGTACGGTAATTTTGCGAACACATTTATGAATAAAGTATTTCAAAAATCAGGTGTAGATTTTGTTTTGTGGGATCAAAATGAGAACTATGCTTCAAATGGTTTTGTACTTGGGTTTATTAGCAATTTAGATACAACAGTTATGGAAAAACCAAAAAATTATTCTAAAGAAAATATGCTTCAAATTGCAAACGATATAAAACAACAATATAGTGGAAATATAGGGAATCAAAAGAAAAAAGAGAAACCGAATATTATTTTTGTAATGAGTGAATCGTTTTGGGATCCGACGAAAGTAACAAATCTTTCTTTTAGTGAAGATCCTGTACCAAATTTGCATCATTATATAGAAAATTTTCCTGGTGGACAAACTATTTCTCCTACATTTGGAGGTAATACGGCGAATGTCGAATTTGAAGCGTTAACGAGTTATTCAATGAGTTTGTTAAAGCCAGGTTCTATACCATATCAACAGGTCGTTATAAATAAAAAAGAAATTCCATCAATTCCTACGGCGTTGAAAAAAGAAGGTTATTACACAAGTGCAATTCATTCATTTGGTCGCTCATTTTTCAAACGCGATGACGTATACAGAGTGTTAGGGTTTGATAAGTTTAATGCAGAGGATACGATGGAAAATGTAGATATTGATGGAGATTATATTAGTGATTTAGCGATGAGTAAAGAGATAATTGCTGAGTTAGAGAAACAAAAACAACCTACATTTATTCATGCAGTTACGATGCAAAATCATTTTCCATTTACAGAGGGACGATTTGGTGAAAACCTAATAGAAATTAGCGGGCTAGAAAATGAAGAATCAAAGGGAGAATTAGAGACGTATGCAGAAGGGTTAAGACGTTCAGATGAGGCCCTTCAATATTTAATAGAACAACTAGATAATTTAGATAGACCTACATTATTAGTATTTTTTGGAGATCATCTTCCATCATTAGGAACAAATAAATCTTTTTATAAAGAAAATGGGTATATAACGAATGAAAAAACACCGAATGAACGTTTAGCGATGGCGCAAACGCCGCTATTAATGTACGCAAACTTTGATATGCCAAATGATAATTTAGGTGTAGTAAGTCCAATTTATTTTTCTAATCTTATTTTTGATTATGCAGGATTAAATAAATCCTTATTTTATCAATTTTTATCCGAATTTTACAAGGAAATACCGGTGCTTAGAGATGAATTAAAAGTTGATAAAAATGGAGAAGTAATCAATGATTTAACAAAGAAACAAAAAGAAATGTTAGAGCAATATAAAATGCTCCAATATGATTTACTCGTCGGAAATCAATATAGTAAAGATATCCTTTTTAAATAAAAGAAACAAAAAGAACTTGTATAAAGATACAAGTTCTTTTTTATAGTATTTAACGGGGTAACCAGACAAGCTGGGTTTAGGGAGTATTACTTGTACATTTAGTATAAATGAAAATGTAATCGTTGTATTAGTTGATTTGTGAGAAATGTGTGAATTTTAACGTTTTTGAAAACTACGTTCCTATCGATACGATTTGGCATAGGTTTTTATGAATGCAAAAACTTTATAAGTTCTTCGTTTAGTTCATCCGCTTGATCGATTGGGGAGCCGTGACCACTGTTGGTGAGAGGATGTAACTGAGAATTTTTAATCCGTTTTTGTGTAAGTTCAGCGCTTTTGTATGAGATAAGTTGATCGTGAATACCGTGGAATATTTTTGTTGGCACGTTAATTTTACTTAAATCTTTTGTTACATCTTCATTTGCAGCTGCTTGCAATATTTTGATGAGGGCATAGGAAGCAGACTGCATACCGAGATAAGAAAACCATTCTAACGTAGCAGATCCTAAGTTTCTATTAAAAAATGATAAAGATACATCATTTAAAAATTTAGGGAGATTGGCATACATTTGATTAATGAGAGTATCTGCTTGTTCTTTTGGGACACCATAGGGAGATTCTTGATTTTTAACGAAAGAGGGGGAAACGGCATCGACTAATACAAGTTTAGAAATACGCTGACCATTATAGCGAGACATGTACCGAATAGAAAGGGCACCGCCTACTGAGAAACCGACTAATGTAGCATTTTCGACTTGAAGTGCTTCTAAAACGATGGCGATATCGTCTGCTAAACGATCGTATGTGTAACCAGTCCATGGTTTATCAGACTGCCCATTTCCGCGTATATCTATAGCGATGCAGCGGAAACCGTGCTGTGGTAACACGTTGAGCTGATATTGGTACATTTGATGATTTAAAGGCCAACCATGGACGAAGAACACAGTTTTGCTACCAGGACTGGGATTAACATCTTGCACAAAAATATGCACATCTTTCTCGACGGTAACAAACATGAATGAGCCTCCTATTCATACGCCAGGAGCGTAGGATTTCGTTCTATTAAGACACCAAGCTTTCCTTCATTTTTTACCATTTATATAAAATCTCTCCCACATAATATACGTATTATTGTTTATAATTTTTATGATTACATATCGTCTGAAAATATCAAAATGTTGGGATGATTTTCCTCAAATGTTCGATTTATCTTTGTTTGTATAAGAAAATCATTTATTATAATAAATGGTATTCTTCGCGATATTATGTTGAAGGGGTGTTGAAGTGAAAGAAAGTTTTCTATCATATAAAGAAGAAGAAAGGAATGCCAAAATCTTTTTGTGGGTGCTATACGTCATTGTTGTTTCATATCAAATTCTCTATGCAATCGTATTAGAAGATAAATCACTAACGGACAAGGGACATAGCATACTATGGCAAATTATTTGCGGAACTGCAATACTCGGTGTGAATGTATATTTAATAAAAAAAGAGAAAGTGAATTTTGTTAAATATGCATGTGTATTTGCATACATAGGAATAGAAATTGCTAACATACTTTCGTATATGCTTTATAATAAGGCGGCATTTGATGGGGTAAATATAATAGAAATTATTTTCATCTTCTTTGTACCTATATTTTTAAATAAAAAATATTTTGTGTTTGTACTTTCGACTATTGTAGGGAAATATGTAATTTACTTATTTGTATTAAAGGAAGTAAAAGGATTTATGTACCTCATTATGTATACACTCATATTAATAGCGGCATACATCATTTTAAATCGATTTATACAATACCTTTCAGCGGTAAAGGAAAGTATTAAGATTGCTAGTGAATCACAAAAATTAGCAGTAATCGGAAAGATGGCAGCGACAGTGGGACATGAAATTAAAAATCCACTTGCTTCATTAAAAGGGTTTACGCAATTACAACGAGAGAAGCATGAAGAGGACCCTATTTATAAACAGATGATTTTTGAAATAGAAAATATGAATAATATGATAAGTGAATTGATGGAAGTTGCTACATGTAAACCCTCTATTTATAAAAAACATAATATAGGTGAAATTGCATTACAAGCAGTAGCAATTCTTCGAGAAAAAATGAATGAGTCTAGTGTTCCGCTTATTTCTAATATCGAAGAAAAGATAATAGAAGTTGAATGTGATGAGCGGAAAATAAGAGGAGTCTTTCTATATGTCATAAAAAATGCTCTGGAGGCAATGGAGCAAGGTGGCACATTAGAGTTACGATTAGAAAATAAAGGACAAGATTATGTAATATTAAGTGTAATCGATAATGGTTACGGTATTAAGAAAGAAAATTTGGCTCGTGTTACAGAAGCTTTTTATACAACAAAACAAGATAAAATTGGTTTGGGACTTACGGTAGCAGATCGAATTGTCAACGAACACCTTGGTACGTTACATATTTCAAGTGAAAGAGATAAGGGAACGAGAATAGATATTATTCTTCCAAAAAAGTGTGGAAATAATGAAATACAAGTGGGAGAAAAGCTAGGGGTTACCATATGAATAAAGACGATATATTTAAAAATGAAGAAATGAAGGCGCTGAAAATATATTTAAGTTTATTTTTCATTATATTTTTTGTATACGATCTTGCCTACGAATTTATTGTACCTTTAATAGGAGGAGAGCAAGAAGGAGTAGGACAATTTGAAGATGGTTTAGGTTTATGGCTTTATTTTCTGATGGTGGTTCTATTTTGTACTGGAATATACTTTATGAAATGGAAAAATCCATTTGCAGTAAAGTATATTATTCTAATTGGATATAATCTATTAGATTTTATACATAATTTTATGATTTACTACGGTAGTGATACTGAGTTTGATGGTGGGAATATAGTAGAAGGATTTTTTATTTTATTTGCCCCACTCTTTGTGAATAAAAGATATTTTTGGTTAGTTCCGAGCATACTTGTTGGAAAATATGCTCTTATAGGAATCATTATTCATTCATCAATCGTTTTAATTCCGATGGCATTATATAGCGTATTTACTATCATATGTTGGATTATGTTTTTAAGGTTCCAATCTTACGTTCGTACGCTTGAGATGATGAATAAAGAAATACAACAAACAGAAAAGCTAGCAACTGTTGGGAAAATGGCTACAGTTATTGGTTACAAAATTAAAAGACCTTTAGCCAATTTAGATAAATTTGTGAATAAGCAAGCGATTAAATATCCAGAGGATAAAATATATAGTGATATTATGAAACAAGAAGTAGAACGAATTCATACAATCGCTACAGAACTTAGTGGATTTGAGAAATCTAAATCAATAGAATCAGAAGTTCATAATATAGAAGAAATTATCGCTTATGTTATTCGAGTTATGGGGAAGCCTGCTTTAAATCAAGGTGTGCACATACAAGGTATTTATAGTAAAGACATACCATCGATTACATGCGATGAAAAACGATTAAAACAAGTATTTTTTAATTTAATTAAAAATGCGATTGAAGCAATGTCAGTTGGCGGAACGATTACGATTAAAGTGACTGTAGAAGATGCAATCATTGTTCAAGTTAAGGATGAAGGTTGCGGTATTCCAAAAGACAAAATTCCGAAGCTAAATGAAGCCTTTTACACAACGAAAGAAACGGGAACAGGTTTAGGCTTAGTAGTTACAGAAAAAATTATTAAAGATCACAACGGTAAAATGAGTTTTGAAAGTGAAGTTGGGGTTGGAACGACGGTGAAGGTTATGTTGCCGATACAATAAAAAATATTTTAAAAAGGGAAATTACTTACGTGAAAGTGATTTCCCTTTTTTGTGAATAGAGATTCGAAAGTGTTTGCATTATTAGTACAGTATATATAATATAAATTACAAAATATGGATATTTATAAAATGATAGTATATAATGAGCTTGTCTGTTATTTGTTTTAATTCATTTGTATTTCTATTTGTTGGCCTCAATTATTGGGGCCTTTTTTTGTTAAATAAATTACTTTTAAGAGGGAACTAAATATTAGTGATTAGAAAAACAGAATATACTGCACTTTCAGTAATGCCAGGATTAATATAAAGTGATATCGCATCCCCTCTCGAAACTGGGTTTCCTGTTGTAGTACTAGTCCAAGTTACAGTAGCGGGACCTACCGCTGGGGTAGGATTATACACTTGAATTTGTCCAGAGCCAGTATCCGTAGGCTTAATCGAAAATGTTATAGTTCCTGTAATTTTGTCAGTAGTAGTGAAGGCGATAGTAGATAGGATGTAACTAGAGGTAGGAGCAGTGAGGTTTGTAGGGATATTTCTGCAAATATCAATCGTATAAACAGCAGCAGGTAAGTTATTTACATTTATAGATGCAGCAAAGCCAACTATACTACCGTCTCCAGCAGTGACATATGGAATAACATTAGAGTCAATTCCTGGAGAACCCGCTATACGCTGAAACCCACCATTCTTTCCTTGGAACACAATACTTTTCGCTGATGCACTACCTGCAGTGCCAGTAGGCCCGGTACTGCCAGAAGGTCCAGTATTGCCAGTCGGTCCAGTGCTGCCAGTGGGTCCGGTGTTGCCAGTAGATCCAGTGTTTCCGGTAGGCCCAGTGTTTCCGGTAGACCCAGTGTTACCAGAAGGTCCGGCGTTTCCGGTAGGCCCAGTATTTCCGGTAGGCCCAGTGTTACCAGAAGGTCCGGTGTTTCCGGTAGGCCCAGTGATGCCAGAAGGTCCGGTGTTTCCGGTAGATCCAGTATTTCCGGTAGGCCCAGTGATGCCAGAAGGTCCAGTATTTCCGGTAGGCCCAGTGATGCCAGAAGGTCCAGTGATGCCAGAAGGTCCAGTGATGCCGGAAGGTCCGGTGCTTCCGGTAGGCCCAGTATTTCCGGTAGGCCCAGTGTTACCAGAAGGTCCGGTGTTTCCGGTAGGCCCAGTGATGCCAGAAGGTCCGGTGTTTCCGGTAGATCCAGTATTTCCGGTAGGCCCAGTGATGCCAGAAGGTCCAGTACTACCAGTAGGTCCACTTTCTACTAATACAATATAATCTGGAGATACATGGGGAAACCCTTGAGGTGCATCTTTTTTTACAACATAGCCGCTGCTCGTATAAGTGACAACTTGTCCTGCTTTATAGTTAGGGGCTGCTGCTAGGCTAAATGCGGTAGTACTTTGTAAACCAGCTCCGGAAGGTCCAGTACTACCAGTAGGCCCAGTAGCCCCGGAAGGTCCAGTACTGCCAGTAGGCCCAGTAGCCCCGGAAGGTCCAGTACTGCCAGTAGGCCCAGTAGCTCCGGAAGGCCCAGTAGCTCCGGAAGGCCCAGTACTGCCGGTAGCCCCAGAAGGTCCCGTGTTCCCGTTAGAACCACTATTGCGTCTACCATCGCAACTAAAACAATTACGTGGGTACATGTATGTTCTCCTTTCTATATTTTGAAAATCTAGTTTTTAAAATAGAACTACTATATGTATATTACGGATTCTATATTTTTGTGTGGTCGATTGTATTGTAAATCTAGATTCCAAAAATAGGATGATTGTGTATTGTATATCGAATTTTTTTCAATAAATACAGAATAATAAGTAGTTATAAAATATCCATTACTTATTTTGAACACTCTATTTGTGTGGAAGATACAATGAAACATAAACCACATCCAGAGCCACTTGTGACATGCCTAAAAAGATTGAATATAGATGCACAAGAAGCGATATACATAGGTGACTCAGTATATGACTTACAATGCGCAAAACAAGCGGGAGCAAAGTTTGGTTTAGCACTGTGGGGAGCGAAGGCAAAGAAAGGATTCGAAGAGGCTGATTATATTTTTCAAACGCCTCATGAAATTTTAAGTTTAGTAAAAAGAGATAGCTAAATTAGCTATCTCTTTAAAAATTTATACCCACCATTTCTCTTGTGGAACCAAAGTAACATCCACATCAAAATTTTCTGTAAACCAATCATACATCACTGTCTCTTTCACTAAATATTCAGAGGCAGAGTGTGACACTCCGATGAGTGACATATTCGTTTCTTTTACGTAATCCATAATGAGTGAGTATTTATGCCTGCCGTAATCATTGTCGATATGGCAATGGATTTCTCCAGTAATATATGCTTCAGCGCCTTTTGCTTCTGCTTCTTTCATGAGAGATACGACATCTCCACATCCCGCGATAATTGCAATCTTTTTGAGGGAATCATGTTGGTTACCTTCGAAGTCTGTATAAGGAATATGGAAGGTATTTTTTAGACGCTTTTGGAGTGCTTCTGTGGATGTTTCATCTATTTCACAAATAAGGCCAACTGGCTCTTGTTCTGGACCTTCATATGCAAAACCTTCAACTACATGAGCATGTAAGGACTTTGCAATTGAAATGCTCGTTCCATGCGTTTGATGAACATCCATTGGTCCGTGACATGTATATATAGAAAGTTGTTTTTCTTTAATCGCTTGTAAATATTTTTCAGGTATTGGAATAAAGCCACGCCCTGATTTTCCAAGCGGATCACCGCATTCCATTACAAGTGGGTGGTGCATAAAAAGTAAATCACCAGATGTAGATTGTGAAATGAATGTTTCAAGAACGTCATCTGTAGGAAAAACAGCTAAAAATACTTTATTTACATTTTCGGCTCCTCGTATCATAAGACCGTTAAATAGCTCTACAAAATTGGTTTCGAAAAATTGTTGCCACGGAAATTGGATAGGATCATATACAGCTGGGATAAATCGGCTAAAGGCACTATCTTTTCCATATTTTTCGATTTGGAATAAATGATTGAGTGATTGTTCTATGTCTTTTAAAGCTCGCATGTTGTATTATCCTCCTTGAACTGGTTCTTGTTCTATTAGTTGTTTTTCATAGCAAAATAGGAAGCGGATAGGAAACAAATAAAGCCTAGAATCCAACCAATAGAAGGAGAATAGGGAAGTATATGTTGTAATACCATTCCGCTAGAAATAAAAAAGCTACCGAGTAGACCTAAAAAGATGGGGTATCGTAGTAATTTGAGCATGAGTAATACAACCTCCTTTATCACATACATTGTATATTAGTCTTAATTTTCTGTATATATTTTTCGAGAAAAATAGTGGTACAATATATGAAGGATACGAGAAGAGAGGATGAAGATTAACGTATGTACGTTACTGTAACAGAAGCAGCATATAAAAAGATTATGGATACGATTCCAAATGAAGCGAAATATATAAAGTTATTTTACGATAATGAAGGTTGCGGTTGTGTAATGAGCGGAATTATCGATTTAGTAGCTGTAGCAGAAAAAGATGAGCGCGATGTGGATATCGAATCCAGCACAATGAACTTTATCGCTGATCGTACAAAACTTGTATTTATGGACGACAAGTTAACAGTTGATTGGCATGAAGGTGGAGGAACTTTTCAGCTGAAGAGTCCGAGCCAATTTTATAATCCAAACATGAAGTTACACGTTCGAGTGTAGTAAAGAAAGGTGGTTCCAAAATGTATTTTGGAACCACCTTTTCTATTGTATAAGTCGCTATATTTAAAAAATCGTTGATATAATTCGAGTTGCGCTGATATATTCGAAAAATCACCGATATAATTTCATGTACCAAAACGTTGCATATAATACAAAGATTTTTTCACATAATGAAATGTACATATGATTGAATTTTCTGTATAATCGTATTTGCGGAGGGGATACGCATGAGAAGATGGGGAATTGAATTATTAATTTTAGCAGTCGTTATTATTTGGGGGATTAATTTTACGATTGCGAAATATGGACTTTTAGAATTTACAGCAATTGAGTTTACTGCACTTCGGATGATATCGGCGGCACCGCTTATGTTACTCCTTACATTTTTTATTGAAAAGTCGGTTTATATGGAGCGAAAGGATATACCTAGATTATTCATCGTTAGCGTTGTAGGTATTATACTGTATCAAACATTATTTATGGAAACTGTCAAATATACATCCGCTACAAATGCCTCTTTACTCATTTCTATTTCACCTATTTTTACAACGTTATTTGCGATTTTCTTGAAACAAGAAAAATTTTCTTCTCGAAAGTTAATCGGTTCTATGATTGCTTTTGGTGGGGCAGCATTAGTTTTAGTAGCAGGGCATTCACTTGCTAGTTCTTTTTATGGAAATGGGATTGGACTCATTACATCAATATGCTGGGGGCTTTATCCTGTTTTAGCTGGTCCATTAATTCAAAAATATTCAGCACTACGTGTTACCGCATGGTCAGCATTAGTTGGTGCGATTCCGCTCTTATTGTTAAGTGGACCACACGTATTTATAATGCCATTTCACATTACACACGGAATGACACTATTCGCTTTACTATATTCTATTTTCTTTGTAACAGTGTTTGGTTTAGTAATGTGGTATGTTGGAGTTCAAAAAATTGGGGCGTCACATACGATGGTATATATGTATATAACGCCGCTTGTAGCTGTTTTATTTGCAGCTGTATGGGCAAATGAATATGTATCATTTCAACAAATAATTGGTGGAATTATTATTTTCTTCGGTTTATGGTTTGTGAAATCGGAGAAAGTAAAAGTGCATTCTACTGCGGGGGAACCTATATCAAAATAGGAAAACAGATCACCTATGATCTGCTTTCCTATTTTTTTATTTTTGGTAAGAAGATGAGAAATAAGATAGCAGTAATAAGTGGAATTAAGTTTAAAAATGGAATACGGAAGAGTGTAATAAGAATAATACCTGGGAGAAGAACACCGAGGACAGCGTAAAAAATGCTATGATTTTTCGTGTACCAATACAATGAAAGTCCAATAAGTGCAGGGATAATAAGGTGGATGAGAGCCATTAAAAAATAAATCATTAGACGCCCCCTTTATTTGTGTATTTATTACATCATATCCGTATGTTCATAGATTGATATCATTTTTTTCATAAATGGACGAAAAAAGTTTGAAAAACCGTCACAAAATATGAGAATATGATGTTTGAAATCTTGTATAATATTATTTTCTAAAAACATTTAAACAACATAAACATACTGTTTATGTTGTTTTTAATTTGAGTGAAATGAATTTAAGGAATATGCATTTAAAAGAAATTTTTTGTTGGATAGATAAGAACGAATGAAGAGAGGTACAGCATGATTAGTATGTCATTAAGGTCATTTAAAATTCAATCGTATTATATACTAGGTATTTTGTTAATAGGATGGATGCTAACACCTTTTTCAGCACATTTTTTAGGCGCTGGAATTGGGCTTATTGTAAGTATGTATTGCGTTTGGCTTTTAGGGAGAAGAATTGAGAAGCTTGGAGATAGTATTGTAAAGAAAACGAAAGCACCGACGCTCGGTATGTTTAATCGTTTTGCCGCTGCTATTTTAGGTGCTATTATTATGTACGAAATTGAGCACCACATGGTTATGTGGGCATTTGCAGTAGGGATTATGGGTGGTTATTTCTTAATCGTTGTGAATTTAGGATACTATAGTATGAAAGATGAGAAAGAATTAACGAAGAGATAAAAAGATAAAAAGCCTCTTTTTAGATGGAATAGAGGATCCAGCGGGGGATAGAAGCGGTTAGGGACTGTTTTAGCCCCACGCGGAGTAAAACCAGAAGGATGTAGGGAGTAGGGATATAATTTATATGTTAGAAGCCGTGATTTGTCTGTGTGGAAATGAGGTTATTCTGGGATAGGGGATTCTGCGAGGGGGAGTACAACAGGAAGTGAAACTTTGAATAAAATGTAGGTATCTGCTTCCAATAAGTTAACATGAAATCAAGTATGAGTATGACTTTTAGGTTCTTTAAAAAAGTTGGATATAATACAAAAAACTATTCCGATAATTAGAATAATATATTTTATCGTTTCACTTGTATGCTCAAATAAATGAACGTTAAGCATTACAAGTCCCCAAAACATTTGGATCGCTCCATAACTGAATAAAATTTTTCCTGTACGAGAAAAGTTTTTCATAGGTTTCACCCCTTCCTATATATGTAAATTATATCATAGAAAACTAAAAGTAAATAACTATAAAGAGAAAATTCTGTAAATTAACGAACTAAGTCACAGATGAGAGATTAACGTTTCACTTTATATAAGATAAAGTAAGAAGCTTACGCAAAAACGTAAGCTTCTTTTTTATGTAAGTGTGTGTAACCGTTAAGCCGCATTGGGTTTTGTCGGTGAGTACGCGAAACTTTACGGTTACACGACACTTATTCATATGAGTAAAGGGTGATTCCAACAGAAAGTTTGCACTTAAGCGATTGGGCCGCCTAAGTTAATAATGTCTTCAGATACGCTGTCGAACTTTTTGAAGTTAGCTTTGAATTCATTTGCAAGTTCGATTGCTTTTGCTTTGTAAGCAGCTTTATCAGCCCAAGTTTGTTCAGGCATTAACACTTCGTCAGGTACACCTGGTACGTGAAGTGGAACTTCAAGACCGAAGATGTCATGTTTAGCTGTTTCAGTTTTCGCAAGTTCACCGCTTAATGCCGATTGAATCATTGCGCGAGTGTAACCTAAGTTCATACGTTTACCAACGCCGTATTCGCCACCAGTCCAGCCAGTGTTTACTAAGAATACTTTCGCATCGTGTTTCTCGATCTTTTCACCAAGCATTTCAGCATAGCGAGATGCATCAAGTGGTAAGAATGGTGAACCGAAGCAAGTTGAGAATGTTGCTTGCGGAGATGTAACGCCGCGCTCTGTTCCTGCTAGTTTACTAGTATAACCACTTAAGAAATGGTACATAGCTTGTTCTTTTGATAACTTACTGATTGGAGGCAATACGCCTGATGCATCAGCAGTTAAGAAGATGATTGTATTTGGGTGTCCTGCAACACTTGGCAGTACGATATTGTCGATCGCATGCATAGGGTATGCAGCACGAGTATTTTCTGTTAAAGTAGTATCGTTATAGTCTGCGATACGCGTTTGGTCATTAATGATAACGTTTTCTAAAACAGATCCAAATGTGATTGCATCGAAAATTTGTGGTTCTTTCTCGTGAGAAAGGTTTACACATTTTGCGTAGCAACCGCCTTCAATATTGAATACACCGTTATCAGACCAACCGTGCTCATCATCACCGATTAATTTACGGTTTGGATCAGCAGATAATGTTGTTTTACCTGTTCCAGATAAACCGAAGAATAGTGCTACGTCGCCTTCTTCACCTACGTTTGCAGAGCAATGCATAGAAAGGATATCTTGTTCAGGTAATAAGAAGTTCATAATAGAGAAGATTGATTTTTTCATTTCTCCAGCGTATTCTGTACCACCAATTAGTACGATACGTTTTTCGAATGAAACCATAATGAATGCTTCAGAGTTTGTACCGTCAACAGCTGGATCAGCTTTGAAATTCGGTGCAGAAACAATTGTAAACTCTGATTCATGAGTTGTTAATTCTTCTTCAGTTGGACGAATGAATAATTGATGTACAAATAAATTGTGCCATGCATATTCATTAATAACTTGAATTGGTAGGCGGTAATTGCGGTCAGCGCCTGCAAATCCTTTGAAGACGAATAACTCTTCTTTCTCTTTTAAGTATTCTAAAACTTTCGTATATAATTTATTAAAATGTTCTTCAGAAATCGGTTGGTTCACTGCTCCCCAAGCAATTTTGTCAGCAACCGATGCTTCTTTCACAATAAATTTATCTTTAGGAGAACGTCCTGTATATTTTCCAGTTGAAGCAGAAACGGCACCAGTCGAAGTTAATTTCCCTTCATTTCGCATTAATACTTTTTCCACTAATTGCGGAACACTTAGTTGAATCTGTGCATTGCTTCCGTTCAATAATTCGTGTAAACCAATTTGGACATTCACAGTACTCATATTTATATACCATCCTTTTCATTTAATGAAATATTTCTCGTAATCCCCAACAAGAGTATAACACAATTATATAAATAATGTATACTATTTATTTCTTTTTGTTTGTGTGAATGAATTATTTCCTTATTAATATTTCATTTCAGGCGCACTGAGAAAAACTTTCAGGAAAATGTGAATATTAATTGACAAATGAATATCATTTCTTTAGTATAGGTTGGGACGGATACTCTCTTATCCCGAGCTGGCGGAGGGACAGGCCCGATGAAGCCCAGCAACCTCACTTGTATTGGTAAACACAAGTGAATAGGTGCTAAAACCTGTGCGAGGCTACAGGTCTCGAACGATAAGAGCGAAGGGCAAAAAGCAGTATGCAAGTAGCAAATTAAACCTTTCCTCTCTATTATGTAGGAAAGGTTTTTCTGTATGCTTGTGTGGGAGAATAAATGTATGTCGCAATCTGTGGCAAATTAAGGATGAGTTCCGTACAATATATACAATTACTGTAGGGAGGTTTACCACATGACAAAAAAACGTCATCTGTTCACATCTGAGTCTGTAACTGAAGGACATCCAGATAAAATTTGTGACCAAATTTCTGATTCAATTTTAGATGCGATCTTATCAAAAGACGCAAATGCACGTGTAGCTTGTGAAACAACTGTAACAACTGGTTTAGTATTGGTAGCGGGGGAAATTACGACTTCTACTTACGTAGATATTCCAAAAATCGTTCGTGAAACAATTCAAGGCATTGGTTACACACGCGCAAAATACGGATTCGATGCAGAAACTTGTGCAGTTTTAACATCTATCGATGAGCAATCTGCTGACATCGCTATGGGTGTTGACCAAGCGCTAGAAGCACGCGAAGGTCAAATGACTGACGCTGAGATTGAGGCAATTGGTGCAGGAGACCAAGGTTTAATGTTTGGTTTCGCATGTAATGAAACACAAGAGTTAATGCCACTTCCAATCTCGCTTGCTCACAAATTAGCTCGCCGTTTAACTGAAGTACGTAAAGATGATACATTATCATACCTACGTCCGGATGGAAAAACGCAAGTTACAGTTGAGTATGATGAAAATGGTAAACCGGTACGTGTTGATACTATCGTAATTTCTACACAACATCACCCAGATGTTACATGGGAAGAAATCGATCGCGACTTAAAAGAGCACGTAATTAAAGCTGTAGTACCAGCAGAATTAATGGATGGAGAAACAAAATTCTTCATTAACCCAACTGGCCGCTTCGTAATTGGTGGACCACAAGGTGATGCTGGTTTAACAGGACGTAAAATCATCGTTGATACTTACGGTGGATACGCTCGCCACGGTGGCGGTGCATTCTCTGGTAAAGATGCAACAAAAGTTGACCGTTCTGCAGCATATGCAGCTCGTTATGTTGCGAAAAACATCGTAGCAGCTGGTCTTGCTGAAAAAGCAGAAGTACAACTTGCATACGCAATCGGTGTAGCACAACCAGTATCAATTTCAGTTGATACATTCGGCACTGGTAAAGTATCTGAAGACGTACTAGTAGAACTAGTTCGTAACAACTTCGATCTTCGCCCAGCTGGTATTATTAAAATGCTAGACTTACGTCGCCCAATTTACAAACAAACAGCAGCTTACGGCCACTTCGGACGTACTGATGTAGATCTATCATGGGAACGTACAGACAAAGCTGCAGCTTTAAAAGAGCAAGCTGGTCTATAATATATGAAAAAAAGCTTTGCGCGGTGAGCGCAAAGCTTTTTTTATTTATAATTACGTTGGAATAAAGCGAAGAGTTCAATGTCATGCCAAGTGCCGTTGCGGAATATAGCTTCTTTACAAGTTCCTTCATGTTGAAAACCGAGTGATTTATATAATTTAATTGCTCTATCGTTAAAAGAAAATACTCGTAAAGAAAGGCGATGTAAATTTAATTCTAAAAATGCATAATTCAATAATAAGGTGAAAGCTTCCTTCCCATAACCTTGCCCCCAGTAATCCTTTTTACCAATATCAATAATGCATTCAGCGTTTCGATTATATGAATCAATATGAATTAAAGACGTAATACCAATTGGAAGGTTCGTAGCTTTTTCTTCAATGATATAGCTCTTAGAGTTTGGAGAATGAATAAATTGCTGGCAAAGTTTTTCTGTATCTTGTAAGGAATATTTATCAAGGTTAAGTGTAGTTGAACTCATAACGTCTATATCATTATGCCATTTATAATACGTTAGAATATCATCTTCGGAAAACTTTCGTAACTGGATACGGTTTGATTCAAACAATATAAGCCCACCTTTTGTATTTACTAGTTTTTGTTCATTATTTCAATACACGAGCTACAATAAATGTGTCCTTCTAGTTCAATATACTTTCTTATATTAGTCATACCACTTGACGGAAATGGCATATGAATCCACGCTTTTTCATACGTTTGTATTTCTTTCCCGCATGATTTACAAAGGATTGGTTTCTTCTTGAACATATGTAATTACCCTTTCATTTGACGTGCTTTGCCTGCGCAAAAAGCACTGCTTAGTAAAAATAGTGTTGCGCATATAATACTTACTGATGTAGCGTATGGAATTGCGCCTTTTAGAGAAAAGCCAACAGTGATGGAAGCGACGAATAAGAGGATGAATGTTGTTGTTAATTTTTTGTATAGTTCCATAATATGTAGACCTCCGATTTATTTGGTAGTGCAATTTTAAAAACTGAATTTTAATCTGTAGAAAATACCAAAAAGTTAAAGGTTAGCTAACGATGTGAAGTCTAGGGGGATAAGAAAGGATGTTTTCATTTTCCTTTTTGTGGGTTAGTATACTTATATTGTATCATGGCCCATTGTTGGCTTCATACATAATTGTGTAAAGATATGTATGATAAAATGAAGAAAAGTCTTTAAGAAAGGAAAGATGAAAAAATGAGCGTAACCGAACATAAAAAACAAGCGCCAAAAGAAGTACGTTGTAAGATCGTGACGATTTCCGATACACGTACAGAAGAGACAGATAAGAGCGGACAACTATTACATGCATTGCTAAAAGAAGCAGGACATACAGTGACTTCTTATGAAATTGTAAAAGATGATAAAGAAAGTATTCAGCAGGCAGTATTAGCTGGTTATCATAGGGAAGATGTAGACGTTGTATTAACAAATGGCGGAACTGGTATTACGAAACGCGATGTGACGATTGAAGCAGTATCAGCGTTATTACATAAAGAAATTGTTGGATTTGGTGAGTTGTTCCGCATGATTAGTTATTTAGAAGATATCGGAAGCAGCGCAATGTTAAGCAGAGCGATTGGTGGCACAATTGGGCGCAAAGTAGTTTTCTCGATGCCAGGATCGAGCGGAGCGGTTCACCTTGCGATGAATAAATTAATTTTACCAGAACTAGGTCATATTACATTTGAGTTGCATCGCCAATGAGTAAGTGGGCTGGAATTGTATTAGCGGGTGGTATGTCGAGTAGATTCGGTGAGCCGAAAGCATTAGCAAGCTGGCAAGGGAGTACTTTTATTGAGCATATTTTGAAAGTGATGACAAGTGCGCTCCAAGAAGTTGTAGTCATTAGTCATTCTCATATAAAAGAGAGAGTAGAGAAATTCGTACAAGTGCCTGTTATCGAAGATATTCCGCATTATAAAGGGGACGGGCCACTTGCTGGAATTGTATCAGGAATGGAATATATAGAAGCAGATTGGTACGCTATTATGCCATGCGATGCGCCAAATGTTTCGCAAGAATGGTTTACCATTTTGCTAGAGCAAACGAGCAATGAATACGATGCGGTTGTACCTATTATTAATGGAAGGAAACAACCGTTACTTGCAGCGTATCATAACCGCGTGAAAGAAAAGATTTATGCTTTGCTTCAGAAAGAAAAAAGAAGTATGGGCCAGCTTTTATCACAATGTAATGTGAAATATATTGCTGGTGAAGATGTACAAGCGAATGCGGATTGGTTTATAAATGTGAATACGAAAGAAGAATATGTGCAGGCTCAAAAAGACCTTTCAAATGAATGAAAGGTTTTTTGGTATACAGAAATTGGGGAACAATTACTGTATAAAGGTATGTGAGTAAGTTGATTTTAAGGGGAATTTCTTAAAATCACTATACAGTTAAAATAATGTATAACCATATATTAATTTTTATGGGTTTTTATTACAAGTCTATTTAGTTATGTTTATTTTTGTTATAATGAATATAGGAATAAGGTGATATTTCACCTTGTGTATCATTTATCCCGCATTAACGGGCAGTAAGACCCACACCTCAAAATTCAGCGAAAGCAAAGAAGTTAAGTGGGGGTCGGGCTGATTAAAGTTTCACTTTATTTAAGTAAAGTTTACAACTGTGTAATAAACTCCCTTCTTTTTTTGAAGGGAGTTTTTCTATTTAAGCAAGCAGCTCTGATGCGTTATGCTGAAGGACTTCTTCATATTCGTTAAGCAAGTCACGAAAAATCTCATCCCAGCTCTTTGATTTCGCATAAGATGAAGCTGCTATTCCCATCTGCTCCAGTTTTTCTTCATTTTGTAATAAAGAATAAATGGATGATAGAAATGCGTCCTCATTTTTGGGCGGACAAAGAACTCCCGTTTTTCCATCTGTAATAATATTTTTAACCCCGCCACCATTTGCACCGATGACAGGTGTACCGCATGCAAGCGATTCAAGTACAACATTTCCGAATGTTTCAGTAGCTGATGGAAATACCATGATGTTAGAACAAGCATATGCTTCAGCTAAATCTACGCCTTGTAAATAGCCAGTAAACGTGACATTTGTTTGCGGAACAGTTTCACGCAAATTTGTTGCTAGAGGACCGTCTCCTGCTATAAGCCAATGAATATCGTTTCGAGTATGCGTTGATTTAACGATAAGATTTTGCAACGTATCAATATCTTTTTCAGGAGCAATCCGTCCAACATAGGAAAGGACATACTTCGCTGTAATATTATATTTTTTTCGGAATAGGTCTGTATTGTAAGATGGATGAAAGAGTGTGCAATCTACACCACGTCCCCATATAGAGAGAGCTTGAAAGCCTTTATGTTTTAATTGATGTAATGTTTCAGGGGAGGGAACGAAATTTTTTTGCATATGACTATGAAACCACTTTAAATAGTTCCAAAGTATATTGGAGAGAAATTCAATTTTGTAATAGCGTAAATAAGCATCGAAATCAGTATGATAAGAACCGACAACTGGGATGTTTAACTTTTTTGCGTAATACAGTCCACAAAGTCCCATGTTGAAAGGTGTGGCAATGTGAATCATGTCAGGTTTAAAGGCAAGAAGTTCTCGTTTAATGCGCGGAGTAGGAAAAGAAAACCGACATTCTGGATATAATATTGTTAACGGGATACTTCTCATCTTATTCACATTCGCTACGAAATTATCTTCAGCTGTATGCTGAGGAGCGAAAACAGAATAGGCGATTTTTTCTCTCTGAAAATATCGTGTTAACCGCGCTAACGTTTTCGCAACCCCGTTCACTTGTGGCGTAAAAGTATCGGTAAAAATGGCGACTCTCATCATATCACTCCTTTATGTGAAAAGTGGGATGAATTGATAAAAAGAGATGATGCCAGAGCAAGTGCCGAGGCACATACCGACGAATACATCAGACGGATAGTGAAGCCCTAAATAAATGCGCGAAATACCAACGCATAATGCTAACGGTAATAGAAAGACAAGTAAGCTTGGATTATAGCAAATAAATGGAATAAAGACAGAGAAAACGGCTGTTGTGTGACCAGACGGGAAAGAGTGGTCTTGTAATGGATGGACTGGATATTTTGCATCCTGAATTGTTAAATAAGGACGTTTTCGCGGATACCATCTTTTTAATATTTGCACAGGAATATGGCTAATTGCTAACGAAATAGCAGTTGCAATTGCAGCTTGGTGCAAAGTTCCATCTGCGAAGATTAAAAAGAATAGTGTGAGTGCGATGGAGAAAGTCGCGCCACCGATATGAGTAATATTGCTGAAAAAGACATTTAACGTTTTTTGATCAAAGTATTGGTTAATTCCTTTGAAAATGTAACATTCTATTTTATACAGTCCACTGACCTTCATGAAAATTCTCCTCCCTCGTTTACATATATATGGAGATATTAGCTTTTATTTTAATAAGATTTTGTTGAGGGAGTAATAATGTTTTGTAAAGAAAAAGTTAGATTTTATATAAAAAAAGCTGCCAGTGTTATGGCAGCGGTAAAATTATTTTTGTAGTGATTTATAATATTGACCTTTTTCAACATATTGCGTGCGAATTCGCTCCATGTCTTTACGGTCTTCCTCTGTTAATTCACGAACGACTTTCGCTGGACGACCGAAAGCTAACGTGTTTGGCGGGATTTTCTTTCCTTGTGAAACGAGGCTTCCAGCACCGATAAAGGCTCCTTCGCCAATTTCAGCGCCATCTAATATAATAGATCCCATTCCAATTAAAGCATCTTTTTTAATATGACAGCTATGTAAAATAACTTGATGCCCAACTGTAACGTCATCTTCTAAAATAAGAGGATACTGTGGACTTTGATGAAGTGTACATTGATCTTGTACATTTACCCGGTCTCCGATGATTGTTGGTGAAACATCGCCGCGTATAACTGTATTAAACCAAATACTTGATTCCTCGCCAACGGAAACATCACCTGTAATGGTAACGTAGTCAGCGATAAAAGCACTACTCGCAATTTTCGGATTTTTTTCTTTATAAGGATATATCATGTAAAGCCTTCCTTTCCTAGAGACTAGTTTCAGTGTATCAAATTATGAAAAAGAGTGAAATGGAGGAGGTTCGTATGTGGAATTACGAAGCGGAGGAAGCAAAGGCTGTAATCGTTATTGTGCACGGAGCGATGGAATATCACGGACGTTATGAAGCCGTGGCGGAAATGTGGAATTATAACGGCTACCACGTTGTGATGGGAGACCTTCCGTCACATGGAACGACTTCAAGAAATAGAGGACATATTGATTCATTTGATGAATACATAGAGGAAGTTAAATTATGGGTGAAAGAGGCAAGAAGGTATAGGTTGCCTATCTTTTTATTTGGTCATAGTATGGGTGGTCTTATCGTCATTCGTATGATGCAAGAAACGAAGAGAGAAGATGTAGATGGCATTATTTTAAGTTCGCCATGTTTAGGCGTATTAGCTGAACCTTCTGCACCGCTGCAAGCTGCCTCAAAAATATTAAATATTATCGCACCAAAATTGCAATTCGCAACGAATCTTACAGTGGAAATGTCAACTCGTAATCATGAAGTGAGAGATGCAATGGAGAATGATTCATTGTTCTTGCGCAAAGTATCAGTACGTTGGTATAGTGAATTGATTAAGTCTATTGAAATTGCCCATAAGAAAATAGATGATTTTCCAGATGTTCCGCTCTTGCTAATGCAAGCATGTGAGGATAAACTTGTAGATAAAACACGTGTCCGTACTTGGTTTGATAATGTTAAAATAAGTGATAAGGCTTTTAAAGAATGGCCGAATTGTTATCATGAGTTATTAAATGAGTATGAGCGTGATGAAATTTTGAATTATATTCAGTCATTTACTGAAATACGCATCAATAACATAATAGAAACAAATAAGTAAATTATTTGTACATTGAATAGAGGAGATGAAGGAAGAAGTGAACGTACCGAGTAATCCCATAACGCTCATGGCGAAAGTATACCGTGATGTGTTTCCGGTTGTACACCATGAGCTAGCGATGTGGAAAGAGCGTGCCTACCATATTCCGAATGATGAGCTTCATAGTCAGGCAATCGCAAGTATTGAGCATAAAACGTTTCATTGCGAAGGCGGTGGCATTTTAGCGCTATTAGCAAATGAACACCGAGAGGAATGTATTCGTTTTATCGTCGCATATCAAACGATTAGTGACTACTTAGATAATTTATGTGATCGCAGTACATCACTTGATCCAAATGATTTTGCCGCACTGCATGAATCGATGTTAATGGCATTATCACCTGAAGTAGAAGGTGGCGGTAATTATTATCGTTATCGTGATGATCAAGATGATGGTGGTTATTTAGATGAACTTGTTGAAACATGCCAAGATGTTTTAAAGAAAACGAAGCACTATGACAAAATTGCTCCTATTCTTCATGAACTTGCTTGTTATTATTGTGATTTGCAAATTCATAAACATGTGAAATTAGAAGAAAGAGAACCACGATTACAAACGTGGTTTGAAGCGCATAAAGAAAACTTACCAGAGATGAGTTGGTTTGAATTTTCAGCATGTGCTGGTTCTACACTTGGAATCTTCTGCCTTGTGGCATATGCCTTTCATGATGAATTACATGATGAAGATATTGCGAAAATTAGACAAGGGTACTTCCCTTACGTACAAGGACTTCATATTTTACTTGATTATTTCATTGATCAAGAAGAAGACCGTATAGGCGGAGATTTAAATTTCTGTAGTTATTACGAAAACGAGCAAGCTATATTAGATCGTATGAAACACTTTGTAGAAGAAGCAGAGAAGAGCATTGGTGATTTGCCTCATGCAAAGTTTCATCGTCTCATAAGCCGAGGGTTACTTGGTATTTATTTATCAGACCAAAAAGTATCAGCACAAAAGAATATGCACAAAATGGCACGGCGCATTGTAAAATACGGTGGTCTCACTTCACGATTCTTCTATTGGAACGGGAAGATGTACCGAAAGAAAACGGCGCAGTGATGAAGAAAACCACTCATGTAGAGTGGTTTTTTGTTATAATATGGTAAAGGTGGTGGCGGAAATGAAGAGATTGTTTCAAAAGCTATATGACCATATTGAGGTTATATTACTCGTGCTACTTTCCATTTCATTTGTAACAGGAACGTATATGATGATGAATAAAGCCGGTGGTCCTACAATGATGGATTACGTAGCCCAAGTTATTATTGCATTGATTATTATAGTAGATATTGTCTTTTTAATAAGTGGTAGAAAAAAAGAAAATAGTAAATAAAAAAGCATTTGTACACGAGAGTACAAATGCTTTTTATTATGATCGTATTTTTGAAAATACATATATAAGAAGTTCAATCACAAAAATAGCTAAAACAGATAGTCCGAATAAAGGCATGATAGCGCCTAGTATAACCATCATGATAAAGAAAACGGCTATGCTTTTCTTATCTCTTTGCTTTGGCGGTGCTGCTAATTTTCCTTTCGGCTTTCTTGCTAACCACATTTTTATTCCGTAATAAATGAGAAGTAATAAAGATAATGTCGTTAGTAAGCATAATATTTTATTTGGCCATCCGAATAAATGACCTTCATGAAGCGGGATACCGTAAGTGAACCATTGTGCAAATAAGCCATAATCACGATAGTCCGTTTTTGAAATGAGTTCCCCGCTATATTGATCAAAGTAAGCTGTTATTTCCTCATTTGGTGCAACATGCATACCTGTAATACCAGAACCGCTTGATTTCGAAACGGTGAATACACCTTTCGGATCAGCTGGTAGTGAAATAACATATGGCTTCTTTATTTCAATTCCTTTTTGTAATTCATCGACAGAAATTGCTTTCGGTTCATTCGAATTCGATTCAGGAGGAGCTTCTTTTCTAGTTGCCCACGGCAATTCTTTTACCTTTGATTCAGGCGGTGCCATATACAACTTTGGATATCCGATTGATTCATTCGACGCTGCGATTTTATAAATTTGGTTGCCCATAAATCCTGACCACGGCAATCCAGATGCGACTAGCAGAACGAGAGGAATTGTAAATATAATACCGATAAAAGAATGACGTCGTTTTGCTTTTTCTCGCTTATTGGATGCCGGTGTGTTTTTGAACTGGCGAATACTCATATACAACCCAGTCACAATTAAGAAGATTGTCCAACATGCCGCAAGTTCTACAATATAGTTAACGACAGTGCCACCAACTAAAAGAGAACTATGTAATTCCCTCATGATATTGGCAAATGTTTCACTTGCATTTTGATCCCCAACAATTTGATTATTGCTATCTAAATACACATACTTTTGTTGTCCAGTATACTCATTTGCAATCGTAAGTCTCGTATTATAATCCCCATTAAACTCACTAATTTTCGCCACACTATAATGTGGATATTTTTTCTCTGTTAAGGAAATAGAATCAGCCATTGAGATAGATTCTGTTTGAGCACTCTTCCCAAAATATAAATCTTTATAGATGAAATCTTCAACTTCCTCTCGAAATAAATACCCAATTCCGCTTAGTGATAACGTAATAAGAAGCGGCGTAATAAAAAGCCCAGCATAAAAATGCCAACGCCAAAAAATGTAATGAAGCGAACGATTTACTTTCATACTTTCAGTTCCCCTAACCTTCCCTATATGAATAACTACTTATTTAATATAGCGAGATTAAGTGTGATTACTTTGAAAGAATTGTGAAGAAAGTTAAAAGTTTTGGGGATTTTTATGGGTGAGACATACAATACGCAATGCAAAGCTTAGTTGAATGAATTAGCTCTTCATTTCCTTTTTGTAGCCTAATTTGAAGTGCCTTTTGAAAATAAGTAAGGGCGGTTTGGAAGTCACCCTCATCTAATTTGCTTTTTCCATAATGTTGGTAGAAAAAATCTTCATAAGCGGGTAAGTCTGGTAGTGTTTGTAGAAGTTCGGCAAAGATTGTATTTGCAGCAGAAAAATTTCTTTCCCAATGATATGTATGTGCGAGACGAAGTTTGTTAATAAAAAGCCCTTGGATGTTGTCTGTTTGTGTGTAATATTCAATGGCCTTCTGTAAGTAATACTTACTGTCAGAAAGGTTGCCAGTGATTCGTTCATAAACACCGATTAATCCGCAGTTTTTCCCATATAATGGTCCTTCATGTAAATCCTCTTTCAAAAATACAATCCCTTGCTTCATTTCAGCAAGGGATAAAGGTTTTTCTCTAAGGTTTTCATCAAACGTGTATCCCATTTCAAAAGGTATATTCATTTGGCCCCCCGTATATTTTCTACATACATCTTAACAATCGCTTTCGCAAGACATTGAGAGGAATCAACAAAATCCTCACTCGCCACCACATTCAAATCGGTACATGCGATAATGGCAGTATCTACTTCATCTCTCAATTGTAAAACGAGCGCATTCCACAATTCGCGAGCTTCTTCAACCTCTCCAGATTTAATACAAGAAATGATTTGACTAATCATTTCTTGCCATTTTTCATGATGAATGTATTCTATATTACGCTTTGCAATCCCATCTTGGTAAATACCAGCTTGAACAGTTGCTTCTGTTGCGAGAAGAGCGACTCTTTTTACGTTTTTAGGAATTGCTTGTAACGTTTCATCGGCTATATTTAAAATCGGGATAGAAAGAGATTGCTGTAATTCTTCAAAATAAAGATGCGCTGTATTACACGGCATAGCGATAAATTCTACGCCAGTACTTTCGAGTTTTTGTGCCCCTTCAATAATCGCTTTTTTCATCGCTTCGTGATCAATAGGGCGATCCATATAAAATGGTGTTGGGCACGAATAAATCATCATATTAGGAAAGTCCATATCATGCTTTGCTCCGTATATTGTTTGGCACTTTGCTACAACTGTATCGACGAATGGACCAGTTGATTTTGGTCCCATTCCTGCTAGTATTCCGATCATTGTTTCGTCTCCTTTAATATGTAATTAAAAACGTTTTTTGCGAACGATAAACAGAAATAAGGTAAATAATAAAAATGAATATACGATAGCCCAAGCTGTGAGCCATAGCGTGTGAGTCAGTATATTATATTTGTATTGTCCAAGCATTAGAAAGCTTTCGACAGGTGGTAAAAACCATAGTAACTCTTTTTTAAACCGGATAGATGCAATCGTTATAAGCAATATAAATGTAAGGCTAAGCCAAGCAGTGCCTGCTTTTTGAATCGTATTTCTAGTAAATAATGTTGCGATTGAAATTCCTAGTATAGAGAAAGACATGTGAGAGAGAAATCCGACTAGAAATAAAGAAACTGTCATTTTCTCATTAAACATTTGCAAAATAATGGGATAGATTACGGATATAAAAGATAATACAGTACAAATGAGAAGAGCCGTAATATATTTACCAACGTATAATGCGGAAATATTATTTGTATGTGAAATAGTGATTTGCTCTTGTACAGGATCTTCGGTATGAAAAATTGTGATTGTAATCCAGGCGGATAATAAATAAAGTGCGAGTGCTGTTTCTAAATATGTCGGTACAATAGGAGTCGGTTTATATGCATATACAAAAAGTAAGCTCATGAAGTACATCGCAATAGGAGGGACGTACTTATACGATTTTGTATAGTCGAGAAAGTGATAACGAATAAGAGCAAACATAATAAACCTTCTTTCGATTTAAAAGTTAGGTTGTAGCAGTGTGATAGATGCTTTTTTATGTAATAAAAACTGAAGTATGTCATTTGTATATTCTTTTTCGATGTGCAATTGAATAAGGTTTTGATTTGAATTGTGTGCAACGTGTATAAAACCGGATTGTTTTTGTAGTTCTATCGCTGAAAATGTTTCGTGAACGATTGCTTCAATATAGACTTGTTCTGCCCCTTTTTGTACAGGGATATTTTCCACAATTGTATGATTTGCTAACGTCACAATTCTATCGGCGAAGTTTTCTAATAGTTGTTTTTCGTGACATGTGAAGAGTATAGATATGCCTTGTTGTTTTAATGAGAGTAAAATATGTTCTAATTCTTGCTGAGAGTTAGGATCGAGCCCAGAAAGCGGTTCGTCTAAAATTAATAAATGGACGTCCGTAAGTAATGCTTGCATAATACCTGTTTTTTGTCTCATGCCTTTTGAAAAGTTTCGTACAACGGAATGCCTTGCATAATGTAAATGGAAAGACTCAAGGAGCATCGGAATTTTATCTTTTACATATTTTGTTGATAAACCGTGAATGCGGCCGAGATGATATAGATAATCCTCTAATGTAAAACGAATTCCTTCAGGAAAATGTTCAGGTACATAGCCGATTTGTATATGTTCTTTTCTTTGAAGTGTCCCTGCTGTAGGTAAAATAAATCCTGCAATTATTTTGAGCAGAGTACTTTTTCCAGTCCCGTTCCCGCCAATAATAGCGAGTGCTTCTCCTTCTGGAATGGATAAATCAATGTTGTCTAGTATAAGTGATTTGCCATACTTCTTTTGAATTCCTCTTAGTTCTACTAACAAACTTCTATCCTTCTTTCTTCAAATAGTGTATATATCCATTATATAGGAGAATAACAAAAAGACGTGCAATGAGTGCACGTCTTTTTTTGTTATGTTTTGTCGAACAATCGATATATCCGAGAAATCGTTGATATATTACCCCGCATTAACGGGCAGTAAAACTCCCATCTTAAAATTCGGGTGGAGCAAAGAAGTTAGGTGGGAGATAAACTGCCCATAAATGCCCGATTGGTTCAACTAATAATCAGTGGGGGATTCCCCCCACTGATTAAAGTTTCACTTTATCGTTTCTCAATCGCCACAATAAATGGCGGGTTATTTTGCTGGTTAATGAAGCCATATCGCAGTACGTGAGCTTGTTTTTGGTCTAGTTCTTCGGCAAATTTGAGAACAGCGTCGCGTTCTACTTGTCCTTCTGGATGTCCGTGGTAAATAACAAGGACGATGATACCTTCAGGTGCCATTATTTCTAATAATTGTTCGATTGCTGAAATTGTTGAGTTCGGTTTTGTAACGATATGCTTGTCTCCGCCTGGAAGGTAACCTAAGTTGAAGATAGCGCCTGTTACTTTTCCTTTTGCATCTTGTGGTAGTACGGATAGAAGTGTATCGTGACTATCGTGAACTAAAACAGTGCGTTCGAAAAGTTCTTTTTCTTTTAGACGAGTTGTAGAGCTTTCAATTGCCTCTTTTTGAATATCAAATCCAAATACTTTTCCGTTATCGCCAACGATTTCAGCTAGGAAGCAAGTGTCATGACCGTTTCCTAAAGTTGCATCTACAGCGTAATCGCCTTCTTTTACTGCCGTTTGCAAGAGAGTGCGAGCAAACGGTAATACACGTTCTAATTTCATTTTTGTTTCTCCTCATTTGCATATTTTCCTTGCCAGCTTCCGCGGCGTACAAATTCTGCATCGATGGAATTTAATACTTCCCATTTATTTAAGCTCCACATTGGACCAATCATTAAATCCGGTGGACCGTCACCTGTGATACGGTGCACAATTATGTCTTCTGGAATCATTTCAAGCTGGTCAACAACGAGACTTACGTAATCTTCAAGAGAAAGGAATTCTAGTTGTCCTTTTTCATATTGCTTCACCATTGGCGTTCCTTTTAATAAATGAAGTAAATGAATTTTAATTCCTTGTACATCAAGCTTCGCTACTTCACGAGCTGTTTCCATCATCATGTCGTAATCTTCCAGAGGAAGACCGTTAATAATATGAGAACAAACTCGAATGCCGTGCTTACGTAATTTATTTACGCCTTCCACATAAGACGGATAATCGTGAGCGCGATTAATAAGGTTTGCAGTACGTTCATGAACAGTTTGTAGTCCGAGTTCAACCCAAAGATACGTACGTTTATTTAAGTCCGCTAAATATGCAACGACATCGTCCGGTAAACAATCTGGACGAGTTGCGATAGAAAGACCGACAACGTCTTTTTCAGCTAGAAGCGGTTCGAATTTTTCTTTTAACACGTCAAGTGGTGCATGTGTATTTGTGTACGCCTGGAAATAAGCGATACATTTTCCGTCTTTCCACTTTGAGCGCATTTTTTCTTTCATTTCATGATATTGCGTTATAACATCATCGCGGCGATCACCAGCGAAGTCACCAGATCCAGCAGCACTGCAAAATGTACAACCGCCATAAGCAACTGTACCGTCACGGTTCGGACAATCGAAGCCAGCATCTAATGATACTTTAAAGATTTTTTCACCAAATTCATTTCGTAAATGGTAATTCCATGTATGATAACGTTTATTGTCGTTTGTATATGGAAAAGGGTTTTGAACCTTCATTACTTTCCCTCCTAAGCCGAGTCAAAATGAAACAAAATCCATTATAACATACTCATAAGGTTCATATGGAAGGGACACACTAAAGGGGAATTGAAGCAAGGAGGGACAATTATGGCAGAGCGTCAATCACTTGAATCGTATATTACACAAGCGGAACAAGCGGTGGAATATGCGAAAGAACAATTAGACCAAGGTATGAGACAAGAGCATTACAATACGATGGAGTATTCAGATGCGCAGTTGCAATTGGAACAAGCATATAACGATTTACAAACGATGCAACAACATGCGAATGATGAGCAACGTGAGCAGTTAAATAGAGCACGTATGGCAATTCGCCAATTGCAACATCAAATGATTATTACACCGCACTAATAAGGAGTGAATGTAATGGCGAAACGTTCAGATCAAAATAATCCAGAGCAAAAAACGCAAAATGGACATAACGCTGAGTTTTCAAATGAACTTGATCCAGTTGTGCAAGTAAAACAGCGTAACAGTAAAAAAGGACAACCTCAAAAATCGAAGCAATCAGAGTAGACCAGGTCGCAATATGACCTGGTTTTATTTTGCTATATGACAATAATGTAAGATTTCTGTAAGGTTTGTCGATAGTTGTAAGCTTACTTTTCCAGTAGAGTAAGGGAGGATTAAATTTTGGACAAGGAGTTGCTTTATGGGGAACAATATTACAAACAAACGAATTGATGAGTTAGATTATATTCGTGGCTTCGCACTACTGGGGATTATTTTAGTAAATATTCTTGCACTACTTAACATTAAAATTCCAGATCCTAATACAGTGGATGCTAGCTATCAAAGGTTTTTATACTTGTTTGTAGAAGGTCGTTTTTTCTCAATCTTCTCATTCTTATTTGGAGTGGGATTCTATATCTTTATCTCTAGAGCAATTGCAAAGGGCAAAAATGGATATGTTTTATTTTTACGCCGCTTAGTTGCACTATTCATTTTCGGTTTGATTCATCAAATGTTTCAACCCGGAGAGGCATTAGCGTTATATGCAATTTGCGGATTAATCGTTTTACCGTTTTATAAAGCGAAAAAAGAAGTGAACCTAGTACTAGGGCTTATTTTGACAATTACCTTCAGTATAATGGGAGCGAAAGAATTTTTACCGCTAGGTCTAATTTTATTAGGGCTTGCTGCAGGACAATATCGTGTATTTGAAAATCTTGCGCAAAATATAAAGAAAGTCGCTATTTTTACAGGTATTATGTTTGTTTTAAGTGTCATAGCTGTATGGTATCAATATGGGCACGTTCCTGCTGAACCATTTATAAATGGGATAATGGAAACTGAAGATGGAACAATGGATGCTGCAAGCCAATTTTTAAAAATAGGTATTACTGTTGGACCAATTATTTCAGCTTTCTATGTTGGAGCATTAATTTTATTACTTCAATTAAAACCAGTTCAAACATTGTTAGCGCCACTGAAATATTATGGACGTATGGCTTTAACAAATTATATCGGTCAAACTGCAATGATTTTAATCGCAGGAAGTGTATTTAATTTTGCAGGAAATTTAACTTACATGCAGACGTTATACGTATGCATTGCAATTTATGCAATTCAAATTGTGTTTAGTGTGATTTGGATGAAAATCTTTAAAATGGGTCCATTAGAATGGATTTGGCGTGTTATTACGTACTGGACGGTAACGCCTTTAAAGAAATAAAGTGAAACTTTAATCAGTGGGGGTCTTACTGCCCATTAAAGTGGGATAAAGTGAGAAGTGAGCTGTTCCTTTTGTGGAACAGCTCATTTTTATTGTCAGCTTTTGTCGATAAGTCGATATATTTTGAAAATCGCCGATATATTTGGAGTTACGGTCGATATATTTGAAAAATCGCCAATATAATTTCATTTACCGATTCAATATGTCACTAGTAGTAAAAGCCAAGCTTACAAGCAAACCTTTTTTATATTACAAAAGTGTAAGGTAATTGTAATGTTAACAAATAGCAGTTCATCTCCAAAAGGCGCAAAATAGGTAATGGAAAAACAAGCGTAGGAGGATATATATGACGAAACCAGTTGTAGACGTGAAAAACGTTCAAAAAGTGTACGGTAAAAAAGGTGAGAACCAATCACATGCATTAAAAGGTGTATCATTCTCAATTCAAGAGGGTGAGTTTGTTGGGATTATGGGACCATCTGGTTCGGGTAAAACAACATTATTAAATGTAATTTCAACGCTAGATAAAGCAACAGGCGGCGTTGTTGAAATCGCAGGAACGGATATTACAAAAATGAAGCAAGGTGAGCTGTCAGATTTCCGTTCACAAAAGTTAGGATTCATCTTCCAAGACTTTAACTTATTAGAGAACTTATCTATTTATGAAAACATCGCACTTCCATTATCTCTGCAAGGTGTCTCATCACGTAATATTGGACCGAAAGTAGAAAAGGTAGCTGATATGTTAGGCATTTCGGCAATACTTCAAAAATATCCATCTGAAGTATCTGGTGGACAGAAACAACGTTCAGCAGCAGCACGTGCTTTAGTGCATGAGCCAGCAATTATTTTAGGGGACGAGCCAACAGGAGCGCTTGATTCTAAAAATGCAGCGAGCTTACTTGATGCGATGACAAACTTAAATCAAGAGCAAGGTGTATCTATTATGATGGTTACACATGATCCGTATAGTGCAAGTTACTGTCAACGTATTTTATTCATTCAAGATGGTGAGCTATATAAAGAAATTCACCGTGGCGGTACGCGTGAAGAGTTCTATAAAGAAATTTTAGATGTACTTGCAGATTTAGGTACACAAAAAGCATAAGGAAGGAGGTTCAGGCATGTTATTTAAGCTTTCTATGTCAGGATTAAAAAGTAAGCTGAAGGACTATATTGTCTTACTTGTTGGTCTTGTCATGTCCATTTCAATTTTTTATATGTTCCAAACATTAGCGTTAAACGAAGCTTTCCTTAAAGAAAATTCTACTATTGGCCAAATTGGATTTGTATTCCAAGCAGGTTCATTTTTACTAGCCATTATAACGTTCTTCTATATTTTATATGCGAACTCTTTCTTATTATCTCTTCGTCAAAAAGAGTTTGGTATGTATATGATGTTAGGAGCAAAAAAGCATAAAGTTACATTACTTATGTTTATCGAAACAATCGTATTAGGTGCTGCGTCTCTTGCGATTGGTCTTATAGTTGGTGTAGGACTTGCAGAGGGTATCGGACAGTTGTTAATGAATCAATTAGAATTTACTGGTAAAGGATATAAAGCATTTTATTTACCATCAATGACTGTTACTTGCATCTTCTTCTTTGCACTATTTGTATTATCAGCAATTATGAACAGTATTAAGTTATCACGTATTTCTGTACTGCAACTTGTACATGCAGACGCACAAACAGAACGTGTTGCAGTAAAAGGAAAAATGACAGGTTTAGTTGCCTTCCTTGCGGTTATTTTGTTAGGAATGGGCTATGCATCAATGATTTACATGGAAAAACTAAGAGAAATGGGAATCATTATTGCATTAATTACCACAACAGCTGGTACTTACATGCTATTTGGATCACTTCTCCCGGTTATTATTAAAAAGTTAAAAAGTAATAAAAAGCGTAGTGAAAAAGGACTTAACGCTTTTACATTTGCGCAATTAAATTTCCGTATTAATAGTTTAACGAAGGTGCTTGCGACGGTAGCAATGTTAGTTGCGCTCGGAGCTGGTGCAATTTCAGGCGGTATGGCGTTTAAAAATAACGTTATAAAAATGGTTGATGGATTTGAAATTTATGATTCAGTAGTTCATAATCCAACGGCTGAAGAAAAGAAAATTTTAAATGGTATTACATTTAAAGAGAAAAATGAATATCGTTACAAAATCGATGATAAATACGTTTACTATGTAAAAGAGGATTTAGAGAAAAATCGTCCTGTAATAAGAGATATGGAAAATATGAAGTCGATGAAGGATGGCGTGAAAACGAAAAAAGTCTCAGAGGAACTACCAGTAGGTGCAGTTGCTAGAGAAATGAATGAAAAAGATGCGAATGCGAAAGAACTTCCACAAGAATGGGACGAGGCTTTCAGAACAATCCAACCATTCTATGTACATCAGGATCATGCAATTAAAATTGTAAATCAAAAAATGTACGATGAGATAAATGGTAAAGAAGGTATAGCATTTATCGGAAAAGTAGATGATTTCTTAACATATGAAAAAGAATGGAAAAAAATTGACGAGTTGCAACTAGATAAATATAAAAATGTAAAAGCTGAACAAATGAATAGTAAACATCAAATGTATGACATGTTCTACGGCTTTGCGAGCGGAACAGTATTTATGGGATTCTTCCTTGGAATTGCTTTCTTAGCGATGATGGCAAGTTGTCTCATGTTTAAAATTCTTTCAGGTGCATCAAAAGATATTACGCGTTATCAAATGCTTCGTAAAATCGGTGTGCGCCGTGAATTATTAACGAAATCGATTTATAAAGAGTTATTCTTAGTATTCTTATTCCCAGCAATTGTAGGTATTGCTCACGTATTAGTCGGTATGAATATTTTCGGATTTATTTTAATCGATCCGTACTTCCGTATTTGGGTACCAATCGTAATTTTCGTAGTTATTTACACGATTTATTACGTCATTACCGTTCAATTGTATAAAGGAATTGTTCTTCCGAAAGAAGATTAGTAAAAAACCGAGCGAAACTGCTCGGTTTTTATTATTTTCAGAAAAAAACACTTTAATGTTACTGAAATATATAATATAATATAAGTAAGTAACATAATATAAAAGTAGAAGCAGCTGGAAAATGAAAGGAGGAATCCGATCTGTAGAAAGAGGCTGAACTTGTATCCCCCTATTATTCCTACCCCTACTGTATTTGCACAATTATAAATTTCCAAACCTAAAAGTATATTGTAAAAATAATGGATAATACATGGAAATCTCATAGCGTGATAAGGTAAAATGGACAACATGATGAGAAAATTACCGTTCATAAGATGAGGAGAATACATGTATGGAAGTTGTAGAGGCATTAAAAGATATAAGCCAAATTGAGGCTATGAAAAAGTATTTAAAAGAGCACTCACAGCGAGATTATCTTTTATTTGTTATTGGAATTAACACAGGATTAAAGATTACTGAGCTACTTAGTATGAAATTTGAAGAGGTATTACATGAAGATGGAACTGTTAAAGAGTTTTATTCTCTTCCTGTGAAAGATGAAAAGTTTAAACAAGATATTTATTTAAATACAAAAGTAAAAGAAGCACTTTTAGAGTATGTACAATCTATTGATGTGAAAAGAGAAAACTACGTATTTCAATCGAATAAAACGAAAAATTCAATTACGCGTCAACAAGCGTATCGTGTAATTCATAATGCTGCTGAAGCGGTTGGGATTGTTGGAAAGATTGGAACGAACTCAATGAGAAAAACATTTGGATTTCACGCGTATAAAAGGGGAATAGCAATTGCGCTATTGCAAAAGCATTTCCATCACGCGACACCTTCAGAGACATTAAAGTATTTGGGAATCTCAAAAGATGAAGAATTTAAAACAGAGATTGATGTAGATTTGTAAAAGCCGTAACTAAAAAACTTTAGGAGGCGGGAATTATGAATATTAGAGAGAGTGAACTACCGGGCATTGGATGTAAGTTTGAAGTAATTACAAAAGGCAATGAAAAGCTGGTTATTGTAATTCATGATGATGGCCGAAGAGAAATGTATCATTTTGATGCGGATCATGATGAGAGTATTTCAAGCATTTCTCTTCGTGATTCTGAAGCGAGACAAATTGCGGCTATATTAGGCGGAATGGTATATAGACCACAAGCGTTAGACACGATTGAGATGGCTTTTGAAGGATTATCAATTGAATGGTTTAAGGTGGAAAATCATGCACCAGTCGTACAAAAAACAATTGGTAGCTTACATGTCAGAAAAACATATAACGTAACGATTATTGCTATTTTAAAAAAGAATATGAAGAAATTCTTTAATCCAGGTCCAGACTCTATTATTGAAGCTGGCGATATGCTCGTGTTATCGGGTGAAAGACATGAAGTGAAAAGAATTATTAATGAATTGCTTTCATCAGGAGGTGATTCATAATCGATGGATACTTTAATCTTTGAAGTTGGAACTGCGTTAGTATTAGTAGCTTTTGCAGCTATCCTCGCTGCGAAGTTAAAGTTCTCGATTATTCCGTTTCTCATTATACTCGGTATGTTAGTGGGGCCTCATGCCCCCGATTTAGGACTTATCGATTTAAGGTTTATTGAAAGCGGAGAAGTTATTTCCTTCCTCGGCCGTGTTGGCGTCATATTCCTCCTATTCTATTTAGGCTTAGAATTCTCAATAAAAAAATTAATTAAATCAGGAAAATCAATTGCTTTTGGGGGGACTGTCCACATATCACTTAATTTCATATTAGGTTTGCTTTATGGCTATGTGATGGGCTTCCCCCTATTAGAGACGTTAATTATTGCTGGAATCATTACAATTTCATCGAGTGCAATTGTTGCAAAAGTAATTGTTGATTTAAGAAGATCTGGTAATAAAGAGACTGAATTAATATTAGGAATCATCATGTTTGATGATATTTTTTTAGCTGTATATTTATCAGTCGTTTCAGGGTTAGTACTCGGTGGTGCCACATCATTTGTAGGTGCTCTTACATCGGTGTTAATCGCAGTAGGGTATATGCTACTATTCTTTGTAATCGCTAGAAAAGCTACGCCGTTCTTAAATAAAATATTAGATATTTCCTCAAATGAAATTTTTATTATCGTAATATTCGCTATTTTATTCTTCGTAGCAGGATTTTCCGAAACGATTCATGTCGCTGAGGCAATTGGAGCGTTATTGTTAGGACTCGTCTTTTCTGAAACAGAGCATAGCGATCGAATTGAGAAGCTCGTCGTCCCATTCCGTGATTTCTTTGGAGCCATATTCTTTTTCAGCTTCGGTTTAAGCATAGACCCGTTTTCGCTTGGAGGAGCAGTCTGGTTGGCATTAGGAGCAGTTTTCATTACTCTAATCTGCAATTTTACTGCTGGAATGATTGCAGGACGTAAAGCCGGGTTATCCCATAAGGCTTCTACGAATATAGGTTTAACACTCGTATCACGCGGGGAATTTTCTATTATTGTAGCGAATATCGGCATTGCCGGTGGCTTAATGGCAGCGATTAAACCGTTCTCTGCTTTATATGTTTTAATATTGGCATCGTTAGGACCGTTATTAACGAAGGAGTCTGGGAGAATATACTCTCTATTAGATAAGGTGTTTAAATGGAGTGCGAAAGAACGTGCAAAGCGAGAAAAGGAAGTTGGATAGTATAAATAAGGGGAGGCTGCATGAACTTCATGTAATCTCCTCTTTTTTTTATTGTTACTGCTGTCGTTTTTTGTCGGTAAGTCAATATATCTTAATAGTCGCTGATATATTTCGAGAATCGCCGATATATTTTCAAACAGCAATCATATAATTTCATTTACCGACAAACCATTATCTGAATTTCATCAACTATTAATCAGTTGCCTTCCTATTTAAAAACGACTACAATTTTACTGTTATATATATGAACGAAAAAAATAGAATAGGAGGGGAGACTATGCCAAGGAAAGTATGGCTATTAGTAGCTGGGATGATTATTAATGTCACGGGTGCTTCTTTTTTATGGCCTTTTAATACAATTTATTTGCATGATCACCTAGGAAAATCTTTATCTGTGGCCGGAATGGTATTAATGATCAACTCGCTTACTGGTGTAATCGGAAACTTGCTCGGCGGTGTTTTATTTGATAAATGGGGCGGTTATAAATCAACTTTAGTAGGAATTGTGATTACACTCGTATCGATTTTAGGTCTTGTGTTCTTCCACGGTTGGCCTTTATACGTTGTGTGGCTAGCGTTAATCGGTTTTGGTTCTGGAATGGTCTTCCCATCGATGTACGCGATGGTTGGTACGGTTTGGCCAGAGGGCGGAAGACGAGCATTTAATGCGATGTATGTTGGACAAAATGTTGGGATTGCAATCGGAACAGCATGTGGTGGATTAGTTGCATCGTATCGTTTTGACTATATTTTCTTAGCAAACTTTATTTTATACTTTGTTTTCTTTCTGATTGCTTTTATTGGATTCCGTGGTATGGAAGACAAAAAAGAGCCAGGAGTGCAAAAAGAAACCGAAATGAAAAAAGGTTGGTCGCTTACACCTGGATTCAAAGCACTTCTTATCGTATGTGTAGCATATGCTTTATGCTGGGTTACATACGTACAGTGGCAAGGGGCGATCGCAACACATATGCAAGAATTAAACATTAGCCTTCGTCACTATAGTTTATTATGGACGATAAACGGAGCGATGATCGTTTGTGCACAGCCACTAGTTAGTATGCTAATTCGCTGGATGAAACGTTCTTTAAAACAACAAATTATAATCGGAATCATCATTTTTGCGGCGTCATTCATTGTATTAAGTCAAGCGCAGCAATTTACGATGTTCCTTGTTGCGATGGTAACACTAACAATTGGTGAGTTATTCGTATGGCCAGCAGTTCCAACGATTGCAAATATACTTGCGCCAAAAGATAAGTTAGGGTTTTATCAAGGTGTTGTAAATAGTGCAGCGACTGTAGGGAAAATGTTCGGGCCAGTCGTTGGCGGAGCAATTGTTGATTTATATAATATGGAAGTATTGTTTATAGCAATCATGGTAATGCTTGTAGTAGCGCTTATCGCAACGAGTATGTATGATAAACGAGTAAAAGTAGAAGAAACAGTTGAAGAAAAAATTGCAGTTTAGTTTGACGGAACATGTTCACATGTTTTAGAATATATTTAAATAAAACAACCTTTAGAACAAGGGAGATAGCTCGGCTGTCTTAAGACGAATTCGTTAGTTATTAAAAGTAACGATTAACCGAGAAGCCCCGCTTTAAGTAAGCTCTTTAGAGATACTAAGCGAAGGGTAGTTCACTTAACTCATATTTGTAATAACAGTGAGAAGGAGTAGTAGTAATAGAAGCTGGTTTAGAGAGTTGACGGTCGGTGCAAGTCAATCCACGTTTCGTTATGAACTCGCCTTTGAGTTGCAGTTGTGAAACTAATAGTAGCAATTGCCGTTAATCCACGTTACGGATCTAAGCGAATGTATATTTTTACATTAATTTAGGGTGGTACCGCGGGAATCTATAACCTCTCGTCCCTTTCTAGGGATGAGAGGTTTTTTGTATTTTGGGCGGTGAAAATAAATAGAATTTCAAGGAGGGTATCTCATGAGCTTTAATCATCAAGAAATTGAGAAGAAGTGGCAAGGGTACTGGGAAGAGAATAAAACATTCCGTACGCCAGATGAGACAGAAAAACCAAAATTTTATGCACTAGATATGTTCCCATATCCATCAGGTGCAGGCTTACACGTAGGACATCCGGAAGGTTATACAGCGACAGATATTTTATCTCGTATGAAGCGTATGCAAGGATATAACGTTCTTCATCCAATGGGATGGGATGCATTCGGTCTTCCAGCAGAGCAATATGCACTTGATACTGGAAACAGCCCAGCTGAATTTACAGAGCATAATATTAATACATTCCGTAACCAAATTAAATCATTAGGTTTCTCTTACGATTGGGACCGTGAAGTAAATACAACAGATCCAAACTACTACAAGTGGACACAATGGATCTTCCTAAAACTATTTGAAAAAGGCTTAGCTTACGTTGATGAAGTACCTGTAAACTGGTGCCCAGCACTTGGTACAGTACTTGCAAACGAAGAAATCATTGACGGTAAGAGTGAGCGCGGTGGACATCCAGTTGAGCGTCGTCCGATGAGACAGTGGATGTTAAAAATTACAGCTTACGGAGATCGTCTATTAGAAGATCTAGATGAGCTTGATTGGCCAGAAAGCTTAAAAGATATGCAACGTAACTGGATTGGTCGTTCTGAAGGTGCCGAAGTACACTTCAACATCGATGGTACAGACGAGAAGTTCACAGTTTTCACAACGCGTCCTGATACATTATTCGGTGCAAGCTACTGCGTACTTGCTCCGGAACATGCACTTGTTGCTGATATTACAACTGCTGAACAAAAAGAAGCTGTAGAAGCTTACATTAATTCTGTAAAAATGAAGAGTGATTTAGAGCGTACAGAACTTGCGAAAGAGAAAACTGGTGTATTCACTGGTGCTTACGCAGTTAACCCAGTAAATGGTGAGAAGTTACCAATCTGGATCGCTGATTACGTTCTTGCAACTTACGGAACAGGTGCTGTAATGGCAGTTCCAGCTCATGATGAGCGTGACTATGAATTCGCATCAACGTTCAATCTTCCAATGAAGGAAGTTGTAAAAGGCGGAGACATTACGAAAGAAGCATACACAGGTGATGGTGCACACGTAAACTCAGCATTCCTTGATGGTTTAAATAAAGAAGAAGCAATCGCAAAAATGATTGAATGGCTTGAAGTAACGAGCGCAGGAAATCAAAAAGTAACGTACCGTCTACGTGACTGGTTATTCAGCCGTCAACGTTACTGGGGCGAGCCAATTCCAGTAATCCACTGGGAAGATGGCACAATGACAGCTGTGAAAGAAGAAGAATTACCATTAGTTCTTCCGAAAACAGAAAACATCCGTCCTTCAGGTACAGGTGAATCACCACTTGCTAACATTGACGAGTGGGTAAATGTTGTTGATCCTGAAACTGGTAAAAAAGGTCGTCGTGAAACAAACACAATGCCACAATGGGCTGGTAGCTGCTGGTACTACCTACGTTACATCGATCCAAACAATAGCGAAGCACTTGTAGATCCTGAAAAAGTAAAACAATGGCTTCCAGTTGATATTTATATCGGCGGAGCAGAACACGCTGTACTTCACTTACTATATGCTCGTTTCTGGCATAAAGTATTATACGATATTGGTGTAGTTCCAACGAAAGAGCCGTTCCAACAATTATTCAACCAAGGTATGATTCTAGGTGAAAACAACGAGAAAATGAGTAAATCAAAAGGTAACGTTGTAAACCCTGATGATATCGTAGCAAGCCACGGGGCAGATACACTTCGTCTATACGAAATGTTCATGGGACCATTAGATGCTTCAATTGCTTGGTCTGAAAATGGTCTTGACGGAGCTCGTCGTTTCCTAGACCGCGTATGGCGTCTATTCGTTCAAGATAACGGTGAATTAAGTGAGAAAATTACTGATGCACCAAATAAAGAGCTTGAAAAAGCTTACCATCAAACAGTGAAGAAAGTAACAGAAGACTATGCAGAGCTTCGCTTTAACACAGCGATTTCTCAAATGATGGTATTCATCAACGATGCATACAAAGCTGAAACACTTCCGAAAGAATATGTAGAAGGATTCGTAAAAATGATTGCACCAGTTGCACCTCACATTGGGGAAGAGCTATGGAGCAAACTTGGATACAATGAAACAATCACATATGCAAGCTGGCCAACATTTGATGAGTCTAAACTTGTAGAAGATGAAGTTGAAATCGTTGTTCAAGTTATGGGTAAAGTTCGCGCAAAACTAACAATGAGTAAAGACGCATCAAAAGAAGAAATGGAACAACTTGCACTTGAAGCAATTAAGGACCAAATTGAAGGTAAAACAGTTCGTAAAGTAATTGTAGTTCCTGGAAAACTTGTTAATGTTGTTGCAAACTAATTCATTCTAAATAAAAGCTCAGAGTATGTATACTCTGAGCTTTTTTGTGTAGAAAATAATCTCTGGATCACCTTAGTGTAAGTTTTCAATTATTCCATTACGTACAAATAAAAGAGCGGAATTCCCATACAGACAAACACCTATTTTTCTATAGGAAATATGATAGAAAAGGTAGGCTAAATTGAGTAGAAGAGGTGAAAGGAATGAAAGGGATGGACAATAATGCACCACATGGTTTTTTCGGAGGTGGTTCGGATAGTTATGAACAAATGATGTTAATGGGAGGAGCTGGCCAACAAGGATACGGTAGTATTCCGAGCTGGATGGGCGGAGCAGCAGGAGGTTTTCCGACATCGGTAGCTGGTATGCAAACTGGAATGCCTACATTAATGGGAGGCTTTTCGACATCAGGGGCTGGAATGCCTACAGTAACAGGAGGATTTCCAACATCGGTAGCTGGCGTACAGACAGGAATTCCAGTAGGGGTACCAACTACATTCCCATCTTTCGTTGGAGGAGTACAAACAGGATTTCCGGTACCGGGAGTAGGTGTTGTGGCAGGCGGAGTAGGTGGTTATCCGCAAGCTGTTCATGGTCATCATGTACATCACCATCACCAAGGCCAACACGGCCACCATGTACATCATCATCACCAAGGTCAGCACGGTCATCAAGGTCATCACCATCACCAAGGTCAGCACGGTCATCAAGGTCATCACCATCACCAAGGTCAGCACGGTCATCAAGGTCATCACCATCACCAAGGCCAACACGGCCACCATGTACATCATCACCAACAACAAGTACATCACCACGGTCAACACCACATTCATCCGCAAGCTGTTCTTTATCAAACACATCAAGGCCACCAGCACGGTCACCATAGTCAGCATCACCATCAAGGTCAGCACGGTCACCATGGCCAGCATCACCATCAAGGTCAGCACGGTCAGCACGGTCATCATGGCCAACATGGTCATCAAGGTCAACAACACCAACAACACCAACAGTATCAACAGTATCAACAACAACAATCTTCTCCTTGGACAGGTGGAATGGGGGCAGGAGGGGCAGCGGCAGGAGCAGCTAGCATTGGTGGAGCAGCAGGGCATGCTGGACACGTGGGTCATTAATGAGCCAAAAGAAAAAAGACATAATAAAAAACTGCTAGGAAATCCTAGCAGTTTTTTTCAGCTTCTTGGCGTTGACGTTCGATTTCAGCACGAAGTTGTGGCTCTGGTGCTTGCCAGCCTTCAGGTTTTAGAATTTTGCCGTCGCCTTCGCGGAATCTTGGTTTCCCATCAGGGAATAGTTTTGCCATGTTTGCATTATTTACAATTTCGAATCCTTTATCAGGACGTACGCCCATTTCGGCAAACGTGCCGAATGCAAAGTAAATAAGGTCAATCAGTGCATCGTATTGATCTTCAACAGTCGTTGCTTCTAGAAATTCTTCTAGCTCTTCTTGCATAAAACTCGCACGGATTTTTGCGCGCTCTTCTGCTAATTTTGTTGGAGTATTTGTCACAGGATGTCCGAATACTTCGTGCATTTTCGCAACAAGTTCGTACCCTTTATCTAAACCTTTTTCGTTTGTCATGTTGTTTCATCCTTTCTCGCTTTGTGCCGAATCCCATTGTAACATAAGGTGATTATGAAATGAAAAGAACATCTTATAGAAAATAAGATGCTCGCCTGTTATTCTTCTTTCTTAATTAAAATGGATAAAATAAGATCGATGCCAAATATACCAACGAGTAACATAGGGATAACGACAAGTAAATAACGTGTGAAGGAAACATTTTTTAAATATGTATGAGCAAATAAAAAGACGCCGAGAAATAAAATACCATTTAAAATAGGCTTTACTAATTTTTTAGACATAAGCTCCCCCATAAATATCTTCTCTCTCTATCTAAAATAAAAACTCCTCTTTCCGTTGTATCATGCTGGAGAGAGGAGTTCAATCATTTCTCATTCAATTACACCAGAATTTGTAATATTTACGGTGTATTTTATAGTAACTGGAACATCTTTGTACATTTGTCTCCACTCTTCTAATTTGAATGGGCGATAATGTTGCTTATATTTAGCACCTAGCCCGAGAGGATCGACGCCTAAAGACTTAAGTTGCTTAATTAACTTAGCAGCTTGTTTATCTAATTGTTTTTGAACATTTTTTTCAATGTTTTTTGTGTTCTTGTTATTTTCTAAGTTAATTTGCTTTGATAGTTCTTGAATACGTGCATCAAGATGAACGTGAATGAAAAAAGAAGGCTTCCCGTTTTTAATTTTTATATCGTAAGTTGGAACAGAACGAATATTATTAATCATTACATACGCAGAATCTGTTTTAAATTCATGTGAATCTAATTTATGTTTCTCTAATAGTCCTTTAAATATGAACATATCTTTTTCCGCAATTTTACCGATATATTTATCCTTTTTAAAAAGGCCAATTCCGGTAATTTTTATTTTATCACCATGCTTCTTTAGAATGGGAATATAGTAGTCTTGCCCTTCTTGATAATAACGGAATGCTCCTACATGGAGATTATCAGTTGGTAAAGGACCGGTCTCCATATTATGTTCTAGCAACTTTTTTATATAAATTGCAACGTTGTATGAAGTCGAATATTTGCCTTTTAAAAGTTCAGTACCATTCCCCTCTAATAAACCAACATATAAAGCGTTCCCTATGTTTACATCTCGAAGTAATGTATCGAATGAAGTAGACATTCCTTTTTTTGCAAGTCTGATCGTATATAGAGCGACACGCATTTGCCCGCTAGCAAAAGGTTGAGAAGACTCTAAAGATGTGTTTGCTTTTACTTGTTTTACCGCATTTGCAGTTCCTTCAAAAACTTGAACTTTATTTCCCTTTTTTTGAACCGGACAAACGAATGTTACTTTTACTTTATTATCTTTTGCTGCATCAAAAACTGTTCCTTGAATCAGCTGTACATCGTCGATAATATTTTTTTGTAAACATCCAGTTAGACTGAATAATGTTATACAAGAAATAAGTATTAATTTGCTTGTGCTTTTGATTTTTTCCATTTTCTTTTCACCCACACAATAATAAATAGGATTGGGATGTATACATAAATGAGCCAAAAACTAACCTTTGATACATTACTAATAAAGTTATTAATATCTTGTCTGTTTGTTAAAAGTTGTGAAACAATGAGAGTGATAAAGATAAAAGCGATTAAAACACCCCTTTGTTTTACACGGAATATTTCGTGAGTTGCTCTCATTGACGCCCATAAAGGGAGGATAAAACTTGAAATAATAACGAGTGCATAGCCTGAAATTGCAATATATTCGAGTCTTTCTATAAATGGTAATTGAATGACTTGGGTCATAGAAAGTTGTGCCCATATCGTTTTTAACAATTGTTTTTCACTAAAAAATGCAAAGGCTAAAAGGGTGCTAAATAAATATAGAAGATTTGAAAATAGTGCTCCAAGCTGAGCGTATTTATGAGATTGCATAGGCTTTTTCACAAATGGATATACCATGAGGTAAATCTCAAAACCGGTCATACTGTAGATTGACAGTTGAGCGGATTTTAAAATGTCTGAAAAAGAATGTGTGAATATAGGTAGTAAATTATCCCAATGTGAATATTTCAAAACGAATAAGCTTAGAAATAAATATCCTAATGTACCACCAACAGAGATGACGCAAATACCGGTAATTACACGAAATCCAGAAGAGATAATGTAATAGCTAACTAAGCACAAAAAGAGTGTTAACATAAAGGTGGAAGCGGTAGGAAACATCCATACTTGAATAATTTCGACATACGTTCGAATAACCGAAATACTGACGATTAAAAAATAAGCTGCAAAGATGATATTAAAGACATTCCCTATCCACTTTCCAAACGTTTGCCTTTGTAAATCAATTAAATTTCCATTTGTTTCTTTTAATAAAAAATACATCATCCATATAAGGAGATGGATACAGAGTCCTGTGATTAGAACGCCCATCCATCCGTCGTATCCAGCGGCCTTTGCGATGATTCGAGCGAAGCCGAGAACGCCAGCACCGAACTGTGCACCGTGAATTAAGAAGAAAACGAAGATAGGAGATATTTGATATTTTTCTTGAACTTTACTCATCGAATGCACCTCATTTCTTAATCATCAAAGTCCGATCTATGTTTTGTTGAAATTCCTTTCGCTGCTTTTTTTACATGTTGTGGTCTTGCTTGTACATCTCTTGTATCAATCATTGTTAAAGGGAAACGAATCCAAGAATCTTTAACAGATTGTTGTCTTGTTGGGTAGAACAAAGCGTATGGCTTGCGTAAAGAAGTAAGTCTAAATAGATGCGTAAATAAGAAGATAAATCCAAGAGAAATCCCGAAAAGTCCTCCTATTTCTGCAAATATGAGAAATGGGAAGCGTAGTAATCGAACCGCATTACCCATTTTATAAATAGGTGTAATAAAGGAAGCGAGTGCTGATAAGGCAACGATAATTAATAAAATATTACTCGTTAAACCAGCTTGTACAGATGCTTGCCCGATTACGATACCGCCTACAATACCGAGCGTTTGACCAACTTTCATCGGTAACCTCGCGCCAGCTTCCCTCAGTAAGTCGATTGCAAGTTCTAAAAAGAGTGCTTCAATTAAAGGCGGGAATGGTACTTGTGCTCTTGATAAAATTAAAGTTTCAAGTAAATCACTTGGAATGAGTTCATAATGATAATTTAAAACTGCAACGTATAACGGTGTAGCACAAATTGAAAATAGAACGGCAATTAATCTTAAAATCCTTGAAAATGTAGCGTACATCCAGGAGACGTTGTAGTCTTCTGGTGAAATAAAAAAATCGAAATAGGATACAGGTGTTAGTAAAACACTTGGAGAACCGTCCACAAAAATAGCGATTTTACCATCGATTAGTGCTTTTGTAACTCTATCAGTGCGTTCTGTATTGATATAGAGAGGGAAAATCGATTTTTCTCCCATCAATTCTTGTATATAAGCGCTATCATTAATTTGATCATATTCAAGAGCACGTAAAGACTCCTCTAGAAAATCAACATTATCTTTTTCAGCGAGGTTGTCTAAATACATCATGACAACTTTTGTTTTGGAAAACTCACCGATAATCATCTCTTTTGTTTGTAAATCTAAAACAGGAAGACGTTTTCGTACTAAATTTATGTTTGTATCAATATCCTCTACAAAACCTTCTTGCGGACCAATAACAGTCGATTCGTTTAAAGGAGGAGTTGGCGCACGATAATTATCAATTGCAATATTTGCGAGCATACATTTTTGATCTTGTTGATTTACTTGAACAATCGCATGCCCTTTTAAAACCATGTCTTCAATTTTTTGTAAATCGTTCGTAATTGTAATGCCGCTCATCGGAATATGTTCCTTCAGCTCTTCTAGTGATGCATTAGGTCGTTCTAAAAGAGTGGGCATTAAATATTTTTGTAATTTCTCTCCATCAAGCGAAGGACGATAGTAAGAAATCCAATAAGGCATCGTTTCGTCGTCGGATGTATGATAATTCACAAAATCACTAGACTTTTTCAGCTTCTCTATTAAATTTTGTAGAGAATGGATACGGTCTTTTTCTGGTTTCGTAAAATCATAAATACTATTACCTTTAGAGTTTTGCTGCTGTTGCCCTTGATCTGAGTTGTTTTGTTTAGAGTGTTGTTGTTGATTCTGCTCCGAGTTGTCTTGCTTAGAGTGTTGCTGTTGCCCTTGCTCCGAGCTGTTTTGTTTAGAGTTTTGCTGTTGTCCTTGCTCTGATTTGTGTTGATTCGAGTGTTGATCCTGATCCGAG
>NZ_JBVVXV010000017.1:0-138561 GCF_055902415.1 Bacillus sp. SSR7 | reverse complement strand
ACCGGTCGCAGAAGAACAATCAGTTGTAGAGGAAGCACCGGTCGCAGAAGAACAACCAGTTGTAGAAGAACAACGAGTTGTAGAAGAACCACCGGTTGTAGAAGAACAACGAGTTGTAGAAGAACCACCGGTTGTAGAAGAACAATCAGTTGTAGAAGAACCATCGGTCGTAGAAGAACAACCGGTTGTAGAAGAACAATCAGTTGTAGAAGAACCACCGGTCGCAGAGGAACAACCAGTTGTAGAAGAAGCACCGATTGTAGAAGAACAACCAGTTGTACAAAAAGAAGAACCAAAACGTGAGAAAAAGCGTCACGTACCATTTAATGTTGTTATGTTGAAACAAGACAGAACGCGATTAATGGAAAGACATGCGGCTAGAACGAATGCAATGCAACCTTCTATGAGTGAACGAGTAGAGAATAAGTCTGTACATCAAGTAGAAGAAAAACCAATGCAGCAAGTAGTGGTAGAACCACAAGTGGAAGAAAGACCAATGCAACAAGTAGTAGTGGAACCACAAGTGGAAGAAAAACCAATGCAACAAGTAGTAGTGGAACCACAAGTGGAAGAAAGACCAATGCAACAAGTAGTAGTGGAACCACAAGTGGAAGAAAAACCAATGCAGCAAGTAGTGGTAGAACCACAAGTGAAAGAAGTGCAACCAGTACAACAAGTAGTGGCGGAGCAAGTACAAAAGCCAATTTCAAGTACGGAAGTAGAAGAGAAAGCATATGTTGTAAATCAAAGAGAGAACGATGTGCGAAATGTATTGCAAACACCACCGACGTATACGATTCCACCATTAACATTGCTATCGATTCCGCAGCAAGCAGCGTTAGATAATACGGAATGGTTGGAAGAACAGAAAGAATTATTAGATACAACGTTTAATAATTTCCATGTTGGCGCACATGTTATAAATGTATCGCAAGGTCCAGCAGTAACTCGTTTTGAAGTACAGCCAGATCCAGGTGTGAAAGTAAATAAAATTACAAACTTAAGTGATGATATTAAGCTAAGTTTAGCGGCGAAAGATATTCGTATTGAAGCGCCGATTCCAGGAAAGAGTGCGATTGGAATCGAAGTTCCAAATAAAGAAAGTAAGCCAGTATTTCTTCGTGAAATTTTAAGAAGTCCTGTGTTTACAAAGAGCGAATCACCGCTTACGGTTGCGCTTGGACTTGATATTTCAGGTGATCCAATTGTAACGGATATTCGAAAAATGCCACACGGACTTATTGCGGGTGCAACAGGTTCTGGTAAAAGTGTGTGTATTAACGCCATTTTAACGAGCATTTTATATAAAGCGAAACCACATGAAGTGAAGTTAATGTTAATCGATCCGAAGATGGTAGAGCTTGCACCATACAATTCTGTTCCGCATCTTGTAGCGCCTGTTATTACGGATGTAAAAGCAGCGACAGCTGCATTAAAATGGGCAGTTGAGGAAATGGAGCGCCGTTATGAATTGTTTGCACACGCAGGTGCTCGTGATTTAACTCGCTACAATACGATTGTAAGTGAGCGAGAAATTCCAGGAGAGACATTACCTTATATCGTTATTGTCATTGACGAGTTAGCCGATTTAATGATGGTAGCACCTGGTGATGTTGAGGAAGCGATTTGTCGTATTGCGCAAAAAGCACGTGCTTGTGGTATTCATTTATTAGTAGCGACGCAGCGTCCATCTGTAGATGTTATTACAGGTTTAATTAAGTCAAACATTCCAACGCGTATTGCGTTTACAGTATCGTCTCAAGTTGATTCGCGTACGATTATCGATATTGGGGGCGCGGAGAAATTACTTGGCCGTGGTGATATGTTATTCTTAGGGAACGGTACATCTAAGCCAGTTCGTGTACAAGGTGTATATGTATCGGATGATGAGATTGAAAAAACAGTTGATCATGTGAAAAAGCAAATGAAGCCGAATTACTTATTTAAGCAAGAGGATTTATTAGCGAAAACAGAACAAGCTGAGTCGGAAGACGAATTGTTCCTTGATGCATGTCAATTTGTTGTAGAACAAGGGGGAGCGTCCACATCTTCTGTACAGCGAAAATTCCGCATCGGTTATAATCGTGCGGCACGTCTCATTGAAGAGATGGAATCGCAAGGAATTATTTCTGAAGGTAGAGGAACGAAGCCAAGAGACGTCCTTATTTCTGAGGATGAATTTGCCGCTATGCAGGAAACAAATGTATAGTAAACGGTTTTGCTGTATACTAAGAGAAAATGTTGGATAGTAAAGTAGGGAGTAAAGCGACATGAAAGAAATTGAATTAAAATTAAAAGGTGAAATAAATAGACTAACAAATAAAACATTTAAATTTGACGAACGCGTTGGAGAAGGTTGGTTCTCTGCCGTTTACTTTTTAAAGACTAGAGAAATCATCGAAGAATTTCGCCCGAAAAGTGTTGTAACGATGCAATTTTTCCAAAAGGAAAATGCAGTTCTTTGCGGAACAGATGAAGTCATTGCATTGCTACAAACATTCGCTAAAAATCCTGAGGAACTTGAGATTAACTCTTTAAAAGATGGCGATAAAATTAGTCCATTTGAAACAGTGTTAACAATTCATGGTCCTTATGAAAATTTCGGATTTTTAGAAGGTGTCATTGATGGGATTTTAGCTCGTCGTACATCGGTTGCGACAAACGTATATAACGTTGTCCAAGCTGCGCGTAGCGTAGATAAAGAAAAACCAGTTATTTTCATGGGAGATCGTGATGATCATTATACACAACAAGCTGGTGACGGTTATGCAGCATACATCGGAGGTATGAGCGCACAAGCGACGCATGCGATGAATGAATGGTGGGGCAAAAGTGGTATGGGGACGATGCCTCACGCATTAATTCAAATGTTTAATGGTGATGTTGTGGAAGCGGCAAAAGCATATCATAAGAAATTTCCAGAAGATGAATTAGTTGTATTAATTGATTACAACAATGATGTCATTACAGATGCACTTCGCGTAGCGCGTGAATTTGGATCAACATTAAAAGGTGTACGTGTAGATACGTCCCGCACGATGATTGATCAATACTTCATTCGCCACCCAGAAGTACTTGGAACATTCGATCCACGTGGTGTAAACCCATCGCTTGTATTCGCGCTTCGTAAAGCACTTGATGAAGAAGGATTCCAGCATGTAGACATCGTTGTAACTGGTGGATTTGATGAGAAGCGTATTCGTGAATTTGAAGCTCAAAACGTACCTGTTGATATATACGGAGTAGGAAGTAGCTTATTAAAAATGAATATTGGCTTTACTGGTGATAACGTAGAATTAAATGGAAAACCAGAAGCGAAAGCTGGTCGTAAATATCGTCCAAACCCACGTCTAGAACGTGTTCAATTAGAAAAAAGAGAAGATATGTAAGAGAGAGAAAAACTGATAGGTGATTGACCCTATCAGTTTTTCTGTTATCATAGTATAGCGGCTTCTTTTTTGCTATAATGGATTTGTTATGGACATAAAAAAGAAGTACGTACGAGTTTATCCTGATAAGTGAAGGGAAGAATAACTTCACTACATCAAAAATGTATGATGATTACCAAAATAAGAAAAGATTCATATACTGTCTTATAGATAGGCCGTTGTATTAGTTCGAAATGTTGGAGGTTCTTTAAGATGACAGTTTACCATTTTGTAGGAATTAAAGGAACAGGAATGAGTTCATTAGCGCAAATTCTTCATGACATGAAGCATACTGTTCAAGGGTCTGATTATGAAAAGCGTTTCTTTACACAAACAGCGTTGGAAAAGCGTAGTATCTCGATTCTTCCTTTTGATAAAAGTAATGTAAAAGAAGGACAAGTGATTATTGCAGGAAATGCATTCCCTGATACGCATGAAGAAATCGTAGCAGCAAAAGAATTAAACATCCCAGTACATCGTTACCATCACTTCTTAGGTGACCTTATGAACCAATACACAAGTGTTGCTGTAACTGGTGCACATGGAAAAACATCAACAACTGGTTTGTTAGCCCATGTAATGCAAGGTGCACACCCTACATCTTACCTTATTGGAGATGGAACAGGGCATGGGGTAGAAAATAGTAAGTATTTTGTATTTGAAGCTTGTGAGTATCGTCGTCATTTCTTGTCTTACAATCCAGACTATGCGATTATGACAAACATTGATTTTGATCATCCAGATTATTTCACAGATATCAATGATGTATTCAGTGCATTCCAAGAGATGGCATTGCAAGTGAAAAAAGGCATTATTGCATGTGGAGATGATGAAGAACTTCAAAAAATTCAAGCGAAAGTACCTGTTATTTTCTATGGATTTGGAGAAGATAATGATTTCCAAGCACGTAACATTCAAAAGAGAACAGATGGTACTATTTTCGATGTATTCGTTCGTAATACGTACTATGACACGTTCAAAATTACAGGATACGGCAATCACAGCGTATTAAATGCATTAGCAGTAATCGCGCTCTGCCATTATGAAAATGTTGATGTAGAAGCAGTTAAGCATCAGTTAACAACTTTTGAAGGCGTAAAACGTCGCTTTAATGAGAAGCCGATGGGAGAGCAAGTTATTATCGATGACTACGCACACCATCCGACAGAAATTAATGCAACGATTGAAGCAGCTCGTCAAAAACATCCAGAGCGTGAAATTGTCGCTGTATTCCAGCCACACACATTCTCACGTACAGAAAAGTTCTTAGATGAGTTCGCTGAAAGCTTAAGCAAAGCTGATCAAGTATACTTATGTGATATTTTCGGATCAGCGCGCGAAAACAAAGGTGAATTAACAATCGAAGATCTGCAAAAGCGTATTGACGGTGCAGAATTAATTACAGATACAACAACGGATGTATTAAAGAAACATAAAAACGGCGTTCTCATTTTCATGGGCGCAGGAGACATCCAAAAATTCGAAGCAGCTTACGTAAAAGAAGTTCAAGTTGCAGAGAAGTAATAGAAAAGACGCATAGCCTTAGCTGTGCGTCTTTTTTGTTGTGTTCGATACATTTAAAAAGCATTGATAGGTTGGTATTGTTTATTCTTTTTGTAGAGTTGTTTTAACAAAACGATATAAATTGAACTAAAAAGTACATATCCAATTAAATAATAGAATGAAAACATATCGAATTGTTTTGTAATCATAATTCGAATCGCGAAAAATGCAAATGGAAGTGCAATCAAAGCGCTAGTACTAAAGGAAATCACTGTTTTTAAAAATTGTAATTGCTTTATATTCCAATGATTTTTTCTACAAATAAACCAAATGTTGCTGGCGATAAAGGCTAGTAAAAATGGCAAGCAGGCTGAAATATTGATAAAACCAAGTACAATCGGTATTGATAGAGCGCCAAGTGGAGCAATTGAAAAACCTGTAAAGTATTTAATAAATGTATTCGTAGATTGCTGTACATCTTGAATAACGTCTGTATATTCTGCTGCAATTACCTTTGCTAATTCTTTTGGAGGAAGAAATTCTTCAATCACTTGTGAAGGAATAACTCCTAATGGTATCCCTTCACTTTCTTTACTTAATGCATTTTCGTATAAATCGGATTCAATTTCTAACATATGTTGTTCTCGTGCTGATGTAGGTAAGTTCATTAAACCTTTGTGGAGGTCATGTAAGAAAGAAGCAATGAGTTCATTTGCAAAGAATTGTTCTTTGTTCATTTTTTATCCTCTCCTTTAGCTAGTAACATTAGAGCATGATAAACTGCCTCGTAATCATGTAAGCGATTATGTAAAATTTCTCTCCCTTCATCTGTAATGCGATAGTATTTTCTTTTTGGACCATCGCCGGACTCTTCCCAATAGGAAACAGCCCAGTTGTTTTTCGTAATTCGATTTAATATAGGATAAATCGAGCCGTTTGGGATATGAAATACAGGGATATCTTGTAATGCACTTGTAATTTCGTATCCGTACATAGGTTGTTTACTTATTAAAGACAAAATAGCGAGATCAAAAACACCTTTACGTAATTGAATTATAAAATTATCATTTTTTTCCATACTTTAACTATATATGATACGTATCTATATATCAATCATATATAGTTGTATTTTTATTTACGTATTGACCTAGAGTTAACTCTAGGTTGTAAGATGAATATGTAAAAACAAGGGGGAGAAAACATGTATAAAATCGGTGAAGTAGCAGAATTAACAGGAATGGGTATTCATACTTTGCGTTACTATGAGAAATTAGGATTATTACCACCGCCAACGCGAAATAGCGGGATTCGTCAATATACAGAAGGTGATGTGCGCCTATTAAAATTTTTATATTCGCTAAAACAAACTGGAATGTCATTAGAAGAGATGGCTGAGTTTGCAAGTGATGGATGCATTATAGAAGAAATTAGGCAGAGGAAGGAGGAAGTACCAGCGAAAGTGAAAAAGAGAATTTCAATTTTAACAACTCACTTAGAAAGGTTAAAAGAACAGCAAGAACAATTGCGAAAAGTTGTCCAGCTAACAGAAGAGAAGTTAGAAATTTATTACGGTTTTCTAGAAGGAAAAGACTCGGAGGCCGGCAATGAAAAATAAAGTATATGCGCAGTTATTAGGATTTGCAATATTTACTGGAGGAACATTTAATGCTTCGAAATATGCGGTGCAGTATTTCGAAGCGATTCATATAGCGGCATGGCGTTTTGGGATTGCTGCATTTGTGATGTTATGTCTGTTAAAAATACGAAAAGATTTTGAGGTGGAGGTATGGAGGCAGAACAGGGTCTATTACTTTTTGTTAGGTATTGTTGGTGTATTCGGTTTTAACTTCTTTTTCTTTTTAGGAATGAAACATACAGAAGCTATGAATGGTGCACTTATTATGGCGACAAACCCGCTTGTTACGACGCTGTTAGCAAGTGTCATTTTACGGGAGAAAATAGTAAAGCGCCAAGGTATTGGAATGTTACTTGCACTACTTGGTGTTGTTTTTGTACTTACACAAGGTTCGTTTACAATACTACAACATTTATCATTTTCAAAAGGGGATTTTTATATTTTATTAGGGAATATTTGCTGGGCGTTATACGGCGTGCTAGGCAGAAGGTTTATTAAAACTGGTAATCCAATACAAACGACGACATATACCATGACTATTGGTGCACTTGCCTTTATGATCATATCTTCTACACAAAAAAGTATAGTACCAGTTTTAGAAATTCCTTTGTTGGCATGGGGAGCGATTCTCTTTATGGCAATCGGAATGAGTGTGCTCGGTTACTTATGGTGGAACAATGGGATTGCTCAAATTGGTGCAGCAAGGACATCTTTATTTTTTAATCTAGTCCCTGTTGTTACAATGATTATTTCTTTTGTAGAAGGAGTAAATATAGCACCCGCACAATGTATAGGGATGATATTAGTTATTATGGGAGTATTGTGTTCATCAGGTTTTATACAAATAAAATCAAAAGAAAGTGTGAATATTTAACATTTTTTATTTAGAAATGTTAGAATAATAAGAAAAATAAAAAGAGGAGCTAAAAAAATGTTCACACTCCGAGTAGACGACGAAATCGAATTACAGTTATTAGAAAAGCATCATAAAGAGGAACTATATCAATTAATAAATCAAAACCGCAATCATTTAAGAAGATGGCTTCCTTGGGTAGATGGGACGAAATCTGCTGATGCTTATAATGAGATTTGTCCGATGTGGTTAAAGAAGTTTGCAGAGGGAGACGGTTTTGAAAGTGGCATACGTTATAAAGGAAAGCTCGTTGGGATGGTAGGTATTCATCCAGTGAGCTGGGGGAAGAAAGCGGCAAGTCTCGGTTACTATCTGGCAGAAGATGCTGGCGGGAAAGGTATTATGACGCGTAGCGTGAAGGCTGTACTTCACTATGCATTTGAGAATTTAAAATTAAATAAAATGGAAATTAGATGCGGTGTTGAAAATGTGAAAAGTCGCGCTATTCCAGAACGTTTAGGGTTTAAGTTAGATGGTGTTTTAAGAGATGAAGAATGGTTATATGATCATTTTCATGATGTCGCAGTATATAGTTTACTAGCTTCAGAATGGAAGGAGATTCGATGAACGAGAAGATACGCATTATTCCGTATGAAAGTACGTTTCAAGATGAAGTAGTAGATCTTATCGTTCATATTCAGCAAAAAGAGTACAATGTCCCCATTACGAAAGAAGAGCAGCCGGACCTGCTTGAAATAGAAACATTTTATCAAAGGAATCATGGCAACTTTTGGGTAGCAACTTATGATAGTAAAGTAGTTGGAACAGTGGCCTTATTAGATATTGGGAACGATCAAGTAGCACTAAGAAAAATGTTCGTAAAAAAAGAGTTTCGCGGAAAAGAGTGGGGCGCATCACATAAGTTGCTCCAAACGGCAATTTCGTGGGCTGAGAATAAAAAGCTGAAAGACATTTACTTAGGAACGACAGTTAAATTTTTAGCAGCACATCGCTTTTATGAAAAGAATGGTTTTCAAAGTGTGAGTATAGATGAGTTGCCAAAAAGTTTTCCAGTGTTGCAGGTGGATAAGAAATTTTATAGATATATTGTTTAAGAAGGTCATGTAGAAATGGCCTTTTTTATGGATTAAAATGGAAAAGTGGTATAATCTAGGTTAGGTGGGTGCGTGTATGAACTTTCCGATTCAAAGAAGTAAGTCAGTAGTCATTTTCGTTTGTCTCACGTTAGCTTTTATGTTTGTATATCCACTCGTCATGATTATCGTTAATAAAGAGCAGTGGATGACAGCGTTAATTGGGATGGGTTTATGCTTCCTTGTTAATGTACCACTCGTTTGGGAAGTGTTTATTAAAAAGCATAAAGTAGAAAATGGTGTATTAAAGTACGGTATTTTAAATGACGATATCGTATTGAAAGAGATAAGAATCATTCGTCAAGTTGGGAAATCTCTTGAAATTACGACCAATGCATACAAAGTACATATGGTTGCGATGCCGCAACATATGACTGAATTCTTGGCGCTTATCGAGAAAGAGAATCCACATGTGAAAATAGAAATGGTAGGGAAGAAATGAAATATGTAAAACCTTTGTTTTGCTTAGAAATCTTATTTGTGCTTATTGGTTGCACTAGAGTATATATGAAATGGGATCTGCCTTTATATGTACCAATATTAATAGGTACTATCGCAGTGGCGCTTTTATATTATTTTCATTTTCAGCAAACGAAAAGCGAGAAAAGTAGCTCTATATAGTTAGGAGAATTAGAAATGAAAAAAGTCCTTATGTTATTTGTATTTCTGCTAACCGCATCCTTTCTTTTAATAGGATGTAGTACGAAGAAGGAAAAGACGGATCTAAACTTAGAAAAGGCACAAAAAGTTGAAATTGAATCACTTACTGATTCAATTGAAAAGAAAGTAATTACCGATAAGAAAGAAATTGAAAAGCTGTTTGAAGTCATGAAAATGGATAAGTGGGAAATGCAGTCAGCTCCTTTAGATACTCCGCAAGGGAAAACATTTAAAATGTATCAAGAAGGTACAACAAAATTATCGGAGTCGAGTAAAGATAAAAAGGAATTACATGAAATTGGTACGATGATAGTATATAAAGATGTCCCGTATGTTGAAGTTGAAATGAAAAATAAGAAAATGAGTTTTAAAGTGCCAGAAGATGTGGCGAAAGAGTTATTAAAGTATTAAAAAAACGCTCGAAAAAAATCCCGAGCGTTTTTCATTATTTTAAGTTCTCTGGGTTTAAAGCTTCTAATTCAGGTACAACGAAGCGTCCGTCTTTACGGATTAGTACGTCGTCGAAGTAAATTTCGCCGCCGCCGTATTCAGGACGTTGGATACATACTAAATCCCAGTGAATGTTCGAGTTGTTGCCGTTCCATGCATCGTCATAAGCTTGTCCAGGAGTGAAGTGGAAGCTGCCATCGATTTTTTCATCGAATAGGATGTCTCCCATTGGATGTAAGATGTATGGGTTTACGCCAATTGCGAACTCACCAACGTAGCGTGCGCCTTCGTCTGTATCAAAGATTTTGTTAATGCGTTCTGTATCGTTTGCAGTTGCTTCAACGATTTGGCCGTTCTCGAACTTAAGTTGTACATTTTCAAATGTATAACCGTTGTAAGGAGATGGCGTGTTGTAAGAAACTGTACCGTTAACAGAATCACGAACTGGTGCAGAGTATACTTCACCGTCTGGAATGTTTAAATGACCTGAGCATTTAATTGCTGGAATGTCTTTAATAGAGAATGTTAAGTCAGTTCCAGGTCCAGTTAGGCGTACTTTATCTGTTTTATTCATTAATGTAACAAGGCTATCCATCGCCTTATCCATTTTACCGTAGTCTAAGTTACAAACTTCGAAGTAGAAGTCTTCGAAAGCTTCTGTGCTCATTTTAGCAAGCTGCGCCATAGAAGCATTTGGGTAGCGAAGAACAACCCAGCGTGTTTTTGGAACGCGGATGTCTCTATGAACTTTTTTACCAACTGTTTGACCGTGAATTTGCATTCTTTCACTTGGCACGTCAGCTTGTTCGTTAATGTTATCGCCAGAGCGAAGACCGATATAAGCGTCCATATCTTTCATTACGCTTGCTTCATATGCAGCGATTTGTTCAAAATGTTCTTCAGTAGCACCCATTAATAAAGAGCGATCTACTTGATGATCTTTTAAAGAAACGAATGGGAAACCACCAGCTGCATATGCTTCTTTAACAAGTGCAGTTACAAGTTCTTTTTGTAAGCCAAAGTTTTCAATTAATACTTTTTCGCCTTTTTGTAAGCGGATAGAGTAGTTAATTAAATTGTATGCTAACTTTTCAATGCGTGGATCTTTCATATGTAAAGCCTCCCTACTAATTATGTATCCTCTCCTATTGTAACCTACTTAGTGGAATTTGTTGAATCATTTATGTTAAAGTTAACGAATAAGTATGAAAATTCTAATGGAAAGATAGGGATTAGAACGAAACGGAAAATGATTGTATAATAGGGGAAAGTATGAAAAAGATAAAGGAAGTGATGAAATGCAAGTTCTTTTATATGTAAGTGCAGCTATTATCGCGGTTGCTTTCGCTGTATTAGTAGTGTATGTATGCAGAACGTTGTTATCGGTTCAGAAGACTTTAGAAAACGTTGCAAGCACGTTAGAAGGTTTAGAAAAGCAAATGCAAGGAATTAGCGTAGAGACGGAGCAATTATTACATAAAACAAATGCGTTAGCTGATGACATCCAACAGAAGTCACAATCATTAAATAAAGTAGTATCGGGTGTAGATGGAATTGGAACGACAATCCATTCCTTAAATACGAAACTTCGTAATGTATCAGAGTCTGTTACGGACGAAATTGAAAATAATGCAGATAAAGTAGCGCAAGTTGTACAGTGGAGTAGCGCGGCAATTGAAGTATACAATCATTATCGTGCGACAAGACAAGAGAAAAAAATTGAAAAAGAAGAGCGTAAATTAGAAAGACTTGAGAAAAAAGCTGAAAAGAAAGAGAAGCGCTCTAGACTTCGTATGAGAGGTGAATCGTAATGAATATGACAAAACTTGAAACAATTGAAGAGCTTGAAGTACTAGTAGAAAAAAACGAGCCTTATGTTCTTTTTAAACATAGTACGACATGCCCGATTAGTCATGGTGCCTATACAGAATTTCAAGCTTATTGTAGTGAAGAAAGAGCGGTACCAGCGTATTACTTATACGTACAAGATGCGAGAGATGTTTCGAATCGTGTTGCAGAACAGTACAGCATGAAACATGAATCTCCGCAAGTGTTATACATAAAAGATGGGATGGTAGTATGGAATACGTCTCATTGGAACATTAAAAAAGATGCTTTAGAAGAGAATATTAAGTAAAAAGAAGCAAGCGAAAGGTGCTTGCTTCTTTTTTTTGTTTTTGTTGAAATATATTTAATGGTAAACTGTTAATAGTTCAAACTAAATAACTAGATTGTTGAAAGTAGGTTTTAAGTAATGAAGAAAATGGCATTATCCTTCGCAGTCGTAAGTTTATTACTAGGAGCTTGTAGTAATGATACGATTAGTAAGAAGGATGAAGTTATACAGAAAGATACGAAAGAAAAAAGCATGATTCCGAGAACTGCTGTTTCTAAAGATTATTATAGAACTGTAATTCCTTTAAAAGAACAAAAGGTTATAAATACAGCTAATGTAAAAACAAATTCTAAATTAGATTTAGCAGAGTATGAAAATGGTTTAATGAATATTGCAAAAGAGCAATTTGATACAGAAAATCATGTGCTTCAATTGAATCAGTATATTCCTGAGAAGTTAATTGATGAGCTAGTCGCGAAAGTAGAAGCACCAGTTTTGACAAATATTATAGAACAAGACTATTTCGGGAAACAGAATTCAAATGAATTAAGTTTATCTGGCGTTGTAATTGGGTTAGCTATGTCTTCAAGTGTATCCAATGAAGAAGCAATGTCTAAAGGGACTGAAGTTGCCAAGCAACTTATTGAAGCTATTCATAAAAATGACAAGTATAATAAATCCCCAATTACGTTTGCTATCTTTAAGCAAGAAAGTACAAGTTCTTTAAAAAATGGTACGTATATTGCTAGTGCTACCGTTCAAAAGAATGATACGAACCTTGGAAATTGGAATACGATTGAAGAAAGAGCGTATTCATATCCTTCTGATGAATTTACACAAGCACATGGAGAAGATAATGCAAAAATAAATAAATTTGCTGAGGCAATGAAAGGTTTTTCTCCTGGAGACTTTATCCCAGTAAATGCTAAAGTTTCTTATAAGAAAGATCAAATGGATACATTAAATATGGATATTGTTATTAAATATAACGGTAAAACAGAATTAATGGGCCTTACCCAACTGGCTGCTCAAAGTATGTTAGAACAATTACCGAAAGATGCAAAAGTACAATTGCAGATAAAGTCTGAGAATAAAATCGAGGCAATTGTTATAAAAGAGAAAAACAGCGATAAACCGTTTGTTTCCTTCTTATAAAAAAAGACAGTGTTTAAACTGTCTTTTTTTATTGGAAATAAAAGTGTACGATGGGACGGAGCAACGCGTAATATGCTTCATATTTCCGCTGTACTGATTTTAAAAAAATAAACCTATTTCCCCCTTGCATTGTCGATGTAACGCATTCTACAGGGAGATGTGATCTTCTATGGCCAATTGTGGAGTACTTCTAGGTCCAGTGCATCAAATGCCTATCATTGTCGGCTTTTGTTGGTAAGTCGATATATGAAAAAAATCGCTAATATAATTGGAGTCGTGGTTGATATATTTGGGAAATCGCTAATATATTTTGAGCTGCGGTCGATATATTCGAAAAATCACCAATATAAATTTCATTTACTATTGTACTGCTTGAAATAAGGTTTCTACTTATGAAACATCTATATTTTTACAAAAAATGCCCTTTTTTTCATAAAAAATACGAAAATACGAGAAAAGAAGCGAATTTTTTCGAAACTTTTGCGGGAAAATATTGTATGAGTCTGCGTTTTTATCGTATCATTAGTAAAAGGAAGAACTCGGGACGATTGGTGGCATCTGCAAATAGAGTTGATGTCTTTTTTTCATTCAAGTAACCGATACATAAAAATAGATAACAAAAATAGAAGGAGTGTGCGATGAGATGAACGTAACAATATATGATGTAGCGCGCGAAGCGAACGTTTCAATGGCTACCGTATCACGCGTTGTGAACGGTAACCCAAATGTAAAGCCTACAACAAGAAAGAAAGTATTAGAAGCAATTGATCGTTTAGGATACCGCCCAAATGCGGTAGCACGTGGACTAGCAAGTAAGAAGACAACTACAGTAGGTGTTATTATTCCTGATATCTCAAATACGTTTTATGCAGAACTTGCTCGTGGAATTGAAGATATCGCAACAATGTACAAATATAACATCATTTTAAGTAACTCTGACCAAAACAAAGAGAAAGAGTTCCATTTATTAAATACGATGCTTGGAAAACAAGTGGACGGAATTGTTTTCATGGGTGAAGATATTACAGACATTCACATTGAAGAATTCAAAAAGTCTCCAGTACCAATCGTATTAGCAGCGTCATTTGATGAGCAAAATGAAACGCCATCAGTAAATATTGATTATACACAAGCAGCTTATGACGCAATGAAGCACTTTATTGAACAAGGACATAAGCGTATCGGTTTCGTCTCTGGTCCTTTCATTGATAAAGCGGGAAGCGCGAAGAAGTTACAAGGTTATAAAAAAGCTTTAGAAGAAGCAGGTATTTCATATGATGAAAATCTTGTAATCGATGGAGATTACACATATGATTCAGGTATCGAAGCATTTGAAAAGCTTTGGGGCCTTGATGAAAAGCCAACAGCGATCTTCGTATCTTCTGACGAAATGGCACTAGGTGTAATTCACGCAGCACAAGACGCTGGATTAAATGTACCAACTGATGTAGAAGTACTTGGTTTCGATAATACACGCCTTGCATTAATGGTTCGTCCACAACTTTCAACAGTTGTACAACCGATGTATGATATCGGTGCAGTAGCAATGCGTCTATTAACAAAGTATATGAACAAAGAAAAAGTGGAAGATCACACTGTTATCTTACCTCACCGTATCCAATTTAGAGATTCAACGAAGTAAGGATAAAAAAGCTCACAGCGATTGCTATGAGCTTTTATTCATATTCAGGATAGTATGCTTTTACTACGGTATTCACCGTTTCATTTTTCTTAACGTGTAAAAATCTTGCGTATAATTCTTTTCCAGTTTCAAATGGTGTCTCGTCTAATTCAAACACATGCAATAGTTTTCGAAACGTCCACGTTACTTGCTCACCGTACATATTATCGTACGTATGCTCAGACTGTATAGCGATTTGTTCACCTAGTGCATGAGCTTCTTCCAAACTGCTTGCTTTAACAAGAATAATACTTTCTTCAAAAAGTGTATCGCAATCCTTTTCATAATCCTCATCAATTTTCGGAGGATTAGGCTCACCAGAATGAACAGATTCAAACAATAATTTTACAGCGTACATATTATGCTGCATGTTTCACTTTATAAATAATACTTGCAACAAGCGAAGCAGGTATTGTAAATACGTTACTTTGATAATGGTAATGTATTTGAGATTCTTCATAAGACATGTTGTCATATAATTCGTTTTGTGACACATTCATTTTCTTCTGTTTTTCTTTGAGTATTTTAATGTAGTTATACTGTATTGGGACGAGAATGATGAAATAGGCTAATACGATTAGTGAAATCCAAATCATTATGAACACTCCCTTATAAAGAATATTTATATATGATAATTATATCAACAAATAGAAAAAATAACCATTTTTAATTGGGGCTAATTTTCTTCTAGAAATGCGAACAGTTCCTCTTGGTTGCTTAAATTGCGATCAATACATGTTTGTGCAACACATTTTAACCCTTGTAATAATGCTTCTATGTGCAAAGTATCGTACTGAATTGTATTTCCCTCTATCATCGTTTCGTCTTTGTCTAAGTCAATCATAACATAATCGAATCGTTCGACTAACTCTAAATCCCCTACAGTAGTATATTCCAAATGAACCACTCCTCATTGTGTAAGTGTATGTTGTAATGCTTTCGCTACAGTTGGGGGTATTCCTTGTTATATGTCACATAAGTGTAAAAATAACTATTATAGGGCAATGTCATGTATAATAGAAAGAAAAGGCTTGTGAGGGGGGAAAAGAGATGATCGTTCTTTGGATAATTACGCTTTGTATGACTGCTATTTTTGCATATATGACGTTAAAACAAAATGGTTTAAAGCGATTTGTTCCAGGAAGTATTCTTGCGGGAATTGCCCTTATCACGTATGTAATTTCTATTTTTATTGAAAGTGTATCGGCGGAAATGAGCACAAGTTTAATGTTTATCGGTATTACACTATTTGCAAGTAGTATTATGGTACTTATGGTTGCTGGTATTATTTTATTTATTCATATGAATTCGGAAACGTTATAGCATATAGAAAAGGCATGTCCCTAAGGGGCATGCCTTTTTATCCGTTCAATTATGCTCTATCTTTAGAAGAGTTTTGTTGTTTTAATAAGTCGCGAATTTCGCTAAGAAGAACTTCTTCTTTTGTTGGTTCTGGAATTTCTTCCTCTTTTTCTTCTTCTTTTTTAGATGTTAGTTTGTTGAACACTTTAACAAACATAAAGATAGAAGCTGCAATAATTAAGAAATCAAAAATTGTTTGGATGAAGTTACCATACATAACAGCAGATTTACCGTATCCAAAGTGTAAACTTGTAAAGTCAACGCCACCTAATACCATACCAAGTAATGGTGTAATAATATCTTTTACTAAAGAACTAACGATTTTACCGAATGCAGCACCGATTACAACCCCGACAGCTAAATCAACGACATTCCCTTTGAAAGCGAACTTTTTAAACTCGTTCCACATGTGTTAATCCCATCCTTTCCACGATTCATTATGAAATTTATAATTCCTATCAACATATTCTATAGAAATTTGCGTGAGAAATAAAGGGGAAATGGGAATGAAAGTAAATTCTGAAAAATGTATCCGTTTTAATTTTTACTTGTAGCGTCCAGTAGGGATTGCAGCAGTTGCTGCGTTTTTAATCCTTCTAATCCATCTACAACAGGCTTTGTATCTCCTTGTACACATGCAATAAAATGATGAACAGCATCTTCAAAACCACGTTGTTTTAACGTCGTATCCCATGATGGGGAACCAATTTGAGAAACTGCATTTTCTTGCTCAACTTCAAATGTGTTCATGTTTTTTACGCGAATGATTTTTCCTGTTGTGACAAGTTCAATTTGTTCTAAATTTGTACCGGCATGGCGGTGCATTGCGGTAGAAAGTAACATTCCATTTGCAGTTGTATATGTATGATGTCCGTAAAGAAGTTCATTCTTTTCATTGATTTGCATCATATTATGAACGACGTTAAGCTCATCGTTAGCTAACCAGCGAGCAGTATCTACAATATGTAAGTAATCATCTAACATCGTAAAGTCGTACGTATATGGCCCGACTTTATTTGTGCGGTGCTTTTCAATTCGGATCCATGAAATATGATGAGCTTGCTCTTTTGCCGCAACATACATAGGAACGAAGCGGCGATTAAATCCAACCATTAACTTTCGGTTATACTTTTCGCTTAACTCGACTAGTTTCTCAGCTTGTTCCACTGTAGCAGCTAGCGGCTTATCAACATAAACATCGATTCCTTTTTTCAGAAGTTCAGAAACGATTTCATAATGCGATGCAGTTGAACTATGAACGAAGATGGCATCGCATTCTGAAGCTAATGTTTCAATAGAATGGAAGTCTTGTATGCGGTATTGCTGGCAAACTTGTTTCCTTTTCTCTGCATTAGGTGTAAAAGCCCCTACAAAATTCCAATCTGTTTCTTTTGTAAGTGTTGGAAGATAGGCTTTTTGTGCGATACTTCCAAGTCCAATCATCCCAATTTTCGGTTTGTTCATATGTATTCCCACCCTATTCATATTGATATAACGAGTTAAATGTAGCATAGAGCGGGGGAGGAAGGCAAAAATTAGCTTTTTACTTATATCCTTTTAGCAAAATCTTTTCTATCTCTTTAAAGTTATGAGCATGTTGCAATGGAGGGAACATGATTACGGTTGTCCACATTTGTAACTGTAAGTAAAAGGATATATAAGGTAATTTATGTTAAAATATAAAGAGGGATAAAACATCTCTGCTAATACGCACGATGGTTTGAAGGGGAGTGCAACATTTTGGGGGCTGAATTAAAGGATAATAAATCAAACAAGATCTTAAGGATTGGAACTAATATTATAATTATTTTATTAATTATTGGTGCAATACAAATGTTTTATGATGACGATTATACGAATGATCATTTCGGCTGGTTATTTTTGGTGTTAGGTTGGATAGTTAGAAGCATTTTTAATATTACGAAAGGTTTGAAAGAAGGAGATAAAAAGTCAGTGTTGCTTGATGTAGGTTTGGTGCTCTTTTCCTTTTATCTTTTATTTTTATATAGTACGAAATATTTCTTCTGAAAAGAAAGCTCATAGTCTTATAGAGGCTGCGAGCTTTCTTTAATAATAACAGTACTAGTGTAACGATTTATAAAATTTTTGAGTAGTAGAAATAAATTGAGCAGCTTCTTCTAAAAAAGGATAATGATTACTCTCTTCAAATATCACAAAAATAGAATTGCGTATGCCCTCATGCATCTCGATAGAATACTGAATCGGGCACTGCACATCGTGTCGTCCGCATATAATAAGCGTCTTTGTTTTCATAGAAGGTAAATGATCTCGTAAATTAAATGCTGGATATTCGTGAGAAAAAGCATTCATTCGGTTAGCAGACATTGTTTTTTGGATTGGCTTATCAAAATAAGAGTTGTAGTTTTCCGGTTTATATAAAGATAATTTTGTTCGTTTAGTAGATAGTTCTTTCCGTCCTTCACTTGTAAGGTGAGGGCTTTTTAAGTTTTCAATGAGCTGTTGCATATAATGAAACTGAGGATGTTCCGGATAATAAATGCAATAGGGTGTTTCGGTGTAGTTGCTTGCCGCGGCTCCCACCACGACTAATGATTGTAAGGAGTTTGGATAGGTAATTGCATATAAAATCCCAAGCATACCACCTGTTGAATGGCCGGCGAAATGCCATATTGGAAGTTGTAATGCTTCTCGTATTGCTTCTAAGTCGTGAGCCGTTTCAATCATACGTAATTCTTTTTCTGAATTGGCTTTTGCCGAGTTACCAGCATCTCGTAAATTAATGAGAAATACACGATGCGTAGAAGTGAAAACATCCGCAAAGTAATCACCAGTTTCATTAAATTGTGAATAGTGATGTGTAATACAAAGCGGTTCGCCACTGCCTTTAGTAAAAAGTTCGAATGTGCCACGTTTCGTGTGGATCATTTGTTGTGTCCACATAATATCACGACCTTTTTTATTAGTAACTTAAAATATATCAGCGATTTTTCGAATATATCGACCACAACTCGAACTATATCGGCGATTCGACACAGAATATCGATTTACCAACAAAAAACGACATGGGTAGTAATTATACAAATAAAAGGAGGCTATTCAAAAACGAGCCTCCTTTTCGTTTAGTACAAAGATTTTGTCATATTATTCCGAATAATTTCAAGAGATTTCGCTACAGTTAATGCATTCTTTTCTTCAATTTCTGGTTTACGGGGGATAGGTTTATACATGTTGTCTGGATCTTCCCATGTGAGGGGAAGTTCTGTTTCTGCTTGTCCTTTCCAAGCGTCAATCCATTCTGGAGGGAGATAACCTGAGATGTTTTGGATGTTGTTCATTTCGAGCCAAATGAGTGCCCAAGCTCTTGGGACGACGCGCCAGTGGTCATAGCCACCACCGCCGACAGCAATCCAGCGACCTTCGCAATATTCATTAGCAATTTCGCGAGCGAGCTTCGGTATTTCACGGTAAATATTCATCGTTGCGCAAAGGTGTGTAAGTGGATCGTAGTAATGTGCGTCAGCGCCATTTTGCGTTAAAATAATATCCGGTTTAAAGTATGCGGCCACTTCTTTTACGACAGTTCGATAGGAATCTAAAAACGATGCGTCTTCTGTAAAAGCATCGAGTGGAACGTTAAAAGAATAACTATAGCCATTCCCTTGTCCGCGTTCATTTACAGCGCCAGTTCCAGGGAATAAATATCGACCAGTTTCATGTAGTGAAATGGTGCATACGTTGGGATCGTCATAAAAAGACCACTGTACACCATCACCGTGATGAGCATCTGTATCAATATATAATACGCGTAAACCGTATTTCTTTTGAATATATTTCATTGCGATAGAACTATCGTTATAAATACAAAAGCCAGATGCTTTGCCGCGGAAGCCGTGATGTAAACCGCCTCCTAAATTAAGCGCGTGTTTTACTTTCCCGGAAAGAACAGCATCGACAGCTGTTAATGTACCGCCAACGAGTAATGCGCTAGCTTCGTGCATATTTGGAAACATAGGTGTATCTTCTGTTCCGAGTCCATATGTCATCGCAATTGATTTTTCTAACTTACCTTCTCCAGCACGTTTTACCGCATTTATGTACTCCTTTGTATGAACGTAGGCGATCTCTTCATCTGTAGCCATTCGTGGTGCGATGATTTGGGAAGGAGAGATGAAACCACCCTTTTGTAATAAGTCATACGTAAGTGTGACGCGCAGTTGGTTAAAAGGATGATCAGGGCTAAATGAATAGCCCCGAAAGTCATCCGAATAAATAAACGCGCTACTCATGCTTGCATCCCCATAATGTTCGGCCATAATACGCGGTAGCCTTCTGCTTCAAGTGTATCAATCACTTTTAGCGGATTCATCGTTTGAATGCGGAAAACGAGTACTTTATCATTCTCATCTTTTGCTGGGTAGACGAGAACGCTCACGATATTTATTTGTAAATCACTAAAAATAGCAACTACTTTTCCGAGAATACCAGGTTCGTTTTTTACTTGAATTTCGATTTGTGAACTTGGTTGATGTGCTCCTGTTAATTTCACTAACGTGTGCAGTACTGTAGATTCAGAAATGATTCCAACTAACTTTCCAGCCTTTGTAACAGGAAGACAGCCAATTTTATTTTCAAAAAATAAAGTAGCAATTTCCTCAACGAAATCGAGAGGATGGCAAGTCATAACAGGATGTTTCATAATCAGTTCAAGCGGTTGCTTCAGCATATCGAGTGAAACTTGTTCATCTAAAATAGACGGACTTGCATCTCTTACATCCCGATCAGAAATAATGCCTACGACATGATTATTTTGATCGACAATTGGAATGTGCCGAATGCCTTTCGTACGTATGGTTCGGATTGCTGTTTCGATTGTATCGTTTGGATGTAGCGTCACTACATCTTGATTCATAATTTCTTCTACAATCATTCCAGTTGCCCCCTTTATTAATACATAAAACGATTGTGAAAACGTAGACGATCAAATGCTTGAATAGAATCCGTATCAACGCGTTTACCGATGCGGACCATTAAACAGTTAGCAGGATGTGAACAAATTTCAGGATCATCTGTAGCCATCCATTGTAACCCGCCAGCATTCATCATCTTTTCCATTACTTTTCGGTACTCCCAAACATTTAAGCCTGTTTGTTTTAAATCCCAGTGCCAATAATATTCAGTCGTCAATATAATGTAATCTTCCATATAATCGTCCATCATTGAAACTTCTAATAAGTTCTTTCCGACAGCGCAACCACGGAAGGCAGGGACAACTTCAATCGCCCCGAGTTCAATTAAGTTTTCCATTTTTCCTTCTGACCATCGTTCAAGTGGATCAGGATACAAGTATGTAACATATCCAACAATCGTTTGGTCATGTCTAGCAATAATGAGACGAGCTTCTGGCAATTTAGAAATTTCGACAATTGCTTTATATTGCTGCTCGGCAGGACGAAACGCAATTAAGTCTGGATGAAACTCATACATTTCTAAGTTATGTGTAGAGACAGGCCCTTCAATAATTAAAGTGCCTTTCGCTGTTTTTAAGTTTCTAGCATTATATATTTTTTTATGAATCAATGTATTGCTCACCACCTTGAGGGTTTGTGAATCTATTCATATCGTACTTTATAATATATGCGATGTGAATCGAAATTTGTCATTAAAAATTTGTCTAAAAATCAACAAATATACTGAAAATTTTAAATAATGTTATTATAATGGATAATAGAATACATAGGAGGGGGATGTAAAGTATGAAAGTAGAAACGCTTCCTGTCATTAAAGGAGAAAATAATTTGCCGAATTATGATGAGGCATACGCAAATTTTAACTGGGAAGAGGTTAATAAAAACTTTACTTGGAATGAAACAGGCCGAGTAAATATGGCGTATGAGGCAATTGATAAGCATGCGAAATCCGATCGAAAGAATAAAGTAGCCCTTTATTATCAAGATGGATCGCGAAAAGAGAAGTATACATTTAAGGAAATGAAGGATTTTTCTAATAAAGCAGGAAACGTCCTGAAAAATTATGGCGATGTAGAAAAAGGCGATCGCGTTTTTATTTTTATGCCGCGTTCCCCAGAGTTATATTTCGCACTTCTCGGTGCAGTGAAATTAGGGGCAATTGTTGGTCCGTTATTTGAAGCATTTATGGAAGGTGCAGTTCGCGATCGTTTAGAAGATAGCGAAGCGAAGGTGTTAATTACTACACCTGAATTGTTAGAGCGTGTACCATTAAATGATTTACCAGCTTTAAAAACAGTTTTCCTTGTTGGAGATAATGTAGAAGAAGGCGGTAAGACGGTAGCGTTCAACCCTTTATTTGAACAAGCTTCAAAAGAATTACATATTGAATGGTTAGGCCGTGAAGACGGTTTAATTCTACATTACACGTCTGGTTCTACTGGTAAGCCAAAAGGTGTGCTTCATGCGCAAAACGCAATGGTTCAGCACTATCAAACGGCGAAATGGGTATTAGATTTAAAAGAAGATGATGTATATTGGTGCACAGCTGACCCAGGCTGGGTAACGGGAACTGCTTACGGTATTTTCGCACCGTGGTTAGTTGGAGCATCAAATGTTATTTTAGGCGGACGCTTTAGTCCAGAAGCTTGGTATGAAGCGCTGCAAGATTACGGTGTAACAGTTTGGTATAGCGCACCAACAGCTTTCCGTATGTTAATGGGTGCTGGACAAGATGCAATTAAAAAATATGATTTATCACAAGTACGCCACGTGTTAAGTGTTGGTGAACCGTTAAATCCAGAAGTAATTCGCTGGGGTATGAACGCATTTGGACTTCGTATTCATGATACGTGGTGGATGACAGAAACAGGTGGACAAGTTATTTGTAATTACCCTTGTATGGAAATCCGTCCAGGTTCAATGGGGAAACCAATTCCAGGTGTGAAAGCAGCGATTGTTGATAATGAAGGAAATGAAGTACCTCCATACACAATGGGTAACTTAGCAATTGGCAAAGGCTGGCCAGCTATGATGCGTGGAATTTGGAATAACAAGCAAAAATATGAGTCTTACTTCATGCCGGGTGATTGGTACGTATCAGGTGACTCTGCATACATGGATGAAGATGGATACTTCTGGTTCCAAGGACGTATTGACGATGTAATTATGACATCAGGTGAGCGCGTTGGACCATTTGAAGTAGAAAGCAAATTAATCGAGCATGCTGCTGTTGCAGAAGCTGGTGTAATTGGTATTCCTGATCCGGTGCGCGGCGAAATCATTAAAGCATTTATCGCACTTCGAGCAGGATACGAACCATCTGAAGAATTAAAAGAAGAAATTCGTCAATTTGTAAAGAAAGGTCTAGCAGCTCATGCAGCGCCAAGACAAATTGAATTTAGAGATAAATTACCGAAAACGAGAAGCGGTAAAATTATGCGCCGCGTATTAAAAGCGTGGGAGTTAAACTTACCAACAGGTGACTTATCAACGATGGAAGATTAAGAGAGAAAGGTCTGAACGAAATAATGTTCAGGCCTTTCTTTTTGTAAATAATAAAGGAGTTAACGTAGATGAAGATGAAGATACCAAATTTAGAAGGAGACATAGTATACTTACGCTCTGTAGAACCGGAAAAGGATCACACTGAGTGGTATGAGGTAATGAAAGATCCTGATATGCATCGTTGGACAGCGAATACGATCCCGAAAGATGGTAATGAAATGAAAGAGCTGTTACATACTTATAAAAATTTGAAAGATATTATAGCTTGGTCAATTATAATGAAACACTCAAAGGAAATGGTAGGGACATATTGGATCTCTGTGCCAACGGTGGATGAAAATAAAAAGTTAATTGTGAGGGCAGAGGCTCAGCGGATTGCACGTAAGTTTTGGCGTACAGGTGTCAATCGAGAAGCAAGGAATTTAATATATAATTACTTATTTTTAACTTTAGATGTAGATGAGATCCGTGCGCAGGCTTGGGATAAAAATATCAATTCATGCAAATCTATGGAGCAAATAGGATTTAAATTGGAGAAACAAGTGGAGTGCTTATTCCCTAAATACAATAAAATGTTTTTAGAAAATCATTATGTATTATATAAAAAGGATTGGTTTGCATAAAAGATTATAGTAAAAAAATAAAATAATATTTGAACGAAGCACCTTCCTCGTCTGTATACATTTATGAAAGAATAGATGAGGGAGGCTTTTTTATGTCTAATAAATTACTTCTTACTTTTGCATTCATTGGAACTATAGTTGTGTTTTCTTGTGGTCTATTATTACCGATGCCAATCGGATTTAAAGTGTCGATGATTACAGCTGGGGTTATGATGATTGTTATGTTTTCCATCATTATTCCGTTTGATAGAAAACATATCGTACGGAAAAATGGATATAAAATTGATTTTACAAAAACAAAGGTGTATTTTCGCTGGAATGTATTTGATACAATTTCGGCTTGTCTTGCAGTGTATGCATGTATATGTGTGCAAGCATTAAATATTTTAGTTTCAACCGGCGAGACAATTCAAAATCCGTACGTTCAATTTTTTACGAATCAATCACAAGTATGGATTATTGTCGCAAGTTGCTATTTAATTTCCCGTATTTCATTAACGTTAAAAGGAATAAAGGAGATCAAAAATCATGGCGCAGATTGGGATTGAGGAGGAACTTATGCTTGCGTATCAAAGTGGAGATAAGCAGGCTGGGGAAAAACTATACGTTTTAATCAAACCAGCGCTATACACATTTTTATATCGATTTAACCGAGATGAACAATTGAGTATCGATCTTGTCCAAGATACGTTTTTGACGCTAGAGCGTAAGAAACATATGTATGAACCTGAAAAAGGTAAAATAAAAACGTATTTATTTCAAATCGGTTATCGTCTTATGATTAATAAATTAAATAGGAGAAAAAAGTGGCGTACGCTTTTGCCGTTTTTAGTGCCGATTCAGGAAAAAGAATTTTCTCACGAAGATCGGCTCACAGTAAGAGAAGCAATTTTGAAAGTTCCAGAAGAGCAAAGAGCAGTCCTAATCCTTTCTTATTATCATGACATGCAGCAAAAAGAAATTGCAGAGGTATTAGATATTCCGGTGGGAACGGTGAAGTCGAGACTTCATAACGGGATAAAGAAATTGAAACAATTGCTGGAGGTGGATGAAATTGAGCGAAAATCCCTTTAAGAATGAATATAAGTTAAAGCAACATTTAGATGGTGACCATGTAGAAATACCGGATTTTCCAAAAACGGTAAGTCGATTCGATCGATTAATCGGGTTTCTTGGTTCCCCGGCGAAAGATCCTGTGGAGGCTACGCTTGGGAATGATTTATCAATTGTGTTTCATGTATCGTTATTAGTTGGGGTTCCAATTCTTTCTCTGATTACGATGCTCTTTATGACGCTGTAAAGGATTGGCAAGGAGAGAAACCTGACCTCTATTTGACACGCCTATATAAATGATGGTATAAAGAAAAGTATATGAATAATTGAGCGTGGAAAGGGAGAAGTAGTGATCATTTCCCTGTTTTAGAGAGCTGATGGCCGGTGAAAATCAGCACATAGATGATCGCGAATTACGCCCCTAGAGCATCTTTTTTCGATTGAATTGTATTCAAAAGGGAAGAGACGGTGCTAAGCCGTTATGTAAATAAGGTGGTAGGCTTTTTTTGGTCTGCAACTAGGGTGGTAACGCGATAATCAAAATCGTCCCTTATTTGAAGGGGCGATTTTTTTATGTTTTTAACCTTCACGCCAGTAATGAACTTAAAGGAGAGTATGTAGGATATGGGTATTTTACAAGATCTTGAATTTCGCGGTCTAATTAATCAGCAAACTGACGCTGAGGGCCTTGAGCAATTATTAGAAAAAGAAAGCGTTAAATTATACTGTGGTTTCGACCCAACAGCGGATAGCTTACACATCGGTCATATGTTACCAGTATTAATGTTACGTCGTTTCCAATTAGCTGGTCACCAACCAATCGCACTTGTTGGCGGTGGTACTGGTATGATCGGTGACCCAAGTGGTAAAAAAGCAGAACGTACATTAAATACGAAAGATACAGTTGCTTACTACACAGAAAGTATCAAAAACCAACTTTCAAACTTCTTAGAGTTCGAAAACGTGGACAACCCGGCAACAATGGCTAACAACTATGACTGGCTTGGTAACTTAGATGTCATTTCATTCTTACGCGATATCGGTAAAAACTTCGGTTTAAACTATATGTTAGCAAAAGATACAGTAGCATCTCGTTTAGAAACTGGTATTTCATTTACTGAGTTTAGTTATATGATTTTACAATCATACGACTTCTTAAACTTATACCAACACCATAATTGCCGCTTACAAATCGGTGGTAGTGACCAATGGGGTAACATTACAGCTGGTCTTGAATTAATCCGTAAATCAGAAGAAGATGCAAAAGCATTCGGTTTAACAATTCCACTTGTTACGAAATCTGACGGTACGAAGTTTGGTAAAACAGAAGGCGGCGCAATTTGGTTAGACCCAGAGAAAACAACTCCTTACGAGTTCTACCAATTCTGGATTAACACAGATGACCGCGACGTTGTTAAATACTTAAAATACTTCACATTCTTATCTCATGAAGAAATTCTTGAGCTTGAAAAGCAAGTAGCTGAAGCACCAGAAAAACGTGCAGCACAAAAAGCATTGGGTGCAGAAATGACAAAACTTGTTCACGGCGAAGAAGCATTAGAGCAAGCGATTAAAATTTCAGCTGCATTATTCAGCGGTTCTGTAGCAGAACTGACTGCAAGTGAAATCGAGCAAGGATTCAAAGACGTACCATCTGTAGAACGTACTGCAGAAGATACAGTATTAATCGACTTACTTGTAGAAAGCAAAATCTCTCCATCAAAACGTCAAGCACGTGAAGATGTAACGAACGGCGCAATCTACGTAAACGGTGAGCGTACACAAGCATTAGACTACGTTGTAACAGAAAACGACCGCATCGAAGGTAAATTCACAATCATTCGCCGCGGTAAAAAGAAATATTTCTTAATTCGTTACTAATTAGAAACGAATATAAACAAATAGTACCCCGAATTGTAGGCTGAAAAGTTTATGATTCGGGTTTTTTATGTATGGGTTTAAATTGCCGGATCTTTTCTTTTAAATAGAACATAAAGAATTAATATGAGCATATAAAGTAAACTAATAAGCATAACGATAAATGCTGTTGGATAAAATTTTGCTGCATATATAAAGAAGTCGATTTGATAAATATCTTCGTAATTTGAAACGGTGCCTTTGAAGTAATTTGTAAACTTAGCGCTATATTTCCATTCATCAGGATAATCTATCAAATTACTTCCCTGATACCAACTCATAAGTGCCGAAGTAATAAATAGCATACATGCACTGCCTAACTGAACCATTTGGTTTATTGTCAAAAGAATCCACCTCCTATTTAATGGTTATTATAGCGTGCATTCATATGTCTGTAACCATTTTGTTGTAATCTCCTTTTCGAGTTCATACGGAAATCACATGTAAGCGGTATGATAAATGTATAACAACTAGAAAGGAGTGGTAAAACGAAATGTCACTAGAAGCGCTCATTATTTTTTCTTTGCTAAATGCGGGTCAGCTTGCAGAGAATTCGAAGGTGGATGTACATAAAGAGCAGAAAGATGCTTATGTATATGTTCAGAAAGAGGAAAATAAATAATTTTATTTTATATATAAACGAAAAAAGCCAATCCACAGGATTGGCTTTTTGTCATTAACGAGAGTAGAACTCTACGATTAATGCTTCGTTGATTTCAGCTGGTAACTCAGCACGCTCAGCGTGACGAGTGTAAGTAGCTTCTAATTTGTCAGCATCGAAAGTTAAGTATTCTGGTACGAAGTTGTTAACTTCGATCGCTTCTTTAACAACAACAAGGTTGTTAGATTTTTCGCGAACGCTGATAGTTTGACCAGGTTTTACACGGTAAGATGGGATATCTACGCGAGCGCCATCAACCATGATGTGACCGTGGTTTACTAATTGGCGAGCTGCACGACGAGTGCGAGCTAAGCCCATACGGTAAACTAAGTTGTCAAGACGAGCTTCAAGAAGGATCATGAAGTTTTCGCCGTGCTTACCAGGCATTTTACCTGCTTGGTCAAATGTGCGACGGAATTGACGCTCAGTCATGCCGTACATGTGACGAAGTTTTTGTTTCTCTTGTAATTGTAAACCGTATTCTGAAAGTTTCTTACGTTGGTTAGGACCGTGAGGACCTGGTGCGTAAGGGCGTTTTTCTAATTCTTTTCCTGTGCCGCTTAGAGAGATTCCAAGACGACGAGACAGTTTCCAAGCTGGACCTGTATAACGAGCCATAGTTGACTCCTCCTTTAAAATGTTTTTATTTACGTAAAATAAAAACAGACGTAATCGATATTTACGGGCATTTTGTTTTCATGTACCTTCGCTCCAGCAGCAGGGAGTTACGAGATACACCTCCGTAGAGGAACAAAATACAAACGATAAACTCACATTACAAGGCTGCCTTTTTATTTTACACAAACGCTATTATATCTTTTACCCAGAGTTTCGTCAAGCGAGTACGTTTTTGTTTTATGCATATAAATTTTGGAAATGAACAAGAAGGAATTTAAAACGATATAAAAGAAGAGATAGAAACACAAATAAAACGCTTACATAAAATGTAGTAAAAACGTTCATCAAATTTTTGTTGATGAATATGCGGCAATAAAAACATAAAAGGGGATGTTTTTATGAAAAAGAAGCATATGGAGACAGCGTTAATTCATCACGGTTATACATCAGAGGAACATAAAGGAAGTTTGACACCGCCTTTATTTCAAACGTCTACATTTACATTTGAAACTGCGCAGCAAGGAGAAGCGAGTTTTGCGGGAGTGGATCCATCTTATATTTACTCAAGACTTGGAAATCCAACTGTGAAATTATTTGAAGAACGTATGGCGGTGTTAGAAGGAGGAGAAGAAGCGCTTGCTTTCGGATCCGGTATGGCAGCTATTTCCGCGACGTTAATTGGTTTTTTAAAAGCTGGAGATCATATTATTTGTTCAAATGGATTATATGGATGCACGTACGGCTTTTTAGAAGTGTTAGAAGAAAAATTTATGATTACGCATTCGTTTTGTGATATGGAGACAGAGGCTGATATTGAAAATAAAATTCGTCCAAATACAAAGCTTATTTTCGTTGAAACGCCGATTAATCCGACAATGAAATTAATTGATTTAAAACAAGTGATTCAGGTTGCAAAGAGAAATGGTTTACTTGTAATTGTTGATAATACGTTTTGTTCACCTTATTTACAAAGACCGCTTGAACTTGGCTGTGACGCCGTTGTTCATAGTGCGACAAAATATATTGGTGGTCACGGTGATGTGGTAGCGGGTGTAACAATTTGTAAAACGAAAGCGTTAGCTGAAAAAATTCGCCCGATGCGAAAAGATATCGGCGGTATTATGGCGCCGTTTGATGCATGGTTATTGTTACGCGGATTAAAGACGTTAGCGGTAAGAATGGATCGCCATTGTGATAATGCAGAAAAAATTGTATCGTTCCTAAAAAATCATGATGCGGTAGAAGATGTTTGGTATCCAGAAGGGGAGTTAGCATCTCGCCAAATGAAACGTGGGGGCGGCGTTATATCTTTTTCAATTAAAGGCGGGAAAGAAGAGACGCAGGCGTTTATTAATGACCTTCACTTTATTACAATTGCGGTAAGTTTAGGAGATACGGAAACGTTAATTCAGCACCCGGCAACAATGACGCACGCTGCGATTCCAGCTGATTTAAGACAAGAAATGGGCATTTATGATAATTTAATACGTTTATCTGTCGGTTTAGAATCGTGGGAGGATATCGTTTCTGATTTAGAGCAAGCGTTAAAGAAAATATCTACGGTTAGTAATCAATAAAAAAAGAGCTAGCTATCGGTTTTGTACGTAATGTACTTAATCGATAACTAGCTCTTTTTTTGTTACATATGTTTTAGGAGTGTTTCCACAAACTTTTCTAAATAGCGCTGATCTACTTCGTCGAAACGATTTTTTTCAGGACTATCAATATCAAGTACACCAATGACATTCCCATCCTTAATAATCGGTACGACGATTTCTGAATTCGAAGCACTATCGCAAGCGATATGTCCTGGGAATTGGTGAACGTCTGCTACAAGCTGCGTTGTTTTCGTTTCAGCTGCAACGCCGCAAACGCCTCGTCCAAATGGAATGCGCACGCAAGCAGGCATTCCTTGGAATGGTCCAAGAACAAGCTGATTTCCTTCTGTTACGTAAAAGCCAACCCAATTCACACGATCCAAAAATTGGTTTAATAATGCGGACGCATTTGATAAGTTTGCGACTACGTTTGATTCGCCAGTTAATAATGCATCCAGTTGTTTAATTACTGTCTCATATTGCTGCACGCGAGATCCTACATAACTTTCTTTAGTAAACATGGAAACAGCTCCTTTTTTATCGAGATGTGTAAAATATTAGCAAAATACGATGTATTTCACATGACTTTGTCGATAGAAAATTAAAGGAATTTGTCTTAAAAGTCAAGAAATTTACACTATAGCTGTTCAGTGAGAGGAAGTGAGCGCATGAAACAGACGAAACAAAAAGTAATTGATGCGGCAATATCGTTGTTTAACACGAAAGGTTATGATGGAACGTCGGTGCGAGACATTGCAAAGCGAGCGGATGTGAATGTAGCGAATATTTCATATTATTTTGCTGGAAAGCAAGGCCTATTAGAGCAGCTTATTACGGATTTTTTAGAAGGGTATATTCATGTGATTGAAACGTCCTTTGAACAGAGAGAGTATTTGTCGGCTAAAGATGTGATGGTGCAAATGGTGCGCGGGATTTTACGATATCAATTTGATAATAGGGAGCTGACACGTTTCTTTTACCGAGAGCTGTCGCTTGATACGACATTAATTCGAGAAGTGATGACCATTTACTTTTCTAAAGAAAGATATTATATAGAGCAAATCATAAAGCAAGGACAAATGAAACGAGAGTTTAAGAAGGTATCTTTTACAATGTTTATGACGCAATTAAAAGGCATGATGAATATGCCGTTTTTATATCCGCAATATATATCAGAAGTACTGCATTCTTTTCCGTCTGAGACATTTTTCTTAGAAATGTACACGAAAGAAATTGAACAATGGATGGAACAAACATTATGTATAACGAATATGTATCAGCAATGGCCAAGAGCTGTTCATATGTGAAAAATCCCCACCTAACGAACTGAGGTGGGGATTTTTGTGCTTTCTTTTCTTTGCCATACATTGTTGCATAATAGCGCGATAATTGTTAATGAAGCTCCGGCAATTTCAATTTTGTCGACTGTATAACCTCGAAAGATGGAACCGATAAGTGCAAGTACAGGAACTAAATTCATAAATAATATGCCGTTAATAGATGAAATATAGCGATTTCCTGTGTTCCAGCAAAATACAGCGATAACACCTGCAATAATCGACATATACAAGAGTTCAAAACGAACGTTCATAATTGTACGTAGTGACGGTACAGTAATGACGTTTGTGTAAGTAAAGAAAGTGACGATAACAATGAGTGAAATTGAGCCAAATAAACAAGTTAACGTCGTGTACCTCAGTGGTGACCAAGATTGAAAACTAGCACCACCGTTTGTATAAATGACCCAGCAAGTAACGCCGCACAGCATAAGTATATTTGTTGTGAGGTGACTGGCAGCTCCAAATAATAAGTGAATATTTCCTTTTGAAATGACAAGCATAACACCGATAAGTGCAACGAACATACAAAGGAATGTGTAGTTTTGTGGGCGTTTGTTTTTCGTTATCCACTGTAATAATAAAGCGATGAGTGGCATAAGAGACTGAATCATCGCGGCATGGATGGCTCCAGAAGGTCCGGCAAGTTGTTGGCCGTAAAAAACGAGAAAACCATATCCAGCGAAGCCGACCGTTCCGTAAAAGAATAACGAAAGTGTTCTTTTTTCTAAGCGGAGTGAATTTTTTCCTTCAGTAGTGAATAGCAAAATAAGAAAAATAATAGCTGCTGATCCATAGCGAATCGTTGTGAAGAAGAACGGATCGATAAATTGTAAGGCGTTTGCCATGACAGGAAACATAAATCCCCAAGCCGTTACGGCAAGTAAGCATAGGAGGGATCCGAGTAGCATTTGTTTTTTGTTCAAGAGTATCTTTCCCCTTTACATTTCGTTATAGTAAGTTGATGAAATAAGTATAAAGAGTAATTGTTTATAGAAGGAAATATCGATTCTTTATGACAGTTATAACTTTTTGTTAGAGGTGTGTACGATGGATTTGGAGGCAGTACGATCGTTTATTGAAGTAAAGAATACGCGAAGTTTATCAAAGGCGAGTAAGATTTTACATATTTCGCAGCCGGCGCTTAGTAAACAAATTCAAAGATTAGAAGCCGATTTAGAAGTTACTTTACTGAAGCGTTCCGCGCAAGGAGTGGAATTAACAAGTGCTGGAGAGCTATTTATAAAAAGAATGTTACCGATTTTGGAACACATACATGAAGTGAAAGCTGAGATGAAGAAATTTCAAGAGAAGCGGAACATTTCTATAGGCATATTGCCAAGTTTAGCAGCACATTACATATCAAAGTGTAAAGATATATTAGGTGACGGGTTCGAAGTAGAATGGAAAATTGAGCATACGAAAGTACTGATGGGACTCTTTAAAGAACGGAAGATTGAAGCGATGTTCATCGATTCAGCAGTAGAAAGTGCTACGTGTATAAAAGAAATCCGAGAAGAAAAAATTGTTTGTGTCGTTTCAAATGATCATCTTTATAAAGAGAAAACAGTAATCCGAATGGAAGATTTGCAAAATGAAAAGTTAATCGTATACCCAGAAATCTGCGATGTAAGAAAAATGATTACGAATATGTTTCAAGGGATAGGGACGAAACCGATCATTGCATTTGAAACTTCTTATGCAGAACCGATGCTTGCGATGGTCAGTGCTGGACTTGGCATTACGTTACTTCCAGAAATAGCAGTAGAGCAAGCGGTAAGGCAAGGAAATGTGCAGGCGATTTCTATTGAACCGCCACTTGTGCGCAAAATTTATTTCGCATCTCATATGGAAGAAGGCCATTTAGTTCATTCATTTGATGATGAGAGGTAATCCAAACGGAATATTGAGAAAGATTACAATTGCATTGAAAGAAACATGAAATTTTAAAAAAACTAGGTCAAAAACAAACCATTACATGGTATGATTAGTACATTGTTAGTTGTTAAATATAGGGGAATTCCCTTTTTATACATAATGCCTTCCATTTCATAAACGGAACGGACAAAAAAAGAGATATAACTAGGAGGCTTTTTTGCATGGATTCTATCCTGACGATCGTTATCATTGTAGTAAGCTCTATTCTAGTGCTGCTCATGATAGAGCTTGTGATAAGAAATCGTTCATATAAAGATATCGAAGCACTTGAGCAGTGGAAACAAGAGATAAAAGATAAACCTGTGGCAGATGAACTAAAACGGGTGAAAGATTTAAATATGACGGGTCAAACAGAAGAACTGTTTGGTAAATGGCGTGAAGAATGGGATGAAATTGTATCAACAACCATTCCGAAAGCTGACAAAGATTTAGCGCAAGCGCGAAAATTCGCCTCGCAATTCTCCTTCCGAAAAGCAAAGCATGCGATGAATGAATCCATAAGTGGTTTAGATGACGCTGATAATCGTATTACAGACATTTTAAATGAATTACAGCAATTGTTAGAAAGCCATGAAAAAAATAGCTCAGAAATTGAAGGGTTACGTGATACATATCGTAGTATGAAGAAGAGTGTTCTTGCTCATAGACATATGTATGGAGCAGCAGAGCAGAAAATCGAAGAGATGCTAGACGCTGAATCTGAGAAATTTAAAACCTTTGAAGAAGCAACAAACAATGGCGACTATTTAAAAGCGAGAGAAATTGTTATTAGTTTGGAAGAAGGTTTAGCAGATTTAGAAATCATTATTCACCAAATTCCAGATTTATTGGTAGAGTGTCAAGCGACGTTACCAGTTCAGCTGGAAGATTTATTACACGGACATAATGATATGGTAAGACAAGGTTATGTATTAGATTATTTGGAAGTCCCTAAAGAAGTTCGCGATATGACGAAACAACTACAAACATGTTTAATGGATATACAAGAGCTTCACATAACGGAAGCGGCTGAAAAAGTAGAAAACTTAAAAACGCGTTTAGATGGCTTCTATGATCAACTGGAACAAGAAGTGCATGCGAGACATTATGTGGAGCAAAAAACACTTTCTGTTTATGAAGACTTAGAAGAAATTCGAACTGAAACGATTGAAACAAAAGCAGAAACGCAACTTGTGAAACAAAGTTATCAGTTACAAGATAAGGACATTGAGTCTCAAAAAGTAATTGAAAAGCAAATGCACATTTTAATGAAACGTTTTGAAATGCTGCAATTACGCGTTGCGGAACAAGATATTGCCTTCTCTATTATTCGTGAGGAACTAGAAGAGGTTTATGAGCAATGTGAAACATTAAAAGTACTTCATGCAGAATATAAAGAAATGCTGCAAACGATGCGTAAAGAAGAATTTGAAGCACGTGAGAAGTTACAAGAAATGCGAAATACTATTTTCGAAACGAAACGCTTTATGCAAAAGTCGAATTTGCCAGGTCTTCCAGAGAGTATTATGGAAGATTTAAAAAGAGGACAAATGGCAATGCAAGCTGTATATGAGCAATTAGAAGTGAAGCCGTTAAATATGAATGCTGTAAATAGCAGTTTAGAAGAAGCTTACACAACTGTTAATGGTGTTGCTGAAATGACAGAAGAGTTAATTGGACAAGCGTATTTAGTTGAAAAATTAATTCAATACGGTAATCGTTACCGCAGTCATGATGAGAACCTTGCAGAGAGCTTAAATTATGCGGAGAAATTATTCCGTGAATATCAATACGATGCAGCTTTAGAACAAGCGGCGTCTGTACTAGAGCAACTTGAGCCTGGCGTTGTTCAAAAAATAGCTGAATATGTAGACAATGAACAAACCCTTTCATAAGGGTTTGTTTTTTTGTGTAATTTTTCAGGCGATGTTGCTATAATGAATAGCGGAATACAGTAAGGTTATTCGTTTTAAAATATAACGGAACCTTTTAGTAGTCTTGGCGTAATGACACGTATTTGTGATATGATTATATGATGTGACAGCGCTGAAAGGGGAAGAACGATGATCTATTTTGATAATAGTGCGACGACAAAGCCATATCCAGAAGCTCTTCAATCGTACGTAACGGTTGCAGGGAAATATTTTGGGAATCCTTCTTCTATTCATTCGCTTGGAGGAGAGGCAGAGCGTCTATTAACACAATCAAGAACAATTGCAGCGCAGCTTCTTCACGTTAAACCTTCTGAGATTATTTTCACATCAGGTGGAACGGAAGGGAATAACCTTGCGATTAAAGGGATAGCGATGAGGAATCGTTCGCGCGGTAAACATATCATTACAACAAATATTGAACACGCGTCTGTGTTTGAAGCATATAAACAATTAGAAGATCTCGGTTTTGATGTAACATATTTACCGGTTAATGAGCATGGTGTTGTATCGGTAGAGGATGTAAAACGGGCACTTCGTGAAGATACGATTCTTGTGTCAATTATTCACGTGAACAACGAGACTGGAGCAATTCAGCCTGTTGCTGAAATTGGAACGTTATTATCGAATTATCCGAAAATAAGATTCCATGTGGACCATGTACAAGGGATAGGAAAAGTACCGCTTAATTTATACGCTTCTCATATTGATCTTTGCTCAATATCTGGACATAAATTCCACAGTGTAAAAGGAACGGGTCTTCTTTATGTACGTGATGGCGTAAGGTTAGATCCAATTTTATCAGGTGGTCAACAAGAGCTGAAGTATCGCTCTGGCACAGAGAACTTACCTGGCATTGTAGCGATGGTGAAAGCACTTCGCATGACAATGGAACAAGTGAAAGAAAAGGTAGCTCATTTGCAAAGTTTACAAGCAGAGCTTGTTCGTTTCTTTAAAGAGATGGAAGATGTAACGATTAATACGTCGCTTGCATATGCAGCACCGCACATTTTAAATGTATCATTTGTAGGTTTAAAACCAGAAGTGGTCGTTCATGCTTTAGAAGAACACGGTGTATATGTATCAACGAAATCTGCTTGTTCTTCAAAAGCAAATGAAGTGAGCAGAGTGTTAGTGTCAATGGGAGTACCACATGCCGCTGCTGCAAGTGCTATTCGTATTAGTTTGGCACCAGAAAATACGATGGAAGAAGTTAAGCAATTTGAAGGTATTGTGAAAGAGACGATGCCAAAATTATATGAAGTGATGAGGTAAAGGAATATGATGACATATGAATATATTTTAGTTCGTTATGGAGAGATGACGACTAAAGGTAAGAACCGTTCTAAATTTGTAAGCACATTAAAAGATAACGTGAAGTTCAAACTGAAAAAATTCCCAAATATTAAAATTGATGCAACACATGACCGTATGTACATCCAATTAAATGGCGAAGATCATGAAGCGGTATCTGAAAGATTGAAAGATGTATTTGGTATTCATAAGTTTAACTTAGCGATGAAAGTACCATCGGAATTAGAAGATATTAAAAAAGGTGCATTAGCAGCTTTCTTACAAGTAAAAGGCGATGTGAAAACATTTAAAATTACTGTACACCGTTCTTATAAGCATTTCCCAATGAGAACGATGGAATTATTACCTGAGATTGGTGGACACATTCTAGAAAATACAGAAGATATTACTGTAGATGTTCATAATCCAGATGTAAATGTACGTGTAGAAATTCGCAGTGGTTATAGCTACATTATGTGCGATGAGCGTATGGGAGCTGGCGGTTTACCAGTTGGTGTTGGCGGAAAAGTAATGGTACTTCTTTCTGGCGGTATTGATAGCCCAGTAGCAGCATACTTAACGATGAAACGCGGCGTATCTGTGGAAGCAGTTCACTTCCATAGCCCACCTTTCACAAGTGAGCGCGCGAAACAAAAAGTAATCGATTTAGCACAAGAGTTAACGAAATACTGTAAACGTGTAACACTTCACCTTGTTCCATTTACAGAAGTGCAAAAAACGATTAATAAAGAAATCCCATCTAGCTATTCAATGACAGTTATGCGCCGTATGATGATGCGTATTACAGAGCGTATCGCAGAGGAGCGTAACGCGCTAGCAATCACGACTGGTGAAAGTCTTGGACAAGTAGCAAGTCAGACATTAGATAGTATGCATACGATTAACGAAGTAACAAACTATCCAGTTATTCGTCCACTTATTACGATGGATAAATTAGAGATTATTAAAATCGCTGAAGAAATCGGCACATATGAAATTTCAATTCGTCCGTACGAAGATTGCTGTACAGTATTTACACCAGCAAGCCCAGCGACGAAGCCGAAGCGTGAAAAAGCGAATCGTTTTGAAGCGAAATACGATTTCACACCATTAATCGATGAAGCTGTAGCGAACAAAGAAACAATGGTATTACAAACGGTAGAAGTAGTGGCGGAAGAAGAAAAATTCGAAGAACTTTTCTAAAACCATAAATTACCATATCTGAAACGTGTATGAAGTCATGTTATTTATCACACTCTATACTCACAAGGAGGTGATATAACATGGCACGTAGCACAAATAAATTAGCGGTTCCTGGTGCTGAATCAGCATTAGACCAAATGAAATACGAAATCGCTCAAGAGTTTGGTGTTCAACTTGGAGCTGATGCAACAGCTCGCGCTAACGGTTCTGTTGGTGGCGAAATCACTAAACGTCTAGTTTCACTAGCTGAGCAACAATTAGGCGGTTACCAAAAATAATCCCATATGATGGCTTAGAAAGAGCGGGTTCTCCCGCTCTTTCTTTTTTGTGTTGTGTCGCTATTTGTCGGTAAGGCGATACCCTTTGTCGAAACGTCAATATATTCAATTTTTCGTTGATATATTTAAAAAATAATCCATATAATTTCATTTATCAATTCGACAGAACTAAAAAATTTGTCAAAAGATGAGGGTTCAAAATTGACAGAAAATTCTTTATTATATAAGGGAGGCATAAAGAAAAAGGAGGATGTTTATGAAGAGAGAGGAATTGTTGGCACCACCGTCTTATAATTTAGTTTCTGAAATAGAGAAATATACAGGTGATAAAGAGAAGCTTGCTTTAATTTGGCAAGATGATAAAGGGAATCGAAGAGAAGTTACATACGCTGAGTTAATGAAAGGCGCAAATAAAATTGGAAACGCTTTTATAAAGAGTGGTCTGCAAAAAGGGGACAAGCTCCTCATTATGATGCCGCGTTTAATTGAGGCGTACATGACGTATATTGCTGCGATTAAAGCAGGATTTGTCGTAATTCCGAGTTCGGAAATGTTGCGCAAAAAGGATATTGAATACCGCATTGGACACGGGGAAGTAAAAGCAATCGTAAGTTATGAGCCGTACATTGGACAGTTTGATGATATAGAAGCGATGGAATCTCTTCAAAAATTCGTTCTGAGCGAGCAGTCAGTAGATGGATGGATGAATTTAAAAACAGCGTTAGAAACAGAGAGTGACATGTTAGAAATGGCGAAGACAGATAAAGAAGATATGGTCTTTTTATCTTACACGTCAGGAACGACAGGAAATCCAAAAGGTGTTGTTCATACACATGCGTGGGCATACGCTCATTTACGTACGAGCGCTCCAAATTGGCTCGGAATTGAAGAGAATGATGTGGTGTGGGCAACGGCTAGTCCAGGCTGGCAAAAGTGGATTTGGAGCCCGTTTTTAGCAACGCTAGGATCAGGGGCAACAGGATTTGTATATCACGGTAAGTTTGAACCAAAAACGTATTTAAATTTATTAGACGATAATAAGGTGAATGTGCTCTGTTGTACACCGACTGAGTATAGATTAATGGCAAAGGTAGAAGATTTAAGACAGTACAATTTAGAGGCGTTACATAGCGCTGTATCCGCAGGTGAGCCGTTAAATAGAGAAGTCATTAAAACGTTCCAAAAGCACTTTCATATTACAGTAAGAGACGGCTATGGGCAAACGGAAAATACATTGCTTGTTGGTGTAATGAAAGGGATGGATATTAGACCAGGATCAATGGGAAAACCAACGCCAGGTAACCACGTTGATATCGTAAATGAGGAAGGTGTTCCAGTTAAAGTAGGCGAGGTTGGTGATATTGCAGTTCACATTGAAACGCCCGCCCTCTTTAAACAATATTACAAAGACGATGAGCGTACAGCGATGCAATTCCGCGGTGATTATTATATTACAGGTGATAAAGCGAAAAAAGATGAAGACGGCTATTTCTGGTTTGAAGGGCGCGGTGATGATATCATTATTAGCTCTGGTTATACAATCGGGCCGTTTGAAGTAGAGGATGCACTTGTAAAACATCCTTACGTAAGAGAATGTGCGGTTGTCGCAAGTCCTGATGAAATTCGCGGGAGTGTCGTGAAGGCATTTATCGTATTAAGAGAGAATATAGAAAAGAACGAAGAAACATTAATTCCAACACTCCAACAACACGTCAAAGAGCTTACTGCACCATATAAATACCCTCGCAAAATTGAATTTGTAGATGAACTACCAAAAACGATTTCTGGAAAAATTCGCCGTATTGAGCTTAGGAAACAAGAGATGGAGATTCCATCAAAATAATTTTGAAAATAGTGAAATAAATAGTTGAATGAAGTATTAAGCATATGATATTATAAAAAAACGAACGTAAGTTCGGTTTTATAAATTAAAAAAATGAGGTGTCCGTATGATTTTAGGTATTAATCCGTACTTAGTTTTAGATGGTAGTGGGCAAGAAGCTGTACAGTTTTATAAAGAGGCGTTAGATGCAAAAGTAGAAGTCATGCAAACGTTTGGTGATATGCCTGAAAATCCAGAATACCCGATTCCAGCTGAAGCAAAAGAGCGCGTTTTACACGCTACTTTAAAAGTTGGTAATACGGATCTTATGATTTCTGATACATTCCCAGGTAAAGGACATGCAATTGGATCTCAAGTAACAATCGCAATTCAAATTAGTAATGCAGAAAAAGCGAAAGAAGTATTCAACAAGTTACAAGAAGGTGGCGAAGTTATTATGCCACTTCAAGAAACGTTCTGGAGCCCAGCATACGGACAAGTAAAAGATAAATTTAATATTGAATGGCAAATTACAACGTCTACTACTGAACAAAAGTAATGTTTAGAAAAGCACCATGTTTTGAAATGGTGCTTTTTTTTATACAATGAAAACAAAGGAGATGGGATATATGGGAGAAATTTGGTATGGCGGCACCATTTATACAATGAGAGAAGAAAATGAAAAATTGGACGCTGTTTACGTTGAAAACGGTATAATCGTTGATGTTGGAAGTAAAGAAGAGTTAGAAAACCGATATGCTGCGGTTACATTGCATGATTTAAAAGGCAAAACAATGATTCCAGGCCTCGTTGATAGCCATATGCATCTTATTGGTCACGGGGAGAGATTACTTCGTCTAGATTTATCAAATTGTACATCGTATAGCGAAGTGCTGACTCTCGTTCGGAAGCGCGTAGAAGAAGCACCAAAAGGTTCTTGGATTATTGGAGAAGGTTGGAATGAGAATAACTTTACAGATACGAAAGATGTTCATTTGAAAGATTTAGATGAAATTTCGAAAGAACATCCCATTTTATTAAAGAGAGTTTGCCGTCACGTTACATGGGTGAATTCATACATACTGCAAGAAGCAAATATAACAGAAGCGACAGAAGATCCAAAAGGCGGGAAAATTGGCCGTGATTCATCAAATATGTTAACAGGGCTTTTATATGAACAAGGACAAGAGTTAATTAAACATGTGCAGCCTGAAATTGATGAAGCTTATTTACAAAGCGCTTTGCAAACAGCGATTAAAGATTGCTGGCAATATGGCCTCGTTGGTGGGCATACGGAAGATTTAAATTATTACGGTGGTTTTAGAAAAACGCACAATGCGTTTGCTCATGTCATAAAGGAAATGCCATTTAAAGCACATTTACTCGTTCACCATGAAGTAGCACAGGAACGAAAGGAATATGAAAATGAGCATTATATTGAATTTGGTGCGATGAAAATTTTTTCTGACGGTTCTTTTGGCGGAAGAACAGCTTTATTAAGTGAACCGTATGAAGATGCGAAGGAAACAAATGGAGTTGCCATTTTCTCCCGTGAAGAGCTTGCAGAGTTAGTGAAAAAAGCACGAGACTTACATATGCCAGTTGCCATTCATACAATTGGTGATTTGTCGCTTGAGTATGTGATTGATGCGCTTGAATTGTATCCGTCAGCAGAAGGATTACGTGACCGCATTATTCATTGTCAGCTAGCTCGTGAAGAGTTAATTGAAAGAATGAAAAGCTTACAAGCCATTATTGATATACAGCCAGTCTTTGTTTCATCGGATTTTCCATCAGTCATTGAAAAATTAGGCGAGCATCGTCTTCGTTATGCGTACGCTTGGAAGACGTTACTGGAAGCAGGATTACATTGTAACGGTGGATCTGATGCTCCAATTGAGCAAGTAAATCCGTTTCTAGGCATATATAGCGCTGTTACACGTAGAAGTTTTATTGACGGTGTGTGCTATATGCCAGAGGAAAGGTTAACGGCATATGAGGCTGTCTCTTTATTTACAACAGGAAGTGCCTATGCAATCGGAAAAGAAGCGAAGCAAGGGCAAATTACAAAAGGATATGAAGCGGACTTTACGATATTAGACCGCAATATTTTTGAAATAGAGGCAGAAGAAATAAAAGAAGTACAAGTAGAGATGACCGTAATAGATGGCAAAGTCGTCTATAGAAAAGATGAGTAAAAATATATCAGCGATTTTCGAAATATATCGACCGTAACTCGAAATATATCAGCGATTATTCAAATATATCGACTTGCCGACAAAAACTGACAAGAATAACGGCCGGATAGCGAAAAATTGTTGTCCGCGCCAATCGGTGGTAAATAAATAACCGTAGAATTATGGGACCTTATAATTCTACGGTTATTTTTATACTATAAAAACGTTCTCTGTACTTTTTCCCAGAAAGAGTTGTTTTTTAATTTAACTGTTTTAATTTGTTTATCGCTTAAGCGTACAACAGCTTTTTCCACTTGTTTAATGCTAAGCGCTTCATTATCCATACCGATAACAGGATAATCGTTACCATCAGGTCTTAGTTTTAAAGTTAATGTACGTTCGTGATTTAAAATGAACGGTGAACCAAGTGTACGGTATGTGTTGTTATTTAAAGATGCTAATTCACTTACTTGGAAGCAAGGGATAAGCGGGTCAACAACTGCACCACGTAACGATTTATTGTAAGCTGTACTTCCTGTTGGAGTAGAGACAACTAAACCGTCACCTCTAAATGTTTCGAAATATAAATTATCAACGTGAACATCTACAACGAATGTTTTAATAATGCTAGAGCGTAATGAGAACTCATTTAAACAATGGAAAGATGTACTGTCATCTACGTCTACCTGAATTGTTGGATATTTTCGCACTTCAATTTCATTTTTTGTAATTTCTTGAAGGGCTGTATCGACGTGATCAATATGGAAATCGCAGTAGAATGAAATTTCATCTTTCGTAGAAATCCCTGCGTATAAACAATCATCCCTAAAACCAGTTTTACGAACGGCTTGTAAGAAAGTTGCATCATCTCCAACACTGACGATAGCGTTTGCATTTTTTGGATGATCTAATATGGTAAATCCATTCTCTTCTAAAATACGATAGATTGGTTTCATTTTTTCAACGAGCTTTGCTTTGTCATCACCATAAAAGAAAAATAAATTGCGACGATCTGCCATTATGTATCCCTCCACTGCAGTTAAATTTTCTATGCTTCGTGCTACATATCATTAGAGTCCGTTCCCTGATGATATGTTCAAATAATATATTTCGATATAAATTGTCAAAATACCTTTTTATTTTTAGAAAAATTTTTATATTCAATCTTATAAAACTCTGTTTAATGATGAATAAAGTTGTCGATAATGGATACGGAGTGAAAGGATGATACGTATGAAGTGGTTCGTAATTGGAATAATAATTCTTCTCCTTTTTATTTTGCTTATACTATTGTCGAAAATAAAGCTTAAAGTGACATTTTTATATTCAGAAATGGAAAAGCAATGTTTGTTTCAAGTGAAAATATGGATGATTCGCTATACATTTGATGTGTTGGAAAGAATTGAGAAGCAACAGAAGAAAACAGGGCAAAAAATCGAAAAAGCTGAAGAGGATGGCGGACTTGATAATAAAATTATGGCACAACTTGATAGCATTGGGGAACTGATAAAAAAGCTTCAAGAAGTTCATACTATCGTTAAAGATTTTCTCAAACGAGTGAAAATCAATGGTTGGAGATGGCACACGCAAATCGGTGCAGGTGATGCGGCTAGTACTGGAATTGTTACCGGATATGCATGGGGAACAAAAGGAATGGCTGCTGGAGTTGTAGGACAATATATGCATATTGTCGACGTACCAGAATTTGAAATTACTCCTGTTTTTCAAGGGAAAGGGTTTGCGTCAAGATGTGAATTAACAGCATCCTTTCGTATATTCCGTGCTATAAAAACAGGAATAAAATTACTCACGTTTATGAGAAGACAAAGATCTGGTGTGAATGAAAAATCTGTGCAAGCATAGGGGGGATATAAAGTGGACCATCCAATTCAAGGTTTAATGACAACCGCAATGCAGCATTTAAAACAAATGACTGATGTAAATACAATTGTGGGCGATCCAATTAAAGCGGCAGATGGAAGTGTAATTCTTACCGTTTCAAAAGTTAGCTTTGGATTTGCTGCTGGTGGAAGTGAATTTGGTAAAGTAGAACATTCAGGCCGTCATCCATTTGGCGGGGGAAGCGGTGGAGGAGTTTCTATTAATCCTGTTGCTTTTCTCGTTATAAATGGAGAAGGCGTAAAAGTGTTACATTTAGATAAGCAAACACATGTCATCGATAAAATAATTGAATTAGCGCCACAAGCTGTTGATAAAGTGAAAGAAATGATGGATAAACGAAAAGAAGACGATCCGGAATTTCAAATTTAACGAATAAAGAAGCTAATCAATGGATTAGCTTCTTTAATTTTTTTGTAAATAAAGCGATTTTATTTGCATTATCGATAGGGACAAACTATCATTTACATTGTACATATTTTGTTTAAATAAGGGAGGATTTTCAAGTGGCAAACGTAACTTTTAAAGGTAACCCAATGACTTTAGTTGGAACAGAAGTTAAAGTTGGCGATCAAGCGCCAAACTTCCAAGTGTTAGCAAATGACTTATCTCCAGTAAGTTTAGAAACATACAAAGGCGAAGTGAAATTAATTAGTGTTGTACCTTCAATCGACACAGGTGTGTGTGATGCACAAACACGTCGTTTTAACCAAGATGCAGCAGGTATTGAAAACGCGAAAGTATTAACAATTAGTGTTGACTTACCATTCGCTCAAAAACGCTGGTGTGCAGCAAACGGTTTAGAAAATGTTGTAACACTTTCTGACCATCGCGACCTTTCATTCGGTGAAGCTTACGGCTTAGTAATGAAAGAACTTCGTTTACTTGCTCGTGCAGTATTCGTAGTAGATAGCAATGACAAAGTAGTTTACGTAGAATACGTAAGCGAAGGTACAAGCCATCCAAACTATGAAGCAGCATTAGAAGCAGCAAAAGCTGCAAAATAATGTGAAGGAAGATGACCTCTTTGTAAGAGGTCGTCTTCTCTTATATATTGCTATATGGAATCGATATACGAGAGAAGACGTTACATCATACATTACTAAAAAGGGAGCTCTTAAAAAGAGGTCGCTTTTTCTTTTGGGAAAAAATCAGATTATGGTATGATATAAGTTATGTGTAAAAGAGAGAAGGAGGAATGTACGTGAGTCAGACAGTAGAAACATTATTTTCTATTTTTGATTCTTCTGCGGTAGTTTTACGTAAAGAATTAGATGTAACATATTTAGAGGCGCTTGTAGAAACAGGTGATAACTTGTTTGAAGGAGCGATTTTACAAGAGGAATTATCAGAATCAGCAATTGAAAGGCTGAATCGTGAATATAGTACGTTTAATGAAGAAACATATAAAGGTGAAGAAATTCGTAAAGCATTTCAGTTAGCCATCTTAAAAGGAATGAAAGAAGGCGTACAAGCGAATCACGAAATGACGCCTGATGCAGTTGGTATGTTCATGAGCTACTTATTCCATAAATTTATGCAAGGTCAAAATGAAATTACTGTGTTAGACCCTGCAATTGGAACAGGAAACTTAATGACTACAGTGTTTAACAGCGCCAAAGAAGGACTAACAATGAGTGGGTTTGGTGTAGAAGTGGACGAAGTGCTAATTAAACTTGCTTTAGTAAATGCGAATTTACAAAAGCATGCAATCGAATTCTTCCATCAAGATGGCCTAGCACCGCTTTATATCGATCCAGTTGATGCAGTCGTTTCAGACTTACCGGTTGGTTACTATCCAAATGAAATCGGTGCAAGTGAATATAAGTTAAAAGCAGATGAAGGAATGTCATATGCCCACCACCTATTTATTGAACAAAGTGTGAAGCATACGAAAGAAGGCGGATACTTATTCTTCCTAGTACCGAACTTCATTTTTGAAAGTGATCAAGCACCGAAATTGCATGCATTTATTAAAGAAACATGCTTTATTCAGGGGTTATTACAGCTACCTGTTTCCATGTTTAAAAACGAGAAAAATGCAAAAAGTATATTTGTTCTCCAAAAGAAAGGGCCTAGTGTAACGATGCCAAAACAGGCGTTATTAGTGGAGTTACCTAAATTCTCCAACATGAAGGCGATGGAGGACATTATGGACCAATTAAATACTTGGTTTGCAACGCATAAATAAGGCTAGGTATATGTAACAGGGTTAGTAATTCATGTAGTACAGTTTTATATGATATGTCATATTTTTAAATATATACAAGATTTAACTGAATTTTTTTGAAATCTGTAATATATTTTTTTTCTTGGTGTTACAATTTTTTCACTTGAAATATATGTCGTACGATGTTTAAATTAAAATCGTGAGTATAAAATTTGCTAATGATGAAACGTTTTCATATTTAGTAAATTTGATCAGATAAAATCGAGCGGTTTGTGGAAACATCCACACAACTACCAAGAGAAAAAGGGGCGAAAGACTAGATGTCAAAAATCATCGCGATTAACGCAGGAAGCTCTTCCTTAAAATTCCAATTATTTGAAATGCCAAGTGAAACAGTATTAACAAAAGGTTTAGTAGAACGTATCGGTTTAGAAGATAGTATCTTCACTATTACTGTAGATGGCGAAAAACAAAAAGAAATTACAAACATTCCAGATCACGCAGTAGCAGTTAATATGCTTCTTAAAAAATTAACTGAAAACGGAATCGTTAAATCTCTAGATGAGATTGGCGGTATCGGTCACCGTGTTGTTCACGGCGGCGAAAAATTTGCTGACTCTGTTCTAATTACTGATGAAGTATTAGCTGATATCGAAGAATTAAGCGATTTAGCACCACTTCACAACCCAGCAAACGTTGTTGGTATTAAAGCATTCCAAGAAGTATTACCAAACGTACCAGCAGTAGCAGTATTCGATACAGCATTCCACCAAACAATGCCGGAATCTGCATTCCTATACAGCTTACCATATGAGTACTATGAAAAATTCGGTATCCGTAAATACGGTTTCCACGGAACTTCTCATAAATATGTAACTGAGCGTGCGGCTGAACTATTAGGTCGTCCACTTGAAAGCTTAAGCTTACTTTCTTGTCACTTAGGTAACGGTGCAAGTATCGCAGCAGTAGAAGGCGGTAAATCTATCGATACTTCTATGGGCTTCACTCCACTTGCTGGTGTAACAATGGGTACACGTTCTGGTAACCTTGACCCTGCGTTAATTCCATACATCATGGAAAAAACAGGTCAAACAGTAGAAGAAGTGGTTAACGTATTAAACAAGAAGAGTGGTATGTTAGGTCTTACTGGTTTCTCTAGTGACCTACGTGATATCATTGCGAAAGAAGAAGAAGGCGACCACCGTGCGAAAGTAGCACTTGATGTATTCGTAAGCCGTATCCACAAATACATCGGTTCTTACACTGCTCGTATGAAAGGTGTAGACGCAATCATCTTCACAGCTGGTGTAGGTGAAAACAGTGCGATTATTCGTGAGCGCGTATTAGAAGGCCTTGAGTACATGGGCGTATACTTCGATGCAAAACGCAATAACGTATTCGGTGAGGAAGCATTCATCAACTTCCCACACTCTCCAGTAAAAATTATTGTAATTCCAACTGACGAAGAAGTTATGATCGCTCGTGACGTACTACGTCTTGGAGATATTGGTTAATATACTATATGAAAAGAAAGACGAGATCCTATAGGATTTCGTCTTTTTTCTATTGGAGATAGTTCAAAATTCCATCTGGATAGAGTACTTTCTTCTTCTGAATGAATGCTGTCAGGGGAATCCATTTCGCATACGATACGGTTTGCTCATCTTGTATATTCACTTTTTCCATTTCATATAGTGCTGTGTCTAATAAGCGTAAAGAATATAGTTGAATGATTTCATGAGCAATTTCTCCATCAAGATGAAAGATGTTTTCTAAGCAACCTAAATAAGCGGTGATTTCCACTTCTGTATGAAGTTCTTCTTTATATTCACGAATAACGGTATGTGCTGATTTTTCACCAAGTTCAATTGAACCGCCAAGAGGCCGGTAATATGTTTCATCGCCTGTATGATATTCTTGTACGAGAAGCCTCTCGTGATGTATAGCAAGACCGAAAGCTTTTGCACGTGGATACATATAGAATCACTCCTTATTTATCCCGCTTTAACGGGCAGTAAGACCCCCACCTCAAAATTCAGCGGAAGCAAAGAAGTTAGGTGGGGGATCAACTGTCCGTAAAAGTCCGATTGGTTCAACTAATAATCAGTGGGGGATGAACAAAACCCCCACTGATTAAAGTTTCACTTTATTTTGTATAAGGATGATTATAATGTATTTCGTAATAAAAGTGTCGTGTATTTAAGAATGTGGTCGAATTACGATGCCATTAAATAAGTCATTCCAAAATTCTTCATTGTACTGAAATACATCCATAATAGGGCAGTTTATAACGCAAATATTTTGTAATCCCCAATCTTCTTCTACAACAGTTGGTACATCTGCAGGAATGAGTAATAGGACAGAAAAATTATGTTTGACTATTTGAGATAAAATGTGTTCCAAGGAACGTGCTTCTTCGTATGTCCCTCCAGTTCGAATAAATAATATGGATTCTGCCGTTTCAATTGTATTTAGAAAACGATTAATTCGATGCTCATAATTTAGCTTGATTTCTGAATAAGAAGGCCAAGAAGTTGGTGTGTTTACATCTGTTTTAAAGTCATGACAGGAGTCGATTTCATAGAGGTTGTCCCTTAGTCTTAATTTCGCATCATCATCCCAAAATGAGATGAAGGATAAATTTTCGAACTGTAAAAAACGGTCAAATCGATTTTGTAATAATACATTCACTTTTTCTAATGAAGGGCTTAGCATAAAATCGATAACACCAAAAAATGGTGATAATTTGAATTGATATAACGCCCAAGCAGGCCAGCAGTTTTGTCCTAAACTGAATACTGCATGATATTCTTTTTTTATATCGGATAGATTCATGTGATTTATCTCATCCTTTTTGTTAATATTTTATGCTACTCAAAAATGGTATGTGAATAAAGATAGACAAGCATATTTGCAAAGAATAAGCAGAAATATGTTACAATAGAAAAAAATCGAACGAGGTGGTTGTTACGATGCGATCGAAGCGAGAACAAGCCATTTTAGACAATATAAAAGAATGGGAATCGCAATTAGTTGAGCAAGAAGCGACTGATTTTCAAAAACTGTTTGATAAATGGGTACATACTACAATTGCGAAACTACCTGAGAAAAAACGAAAAGATTTCTTTACGAAAGCAGATGGGTGGCTCTTTCATTTGCATGCATTGATTCAAAGTTCACAATCACAGTTAGATGCGCGTAATCGTATTTTAGGGACATCGAGATTATTTGATGAATCGATTGAGCAACTAGAGGATTTAAAAGCATTATCTATTGATCAATTAACATACATAGCAGAGCAGCAAACAGCACGCCATCGCCTATATTCATTCGTACAAGGCGGAGCGACGGGGGCTGGGGGTTTATTATTATTAACGGCCGATTTCCCGGTTATGATTGCGTTAAATGTGAAGGCTGTCCAACTTATTGCAACGTCATTTGGGCATGATGTGAACAAGCCGTATGAAATGATGCTTGCGTTAAAGGTCTTTCATGCGTCATTACTACCAGGAAGACTTCAGCAATACGCATGGTACAATTTACTGCAAGAGTTAGAGCAAGAAGATTCGTTCTTCTACGAAGGAGACGAAGCGGTGTTACAACCAGCTTCTACTGAAGTTGTGCTAAAACAAATTTTGAAAACATTTTCGATTTATGCTCTTCGTCGTAAATTATTCCAAGGTATTCCGGTAATTGGAATGGCAATCGGGTCTACAGTGAATTATCGTTTAACAAGAAACGTTACTGAATTTGCAAATAGATTTTATCAAGTGCGCCACATAGTGGAAAAGGAAAAAAGAGCATAAAAAAAGCGAGAGGCCGAAGCCTTTCGCTTTTTTAATTTGTTGCATGCTTTTTGGACATTGGAATAGATACTGTCTGCTTTTCTTCTGCTTTTTCTGTTTTTGGATAATAAATTAAATCCAATGTTTTTGCCTGTACGGCAATCGAAAGAATAGTAAAAGCAATTTCTGTCCAATTTAAATAATATAATGAAAGCGCAAGAACAATCGCGTCAAAGACGAAGAAAATTTGCCCAATTGTAAAACGTGTTTTTTTACTTAATACAATTGTTAAAATATCGTCTCCACCGGTTGCACCGCCAAATCGCAATATAAAACCGAGTCCAATACCAGCTAACGCACCGCCAACTACTGCAGCTATAAATAAATTGTTTGATAAATCGACCGTAAATGGAGAATAATTTTCCATAAGAGAATAAAATACTCCGAATGAAATTGAACCTAAGAATGAATAGCCAACCATTTTTCTACCTAACAATGAAGCACACAGTAAAATAATTGGGATATCCATCATTACAGTTGAAATAGATGGTGAAATATCATAAAAATTTTGGATGAATAGTGCAATACCTACAAAGCCACCTTCTGTTAAGTGGTTTTGGAAGTGAATGTGATATAGCGCTGCTGCTAAAATAAATGAACCGATTAAAACCATAAAAATTTCTTTAATAATTTGTCGACTTTGGATGTTCCTCATCGTTATTCCTTCTTTCCGTAGTTAGTAGTCCTTTTTGTGTTGTAAACTAACTACGAGCTCACATGTAGCTTTCAGTTAGTTTACGAAAAAACTAACTACGCTATATGTCGCTGAAGAAATAACGAATAATCCTCTCGTCCATCAATTCTCCCTACCTTCGTTTTAGTTTAAGTCTTAAAACGACTAAACAAAACGTGGAGTAGGATTCTTCATTTAGCAATCCTGCTCTTCTTTGTTTTGTTTAGCTAGTAACAATTAAGTCCTAAACAAAACGCTATGTGTAAGAAGAGTCTTTTTTTTGCCAAATTATCCTTCGGGCAATCATAATTTCCCCACTCTCGTATTTTTTTCGCTAGACTAAAGTATCTGAGCTGGAAAATACGCTACGTGTATGATTCGTCAATACGATGCCACATGCTCCTTCGAGCGATCATGATATCAAAATCCCTTCCTTCAAGATTTATATTATTATATCATACTTTCAAAAAATGTATGCGGATGGAAACCGACAATAAACGGAGGAAATCTACAAAAATTGTTATGTTTAAATATTTTTGTAGAAAAGCCTAAGTTATTTTGGAGAATTGGACAGTTTTTTAGTTTGTCCAATAAGTAAGAAAAGAAGAGTTTTTATTCAGTTGTATTCTTATCATCACTTCTATCTTTAAAAAACGCATCCCAGCTAATCACACTTAAAAAAGTTAAAGCGATAATAACGAAAGCGCGCGCATAAGTGTAAGGCCTCCTTTTGTACATAGTATATGAATCATTTACTTTATGATGTGTCATGTTTTTACAAGTTTTAACTATTATGAGAGTATATTAATATAGATAGATGAAGAGGAGAGTGAAAATATGCTAAAAGACATGTTTAAAAGAAAAGAATTAATATGCGTTTCATGTCAGAAAAAGATTCAATATGAAGAAGAGCTAGTTGCTTTTGTCAAGTTACCGAAAGAAAGAAGTATATTAGTTGGCCCATTTGATGTGTGTTTGGCGAAGACAGCACAAGAGGTATATTGTAAATCGTGTTACGACAAAAAAGCATGACCCAAAGTAATTGAGGGGCATGCTTTTTTTATTGGTGTGCTTTCCCCTCAGATACATTTTGAGTGAGTCGATACCAAAGCCAAAGGTCATTAATGATGGAAGCGAGATCGGCAATTTCTGAATTCAGTTCGCAAGAAATTTCGAAGTCTTCTTCGTTATTTAAATGATGCTGTTTTGCATTAATATAATGTTCGAGTTCTTTTATACGATCAGGAATCTTTCCGCGAACTTGTTCCCACTTTAATAAAATCGCATGTTGCATTTTTTCGGGGATATCTTCCCAGTCTTCTTGTAAATGCGGAATTTCAATTCCGAGATGTTCATCGTATAAGAAATACTTTTCCATAAGTTCACCCCCGTTTTCCTGCTTATATTGTACAAAAAAACAGAAAGAAGTTCGACGAAATTGTTTGAAAAAATTTGAAAATGACTCTTGATACATTTTGTAAAAGGTGTTAAAGTGTGAATTATTATAAAAGAAAATGAATATTTATTCTTTAGGGGGATGTAAAATGGAGAAGAAAAAAGTTGTATTAGCATATTCCGGAGGTCTTGATACTTCCGTTGCAATTAAATGGTTACAAGAGAAGAATTATGATATTATCGCGCTTTGTTTAGACTTAGGGGAAGGTAAAGACTTAGCATTTGTGAAAGAAAAGGCACTTTCAGTAGGTGCAATTAAATCATATATGATTGATGTTCAAGAAGAATTTGCAAATGAATATGCATTGATGGCGATGCAAGCACACACGCTATATGAAGGGAAATATCCTCTTGTTTCTGCATTATCTCGTCCACTTATCGCGAAGAAATTAGTAGAAATTGCGGAACAAGAAGGCGCGACTGCAGTGGCACACGGATGTACAGGGAAAGGGAATGATCAAGTTCGTTTTGAAGTTTCTATTCAAGCATTAAATCCTTACTTAGAAGTGATTGCGCCTGTACGTGAATGGAAATGGTCACGTGAAGAAGAAATTGCCTATGCAAAAGAAAACAATGTACCAATTCCGATTCATTTAGATAGCCCGTTTTCAATCGATCAAAACTTATGGGGACGCAGCAACGAATGTGGTATTTTAGAAGATCCATGGGCAGCGCCGCCAGAAGATGCATATGAGATGACATTAGCATTAGAAGATACACCGAATAAACCAGAGTTTGTAGAAATCGGTTTTGAAGCAGGCGTACCGACGACTTTAAATGGTACTGCATACCCACTCTCAGAACTAATTAAAACGTTAAATGCACTTGCTGGAAAACATGGCGTTGGACGTATCGATCACGTAGAAAATCGCCTTGTCGGTATTAAATCGCGTGAAGTATATGAATGCCCAGCAGCGATGACATTAATTACGGCGCACAAGGAACTGGAAGATTTAACACTCGTAAAAGAAGTAGCACACTTTAAACCGATGATTGAGCAAAAAATAACAGAACTTATTTATAACGGTTTATGGTTCTCGCCTTTAAAACAAGCGCTTCATGCTTTCTTACAAGAAACGCAAAAAAATGTAACAGGCATGGTGCGTGTGAAATTATTTAAAGGTCATGCAATTGTAGAAGGGCGTAAATCTGAGTACTCTTTATACGATGAAAAATTAGCAACATATACTGCTCAGGATGAATTTAATCATGATGCAGCAGTTGGATTCATTTCATTATTCGGTTTACCGACGAAAGTATACAGCCAAGTGAATCAAAAGAAGGTGGAAGCGTGAGCAAACTTTGGGGCGGACGTTTTACAGAAGAAGCGGAAGCATGGGTTGAAGAGTTCGGAGCATCCATCTCCTTCGATCAACAATTAGTAAATCAAGATATAAAAGGAAGTATTGCGCACGTCACGATGCTAGCAAAGCAGGGCATCGTTACGAAAGAAGAAGCAGAGAAAATAAAGATAGGTCTTCAATATGTATTAGAAGAAGCGAAACAAAATAAACTGCATTTTTCCGTTGAAGCGGAAGACATTCATTTGAATATCGAAAAGATGTTAATTGAAAAAATCGGTGAAGTAGGCGGAAAACTTCATACTAGCCGAAGTCGTAACGATCAAGTAGCGACAGATATGCACTTATATTTAAAAGAAAAAGTAAAACATATTATGAAAGCTACAAAACAATTGCAGACGGTTCTTGTTCATCAAGCAGAAAATAACATTGAGACAATTATGCCTGGCTATACACATTTGCAGCGTGCCCAGCCAATTTCATTTGCTCATCATATTCTCGCTTATTTTTGGATGTTAGAGCGTGATGTGAATCGTTATGAAGATTCGTTAAAGCGTATTAACATTTCGCCATTAGGAGCAGGAGCGTTAGCTGGGACAACATTCCCGATTGACCGAGAATATAGTGCGGAGCTTCTTGGATTTCATGGAATCTATGAAAATAGTTTAGATGCAGTAAGCGATCGTGATTTCATACTGGAGTTCCTAAGTAACTCCTCTATGCTTATGATGCACTTATCACGCTTTTGCGAAGAACTTATTTTATGGAGTAGCCAAGAGTTTCAATTTATTGAAATGAGCGATCAATATGCAACGGGAAGCAGCATTATGCCGCAAAAGAAAAACCCGGATATGGCAGAACTTATTCGTGGTAAAACAGGCAGAGTGTACGGTAATTTATTTAGTTTACTTACAGTAATGAAAGGATTACCACTAGCTTACAATAAAGATTTGCAAGAAGATAAAGAAGGAATGTTTGATACAGTAAAAACAGTAGAAGGCTGCCTTCATATTATGGCGGGCATGTTAGAGACGATGACTGTAAATAAAGAAAAAATGGGGCAAGCTGTAACACAAGATTTCTCTAACGCAACAGAAATTGCTGACTACTTAGCAAACAAAGGACTACCATTCCGTCAAGCTCATGAAATTGTTGGGAAGTTAGTGCTACATTGCACACAAAAAGGAATTTATTTATTAGATGTCCCGCTTGAAACATATAAAGAAATGAGTTCGTTATTCGAAGAAGATTTGTATGAAGTTCTTTCACCATATGCAGCTGTAAAACGTCGTAACAGTGCTGGCGGGACTGGGTTTGAGCAAATTGAAAAAGCTTTGGAGAAGGCGAAGGGGTTAGTTGGAGAGATTGTAGGAATTAAATGATGTATGAGATAGAAGGTAAGGTGCTTTTTATAGAAAGCACCTTACCTTTTTGTATTTAGATTTTTACAGGAGTATTTATCATTTCATAATTATTTTTCATAATCATAAAATGATGTTTTTCATGTATCGCTAATAGTTGAATAGATTGAATCAAATTAGGGTAGTGAGCAATTGGATCTAAAAATACGATATGTCCTGCAATATTTTCTTCTATATTTTGAACGAGCTTTTTTATTTCATTTGTTTCACGTGTAAGTAATTCTTCTAATTGAGTTACATTCATAGATTGATAGACTTTTTTTGAAGGGATTAAAATCCAAGGTGCTTTCATTCCTTTGCCATGCTTTTCTTTATATTCGGCATAAATGTCATGTATGTCAGTTGCAAATGGGGCATTTTTTCTTAGCTTTGCATAAGGGATAAGGGTGAATGAGAATTTAATCGCTACTTTGAGCATTTTTGTAATTAAATATAAGTGATAAAAATGCTCCCCAATAGACCATTTTCCATTCTGTGGGCGATACCATAGTTGTTCTTGAGATAGTGAATGGAGATGAGGAAGGAACTCGCTCCTTTGTACATGTAGTGTATGAAAATGTTTTGAGATATTTTCAGATTTCATATTTTGACACCCTTCACATTTTTCCTAATTATAGCATTTTTCGTGTGGATGTAAGTAAGCCTAGGGCAATTTGCTCTAGGCCTACAATGTATCGATTAATCATACTTATGTCGATCTTCCGTAATTCGAATATACTCAATATCCATTAAATCTCGCAGTAATGCACCGTTACTTAGTTCCACGCCGTGTTTCTCTTTAAAATGAGTGCGAATCGTATCTAGCATTTCAATTTCTTTGCCGCTCACGTCTAAAATAATGCGTTCAGAATCATCCATATAGCATCCTCCTTTTTTAAACATATATATTTTGTCCGTCTATTTCTAAAAAATGTATGTTAACGTAATGTTAGGAAAAAAAGAAAGGAATGGAAAATGAGACGTATTTATTTTATAGGTTTAATTTTGTACACCTTAATTGTATTACACGTTGCATTCCCAAATATCTTTTCATTTGAGGATGTAGAGACAGTACACGTTGGGATATTTATCTGTATTCTATTTGTAGTAGATTGCTGTATTTCGATATGGCTTTCGAAAAGAAAACATGTACAACAAGATAAAAAAGAAATGGAACGGAAAAAGAGAAAACGTTCATTTTGGATAACGACGTATTGTTTTTCTTTAGTGATTGCTGCCGCTTTTTTTAGTGAGCATGTTCCATTAGAAAGATTAAATATTGGCTTTGGAGCGTTCGTATTTGCATACTATTTTTTCATGCACTTTCTTCCTTATATGAAAGAAAAGCGAGGAGAAGAGGAATATCCGCTTGTAGAAGAAGCGAGAGAACAAGAGCATAAGAGAATAGAAGAAGATATAAAGAAACTCGGGGAACAAAAATGGTATTTGAAATCTAAAATCATATATGTTCTTTGCTTTATTACGCCGCCAATTGGCTATTTGTATGTTTTCTTTCTCCGTAAAAAAATGACAGAAGATGCAAGACAATCTTATTTAACAGTAGCTACGATTATGATGGCATTGTGGTCCTTAAAATTTCTTCCGCCTTATGTGTTGGCAATTACCGTTGTTGTTATAGCTTGTCTAGTATTTCTAGTAAAATATGTGAAATGAAAACCACCAAGCCCATCTGGACTTGGTGGTTTATTTATAAATTAAAGCTCACCTTGCTCCTCATCACCACGAACAACAAGGACATCGCATTTCGCATAGCGAATAATATGTTCAGAGACGCTACCAATTAGGAAACGTTCAACAGCATTTAAACCAGTTGCACCACACATAATTAAATCTACTTTATGATTTGGAGCGATTTCTTTTGAAATTTTTGATTTAGGATTACCAAATTCTAATACAGTTTCAATTTTTTCAAGGCCAGCTTCAAGCGCAGTTTTTTTGTAGTCTTCTAATAAGTCTTCTGCAAATAGATTTGCACGTTCAGCAATTGCACGGCTATAAGCTTCTACTGCTGAGTATGCTTTTACATCAACGATATGAGCAATAGTTAATGTTGCATTGTTGCGTTTTGCGACTTGAATTGCTTTTTTAAAGGCTTTTTCTGCTTCTTTAGAACCATCCACCGCGATTAAAATATTTGTATATGTATTATTCATAGTAAATTCCTCCCAATCATTTTTATTACCGTTTACAACTTTATTATAAAACAAATTTTGGTAATGTGCTTGTCGGAAACGTTACAGAATTTCGAAAACTCTGTTTTGATTCATTTTAGTTGTAATTGGTGCGAGAACTTGTTACATATGAACTATAGCAATTTAAAAGGAGGCAGTTTTGTGAGACATGCGCTCATTACAGCCGGTACGAAAGGTTTAGGAAAGCAAGTAACAGAAAAGTTATTGGCTAAAGGATATTCAGTAACAGTAACGTATCATAGCGATATCACGGCTATGGAAAAGATGAAAGAAACATATAAAAATATGGAAGAGCGTCTACAATTCGTGCAAGCGGATGTCACGAAAAAGGAAGATTTACATAAAATAGTAGAAGAAGCGATAAGCCGTTTTGGCAAAATTGATTTCTTAATTAATAATGCTGGTCCATATGTATTTGAACGAAAAAAGTTAGTCGATTATGAAGAAGATGAATGGAATGAAATGATTCAGGGTAATTTAACAGCGGTATTTCATTTGTTGAAACTTGTCGTTCCGGTTATGAGAAAACAGAACTTTGGCCGTATTATTAATTACGGATTTCAAGGGGCGGATAGCGCACCGGGATGGATTTATCGTTCAGCTTTTGCCGCAGCGAAAGTAGGACTTGTTTCATTAACGAAAACAGTTGCTTACGAAGAAGCTGAATATGGTATTACTGCAAACATGGTATGTCCTGGTGATATTATTGGTGAAATGAAAGAAGCGACGATTCAAGAAGCACGTCAGTTGAAAGAACATAACACACCAGTTGGTAGATCTGGAACAGGTGAAGATATTGCAAGAACGATTGCGTTTTTATGTGAGGACGATTCCGATATGATTACCGGTACAATTATTGAAGTGACTAGTGCAGTTGATGTTATTCATAGACATCGATAGAGAAAAATAAAGAGAAGTTTCGAATAATTGGACAGTTTATCCTTTATGCAAAGAGGTGCGGATAATACTGTCCTTTCATGTAAGATTAAATCTATCGGAAAACTTGTATTATTTTTTGTCAAATATTGAGATATTATGTTAAAATATAAGAGCGTAGAAAGCGCTTTAAAAAATGATTCAGGGGTCATTTCATAACTCAAGGGGGAACTAATCATGCGTATCGGTATTCCAACAGAAATTAAAAACAATGAAAACCGCGTGGCAATGACGCCAGCGGGAGCAGTACATTTAGTACAAAATGGTCACGAAGTTTTTGTTCAAAAAGGAGCAGGTTTAGGATCTGGCTTTACAGATGAAGAATACGTACAAGCTGGTGCGAAACTTGTAGAAACTGCTGAAGAAGCATGGAATCAAGATATGGTTATGAAGGTAAAAGAGCCAGTAGCAAGTGAATACGGCTATTTCCGTGAAGGTTTAATTTTATTCACATACTTACACTTAGCTCCAGAACCAGAATTAACGAAAGCATTAATTGATAACAAAGTTGTATCAATTGCATACGAAACAGTACAATTAGACAATCGTTCACTACCATTACTTGCACCTATGAGTGAAGTAGCAGGTCGTATGTCTGCACAAATCGGTGCACAATTCCTTGAGAAAAACAAAGGTGGTAAAGGTATTTTACTTGCAGGCGTTCCAGGGGTAAAACGCGGCAAAGTAACAATTATCGGCGGTGGTCAAGCTGGTACAAACGCAGCTAAGATTGCAGTAGGTTTAGGTGCAGATGTAACAATCATTGACTTAAGTGCAGAACGTCTTCGTCAATTAGATGATATTTTCGGTAACCAAGTAAAAACATTAATGTCTAATCCATACAACATTGCAGAAGCTGTAAAAGAATCTGATCTTGTTATTGGTGCAGTATTAATTCCAGGGGCAAAAGCGCCAAAACTTGTAACAGAAGAAATGATTCAATCAATGGAACCAGGTTCTGTCGTTGTAGATATCGCGATTGACCAAGGTGGTATTTTCGAAACAACTGACCGTATTACAACTCACGACAACCCAACTTACGAAAAACATGGCGTTGTTCATTATGCAGTTGCTAATATGCCAGGTGCGGTTCCACGTACATCAACTCTTGCATTAACAAACGTAACAGTACCATATGCAGTACAAATTGCGAACAAAGGCTATAAAGATGCTTGCTTAGGCAACACTGCATTATTAAAAGGTATTAATACATTAGATGGATATGTAACATTCGAAGCGGTTGCAGAAGCGCACGGCTTACAATACGCTGATGCGAAAGAGCTTCTTGAGAAAGCTCCTGCTTTATCATAATAGAAATACATTTGAGACCTTCCTTTATGAGGAGGGTCTTTTTTTATAAAAAAATTGTAAAAAATTGTTGTATATTACTATAAATATTTAGTGATTGTGATAATTTAGAATTATATAAACTTTTGAAGGGAGGGATTAGATTGGGCAGAAAAAGTAAGCGAAGGAAGCATAAAAAACAAAGAGGAGTGATAAGGAGTAAACATGAGTTAGTAGTTACGAAAAAGAAGCCTAGGTCTAAAATTGCAAGTGGTTTAATAGATGCGGCGAATGTTATGTATTTTATTGTCATGGGTATTATTTTTATTAACTTAATTAAGTTACCAGTTTCAAATTTATCTTTACATGTATTTGTACTTATTATTTTTTTAATGTTAGCTATTTTAGTACATGTTTTAGTGTTTGGAACATTACTATCAACTAATAAGAATGGTGGAAAAAAAGTACAAAAAAAGAAAAGAAATTCGTCTTATTATGCAAGCTCATCAAGTGGATTCGGTGACTACAGTAGCAACGATTGTAGCAGCTCAAGTGATGGTGGAGGAGATTGCGGAGGTGGTGGAGACTAAGCTAGTTTTTCAGAAGAACGACTAATGAAAGGATGAGACGAAAGATGGAAACTGTGAACTTAATAGAATTAACAAAGGACATTCAAGATCAACATAGAAACTTCGTTGTTTCAAACGTGAATAATCATTGCTTACGAATCGCTGTATTTACTGGTGAATATGATTGGCACTATCATTCTAATTCGGATGAATTATTTATTGTACTAGAGGGAGAATTACTTATCGATTTTGAAGATGGAGAAACAGCGGTATTAAAGCCAAATGATTCTATTTTAATTCCAGCATGCACGATTCATAGAACGAGAGCATTAAAGAGAACGGTAAATCTTTGTTTTGAAAATATAGAGGCGGATACGATTAAAGTGGAGCAATTATGAAACGATTAGCTGTAGCCGAGTATAGAAAAATTCTTCCGATTTTAGAAAGTCATATAAAAACAACGACGTTTGCTTATGCTGTATGTGATCAAATGATAGATGGTGAGGTTTTTGCAAACGAAAAATTAACAGCAGGACTAATTCGTACAGTGAATGGTATTTATTATTTGTTTGGTGATACATGTGATCAAAATTATAACGAAGATTTATTTTCTTATTTAAAAATAGTTATTGAAAAAACAGAGAAGAGATTTACATTGTTCACTTCGAGTGACGAGTGGGAAATGATGATTGAAGAGCGTTTTAGTCATGTACTTCGGAACATTCCGCGAATGAAATTTCAAAGCGTAACCTTTGAAGAAAGAAAACGAGATTGTAGCAAAAATACATATGAAGTGAAGCGTATTGATAGAAGAGATATAGAACGAAGCAGTGAGTTTACAGAGGAGTACTACAAAGAATACTGGGGATCAAAAGAAACGTTTTTAAACGGTGGTTTTGGATTTTGTATAGAACAAGAGGGAATGATTGTAGCGGAATGTGTTTCAATATTTAACGGGAATGGATTTGCTGAAATTGATATTGTGACGCAAGAAGCATATCAAGGGAAAGGATTAGCACAATCTGTTGCAACACGGTTCATTGAACATTGCATGCAAAATGATATTACACCGTGCTGGGATTGTTATGTAGACAATATTTCTTCGCGAAAATTAGCTAACAAATTAAGTTTTCATAATCCAGTAGAATATAGTTTATTTGTACGTAAGAAAACGGGGGAAAAAAAATGAATGTAGAATTAACGAGATTTAAAGTAAAGCCTGGTAAAAGTCATCGTGTAGATGAATGGATGCAGCTTCTTAATGACAATATGAAAGAAGTACTTTTGACATTAAATGACGAAAAGATGTACGTTGAGACAATTTTCCGGGAAATAAGAGATGGAGAAGAGTACTTATATTGGTATTCTGTGCAAGGAGAAGGCGGGGCCCTTGTCGAAAATTCTCATCATGAAATTGATAAAAAGCACTTAGCGTTTTGGTATGAGTGTATTGATGAAGAAGCACCTTCTGTTGATATGAAAACAGAAGTTGTTATGATTCAAGGTGTTGTGAAGGAAGCGATGAAATAATAGAATAGTAGGTTGGAGAGAAGCGCATCAAAATAGATGTGCTTTTTATTATGAAAAAAAATTTTAGAAAAGCTGTATACATTTTACGCTCTCAAACGTTGAGTATATAGAAAGGAGAGCAGGATGAGCCATGATACGTTTGAAAAATTATTAATAGAGAAGTCAAAAGCTGTGTTTGGATATTTAATTAAGATTGGAGCAGATAGAAAAGAAGCGGAGGATATTGTGCAAGATACGTTGTACAAAGCTTTATTACTTATGGGGGAAATACCATTAGAGCATTTAACACCGTGGCTCTTTAGAGTTGCGATCAATCAGCACCGAGATATACATCGAAAAGAAAAAAGACTAAATCCCATTGCGATTGAATCTGTCGTTCTTATTGGTCAAAAGTCGTTAGATGAAGTGCTTTTAACAAGTGAACTACAAGGCGAGGTACAAGAAATATTGGAGACGATGACGGAGGATTATCGTCATATTTTACTGTTGAAATATGAGTATGAACTATCTTATAAGGAAATTGCTATTTTATTAAGTATGAAAGAAGAAACAGTGAAAACAAGTTTGTACCGTGCAAGAAATCAATTTAAAAAATTGTATAGGAGGAGAAACGATGAGTCGGAAGGACTTTGATTTAAATATGGATGATAAGCAGATGAAGACTTTGATGAAGAAGGCAAAGAGGAAGCAGTTTTGGCGAAATCTCGTGATTTCAGTAGTTGTGACATTAGTCTTGATTACAGGTAGTATGAGTTTGTTAATTTATTTTAACGAGAAGAATAAGCAAGAAATGGATCAGAGAGTATATTTAAGACACAGTGTTCAAGGGCCTAATATTATTTTTAATGGACATACAAAGCTAAGTATGGGAATAGCTAGCGGTACAATGATGTACAGTTCTTATAAAAACATTCAAGGACAACCAGTTAAATGGATTGATGAAATTTATGAGTATTCGATTTTTGGTTATAGTCAAAAAAATGATAATGGAAATACAGGTTTAGAAGAAGAGAATATAAATAAACAATCAGAATTTGCTACAAGACAAGATTACAATAGACAGACAATGCAAAGAGAAATGCGGTTTTATTTACCTTTTGTAAAGTATTTAAACTATGTGAATGATTTAGAGAGGATTAGTGAATTACAGAATAAAGTTGCAGAGGTGGCACTATCTTTTGATAAGGCATATACAGCGGAGGAAGTAGTAAAAATGCTTCCTGAAGGAATACGACCTGTGTGGCTTTGGGTAGATACATACGATGAAACGAAGGCAGAGACATATACAGGACTAGCAGATCCTGAAACCGGAGCAGTTTTAAATGCAGAGGTATCGATGAATATTTTTGGTTTTAAGGGGAGTTATGCTGATAAGAAGGAAGATGAGTACGAGGATATGAAAGGAAACTCAGCGGGGTTTCTTGAATCTATGAAATCTTTAAGTGAAAATAAAGGGGGATATCAAGAATATTTTAGGACAAACTATGATGAAATAAAAAACACTGAACCAAAAGACCTACCAATATACGGTGTAGTCGTAACAGGCAAAACAGAGGATTTACAAAGTTTACAAGGAGCACCATATATTAAGGCTGCTGTTAGAGGTGTAACAGTTGAGAAATATTAATTACAGCCTATTAATGTGAATAATCAGAAAATTTATGTTATAATATATGAAAAGGAGGTTCATATGAGGCAAATACATGGAGCAATTTATATTTACATAACAATGTTTTTCGTGGCGATATCTTATGGATTAGGGCACGTGTATTCGCATCCTATACTAACTTTTTTAAGCGGAGCATGTATGGCGTTTGCGCTTCTTGTCCACCTTTTCTCAGTTTGGATCGTGAAATTTCAATTAAATATTAGTGAAATAGAAGAAGGCACTTTTTAAGTGGCCTTCTTTTTTTAATAATATTTTGGAAGCTCTTGTAGCAATTTTTCAATTTCATATTCAGTTTCTTTACATATAGACAGTGTACGTAATCTGAAAAATAAGCTACGTAAGAAAGATTTTATATTTCCGTATAGAAATTCGTATGATTCAATATGTAGCGTGGATTTTTTTACTTGTAATTGAGCGACTAAATCATGAAGGGCTAATATGAGTACTTCTTCCTTTAGGTCATTTTGCAGCATTGCGACAATCGGATAAACGATACGTTCATCTTCTTCATATTTGTAATAGATGGAATGAACACAAACTTTGTTTAATAAAGTTTGTAATATTTCTTCGTAATGTAAAGTTTCCAGTTTAGGACTATTCACAAGCGCCTCAAATGTATCGGAAGCATGAGCGATACTATGTGCCCAGCCGTGGTCTTGCACATATCCGCGGAAATCATGCTCGTTGTTCATATATAGAATTAATTGATCTTTTACATTTAAAATATCATTCTGTGATAAGAAATTATGATTTGTATCAGCGTCAATAATGAGCGCAATTAATAATGTTGTAAATGCTCGGGTAAATACTGCATCTTCGTCATTTGAATAAATCTTATACAATAAATATTTTTCACCGGTGCTTTCTAATAGTAGTTTCTGTAATTGCGTGTGTGAAAGGTATTCCTTTTTGATGAGATGATAAAAAGTAGAGTAAATAAGTTTGTCCCTTAAATAGCTATCGGTAACACCGATGTGTTCAAGCATATTGGAACTTAAAGAATCAATGTTAATTGTGTTATCCAGTATGTAATTATTATTACGAATTTCTTCTAACTGTTGTTGTAACATATAAACCTCCTATTTTAGAAAATTCTGTATTTTAATAGTATAATAAGAGGACGAAATAGACAATAAATAAGTGCATTTGAATGGAGGGGCATGATGAAGAGAGCATTATTCTTTTTTATTAGTATTTTCTTTTTAGGAAGCTGCTCGATTTCGTATGTTACTTTTTCTAGCGAGATCAAAAGTTGGAAGGGACAATATAAAGGCCATATTAAGGATGACAGTGAAGATGGAGTGTTTACGTTTCAATATAAGGGTGGAGATGGGAATACAGAATTTAAGAATTTAGAGATTGCTATTAATGGAGCCTTTAGCACAATGACACAAACGTCAGAAAATCATAAAGGAGCAAAGGTTGAAATGAAGTCTTCTTGTGTAAGTTGCGCGCCTTTATCCCGCTTTAACGGGCAGTAAGACCCCCACCTCAAAATTCAGCGGAAGCAAAGAAGTTAGGTGGGGGATCAACTGTCCGTAAAAGTCCGATTGGTTCAACTAATAATCAGTGGGGGATGAACAAAACCCCCACTGATTAAAGTTTCACTTTATCTAAAGATGAACCGATAGAGATTGTGATTAAATGGGATGATAAGTATGAGGAGAAGATGGTTTTAAAGCCGAAATAGCGTAGAGTGAGGAGTTGCGAATGGATAGGCATATGAAATTTTCTATGTTCATGTTTTTAGGTGTAGTTCTAATCATATTAGCAGCGTGTACTACAAAATCAGTAGAGCAAGTAGCGGTAAAAGATGTACCTAAAGAGGGGTATATCATATTAAGAGATGACACAGTGTTTTTGGCCGATGGTAAAACGTTTGAAACAAAAGTAGAGTTACAAAATTATATAGAACAACAAATGAATGAAGAACATCTATCACATACGGTTTTAAGTTTTAAGGATAAAAGCGCATATAATCAATTAAAAACAGGGTGTAAAATAAAAGTATGGTCTTCTCAAACGCTTGAGAGTTATCCAGCGAAAATGATAGTAGAGAAATTCGAAATAGTAGAGAAATAAAAAGGCAGCAATTAAGCTGCCTTTTTATTATTTCACAAATTGTAATTCTTTCGGGAATTTCGTTAAAATTTCTGATCCGTCTTTTGTGATGTAAATATCATCTTCAATACGAACGCCACCTACGTTTGGTACGTAAATACCTGGCTCGATTGTGAAGACCATACCTTCTTTTAATGGAGATTCGTTGCCAGCTTTTACATCTGGATATTCATGTACGCTAATTCCAAGTCCGTGACCAAGGCGGTGCGGGAAGAAGTCGCCGTAACCTGCATCTGCGATAACAGAACGAGCAGCGTTGTCGATTGCGCCAAGTGTAACACCTGGTTTACATGCTTCAACTGCTTGTAGTTGTCCAGCAAGTACAGTGTTGTAAATACGAGTTTGTTCTTCAGAAATCTCGCCGAATGCTACTGTACGTGTAATGTCAGAGCAATAGCCATCAATGATAACGCCTAAATCAAATAGTACGAAATCGCCGCGTTTCATTTTGTTTGCACCTGGAATACCGTGTGGAAGAGCAGAGTTTGCACCAGCTAATACCATCGTATCAAATGACATTTTATGTATGCCTTTTGTTTTTAATTCGTGTTCAATAATTGCTAATACTTCTAGTTCGCTACGATCTTCTTTAATTGCATTTACACCAACTTCAACAGCATAGTCTGCCATTTTAGCTGCTTCGCGTAAAATAGAAAGTTCTTTTTCGTCTTTAATTAAACGAAGTTCACGAACTTTTTCCTCAGCTGATTTGAAAGCTGCATTTGGGAATAGTTTTGTTAATTCTTCGTAGCGCTCTACGTTTAAATGTTCTTTTTCAATTGCAACTGCGTTTGCATTGATACCGCGGTCTTTAATTGCTTTTGCAATCATATCCCATGGTCTGTCAGTATCAGTAAATCCGATAATTTCATGTGCCCAGCCAGCGTTACGTGCTTGGCCTTCTTCCATTTTAGGGCAAATTAAAATAGGTTCTTTTTCTTGGAATACAAACATACCAAGAAGTCTTTCGTGTGGTTCACAGTGGAAGTTTGTCATGTAGAAGACGTTTGGTGTAGAAGTTAAGAACGCAGCTTCTACGTTTTTTTCTTTTAGCCATTGCATTAAATTTTCTAATCTAGCATTCATCGATTGGCACCCCCGAGATATTTAATTACAAATATAACTTTAACTCGGAAGAAAGCGTTATGACAAGTAAATAGATGTTAGAAAAGACAGGGAATTGAAAAATCATGTAGAATAAAATGTGAGAATGTGAATAGGGGAGGAATGTAATAATGAAAGTATCTTATCATGGGCATTCAGTTGTAAAGATTGAAACGAATGGAAAAGTGATTGTAATTGATCCATTTTTAACGGGAAATCCGAAAACAGATTTAAAGGCTGAAGATGTAAAAGTAGATGCGATTCTTTTATCGCACGGACATGGTGATCATGTTGGAGATACAGTAGAGCTCGCGAAGAAAAATAATGCAGTTGTAGTGGCGCCATTTGAACTAGCGACATTTTTAAGTTGGCAAGGTGTAAAAACACATCCGATGCATATTGGTGGTTCACATGAATTTGACTTCGGAAAAGTGAAGTTTACACAAGCATTCCACGGCTCTAGTTATATTGATGAAGATAATAAGACGATTACATATACAGGTATGCCAGCGGGTATTTTATTTACAGCAGAAGAAAAAACTGTGTATCATGCAGGGGATACTGCTCTATTCTCTGATATGAAATTAATTGGGGAACTAAATAACATTGATGTAGCATTTTTACCAATTGGTGATAATTTCACAATGGGACCAGAAGATGCTGTTTTAGCAGCAAAATGGGTTCAGGCGAAAACTGTTGTACCGATGCATTACAATACGTTCCCAGTAATTAAACAAGATCCATATCAATTTGTAGAAAAGCTACAAAATTGTACAGGGAAAGTATTAGAAGCTGGAGAAAGTATTACACTATAGAAAAGAAACCCTTCATTTGAAAAGACAAGTGAAGGGTTTTTTACGTGTGTAGGACAGCTTGTAAAGGTTGTACTTGTTTTGATGATTCTTTTCTTTTTGGAAGTGGCTGTTCAGGTGTTTCATTCAATTTCATTGCAACTTTTTTCCCGTCTACGAAAGCTAAAAATACAGCACCTACAACTTCTAATAATTTTTTCATCATGTATCCGCTCCTTTGTTTCATTTCTTGTCTTCATTGTATATGGAAGTGGCTGGACAAACTATTGAACGAGATGACAATACCATTACATTGTTGTAATGGAAGCAGTGATGTAATGTAAGGCGTATTTTGTTATAAAAAAAATAGTACAGATATACAAAGAGAGAGTGTAACAGTTTTGAAAATATAGTATACTGAAAATACAACACATGAAGAATTTAGGGAAAAGAAAGTATGGTGAAACCATTTGGCTACCAAGCATAACCAAATTTTAGAACATATTAATAGCCTGCCAGTAGGGCATAAAATTTCTGTAAGGCAAATTGCAAAAGATTTGAGTGTAAGTGAAGGTACAGCTTATCGTGCAATTAAAGATGCAGAAAATAAAGGATATGTTAGTACGATTGAACGTGTCGGAACAATTCGAATTGAACAAAAGAAGAAAGAAAATATTGAAAAGCTGACATATGCAGAAGTCGTTAACATTGTCGATGGTCAAGTACTTGGAGGCAGAGAAGGACTACATAAAACGTTAAATAAATTCGTAATCGGAGCAATGAAATTAGAAGCGATGATGCGCTATACAGAAGCTGGAAACTTACTTATTGTCGGTAATCGTACGAACGCACATCAATTAGCGTTAGAAACCGGAGCTGCGGTGTTAATTACGGGCGGATTTGATACGGAAGATCATGTGAAGAAATTAGCAGATGAATTAAAACTGCCGATTATTTCAAGTAGTTACGATACATTTACAGTTGCAACGTTAATTAACCGTGCGATTTACGATCAGCTGATTAAGAAAGAAATTGTACTCGTTGAAGATATTTTAACGCCAATTGAAGAAACGTTATATTTAAAGCCAGATGATACAGTGCAGCAATGGCATGCGTATAACGAAGAGACGATGCACGGAAGATATCCGATTGTTGATGAAAATAAAAAGGTATTAGGTATTGTAACTTCAAAAGATATGATCGGTGTAGCGAAAGAAACACCAATTGATAAAGTGATGACAAAGCATCCAATTACGGTAAATGGAAAAATATCTGTTGCAGCTGCGGCGCGTATGATGGTGTGGGAAGGTATTGAGTTACTTCCAGTTGTTGATGAAGGAAATAAGTTGCAAGGTATTATTAGCCGTCAAGATGTACTGCAGGCATTGCAAATGATTCAGCGTCAACCGCAAGTCGGCGAAACAATCGATGATATTGTAACGAATCAATTCATGACGCCGAAAGAAGCGAAAAATGAGCATCTATATCAATTTTCAGTGACACCGCAAATGACGAATTCAATCGGAACGCTATCTTACGGTGTATTCGCAACGATTGTGACGGAAGCAACGAATCGCGTTATTCGTGCGCAAAAGAAGAGTGATTTAATTGTTGAGAACTTAACAATTTATTTCGTAAAACCAGTTCAAATTGACAATGTTGTATCCGTTCATCCGAAAGTATTAGAAATAGGACGTAAATTTGGTAAGGTTGATGTAGAAGTACATCATGAAGGTAATGTTGTTGGGAAAGCATTACTTATGGTGCAATTGATCGATAAATAAAAAGATGGAACAAATCGTTTTGGTTTGTTCCATCTTTTTTTGTTAAAAGGATAGAAACAAAAAATAAATAGCGTATCATTTCATAGTTATAATAAAAATACTAAAAAATTTGAAGATGTGGAAGTGGAATAGCGATAAGGAGGAAGCGAATGGGTGGAATACTTTTCTTTTTAGTGGTCGTATGTTTCATCATTATTCATGTGTTAACGCATAGAAGAATGAATGGTCTTAAAAAGAGGTTGTATTTTGTAAGTTTGACTCTTACTAGTATAGGTGCTTTTATTCCCATATCAGGAGAAAATAAGCCGGATTTTCTTTATTTTGGTGTACCAGCTGAAACGTTTGTTTATTATGGTGGATGGGAATGTTGGTTTAATCCATTAGGCTTTTTCTTTAACTTTATTTTGTTTTATTGGATTTTGAAGCTATTACTTAAGTTCGGTGAGAGTTTTGGGAGAGAAGTAAAAAAATAGCAGGATATGTATCGGTACGGATAGAAAATTGGTGATTAGTCGATAAGATAAGCTATTAATTATTATTATACTTCACTATACGAACTAGGGGGAGAAGAATGGATTTTCACATTAAAGAGCAGTTATGTAAGCAATATAATTTAAATAGTTTTACGGAAGTTTCATTATTGCATGGGGGAGAAAATCAAACATATATATTTGAATCGGACAAAAATAAACTTGTAGTTAGGCAGTATAGAGAAGGACGTTATACAGCTGAGCAAATAGAGGCTGAAATACATTGGTTAATAGCGTTGCAAAAACAAATGTTAATACCAGAAGTAGTTGTAAATAAAAGTGGGGATTGGATTACATCTGTTAGGAAAGATGAGAGGAGTATCCAGTATTTTGTTGTCTTTAGTTTTATAAACGGAAGCGAGATTTTAGAACCGAAGGATAAAGATTATGAAAAACTTGGATCATTAATGCGAAAGTTTCATGAAAATGAAAATAACTTACTTAAGGAAGTACCACAAGGTTGGAAAGGTTATGAAAGACCTATATATAGCGAGCAAAAGATTATTCACGAGCCTTTACAATGTTTATTAAATACTTCGTTTTTATCTTATGAGGATAAAAATAAGTGCATGAGAATTGCAGAAAGAATGCTAGAACTCACAAATTCAACTCAACTAGGAGAAAAACAATTCGTTCATGGTGATATGCATTTTGGTAATGTTCTTGTAGATAAAGAGGATTGGTATTTACTCGATTTTGATGAATGCGGATTTGGGTATAAAGAGTTTGATATTGGTGTTCCTAGATTGCATTCAATTGCTTCGGGACAGTTAGAAAAGATATGGGGTAATTTCATGATGGGCTATGGAGAAAATATTTCAGAAGCAACCATTCGCCTTGGGACTGCTTCAAGATTGTTTTATATGGCTGGAAAAATTCCATTAAGACTTGATATTGAACCTATTAGAAAAAATCCTGTTGCTTTTATTCGCAGGTATATTCAGTATGCGGAAGAGGAATTAGGCGGTAAGACAATTGTATGATAAAAAAACAGAATATTAATTCATTTAGATTCTAGACTATGTTATAATTTAATTGTAAGAAAATGGATTTCTGGAAGGTGGTATGCATTATGTCATCAACAGTACTCTTTTTTGGTAGTATTGCACTATTTTACTTCCTTGTGATGATACCGATTCAATATTTATATTTACAAGGTTTACATGAAAAAAAGAAAAAAACAGGATTATCTCAGCGAGAGCTATATGAAAAAATGTCTTTTGGGGAAGAACAATTACATCTCCATGTACAAGGCAATCCATTCAATATTCCTTCTGCGTTTGTTGCATATATGATTTTAAAAGTTAGAGGACGTAAAAAAGCATCACAATGTTGATGCTTTTTTACGTTGTTTCATAGACTTCGGCTTCTTCAACTGCTAATGGTAAGAAATGTTTATATTGGCGAAATCCATTACATACACTTGCACTACCAAATAGAACAAATAAAACACCAACGATAATACGAGCAGTTGAAAGTTCCAAAAAGAATTGGTTTATCCCGAAGAATAAGACGAATGAACCGAGTGCCATTGCTGATTTTCCTGAGAGCCAACCTTTCTCCATTGGGCGGTTTGTACGAAAGTATTTTGTTTTGTAGAAGAGGTACAACATAAATGAGACAATAATACAGAAGACTAATACTGGCATCATGCACACTCCCATCGCTTTATGAAAAATAATAGTGGAGAAAAAAGAAATATCTAAACTTTCTAACTTTTATTATAAAGCAATTGTTCGCATGTATGAAATACTTTCCGTTATAATGGAGGATAAAGTGAGACTTTCATTAGTGTGGGGATGTTTCCACGCGCTAATAATTAGCCCCAGCCATTGGGCTTTTACTGCACGTTAAAGTGAAGAAGTTGAATAAAAAGGAGATTATACATATGCATGAGCAAATTTTAGGAGCAATTAAAGAGTTTGATACAATTATTATTCATCGTCATGTGCGTCCGGATCCAGATGCGTTAGGTTCACAGGGCGGTCTTAGTACAATTCTACAAGAATCGTTTCCAGAGAAAAATATTTATACGGTTGGGTACAATGAACCGTCATTAGCATATTTACGAGTAATGGATGATATTGAAGATAGTGTATACGAAAATGCGCTTGTTATCGTTTGTGATACAGCAAACCAAGAACGTGTTGACGATCAACGCTATACAAAAGGGCAGATGTTAATCAAAATTGATCATCATCCAAATGAAGATCCATACGGAGACATTACGTGGGTAGATACGACAGCGAGTTCTACAAGCGAAATGATTTATGAGTTTTATAATTATGGAAAAGATAAAGGATTACAAATAACAAAAGAAGCAGCTCGTCTTATTTTAGCAGGTATTGTTGGGGATACAGGTCGTTTCTTATTCCCGAATACAACAGCGAAAACACTTCGTTACGTAAGTGAACTTGTTGATATGGATGTGAAATTCACAGATTTATACAATGAAATGTATAAAACAAAAGAAAAAATCGCTCGTTTAAACGGTTATATTTTACAAAACTTTACGATGGTAGAAGAAGGAGCAGCTTACATTAAATTAACAAAAGAAGTATTAGAAAAGTTTGATGTACTTCCTTCTGAGGCATCCGGCGTTGTTGGAGCACTTGGTAATATTGATGGATTAAAGGCATGGGTTCTATTTTTAGAGGAAGACGATGTGATTCGTGTTCGCCTTCGTTCAAAAGGACCAGTTATAAATAAATTAGCAATGCAATATAACGGTGGAGGACATCCGATGGCTTCTGGTGCAAAAGCATCTTCTTGGGAAGAAGCGGATCGTCTATTTGCTGATTTACGTGAGATTTGTAAATAAGAAATTATATGTTAGAACGAAAAGAAGGAGTGGCGCTAAGCCCTCCTTCTTTATTTTTCTTTCTCTATCGTAATGCTAATTTCAAGCACGGTATCAAAAGATATTGTATCGACTTTAAAACGGTATAGCCGATCGTAATGTTTGTACGTCTTGTTTTCGATTACTTTTTTGAGTAGGTCTTTATTTTTTGCGATACTTTGTATGTTTTTCGTTAAAAGATGCTGGAGGTCATTATGGATAGATGTAGTCATATTTTCGAGTGTAAGATTGTCTAAATCGTATTTTTCTCGATTTATAAGTTTTATTTTAATCTCTTGAATGGTTAAGAGCCGTTTATTTTCAGTATTCAATTTTTCTTGGTCTTCGAGAAGGACGTGGAGCTTTGCTTCTTGTTTTTCTATAATTTCTCTTTGTTCTGCTATTTTACTAGCTTGTTCTTCTTGAAAAACACCGTATATGTACAAAAAAATAAACCAGCTCAACACGCCTCCAACAGCAGCGCCAGCTAAAACTAAATACCATCTTTTTGCTGTATTGGCACTTGGTACTCTCATACATGTTCCTGCGTTAGCCATTTAATAATAATAAGACCGGTTTGCATACCACCTGTTGCGAAAAAAATAAGGAGAATTTGTTTTACGATATCTTTCATATCCCCGCCAAAGAAACTTCTTTCAAAACTATAAAAAGTATCAAATGTTCCGCCAATCGCTGCAACGAGTGCCCAAATTCTTAAATTTTGGGCGAATTGATTAATGTAAGTTAGAGTTGGTTTTCCGATAAGAAATGCACCAAATCCACCAATTAATGAACCACCAAGTATAACCCCAAAGGCAATAAAATAACTAATAATAAGCAGAGAGAAAAAAGTGTGTTCTCTTACATCCATCGTCATTCCCCTTTCTTCTTCATATATATGGACAAAGTATAAGAAGTATGTTTTGATTTCCTCTTTCCTCTTCACCTATAATAAAAGTAGTCAAATAGGTAAAGAGAGGGTACAACAGTGAAGTTTGTGCATTTACAATGTCAAACCGTTTTTAGTTTATTAAAAAGTGCTTGTAAAATTGATGAGCTTGTAGTTAGGGCGAAAGAGCTCGGTTATTCATCGCTAGCTATTACGGATGAAAATGTTATGTATGGCGTTATTCCGTTTTATAAAGCATGTAAGAAACATGGTATACATCCTATTATCGGTTTAACAGCTTCTATTTTTAGTGAAGAAGAAGAAAAGTCTTATCCGCTTGTCTTACTTGCTGAAAATGAAATAGGTTATCAAAATTTATTGAAAATTTCTAGTAGCATTATGACGAAGTCAAAAGAAGGTATTCCTAAGAAATGGCTTGCACATTATGCGAAAGGATTAATTGCTATTTCACCAGGTAAAGATGGGGAAATTGAACAATTATTATTAGAAGACAAAGAGAGTCAAGCTGAAGAAGTAGCTCGTATGTATCAAAATATGTTCGGCAATTTTTATATGAGTTTACAGCATCATGCGATTCAAGATGAACTGCTTCTGCAAGAGAAATTACCTGCATTTATGAGTAGGATAAATGTCCCGGTCGTTGCAACAAACGATGTACGCTACATCAATCAAAGTGACGCACTCGTTCATGAATGCTTATTATCTGTTGAAAGTGGAACGAAAATGACGGATCCAGATAGGCCGAAGCTGAAAACAGATCAATATTATTTAAAATCATCAGATGAAATGGAAGCACTATTTTCTCACGTAGAAGAAGCGATTTATAACACAGTAGAAATTGCAGAACGTTGCAGAGTAGAAATACCGTTTCATGTAAATCAATTACCGAAATTCCCTGTTCCATCTAACGAAACGAATGATATGTATTTACGCCGCGTTTGTGAAGAAGGATTGCAGAAACGTTATGGTACGCCGAAAGAAGTACATATAAAGCGTTTGAATCATGAATTAAACGTGATTTCTAGCATGGGGTTTAGTGATTATTTCCTCATTGTCTGGGATTTTATGAAGTACGCGCATGAAAATCATATTTTAACAGGACCAGGTCGTGGATCAGCGGCTGGCTCACTCGTTTCTTACGTATTAGAAATTACAGATATTGATCCAATTGAATACGATCTATTATTTGAAAGGTTTTTAAACCCCGAACGTGTGACACTTCCAGATATTGATATCGATTTTCCCGATATAAGACGTGATGAGATGATTCGATATGTGAAAGATAAATATGGTCAGCTTCGTGTTGCTCAAATTGTAACGTTCGGGACGCTGGCAGCGAAAGCGGCAATTAGAGATATTGCGCGTGTAATGGGGCTTCCGCCGCGAGATATCGACATATTCTCAAAACTTATCCCATCAAAGCTTGGTATAACGTTAAAAGATGCATATGAGGAATCTCAGTCACTCCGTGAGTTTATACAAGGAAACCTTTTGCATGAGCGTGTGTTTGAAATTGCAAAACGTGTAGAAGGCTTACCGCGTCATACGTCTATTCATGCAGCTGGCGTTATTATGAGCCAAGAGCCATTAACCGGAAGTGTTGCAATTCAAGAAGGGCATAACGATGTGTATGTTACGCAATACCCAGCTGATGCATTAGAAGAACTTGGGTTGCTCAAGATGGACTTTTTAGGATTACGTAATTTAACGTTACTTGAAAATATTATAAAGTTTATTGTGCAAAAAACAGGGAAAGAAATCGATATAAGAAATTTACCACTTCAAGATGAAAAGACATTCCAATTGTTAGGTAGAGGGGATACAACAGGTGTATTCCAGCTTGAATCAGGTGGTATGCGAAATGTACTTCGCGGGTTAAAGCCGAATGAATTTGAAGATATTGTCGCTGTTAACTCGTTATATAGACCAGGACCGATGGAACAAATTCCAACCTTTATTGAATCAAAGCATGGAAAAAGAAAAATTGAATATTTACATCCGGACTTAAAACCGATTTTAGAAAGAACATATGGTGTAATTGTATACCAAGAACAAATTATGCAAATTGCGTCGAAGTTGGCGGGCTTTTCGCTCGGAGAAGCAGATTTATTACGCCGTGCAGTGAGTAAAAAAAATCGTGATATTTTAGATCAGGAACGTAGGCATTTTGTGCAAGGGTGTTTACAAAATGGTTATGATGAGACATCTGCAGAGAAAATTTACGATTTAATTGTAAGATTCGCAAATTACGGTTTTAACCGAAGTCACGCTGTAGCCTACAGTATGATTGGATATCAACTTGCCTATTTAAAAGCGAATTATACGTTGGAATTTATGACGGCACTATTATCGAGTGCAATTGGAAATGAAGATAAGATTGTGCAGTATATACGAGAAACGAAGCGAAAAGGTTTTCATGTTTTGCCGCCGTCTCTTCAGAGAAGTGGTTATAATTTCCAAATAGAAGGAAATGCGATACGTTACAGCTTACTTTCCATTCGAAACATCGGAATGGCTACAGTGACGGCATTAATCGAAGAACGAGAGAAAAAAATGTTTGAAGATTTATTTGAATTTTGTCTGCGCATGCCATCAAAGTTTGTAACAGAGCGAAATTTAGAGGCGTTCGTCTGGTCTGGATGTTTTGACGATTTTGGTGTTTCGAGAACGAATTTATGGAAAAGTCTTAAAGGAGCTTTAGAGTATGCCAATCTTGCACGTGATTTAGGAGATGCTGTTCCAAAATCAAAATACGTACAAGGAGAAGAGCTCTCTTTTATTGAACAGTTAAATAAAGAGAAGGAAGTACTAGGTTTTTATTTATCAAGCTATCCGACAGCGCAGTATGTGAAGTTAGCGAAAGAATTAGAAATTCCATCTCTTGCTCAGGCGATGCGACATAAGAAAAAAGTACAAAGAGCTATCGTGTACATAACAAGCGTGAGAGTGATTCGTACGAAAAAGTTGCAAAAGATGGCATTTATTACATTTTGTGATCAAAATGATGAAATGGAAGCAGTTCTTTTCCCCGAAACGTATATACATTTCTCAGATAAGTTACAAGAAGGAGCAATTGTGTTAGTTGACGGCACGATTGAGCTTAGAAATCATAAGCTACAATGGATTGTAAATGGACTATATCCGTTAGAAGAAATGGATGTGTATGAGGGAAAAAAAGATGCGTCTGTTTACGTGAAATTGCCGTCTCAATATGAGAAAAAGCTTTTAAATCAGGTTACTAAAATATTGTTTGACTATTCGGGTTTTGCGAAAGTACTAATTTATTATGAAAAGGAACATAAAATGGTACAATTATCTCGAAGTTTATCGATTCATCCAAGTGAAGAATGTTTAGGAGCACTTCGTGAAATTGTCGGGGAAGAAAATGTGGTTGTGAAAATATAATGGACAATTTCCCTACACTTCGATTATTATAGTAGTAGTGTTCGTGGTCAGACCACTTGGAGAAGTTGATATCAGCAAGAATAATTTGAGGAGAGTGGATAGTTTGTCAACACTTCGTGAAGAAGCACTTCACATGCATAAAGTGCATCAAGGAAAATTAGAAACTGTATCAAAAGTAAAAGTAGAAAATGCAAAAGATTTAAGTCTTGCATATTCTCCAGGGGTTGCAGAACCTTGTAAAGAAATTTATGACGATAAAAGTAAGGTATATGAATATACGATGAAGGGAAATATGGTAGCAGTTGTGACTGATGGAACGGCTGTACTTGGTCTTGGTAACATCGGACCTGAAGCATCTCTTCCAGTAATGGAAGGTAAAGCTGTATTATTCAAGAGTTTTGCTGGTGTAGATGCATTCCCAATTGCCTTAAATACAAACGATGTAGATAAAATTGTTGAAACTGTAAAATTAATGGAGCCAACTTTTGGCGGCGTTAACTTAGAGGATATCGCAGCACCAAACTGCTTCATTATTGAAGAACGTTTGAAAAAAGAAACAAATATTCCTATCTTCCATGATGATCAACACGGAACAGCTATCGTAACAGTAGCAGGTCTTGTGAACGCGCTAAAATTAGTTGGAAAGAAAATGTCTGACATTAAAGTTGTCGCAAATGGCGCAGGTGCAGCAGGTATTGCAATTATTAAACTTTTATATCGCTATGGCGTACGCGACATTATTATGTGTGACCGTAAAGGCGCGATCTATGAAGGTCGTCCTACAGGTATGAATCCGGTGAAGGATGAAGTGGCAAAATATACAAATAAGAATCGTATCGAAGGTTCTTTAGCTGATGTTGTACAAGGTGCGGACGTATTCATTGGTGTATCTGCAGAAGGTGCATTAACAGAAGAGATGGTTCGTACAATGAATGACGATGCGATTATTTTTGCAATGGCGAATCCAGTTCCAGAAATTATGCCAGAATTGGCAAAAGCAGCGGGCGCAGCTGTTGTTGGAACGGGTCGTTCTGACTTCGCAAACCAAGTAAATAATGTACTAGCGTTCCCTGGTATTTTCCGCGGTGCACTTGACGTACATGCGACACAAATTAATGAAGAAATGAAGATGGCAGCTGTACAGGCTATTGCTGAGCTTGTAGCAGAAGATGAGTTAAATGCAGACTATATCATTCCAGCACCGTTTGACGCGCGTGTAGCGCCTCAAGTAGCAGCTTACGTTGCGAAAGCTGCAATGGAGACAGGAGTAGCTCGCCGTCAAGTAGATCCAAATGAAGTTGCTGAGAAAACAAAACAATTAGCGCTGATTGGTAAAGAATAAGCGAGGAATTTCCATTGACATCATCAAATACAAAAGTATATCTCGAAATTGTAAAAAAAATCCGTTCCATTATGGAAGAGGATGGATTGGTAGCAGGGGATCGTTTGCCGTCTGAGCGTGAGTTAAGTTCACGTTTAAACGTAGGACGTTCCTCTGTAAGAGAAGCGTTGCGAGCTTTAGAACTTGTAGGATTAATTGAAACGAGACGTGGTGAAGGGACGTTTATTCGAAACTTTTACGATAACGGTCTTGTACAATTGATTGCTCCGTTCTTGCTGCAAGATGAGAAAACAATTCGTGATTTATTACAAACAAAACGATTGCTTGAGAAAGATATGATTCGAATTGTATGTAATTTACCGAAAGAAACGTTTTCTAAAGTGCTAAGTAAATTACATCAAGTGCTTGAAGGAAATGAAAACTCAATTCCAATGCTTCACCAAACGTTCTTTAAAACACTTATTGAACAAGTCGATAATTATTTACTATATCGCATTTGGATGATCGTAAATGATTACGTATCAACTCTTTCTTGTAAAGTTTCAGGAGATTCTATCGATATGTATAGAAAGCTTTACGCTATTTTGGAAGGAAAACAAGAAAATGATGCACTAAAAATTTACGATGAATTAGTAGAGAATATACAGTTTCACTCGTAATGTATAAAATTTGTCGAAATGACCATGACACGTTATGACAAACATTCTATCGCGTAGCGGTTAAAGTTAAACGTAAAGAGTGAGGTTATTAGACAGATTGAGAAGATAAGGCTAACATCAAACTTTGGTGTTAGCCCAATTTTCTTCTTACGCTAACCTTAGCTCTCAACGAAGGGGGTCAAATTGTGCTAAGAGATTTATTCGTGAAAAAGAAAAAGTACGCTGCAATACCTTCAGAACAAGTACGAAAAGATGTACCAGACGGCGTTATGACAAAATGTCCGAAATGTAAAAAAATCATGTATACGAAAGAGCTTCTAAAAAATTTAAAAGTATGTGTGAATTGTGGGTATCATCATCCTATGAATGCATGGGAACGTCTTGATAGTATATTGGACGAAGGGTCATTCCGTGAGTATGACAAAGAAATGGTTTCATTAAATCCACTCGAGTTTCCAGATTATGAAGAGAAACTAGAGAGCGATCGTAAGAAGACTGAATTGAACGAAGCGGTTGTAACTGGTGAAGGAACAATTGATGACATGCTTGTTGTTGTTGCAGTAATGGATTCTCGTTTTCGAATGGGGAGCATGGGCTCTGTTGTAGGAGAAAAAATTGCCCGTGCGGTTGAAAAGGCGTACGACTTACAAGTTCCATTTATTATCTTTACTGCTTCGGGTGGTGCCCGTATGCAAGAAGGGATATTAAGTTTAATGCAAATGGCAAAAACAAGCGTAGCTTTGAAAAAGCATAGTAATGCAGGAGGATTATTTATTTCTGTTATGACTCACCCAACGACGGGCGGGGTTTCAGCGAGTTTCGCTTCACTTGGTGATTATAATCTTGCAGAACCAGGGGCGCTAATCGGATTTGCTGGTAGACGTGTAATTGAACAAACCGTGCGTGAGAAACTACCGGAAGATTTCCAAACAGCAGAATTCTTACTAGAACATGGTCAATTAGATGCGGTGGTACATCGTGATGATATGAGAGAATCGCTTCGTAAGATTTTAGAAGTTCATCAAGGAGGGGAAATGGCTGTATGGCAGAGCTAGAATTTGAGAAACCAGTTGTTGAGCTAAGAAATAAGATTCGTGAACTGAAAGACTATACGAAAAACAGCCAGATGGACTTCAGTGAGGAGATTCGTATTTTGGAAGACAAGCTAGAAAATTTAGAGGAAGATATATACGGAAATATGAAAGTATGGGACCGTGTTCAAATTGCTCGTCATGCAGAACGACCGACAACGCTCGATTATATTGAGAACTTATTTACTGATTTTTTTGAATGTCATGGAGATCGTCTATTTGGCGATGATGCAGCGATTGTCGGCGGCATTGCGAAGTATAAAGGGATGCCTGTAACTGTAATCGGGCATCAACGCGGAAAAGATACGAAAGAAAATATTCGCCGTAATTTTGGGATGCCTCACCCAGAAGGATATCGAAAAGCATTACGTTTAATGAAGCAGGCGGAAAAGTTCAATCGTCCAATTATTTGTTTTATTGATACGAAAGGAGCCTATCCTGGTAAAGCTGCTGAAGAACGGGGTCAAAGTGAAGCTATCGCCCGCAATTTATTTGAAATGGCAGGCTTAACGGTACCTGTTATTTGTATCGTTATCGGCGAAGGTGGTAGTGGTGGTGCGCTAGGTCTTGGAGTAGGAGATTACATTCATATGCTAGAAAATTCCACTTATTCTGTTATTACGCCAGAGGGTGCAGCCGCAATTCTTTGGAAAGATGCAGGAAAAGCAAAGGAAGCTGCAGAGGCGATGAGAATTACAGCAGCAGATTTGCAAGAATTAGGTGTAATTGACGAAATTATTCCAGAGACAAAAGGTGGAGCACACCGTAATATTTTGAAACAGTCAGAAAATATAGACTTAATAATTAGAAAAACTTTTGAACAATTAAACGGAATTTCGAAAGATGAATTAATCGAAAAACGTTATGAAAAATATATGAAAATTGGGCAAGTTTCGTTTTCAAACGCTTCCATTTGGATAAAATAAGAAAAGCGTGCGTTCCACTTCGCGAATGCACGTTTTTATTATGAAAAGACACATCTTCTCCATTGTATTTTTATATTTTTTCGTGTTATTTTATTATAAGGCAAATAATCTTTATGAGGTGAGTACAAATGAAACGTATTGGTGTATTAACAAGTGGTGGAGATTCACCTGGTATGAATGCTGCCATTCGTGCAGTTGTTCGTAAAGCGATTTTCCATGATATTGAAGTATATGGTATTTACCATGGATACGCTGGATTAATTTCTGGTCACATTGAAAAATTAGAACTAGGTTCTGTTGGCGATATTATCCACCGCGGTGGTACGAAATTATATACAGCAAGATGTCCTGAGTTTAAAGACCCAGAAGTACGACTAAAAGGTATCGAGCAATTAAAGAAACACGGTATCGAAGGACTTGTTGTTATTGGTGGAGATGGTTCTTACCAAGGCGCTAAAAAATTAACTGAACAAGGATTCCCATGTGTTGGTGTACCAGGTACAATTGACAATGATATCCCTGGAACAGACTTCACAATTGGTTTCGATACAGCTTTAAACACTGTTATTGATGCAATTGATAAAATTCGTGACACAGCTACATCTCATGAACGTACATATGTTATCGAAGTAATGGGACGTCACGCTGGTGATATCGCATTATGGGCTGGTTTAGCTGATGGTGCGGAAACAATCTTAATTCCAGAAGAAGAGTATGACATGGAAGATGTTATCGCTCGTCTGAAGCGCGGTAGTGAACGTGGTAAAAAACACAGTATTATCGTTGTAGCTGAAGGTGTTGGAAGTGCAATTGACATCGGTAAGCACATTGAAGAAGCAACAAACTTTGATACTCGCGTAACTGTATTAGGTCACGTACAACGTGGTGGATCACCAAGTGCACAAGACCGTGTATTAGCAAGCCGTCTTGGCGCAAGAGCAGTTGAATTATTAATTGCTGGTAAAGGTGGACGTTGTGTAGGTATTCAAGATAACAAACTTGTTGATCATGATATTATCGAAGCGTTAGCTCAAAAGCATACAATCGATAAAGATATGTATCAATTATCTAAAGAATTATCCATCTAATCGACTTAATGTCGGATATTTGGGAACGGTTTCATAATTTTCGGAGGTGCAATATGCGTAAAACTAAAATTGTATGTACTATAGGTCCTGCTAGTGAAAGTATTGAAAAATTAGAGCAATTAATCGAAGCAGGTATGAACGTTGCTCGTTTAAACTTCTCTCATGGTAGCCATGAAGAGCACGGCGCTCGTATTAAAAACATTCGTGAAGCTTCAAAGAAAACTGGTAAAACAGTTGGTATCTTACTTGATACAAAAGGTCCAGAAATCCGTACTCACGACTTCGTAGACGGACAAGCTGAGCTTGTAACAGGTGCAGAAGTAGTTCTTTCTACTGAGCAAGTATTAGGTACTGCAGAGAAGTTCTCTGTATCTTACGCTGGTCTTTATGACGATGTAGACCCAGGTTCTCGCATTCTAATCGATGACGGTCTTATCGAGCTAGAAGTAATCGACAAAGCTGACGGAAACATCCGTACAAAAGTTCTTAACAGCGGAACTGTAAAAAATAAAAAAGGTGTTAACGTACCAAACGTAAGCATTAAGCTTCCTGGTATCACTGAAAAAGACGTAAAAGATATCATTTTCGGTATCGAGCAAAAAGTTGATTTCATCGCAGCTTCATTCGTACGTAAAGCAGCTGACGTATTAGAAATCCGTGAATTATTAGAAGAGCATAACGCTCAGTACATCCAAATCGTACCAAAAATCGAAAACCAAGAGGGTATCGACAACATCGATTCAATCTTAGAAGTTTCTGACGGTTTAATGGTAGCTCGTGGTGACATGGGTGTAGAAATTCCACCAGAAGAAGTACCGTTAGTACAAAAACGTCTAATTAAAAAATGTAACGTGTTAGGTAAACCAGTTATTACTGCAACACAAATGTTAGATTCTATGCAACGTAACCCACGTCCAACTCGTGCGGAAGCAAGTGACGTAGCTAACGCAATCTTCGATGGTACAGATGCAATCATGCTTTCAGGTGAAACAGCTGCTGGACAATACCCAGTAGAAGCAGTAACAATGATGGCTAACATTGCAGTACGTGTTGAAAAATCATTACAATATGAAGATATGTTCAAAAAACGTATTAAAGAGTTCACTCCAACAATTACAGATGCAATTAGCCAATCTGTTGCGCATACAGCACTTGCTCTTGATGTAGCTGCAATCGTAGCTCCAACAGAAAGTGGATATACTGCGAAAATGATCTCTAAATACCGTCCAAAATCTCCAATCGTAGCTGTAACATCTGACGAGCAAGTAGGACGTCGTCTTGCACTTGTTTGGGGTGTACAAGCATTTATGGCTGAGAAGCGCGCAGCTTCTACTGACGAAATGTTAGATACAGCGATTCAAACAGGTATGGATGCAGGTCTAATCGGACTTGGAGACACTGTAGTAATCACTGCTGGTGTTCCGGTTGCTGAAACTGGTACAACAAACTTAATGAAAATCCACGTTGTTGGTGAAGAAGTTGCTAAAGGACAAGGAATCGGTCGTAAAGCTGCAAAAGGTAAAGTAGTTGTAGCGAAAACAGCTGCTGAAGCTGTAGCGAACGTAAACGAAGGTGATATCCTTGTTACAACAAGCACTGATAAAGATATGATTCCTGCAATCGAAAAAGCTGCTGCTCTAGTTGTAGAAGAAGGCGGTCTAACAAGCCATGCGGCTGTTGTAGGTGTATCAATCGGTATTCCTGTTATCGTTGGTGTAAACGGCGTAACAACAACTTTAAAAAATGGCCAAGAAGTAACAGTTGATGCAGCACGCGGAATTGTTTATAATGGACATGCGGAAGTGCTATAAGTAATACGGAGAGAAGGGTCGGAGTCCTTCTCTTTTTTTTACACAAAAAATGAGATAGAACTAGCTTGAGGCGTCTGAAATTGCTTTTGAAAGCTGTTTATTATGAAATTTGATAGGAAAGCATATTCGGATTTCATGTAGTGTATATGAGCGTTTTGAGGACGTTAAAAGTGATGGTATATGAGAGGGGTGTAGAACTATGAAGTGGTTACTGTTCTTGTTTATTTTAATACCGGCTATTGAGATTACAGTCTTAATTGGGTCGAGTCATGTAATAGGTTTATGGTCTACGTTCGCTATGATCGTATTTACAGGTGTTGTAGGTGTATATTTGGCGAAAAGACAAGGGTTTAAAGTGCTTGGAGAGATTCAATCTAAGTTGAATAGAGGAGAAATGCCAGGGGCAGCAGTACTGGATGGTATTTTTATCTTTGTAGGGGGTATTCTTTTAGTGCTTCCTGGATATGTAACGGATATAATAGGTTTCATCTTTGTTGTCCCTATGACGAGGGCTTTATTGAAGCCGTTTATTATGAAGTGGATGGAATGGAAGTTTAGAAAAAACTCAACTATTATTGTGCAGAAATAGTGCTTAGATTTAGCGATCTAAGCACTATTTTTTTATCCCGCTTTAATGGGTAGTAAGACCCCCGCCTCAAAATTCAGTGAAAGCAAAGAAGTTAGGTTGGGGTCGGGCTGCCCATTAAAGTCCGATTGGTGAGGGCTGATAATCAGTGGGGATGAAGAAAACCCCACTGATTAAAGTTTCACTTTATCTGCAACAGGATGAGAGGGGGAGTAAAGTTCAGTTAATGAAAGATGTGTTTTGACATGCGGCGAATGTGACGGTTAATAATCGATGGGGATAGGATCCTTATAGATTAAAGTTTCACTTTATTGTATTTGTTGTGTACTTTTTCGATTGGATATGTGATTCGGGGAGTTATTAGCTCTTAATGAGTGTGTTTAAAGTGGGAATCTGAACTTAAGATTGTTTTTTTTTGTATATAAAAAGAATGAAAAAGTTAAATAAGAGTAGGAAAATGGTCAGTTTAAGTCTCATTCTGGGCTGTTTTGTATATTTATTCATTTACATAAAAAGTAATAAATGTAAGTAATAATTATGAAACAAATAGAATAAAAATGTAAAAACACCACGAAATATGCGGTTTTTATGCAAAAAACAAGAGAATTATCCTGTTTTTAGGGTAATTCTCTTGTTGTGTGTAATGAGTATGAAAAATAAGTACAAGGAATAATCAGTGGGAAATTCCCACTGATTACATGTAAGTTTTTGTTGTGTATGAATTAGAAACTATTATTTTGAAGGTGAGCCTTTAATATATTTCCACAAATCATGGAATACACGAGCTTTGTGCAATGTATTAAGTAGTACTAAGGTGACTGGACCGATGATTAATCCTAAGAAGCCAAAGAGCTTAAAGCCGACAAATAGAGCAATCAGTGTTGCTAATGGATCAAGGCCGATATTAGATGAAAGTACCTTTGGCTCCATAATTTGTCTTTGGACAATCACGACGATGTATAAAATGAGAAGACCGATGGCGAAAGCGGTGTCGCCAGTGAAAAATACGTATATAACCCAAGGAACGAAGACAGCTCCTGTTCCTAAATACGGGAGTAAATCTACAACTCCTGTAATAATCGCGATAGTAATGGCGTATGGTACGCGTAATATTAAAAGTCCGATTAATACAATAACAGTTGTCATAGATACGAGTGTAAGTTGTGCTTTAACAAAACCGAATAAAGCTTTTCTTAAATCCACAAAAATAGTTTTTCCATAGCCATGAACACGGTTGGGCAAAAACTTTCTTACTTTCTGAGCAAGACGATGCCAATCGTAACTAATGAAGAAAGTGGCTAATAAAACGAAAACAAGTACAGTTAAAGTAGTTGGTAGTGCACTAATAAAATTTGTTAACCCGCTTATAATAGCGGTTAAAAGTTCTTTCATTTGCGTCGTTGCTTCAGTTCCTAAGTTTTGAATGTTTTGTGTAATCGTATAGCGCTGTGGTTCCCCAAGATGATTAAATTTAGAAATTAAATCATCATAGAGAGGCATAATATGATTAAGTGCAAACTGCTGAGCGAATGCAACGATATCCGGAAATTTTACTGTAACAAGTTGTAGTAAGTATGTTGTAGCAGATATTGCTTCTGTTACAAGGTATGTAACGAGTCCGACGATAGCTCCAAATACGAGAATTAAGCTAACGAGTACTGCGAGTGCCCGAGGAAATTGTAGTTTTTGATTAAGGAAATTGACGACAGGATTAATCAAATAAGCAAATGCGAAAGCGATAATAAAAGGATAGATAAGTCCTGACATATATAGTAATGCATAGAACCCAGCTACCGTAGCTACAATGACAAATATGAATCGCAATATCATATATAGTAAGTTTCGATTCAAAGATGTATACCTCCCATTCCAATTTGGATTATCCTAATTCGTTCAACTTATAACGAGTGTGCCCCACTGATTAAAGTTTCACTTTATGTTATAGTGGAATGATGGATTTTTCCTGCTTTTTCAGTATGTGAGTGACTGTGAAAGCTTGGTGTTGATGCTTCTACTATATGGTAAAAACTTCATTTTCTCTTCTTTTTATTTTACCTGTTTCTAATTAGAAAAGAAAGGAGAGACGCCTGTTTTTTTAAATGTATACATGCTTACATTTGGATGGTGAAAGTCTCAGTTTTTCATTTTAAAATGCATAAAAAATGAAGTGATTCATGTTGGATAGGCATCGATATAGCATGTATAACGATAGGTTTAAAGGTATTTTTGTTTGGAAATGAGTTCATTATTTTCAGAAAGGAAGTGCAGACATGATTAGTCAGTCAACGTTATTTTTATTCATACTACTTATTATAGGACTTATTGCGAAAAACCAATCACTTACTGTAGCTATTGGTGTGTTATTTTTATTGAAATTTACGTTTCTAGGAGATAAAGTCTTCCCTTATCTACAAACGAAAGGGATTAACCTCGGTGTTACGGTTATTACAATAGCAGTACTCGTACCGATTGCAACGGGGGAAATAGGTTTTAAACAACTTGGGGAAGCAGCGAAATCGTATTATGCATGGATTGCTTTAGCTTCAGGGGTAGCAGTTGCTCTGTTAGCGAAAGGTGGCGTACAATTATTAACGACAGATCCTCATATTACAACTGCACTCGTTTTCGGGACAATTATAGCAGTTGCTTTATTTAATGGGGTCGCTGTAGGTCCATTAATTGGGGCTGGAATTGCCTATGCAGTTATGAGTATTATACAGATGTTTAAATGAAGAATTTTATAGTAATATAAAATTTTTGAATTCTTTCTGTTCACAAAAGTCAGATAATTGTTTATAATAGGATTAGAAACTTTGAAAAGTTACATAACAGCAGAGACTTTACACCAGATAAAATAAAAACAACATAAAACAATTTTATAATGATATTGCTTTATGTTGTTTTTATCATAAAACTCTTCGGAATTCATTTTCCTCACTAACTTGTTGTTTTGAGCGTGAGGATTCGGGGAGACATTCACGCTCATGCTTTCCATGTAAACAATGGACAATAAGAGGGGAACATCGCAACAAATTTGCATGATCGTGCATTTTGCTTGCCTAAAGAGTGAACGGGCGTTCATAATTCAAAAGGGGAGCAAATAGATATAAGGAGCAAGGTTGGGAGAATTTTCAGGAAAAGGAGAGAATGTCATGACTGTTATTCGAGGTTTAGAAGGGGTAGTAGCAACAACATCATCTGTGAGCTCTATTATTGATGATACATTAACTTATGTTGGGTATAATATTGATGATTTAGCTGAGAATGCTACATTTGAAGAAGTAGTGTACTTATTATGGCATCGCAAGCTTCCTAACGAGCAAGAACTAGCGGAATTTAAGGAGATTGTATCGGAATACTATAAAGTTCCAGGTGAGATTTTAGCATATTTGAAACAAGTAGATTTAAAAATCGCACATCCGATGTCTGTTTTACGAACTGCAATTTCCATGCTATCATTATACGATGAGAGTGCTGAAATTATGGATGAAAAGTCCAATTATTTGAAAGCGGTTAAATTACAGGCTCAAGTGGGAACTTTAGTTGCTGCTTACGCAAGAATCCGTAAAGGCTTAGATGTTGTTGAGCCTAGAAATGATTTATCATTAGCTGCAAACTTCTTGTACATGTTAAATGATCGCGAGCCAAATGAAGTTGAAATTGAAGCTTTTGATAAGGCGCTTGTACTTCACGCAGATCATGAGTTAAACGCTTCTACATTTACTGCACGCGTTTGTGTAGCTACACTTTCAGATGTATATTCTGGTATTACAGCAGCAATCGGTGCGCTAAAAGGTCCTCTTCACGGCGGGGCAAATGAAAATGTAATGAAGATGTTAACTGAAATTGGCGAAGAAGAAAATGTAGAATCATATATTCATAATGCTCTTCAAAATAAAGTGAAAATTATGGGCTTTGGCCACCGTGTATATGAGCATGGTGATCCACGTGCAAAACATTTACGCGAAATGTCTAAGAGATTATGCGTGCTTTTAGGAGAAGAGAAATGGTATAATATGTCTATCAAAATTGAAGACATTGTAACAAAAGAAAAAGGTCTTCCACCAAATGTTGATTTCTATTCAGCTTCTGTATACCATTGTTTAGGAATTGATCATGACTTATTTACACCTATTTTTGCAATTAGCCGTATGTCAGGCTGGTTAGCTCATATTCTAGAACAATATGAAAATAACCGTTTAATCCGTCCGCGTGCTGATTATAATGGACCAACACATCAAGTGTATGTTCCGATTGCACAACGATAAGCGAATAACACTATTTTGATAGTGAAAATACGCTTTCAAAAGTCTGATTTTTTCGGAAAGATGTAATGATTAGAATATTTTAATTTGACTAACGGTTTGAACTGAGGGGTTATTCCCTCAGTTTCATACATATGAAATTTCAAACATGGGGGTTATCACATTGACGACAGGTGAAAAAATTACTGTAACTAATGGTGTTATGAATGTACCAAACAATCCGATTATTCCATTTATTGAAGGAGATGGAATTGGTCCTGATATTTGGGCAGCTGCATCTCGTGTACTAGAAGCAGCAGTTGAAAAAGCTTATGATGGTGAGAAGAAAATCGTTTGGAAAGAAGTGCTTGCAGGGGAAAAAGCATTCAACCAAACAGGCGAGTGGTTACCAGAAGAAACTTTAAACTTAATTCGTGAATATTTAATCGCGATTAAAGGTCCACTTACAACTCCAGTTGGCGGTGGTATTCGTTCTCTAAACGTAGCACTTCGTCAAGAATTAGATTTATATGTATGTCTACGTCCAGTTCGTTATTTTGAAGGTGTTCCTTCACCTGTAAAACGTCCGGAAGATACTGATATGGTTATTTTCCGTGAAAATACAGAAGACATTTATGCTGGAATTGAATATGCACAAGGATCTCCAGAAGCAGAAAAAGTTCTTGCTTTCTTAAAAGAAGCAATGGGTGTTAATAAAATCCGCTTCCCAGAAACATCTGGTATTGGTATTAAGCCAATTTCAGAAGAAGGGACAAAGCGTCTTGTTCGTGCTGCAATTCAATATGCAATTAACGAAAAACGTTCTTCTGTTACATTAGTTCATAAAGGAAACATTATGAAATTTACAGAAGGTGCTTTCAAAAACTGGGGTTACGAAGTAGCGGAACAAGAATTCGGCGACAAAGTATTTACTTGGGCTGAATACGATCGTATCGTTGAAAAAGATGGTAAAGATGCAGCGAATAAAGCGATGGCAGACGCTGAAGTGGCTGGAAAAATCATCGTAAAAGATTCTATTGCAGACATCTTCTTACAACAAATTTTAACTCGTCCACGTGAGTTCGATGTTGTTGCAACAATGAACTTAAATGGTGACTATATCTCTGATGCACTTGCTGCACAAGTAGGTGGAATTGGTATTGCACCTGGTGCAAACATTAACTATGTGACTGGACATGCTATCTTTGAAGCTACACACGGTACAGCTCCAAAATATGCAGGTTTAGATAAAGTAAACCCATCTTCTGTTCTTCTTTCAGGTGTATTATTATTAGAACACTTAGGATGGAACGAAGCTGGGAAATTAGTAACTGCTTCTGTTGAGAAAACAATTGCTTCAAAAGTAGTAACTTATGATTTCGCACGCTTAATGGAAGGTGCAACAGAAGTGAAATGTTCTGAGTTCGCTAATGAACTTATTAAAAACATGGATGTAGCGATAATCAAAAACGCATAATTAAAGCGGGGGGTAAATTATGACAATCAAACGCAAGAAGGTTTCAGTCATCGGTGCAGGATTTACAGGAGCAACAACGGCATTCTTATTAGCACAAAAAGAACTTGCAGATGTTGTATTAGTGGACATTCCACAACTGGAAAATCCAACAAAAGGGAAAGCGTTAGATATGTTAGAAGCGAGCCCAGTACAAGGTTTTGATGCTAACATTATTGGAACATCTGATTACGCAGATACTGCTGATTCTGACGTTGTCGTTATTACAGCAGGTATTGCACGTAAGCCTGGTATGAGCCGTGATGACTTAGTAGCAACAAACTCTAAAATTATGAAAAGTATTACGCGCGACATTGCAAAACATTCACCAAATGCAATTATTGTTGTTTTAACAAATCCAGTTGATGCAATGACATATTCTGTATTTAAAGAAGCAGGATTCCCGAAAGAGCGTGTAATCGGCCAATCGGGTGTATTAGATACAGCTCGTTTCCGTACATTCATCGCACAAGAATTAAATCTTTCTGTAAAAGACATTACAGGATTTGTTCTTGGCGGACACGGTGACGACATGGTACCTCTTGTGCGTTATTCTTATGCAGGCGGTATTCCGTTAGAAACGTTAATTCCGAAAGAGCGTTTAGAAGCAATTGTAGAACGTACACGTAAAGGTGGCGGTGAGATTGTAGGCTTATTAGGAAACGGTAGTGCATATTACGCACCAGCAGCTTCTTTAGTTGAAATGACAGAAGCAATCTTAAAAGATCAACGCCGTGTATTACCAGCTATTGCGTACCTTGAAGGTGAGTATGGTTATAGTGACCTTTACTTAGGGGTACCAGTAATTCTAGGTGGTAACGGAATTGAAAAAATTATTGAATTAGAACTTCTTGCAGATGAAAAAGAAGCGTTAGATCGCTCTGTAGAATCTGTACGTAACGTAATGAAAGTTCTTGTTTAATCATTGAATAGTAGTGAAAAAGATTCGGGATTCCGAATCTTTTTCTACTATTTACCGAATTATTTTTTTGAAATAATATGAAAACGCTATCATTTGTAATATCCTATAATGAAACTGTAGATTTACACTATACATTGCCCTCATCATAGTAAATTTCGGATCAGGTATCGCTTTTAGTAGGATAATAAGGTGAAAAAATCGGAGGGGGTTGTAACATGTTAAAGAAAAAAGTTCAAATTGGTCGTAAAATGGATGAAATTACAGTAGGAGAGAAATTATCTATCACTGAAAAAATTGAGGATAAAGATTTGTTATTGTACTTAGGGTTAACGAATGATGCCAATCCATTATATATTCAGCATGATTACGCATCCCAAACTCCGTATGAAAAGCCGATTGTACCAAGCATTATGCTAACGGGAATGATTACAACGGCGGTTACGAAATATTTACCAGGTCCAGGAAGTCATATTACGAGAAAGGACCTTACATTCGTGAAACATGTTCACCATTATGAAACGTTACAAATCCACTTTGAAGTTGTGGCTGTTTCTGAGGAGGAACATACAATTGATATGCTTGTATCTGCTCATGATGAAAAAGGAGATACTGTTGTGAAAGGCTCATTAACAGTAACCCCACCTTATAAATCTGTTTCCATTATGGAAAAAGCATTGGATAATTTTTAAAACATGAAAATATGAATAGCGCTAGCATACCTTTTATAAGGGAGCTAGCGCTATTTTTAATTTAAGAATCCTTCAGTAAATCCTTGAGCGAAATCTGAACAACCTGTTTTAATCGTATCCCAGCTTGGGGCGTTGAATGTAAGAAGACACGTTACTATTAAAGATAGAATAGGTAGTACTAGTCGCATAATAGACCTCCATATTATTTATATTTATATATTTTAATTTATAATATATAAATTGTTAATGTAAGTCAATGAAAGGAGTGATTTTTAAGGTGAGATGGAAAAGAGAAGACGTTATCTTTGAAACGATGAGAGAGGCTGAAGTGTGGGCGGATTCAATTGTGAATGAAATGGATGGAAGAGTATTTGATGGGTATGAAACGCTAGATTATAAAATAGCGTATGCTCTTTCTTTTTTCTTAGCCCAGGAGAGGGAGTTTACGGTTTGTACGGAAAAACATTTTGAAAAAGGTAGATTCATCTATCGAGTTTGGAGAGCGGAGAGGGAATGAAGTTTTAATTGCTTTTATTTTCGAAGTGTTAGTACAAATGAGCTCCATGTATAGACAATTATATTGAGAGGGACCTTGTTTTCTAGTATGATGAGAATAACGGGGAAAATACTAGGATGAAGAAGGTTTCAAGTCTATAACTTGGAGGAAAAGAATGAACAATCGTATTTTAGTAGTTGATGATGAGGAGTTTATCTTAACTTTAATCGAATTTAATTTACAACAAGCTGGTTTTGAAGTGATAACAGCGATGGATGGAGAAATGGCGCTTCAAAAAGCGACAACAGAACGTCCAGATTTAATTATATTAGATTTAATGCTTCCAAAAATGGATGGTATGGAAGTGTGTAAAGAATTACGATTGCAGCGCGTTATGACGCCGATTTTAATGTTAACAGCAAAAGATGATGAATTTGATAAGGTGCTAGGTCTTGAACTTGGGGCTGATGATTATATGACGAAGCCATTTAGTCCAAGGGAAGTTGTCGCGCGTGTGAAGGCAATTTTACGCCGTACGAAATTACAACAAGAAGAGCAAGTTACAGAATCGTCAGATGAAGAGAGCATCACGATTGCTGAACTTAAAATTTTACCAGAGTTTTATGAGGCTTATTTCCAAGGAAGAAAGCTTGAATTAACACCAAAAGAATTTGAACTACTTGTTTATCTTGCGAAAAATAAGAGCCGCGTGTTGACGCGTGATCAATTATTAAGTGCTGTATGGAATTATGATTTCGCTGGTGATACACGAATTGTTGACGTTCATATTAGCCATTTACGCGATAAAATTGAACAAAATACGAAAAAACCGACGTACATTAAAACGATACGTGGTTTAGGATATAAATTAGAGGAGCCAAAAGGGGATGAATAAATTTCGTTCCAGGCTTCTTTTTACATTTGTTTCTCTTATTGTATTTATTTTAGTTGGACTCGGTTTATTGCTGGAAACTGTTTTTGAAAACTATTATATAGATCATGCGAAAGAGAGAATGGTAAAAGAGACAGAGTATGTTGCGGTATTAGCAGAAGAACAAGGTTTTGATGATGTTTTAAAAAATCCATATGTATTTGAGAAGTTAGAAGAAAAAATACAGGCTTCTATTGCATTTGTAGATGAAAAAAAGAAGGTTCAATATAGCGGGGACGAACAATCTGCGTTTAGCCAAGGGATAGTGAAAGAACTTACTTCTGAAACAACGAAACAAAGAAATAAAGTCATTACGAAAGAAACAGATCAGAATAACGAATTTTATCATGCGGTGTTCGTGCAAGATGTAGCAGGGAAACAAGGATACATTTTGGTGAAAAGCACAATTGAGCCTTTGAAAGACGTTCATCAAAAAACGTGGGGATTATTAATTATTGGATTTGTCATTGCTTGTCTCGTAGTTGTATTTTTAGGTATGAAAATTACAGGGCAATATATTAGGCCAATTGAATCGGTTACGAAAGTTGCCATCGAATTAGCGAAGGGTAATTATAAAGCACGCGCTTATGAAAGTCATTCGGATGAAACGGGAATGTTAAGTAAAGCGATTAATATTTTAGCTCGTAATTTACAAGAGATGACACTTGAGCAAGAAATGCAGCAAGATCGTCTACATACGTTAATTGAAAATATGGGAAGCGGAATGATTTTAATTGATAGCCGAGGATATATAAACCTTGTAAACCGCTCTTATAAGGAAACTTTCCACGTCACAGATGAAGAATATTTAGATCGTTTATATTATGAGTCGTTTCATCATTCGGAAATTATAGAGCTGGTGGAAGAAATCTTTATGACAGAAGTGAAAGTGCGCAAACAAATGTTATTGCCTCTTGGGATTGAACGAAAGCATTTCGAGGTATATGGAGCACCGATTATCGGGACGAACCATGAATGGAAAGGGATTGTCCTTGTATTCCATGACATTACTGAACTGAAAAAGTTAGAACAAATGAGAAAAGACTTTTTAGCGAATGTTTCTCATGAACTAAAAACTCCGATTACTTCTATTAAAGGTTTTTCAGAAACACTTTTAGACGGTGCTATGGATAATAAAAAATTCTGCGAGCATTTCTTGCATATTATTTTAAAAGAAAGTGAACGTATGCAAGGATTAATTGAAGATTTATTAGATTTATCAAAGATTGAGCAACAAGGATTTAAATTGAGTATGGGGACCGTTGATATGAAGGGGCTTCTTGAAGATATTCATATGGTGCTTGATAATAAAGCGGGAGAAAAAGAAATCTCTTTACAAGTAAATACGCTAAAACGTGTCTCTGTCATTGGAGATCCAAGTCGTTTGCAGCAAATCTTTATTAATTTAATGAATAACGCAATTGTATATACACCGGCTGGAGGCGTTGTTTCTGTAGAATTAGCAGAAGATAAATATAATGCTTATATAAAAGTATCAGATACTGGAATTGGTATTAGTAAAGAGGAAATTCCACGTATTTTTGAACGCTTTTACCGAGTGGATAAAGCGAGAAGTAGAAATACTGGTGGTACAGGCCTTGGGTTATCGATTGTAAAGCATTTAGTTGAGGCGCATCATGGTACGATTACAGTGGATAGTGAAGTTGGGGAAGGGACAACATTTACAGTTGTTTTACCAAAATCAGCAACTGAAAAATAGGATGAAGAATGTTTACAATATATTAACAATGGCTTAATTAAATATTAATAAAGCTCTGTTAATATAATACATGAAAACCCCTTCATCCAAGGAGTAATTTTGGACGAGAATAGTTAAGCTGTTCTCGTCACTTCCCTTTATGCCAATATAAGTCTGTTTTATATATGAAAGAAAATAACCGTTATTTTTCTTCTCTCTATTAGTCATGTTAATATAGAGGGAGGAAAGAAACGGTTTTTTTCTGTGAAAAAAATCATTTCAAATTTGTATGGGGAGGTTTCTGATTTGGAAAAAAAGGTCGTATTAGTAGATGGTAATAATATCGCGTATCGTGCTTTCTTTGCACTACCGCTTTTAAATAACGACAAGGGTATACATACGAACGCAATTTACGGTTTTACAATGATGTTAATGAGAATATTAGAGGAAGAAAAACCGACGCATATGTTAGTAGCGTTTGATGCGGGGAAAACGACATTCCGTCATAAAACATATAGTGAGTATAAAGGAGGACGTCAAAAGACTCCACCTGAGTTATCAGAGCAATTCCCGTTTATTCGTGAGATGCTTGATGCATTCAACGTACCGCGTTATGAATTAGAAAATTATGAAGCGGATGATATTATGGGAACGCTAGCGAAAGAAGCGAGTGAACAAGGGGCTAGTGTAAAAGTTATTTCAGGAGATAAAGATTTACTTCAACTTGTTTCTGATAACACGCTTGTATGCATTCCTCGAAAAGGGATTACGGAAGTAGATGAATATACAAAAGAAGCTTTATTTGAGAAATACAGCTTATCACCAAAGCAAATTATCGATATGAAAGGTTTAATGGGAGACCAATCAGATAATATTCCAGGTGTACCAGGAGTTGGTGAAAAAACTGCGATTAAATTGTTAACGCAGTTTGGAACGGTTGAAGAAGTGTATGAAAATATAGATCAAGTAAGCGGGAAGAAATTAAAAGAAAAGCTGGAAGCAAATAAAGACCAAGCTCTTATGAGTAAAGATCTTGCAACCATTATTACAGACGCACCGATTACTGTGCATGTGGATGATATGGAGTATAAAGGGTATGAAGCAAGTGATGTCATTCCAATGTTCGAGAATTTAGGATTCACATCTCTTTTAAATAAATTAGGCGTTACGCCAGAAGAAACAGCTCCAGTTGAATTAGATGATATTACATTTGATATTGTGGAAGAAGTTACTGAAGAAATGCTTCAGCAAGATAGTGCGCTTATCGTTGAAGTACAAGAAGATAATTATCATAAAGCAGACATTCAAGGTTTCGGTATTCAAAATGAAAATGGATGTTACTTTATTCAGACAGACATTGCTCTTAAGTCAGATGCATTTAAAGAGTGGCTTGCAGATGGAGAAATGAGAAAGCATACATTTGATGCGAAGCGTGCGATCGTTGCACTGAAATGGAACGGTATAGATATGCAAGGGATTGACTTTGATCTATTAATTGCTGCTTACTTACTTGACCCGGCCGATACAGATAAAGATTTCCGTACTGTAGCGAAAATGAAAGAAACGCATGCTGTGAAATCTGATGAAGAAGTTTACGGAAAAGGTGCGAAGCGTGCTGTTCCAGAGCTAGAGATAGTAGCGGAGCATGTAGCTCGTAAAGTGCATGTATTATATGATGTGAAGCAAACATTCATTGAAGAGTTAGAAAAGAATGAGCAATATGAACTGTTTACAGAGTTAGAATTACCACTTGCACGTGTATTAGCTGATATGGAAGTAAAAGGTGTAAAAGTTGATACAGAGCGTCTTCGTAATATGGGAGAAGAACTTGCAGGTAGATTAAAGGAAATGGAACAGGAAATTTATAAGCTGGCGGGAACAGAATTTAATATTAATTCACCGAAGCAGCTTGGCGTTATTCTGTTTGAGAATTTAAACTTACCAGTTATTAAGAAGACGAAAACAGGTTATTCTACGTCAGCTGATGTACTAGATAAGCTGATGGATCACCATGAAATTATTCCAAACATTTTACATTACCGTCAATTAGGGAAACTAAATTCAACTTATATTGAAGGATTATTAAAAGTTGTACATGAAGATTCATCTAAAATCCATACTCGTTTCAATCAAGTATTAACGCAAACAGGTCGATTAAGTTCAACGGATCCGAACTTGCAAAATATCCCGATTCGATTAGAAGAAGGAAGAAAGATTCGTCAGGCATTCGTTCCATCAGAAGAAGGATGGATTATGTACGCGGCAGATTATTCACAAATTGAACTTCGTGTATTAGCTCATATTGCAAATGATAAAGGGCTAGTCGACGCGTTCCAACATGATATGGATATTCATACGAAAACAGCTATGGATGTATTTGGTGTTGAAAAAGATGAAGTAACTTCAAATATGAGACGACAAGCGAAAGCAGTTAACTTCGGAATTGTGTATGGTATTAGTGATTATGGTCTTTCACAAAACTTAGGAATTACAAGAAAAGCAGCAGCGGAATTTATTGAAAAGTATTTAGAAAGTTTCCCTGGTGTACAAGAATACATGGATGACATCGTAAAAGATGCGAAACAAAAAGGATATGTGGCTACATTATTAAATCGACGCCGTTACATTCCGGAAATTACGAGTCGTAATTTCAACTTGCGTAGCTTTGCTGAGCGTACAGCTATGAATACACCAATTCAAGGTACTGCAGCAGATATTATTAAAAAAGCGATGATTATTATGGCAGATCGTTTAGAAGAAGAAGGATTACAAGCGCGTCTTCTATTGCAAGTACACGATGAATTAATATTTGAAGCACCAAAAGAAGAAATTGAAAAATTAGAGAAGCTTGTACCAGAAGTAATGGAGCATGCAATTGAACTTGCAGTTCCGCTGAAAGTTGATTATTCTTACGGTCCAACTTGGTACGACGCAAAATAAGGAAGTGATGAAATGCCTGAATTACCAGAGGTTGAAAACGTCAGACGGACACTTGAAAATCTTGTAACAGGAAAAACAATTGAAGATGTCATTGTTACCTATCCCAAAATAGTAAAACGTCCAGATGATGCAGAAATCTTTAAAGAAGTGCTAAAAGGCGAGACGATTGAAAATATAAAGCGAAGAGGAAAGTTTTTGCTTTTATATGTAACGAATTATGTCATTGTTTCACATTTGCGTATGGAAGGAAAGTTTTTACTGCATCAAGAGGGTGAACCAATTGATAAGCATACGCACGTCCGTTTCTTGTTTACAGATGGAACTGAATTACATTATAAAGATGTGAGAAAGTTTGGTACGATGCATCTCTTTAAGAAAGGTGAAGAGTTGAATCAAATGCCTCTTGCTGACTTAGGTCCGGAGCCATTTGATGCTGAATTGACACCACAGTATTTACAAGAGAGATTGCAAAAGACAAATCGTAAAATAAAAGTTGTATTATTAGACCAGCGTCTTTTAGTAGGACTTGGAAATATATATGTAGATGAAGTTTTATTCCGTTCTCAAATTCATCCAGAACGAGAAGCGTCGTCTTTAACAGCAGAAGAAATTGAGCGAATTTATGAGGCGACTGTTACAACGTTAGGCGAAGCAGTGAAGCGTGGCGGAAGTACAATTCGAACGTATATCAACTCACAAGGGCAAATTGGCTCATTCCAAGAACTTCTAAATGTATATGGAAAAAAAGGAGAACCGTGTGTGACTTGCGGTACGATATTAGAAAAAACAGTTGTTGGCGGAAGAGGAACGCATTACTGCCCAATTTGTCAGCCAAGAATATAGAAAAGAGATAACATCGGATAGGCATTTGTCATATACATACAGCAGAGCTATGTATAAGGGAGGAGCTTACCGATGTACCTTTATTTATCTCTTATTTTATTAGCTTTTACATTAAGCTTAGATAGCTGTAGTGTAGGGCTAACCTATGGTTTAAGAAGCGTAAGAATTCCACTAAGATCAATTGTAATTATCGGAATGTGTTCAGCGGCTGTTATGCTTGTTTCAATGGGAATTGGACATATGATCGCGAAAGTATTTTCACCTGTTATCGCAACGCGTATCGGTGGGCTTGTTCTTATTGGAATAGGAATTTGGGTATTATACCAATTTTTTCGAAGTGAGAAAAAAGAAGAACCGAAGCAAGAGGAGAAGGTATGGAAGTTAGAGATTGCCTCGCTTGGGTTAGTCATTCAAATTTTACGGAAACCGACTGTAGCAGATTTCGATAAATCAGGCACCATTTCTGCAGGAGAAGCATTGCTTCTTGGTATCGCTCTTTCTGTAGATTCATTCGGTGCTGGAATAGGTGCATCTTTATTAGGGTATACACCCGCTATGATGGCGATATTAGTTGCAGTGATGAGTTCTTTATTTTTATTTATTGGAATGAAACTTGGAACGGTTTTATCAAATATGAAATGGCTGCAAAAATTTACATTCCTGCCTGGAGTATTACTCATTATTATTGGAATTTGGAAAATGTAAGTACGGGCGTGGAACATTAGTTTCGCGCCTTTTATTATGAGGAGGGTTATGATGACAGTAGTAATTGGATTAACGGGAGGTATTGCAAGCGGAAAAAGTACAGTATCTCAAATGTTTCGCGAGCTAAATATACCAGTTATTGATGCAGATATTATTGCGCGAGAAGTTGTAGAACGAGGAAAGCCAGCATATAACAAAATTGTAGAAGTATTTGGAACGGAAGTATTACAAGAAGATGGAAAACTGGATCGGCCGAAATTAGGAAGTGTCGTTTTCTATAATGAAGAGAAACGATTGCAGTTAAACAAAATTGTTCATCCTGCAGTGCGTGAGGAAATGAATAGGCAAAAGGAAATGTACATAAAAGAAGGTGCGCAAGCGGTTGTGTTAGATATTCCTCTCTTATTTGAAAGTAAATTAACAAGTCTCGTTGACCGCGTTTTAGTTGTAGCAGTTAAGCCGCATACGCAATTAGAACGTTTAATGAAGCGAAATAATTTTTCGGAAGAAGAAGCAACAGCTCGTATTCAATCTCAAATGCCGTTAGAAGAAAAAGTGAAAAATGCAGATGAAGTGATAAATAATGATGGCACAATTATGGGAACGAAAACACAATTACAGGTGATTTTAAAGAATTGGAACATTATTGATTAAAAAATTGTGAAATTAATGAAAATGCTTAGTGACATATCCCCTTTTTGTGTTATACTATTATTGGGATTGGAGATAAATAGTATAACGCATTCAAGGGGGATAACATATTATGACTCGTGTGGCAATTAATGGATTTGGACGTATTGGGAGAATGGTATTTCGTCAGGCAATAAAAGAAAGCGCATTCGAAATTGTAGCAATCAATGCAAGCTATCCATCTGAAACGTTAGCACATTTAATTAAATATGATACAGTTCACGGCAAGTTTGACGGAACAGTAGAAGCATTTGAAGATCACTTATTAGTTGATGGGAAAATGATTCGCCTTTTAAACAATCGCGATCCAAAGGAATTGCCTTGGACAGATTTAGGTGTTGAAGTTGTAATTGAAGCAACTGGTAAATTCAATTCAAAAGAAAAAGCAATTCTTCACGTTGAAGCTGGAGCGAAAAAAGTTATTTTAACGGCGCCTGGTAAAAATGAAGATGTAACAATTGTAGTAGGTGTGAACGAAGACCAATTAGATATTACAAAGCATACTGTTATTTCAAATGCATCTTGTACAACAAACTGTTTAGCACCTGTTGTGAAGGTGTTAGATGAGCAGTTTGGAATTGAAAACGGTTTAATGACGACAGTTCACGCTTATACAAATGACCAAAAAAATATTGATAACCCACATAAAGATTTAAGAAGAGCACGTGCTTGCGGACAATCAATTATTCCGACAACGACAGGTGCTGCGAAAGCGCTAGCAAAAGTTCTTCCACATTTAAATGGAAAACTTCATGGTATGGCACTTCGTGTACCAACACCAAACGTGTCTCTTGTTGACTTAGTAGTAGATGTAAAACGCGATGTAACAGTTGAAGCTATTAACGACGCATTCAAAACTGTTGCAAACGGTGCGTTAAAAGGCATTGTAGAATTCAGCGAAGAGCCTTTGGTATCTATTGACTTTAATACAAATACACACTCAGCTATTATTGATGGTTTATCTACAATGGTAATGGGTGATCGTAAAGTGAAAGTACTTGCTTGGTATGATAACGAGTGGGGCTACTCTCGTCGTGTTGTAGATCTTGTAACGTTAGTTGTGGATGAATTAGCGAAACAAGAAAATATGCAGCATATTTAATTGAATAAGGAGAGGGCAAGTGAATATTTGCCCTCTTTTTTTTATTTTTTTCTGAAAAGGAAAAAAATTATATAAGTATATTTTTAGAAGTGGACATACCACGAAACGTTGGGGTTACTGTATTCGTGAATCATTTATTTTTTTTAGGGAAAAGTAAAGAGGAAAATATGACAGAAAATCGAAAAAACTGTTGTTGCAAAATGAAAATAAACAAAGTATACTAACACTCGTAAACTTAAGAGCTGAGGTACGTAGTCACTACTTAAAGGGTTAGGACCTCTCTGGACTAACTTTCCCCCGTGGTAGTGGAGCAAGCCAAATTGCAAATTAGTTTTCAATTCGAACAGTTAGAATAAATTTACAAGGGGGAACTGTAGAATGGATACTATGGATACGATGGGTCGTCACGTGATCGCTGAACTTTGGGATTGCGATTTCGACAAGCTTAATGACATGCCGTATATTGAACAATTATTTGTGGATGCAGCACTAAGAGCTGGTGCTGAAGTGCGTGAGGTTGCTTTCCATAAATTTGCACCACAAGGTGTAAGTGGAGTAGTAATTATCTCGGAATCACATTTAACAATTCATAGCTTTCCGGAGCACGGTTACGCAAGTATTGATGTTTATACTTGTGGGGATCGTATTGATCCAAATGTTGCTGCAGAATATATTGCAGAAGGTTTAAACGCGAAAACGCGTGAGAGCATCGAGCTTCCTCGAGGCACTGGTAGCTTCGAAATTAAGCAGAGAGAAACAAAAGCTCTTTAAAAAAGAACATAATTGATTTAAAATGTAAAGAGGTGTATAATGCACCTCTTTTTTAGTTTATAAAAAAGGAAAAATATGATGTGCTCGTTAGTTGAATAAATGGAGCTCTTACGAATAAGTTAATGCTCTATCTACCATCTTATTTTTGGAACCGAGATGATAACATAATGTGTTTAAACTTAAAGTGGTAAGAGAGTTAGAATGAGTTATATAATAATGTATATATATTGTCAGATGAAGTAAGTAGAGAAAAATAAAGAATATAGTGTAAAGGAGTGAATATATTGCGTTGTCCATCCTGTTCTCATAATGGTACAAGAGTGTTAGATTCGCGTCCGGTAGACGAGGGGCGCTCTATTCGAAGAAGGAGAGAGTGTGAAAGCTGTTTAAGCCGCTTTACGACATTTGAAAGAGTGGAAGAGTCACCTCTTATCGTTGTAAAAAAAGAAGGAACAAGAGAAGAGTTTAATAAAGAAAAGATTTTACGTGGCTTAATTAAAGCGTGCGAAAAAAGACCAGTATCTTTAAGACAATTAGAAGAAGTAACTCAAAGTGTGGAACGTGAACTTCGTAATTTAGGTATATCAGAAGTGAAGAGTGATATGATTGGTGAAATTGTTATGGAAGAACTACGTGATATCGATGATGTTGCCTACGTGCGTTTTGCTTCTGTATATCGCCAATTTAAAGATTTAAATGTATTTATTGAAGAATTAAAAGATATACTGCAAAAAGAAAGAGAGTAGAATCTGCATTGTATTCTCTTTACATACCGTAAATAATGAGATAAGAGAGCTAGAAGCGAAAGCTAATAGCTCTTTTTCGCTAATAAATTATATAGTGAAGATTGGATGAGAGAAAGGAAAAGCAAGAATGGAAAAACAGTCATGGATGGAGCTATTGCCGATTGATCGTTATAAAGTAAGTGCGAAAGGGTTACTGCATAATTACGACCGAAAAGTGTTAACGATGTTATATCAGCCGTTAATAGGTAGTAGAGCTTTTAGCTTGTACATGACGCTATGGGGAGAGTTAGAGCAAGATCGTGTGTTTGGAAAAGAGAATACGCATCATTCCCTTATGGTGACCATGCAAATGCAACTTCCCGAAGTGTATGAGGAACGAGTAAAGTTAGAGGCAATTGGGCTTTTGAAAGTATATATTAAGAAAGAAAAAGATATTCGAATGTTTATATATGAGCTGCAACCACCTTTATCCCCGAAGCAGTTTTTTGATGATATTGTTTTAAGTATCTTTTTATACAATCGACTGAGTCGGACAAAATATAATCAAGTAAAACAATATTTCTTAGAAGAAGAATTTGATTTTGTATCGTATGAAAATGTTACACGTTCTTTTAATGATGTATTTGGTTCGTTTAATCCAGGACAGCTTGAGCATGCGCAAGAAGATCTTCGTATTCCAAAAGCGACAGCTATGCCAAGTAATGAAAAGGGAGATGCTCCAAAAGTTTGGAATGATTTCTTTGATTTCTCCTTATTTGTAGACGGCTTGTCCGCTCTTGTTCCTAAAAAGGCGATTACAGATCAAGTGCGAGAATGTGTCATTACACTTGCTTACGTGTATGATGTAGATGTGTTATCGATGCAAAATATCGTTCTTGGTGCGGTGACAGAGATGCAGACAATTGATATTGAAAGGCTTAGAAAAGGAGCACGTGATTGGTATCAGTTCGAAAACGGTCAAGCGTTACCTGTATTAAGTGAAAGAGTACAGCCTCACGCTGCACGTATGATGAAAGAAAAAGAGCCTACATCCCAAGAAGAGATGTTAATCAAACAGTTAGAGGAAATCTCACCAAAGCAACTATTGAAAGAAATCTCTGGCGGTGCAGAGGCAACGAAGGCTGACTTGCAAATTGTTGAAGATGTAATGATGAATCAAAAGTTAACACCAGGTGTTGTGAATGTACTTATTTATTACGTTATGCTACGCTCAGATATGAAACTTGCGAAAACGTATGTGGAGAAGATTGCTGGACATTGGGCACGTAAAAAGGTCGGTACAGTTGCTGAAGCGATGGCATTAGCGAAAGAAGAAAATCGTCAATATCAAGAATGGGCTGAGACGAAGAAGAAAGGTCGTACATCCAAGAAAACAGTACGAAAAGAAATGGTACCAGATTGGCTGAAAGAAGAGCCGAAAGAACAAGAGAAAGAAACTGTGAAAAAAGATGTAAGTGCTGAAAAAGGTGCAAGTACGTTAGAGGACGAACGAAAACGATTAGAAGAAGTGTTAAAAAAATATAAGCGTGATTAATAGAAGAGAATGAACGCTCTTTGAGGTGAGAAAATGGAGCATATTCAAAATTCATTTGCAAAGTTAATGGAAAATGAAAATTTTAAAAATAGATATGAAGTATTAAAGGCGGAAGTAATGGCACATCCGCGTGTGAAAGAATTTATAGACGAACATAAAGGGGAAGTAACAACGTCTATGATTGAGCGTAGTCTTGTGAAATTATACGAATATATTGGACAAAGTGTAGGTTGCGCGGATTGTCCGGATCTAGGTTCGTGTAAAAACATGCTGCAAGGATATGAGCCAAAGCTCGTTATCCAAGGGAAGATGATTGATATTCAATATGATCGTTGCGTTAGAAAAGTAGCATATGACGAGAGGAAGAAATATGAAAAGCTCGTTCAAAGTGTATATATGCCAACTGATATTTTACAAGCAACGATGGAAAACTTAGACCCTTCAGATTTAGATGCGCGTATTGATGCAATTGGTGCAGCTAATGAGTTTTTAAGTACATATGAACCTGGTAAAAAAGTACAAGGTTTATATTTGTACGGTAAATTTGGTGTAGGGAAAACGTATTTGTTAGGAGCAATTGCGAATGAGCTTGCTCGAAAGAAAATAAGTTCGATGCTTGTATACTTCCCTGAATTTCTACGTGAAATTAAAAGTTCGATTCAAGATAATTCAATTGGGGAAAAGATTGATGCAGTGAAACGCGTACAAGTTTTAATGTTAGATGATATTGGAGCAGAAGCGATGTCAAGCTTTGTGCGTGATGATGTACTCGGTGCAATTTTGCAATTCCGTATGTTAGAAAACTTACCGACGTTCTTTACGTCTAACTTTGATTTTAAACAGCTAGAACATCATTTAACATATACGCAGCGCGGTGAAGCGGAAGAAATGAAAGCAGCTCGTATTATGGAGCGAATTAAATATTTAGCGAAACCAATTCCAATTGGCGGGAAAAACCGTCGTCATAAGTAAAGAGTAAGCTGAGAAGCTTGCTCTTTTTTTCGTAGTTAAACGCTTTTTAAAGTAGTCGAATGATAAAATGAAAAGTTCTTATTGAAAATTCCTAGTAGCTTGTATCATTTTTTTCTCCCTCCCTTAATATATATAAAATTAGCAAGCCATATCGAGTGGATTTTCTAACGATAGGAAATGTAATTCTACTAAGAGTGAACTTTCACGCGGGACGGACTCTTATAGGATTTGTAACGTATAGATACAGTCCTTTAGAGCAGGGATAAAAGGGGGGACAAAAGTGATTGAAATTTGCTTCGAAGAAAAAAATGATGCTATGCATGTATATAGACAACTACTGAAAAGAGCGGAACTGTTATATAAGGAAACGAGTGTGTATTTACAGGAACAAAAAGTGGTGATTCACATACCAGTATGTGAATCAAATTATATTGAAAAGATTTTATTGCCAGTAATGGTATATTTCATTGTGAATGTGAAACAAAATGAGTGGATATATACAATCTTAAAAGAGAAGTTTTTTTATGAAGAAGAGGAAGAGTGTCATCAGATATTGCATATGGCACAAGAGATTTTAAAAGGAAGAAGAAAAGGAATTGCTCGTGAATTAACACGTCACACATTTGAATCATATATTAAATCCTCTTTAAATAACTGGCTTTGTGATCCACTTTCATTCTCGTTTTCATCATATGTTCGTTTTCGTCTTCGTACATATAGGGAAATGGTAGCTAAGCTTGCTGAAGTGGCGATTGATGAGTATAAGTTAGAACAAGAATATCAAATGTTTATTGAGACACTCCGGCAACAAGTTCGTAGCCGGAAATCACGTTTGTCATGTGTCCATCTTATTTTTGATGAAAGTTTTATTTTCTATGATGATAAAGGTAGACGTTTAAAACAAGAGAAATTGGTTCAATATATAGATGAAGACTTATTAAAACAAAAGGATGTATATATTGATACGAAAGTAATTGCACCACTTCTTTCTATTTCGCCGAAAAAAATTTATTTATATACGAAAGAACAAGATCATAATATGATTATTACTTTGCGAAATGTATTTCAAGAACGGGTACAATTACATGGATTACATGAGTTTGAGCGCAATGTGAAAAATTTAAAAAATAAAGGTAACGCCCTTGATTTTCTAAGTTTTTGAGCATATAATTACCTACATAAATGAAATATATTGAAATGTCATGATGAGGACATGAGTAGTTTTCTACGATTTTCAGAGAGGGAAGCCTTAGGGTGTGAGCTTCCTAGTACGGGATTATTACTTACCACCTCTAAACTTTAGCAGTGAACGGTTTTTCTAGTAATTGCTAACGGACAACACCGTTATGTTGAACTTGAGCAATTAACAATTATGTTAATTGGAACAAGGGTGGAACCACGAATTCAACACTCGTCCCTTTTTACGGGATGAGTGTTTTTTATTTTGAGAAAAAGAGGAGTGACCAGTGATGGCAGATGTAGTTAAAATTACTTTCCCTGATGGAGCTGTGAAGGAGTTTCCAAAAGGCGTAACAACTGAAGAAATCGCAGCTTCTATTAGCCCAGGCTTAAAGAAAAAAGCTGTGGCTGGAAAATTAAATGATGAGATGATCGATCTTGTTACACCAATCGAAGAAGATGGTGCAGTTTCTATCATTACATTAGATTCTGAAGATGGCTTATATATTTTACGCCACTCAACAGCTCACCTTTTAGCACAAGCGTTAAAACGTTTATATAAAGATGTTAAAGTTGAGCTTGGTATTGGTCCAGTAATTGAAAATGGCTTCTACTACGATATTGATATGGAAGAAGCAATTACAGTTGAAGACTTCAAGAAAATCGAAAAAGAAATGCAAAAAATTGTGAACGAGAACTTAGAAATCGTTCGTCATGAAGTGCCACGTGCAGAAGCAATTCGTCGCTTTGAAGAAATCGGCGATGAGTTAAAATTAGATTTAATTAACGATCTTCCAGAAGATGCAGTTATTTCAATCTATGAGCAAGGCGAATTCTTCGACCTTTGCCGTGGTGTTCACCTTCCATCTACAGGGAAAATTAAAGTATTTAAATTATTAAGCGTTGCGGGTGCTTACTGGCGCGGCGATAGCAATAATAAAATGCTACAACGTATTTACGGTACTGCATTTGTTAAGAAAGCAGAATTAGATGAGCACTTACGTATGCTTGAAGAAGCGAAAGAGCGCGATCACCGTAAATTAGGTAAAGAATTAAAACTATTTACTAATAGCCAAAAAGTAGGACAAGGTTTACCACTTTGGTTACCAAAGGGTGCAACAATCCGCCGTATTATCGAGCGTTACATCGTTGATAAAGAAGCAAGCTTAGGCTATGATCACGTATACACTCCAGTACTAGGAAGCAGAGAGCTTTATGAAACTTCTGGTCACTGGAACCACTACCGTGATGGTATGTTCCCATCAATGGAAATGGATAATGAAGAGTTAGTTCTTCGTCCAATGAACTGCCCTCACCACATGATGGTTTATAAAAACGATATTCACAGCTACCGTGAATTACCAATCCGTATTGCGGAACTTGGAACAATGCACCGCTATGAAATGTCAGGTGCGTTATCTGGATTACAGCGTGTACGCGGAATGACTTTAAACGATGCGCACATTTTCGTACGCCCAGATCAAATTAAAGAAGAGTTAAAACGTGTTGTAAACCTAACTCTAGAAGTGTACAAAGATTTCGGTTTAGAGAACTACTCATTCCGTCTATCTTATCGCGACCCAGCAGATACTAAAAAGTACTATGCTGATGATGAGATGTGGGAAAAAGCACAAGGTATGTTAAAAGAAGCTATGGATGAAATGGGTCTTGATTACTACGAAGCTGAAGGTGAAGCGGCATTCTACGGTCCGAAACTTGACGTTCAAGTTCGTACTGCTCTTGGAAAAGACGAAACACTTTCAACTGTACAATTAGACTTCTTACTTCCAGAACGCTTTGAACTATCTTACGTTGGTGAAGACGGTAAACAACATCGTCCAGTTGTAATTCACCGTGGTGTTGTATCTACTATGGAACGTTTCGTAGCCTTCTTAATTGAAGAATACAAAGGTGCATTCCCAACTTGGTTAGCTCCAGTTCAAGTACAAGTAATTCCAGTTTCTCCGCAAGTACATTTAGACTATGCGAAGAAAGTACAAGATGAATTACGCCGTGCTGGTATCCGTGTTGAATTAGATACTCGTGAAGAGAAAATTGGTTACAAAATCCGTGAAGCACAAATGCAAAAAATTCCGTACATGCTTGTAGTAGGTGACAATGAAGTAACTGAAAACGGCGTAAACGTACGTAAATACGGTGAACAAAAATCAGAAACAATCGCATTAGATGCTTTTGTTGATATGATTAAAGTAGAAGGAAAACGATAAGAAAAAGCCGCGGTATACCGCGGCTTTTCTATGTAATATGAGTAAGGGAAATTAGAAAAAAAAACCATGTAACACTTATCGTAAAAAAGTATTGCAAGTATGTTAGTTGTTTGTTACAATATTTCTTGTTGTTAGTAAAACACATCGCGTCTTCTTGACAGACGTCATGTCCTATGATAAACTCATCAAGGATAATAGAATATTGTTTTGTGGAACAAGTAGAAGCACCCGCTTCTCACCTGATGGACGCATTCGCAGTTTACAGGTAAATGTATTTCTTACTTAAGATTTTACAAGTGTGGGTGTCGTATGCCCGCACTTTTTTTGTCGGGTTCTATGACTACAAACTATGTTCTGAGAAAACCTTGGAGGTGGCTTACTATTAGCAAGGATATGATGATTAACGAGCAAATTCGTGCACGTGAAGTACGTTTAGTTGGCGCAAATGGCGATCAACTTGGAATCAAGTCTCGTAATGACGCTTTAGACTTAGCTGCAAATCTTAATCTTGATTTAGTATTAGTTGCTCCAAATGCGAAACCGCCAGTATGCCGCATTATGGACTACGGTAAATTCCGCTTTGAGCAACAGAAGAAAGAAAAAGAACAGCGCAAAAATCAAAAAGTAATTAGCATGAAAGAAGTTCGTTTAAGTCCAACAATTGATGAACACGACTTTAACACAAAACTTCGTAATGCTATCAAGTTTTTAGAGAAAGGCGACAAGGTTAAAGCGTCAATTCGCTTTAAAGGACGTGCCATTACTCATAAAGAAATCGGTCAACGTGTTTTAGATCGCTTCTCAGAAGCTTGTGCTGAAGTTAGTACAATCGAATCTAAGCCTAAAATGGAAGGACGCAGTATGTTCTTAGTTTTAGCACCGAAAAACGATAAGTAATAGATAGAGGAGGAAATACCTATGCCTAAACAAAAAACTCATCGCGGCGCTGCAAAGCGTTTCAAAAAGACTGGATCAGGTAAACTGAAACGTTCTCACGCTTACACAAGCCATTTATTCGCTAACAAATCTACAAAAGCTAAACGTAAACTACGTAAAGCTGGTGTAGTAAGCGCTGGTGACTTCAAACGCATTCGTCAAATGCTTGACAACTTAAAATAAGTTCGGCTGATATATAGAACAATTAGGAGGTAATATTATGCCAAGAGTAAAAGGTGGTACAGTTACTCGTCAACGTCGTAAAAAAGTAATTAAATTAGCAAAAGGTTACTACGGTTCAAAAAATACATTATTCAAGGTTGCTAACCAACAGGTTATGAAATCTCTAATGTATGCATTCCGTGACCGCCGTCAAAAGAAACGTGACTTCCGTAAATTATGGATTACACGTATCAATGCAGCAGCTCGTATGAATGGTCTTTCTTACAGCCGCTTAATGCACGGTCTTAAAAATGCTGGCATCGAAGTTAACCGCAAGATGCTTGCTGACTTAGCTGTTCATGACGAAAAAGCTTTCGCTGAATTAGCAACAGTTGCAAAAAACAACATTAACTAATTAATTAGTTGAAACCTTAGAAGAATTTTCTTCTAAGGTTTTTTGTTTGTATACAAAGAGCGCGATGTCGTTATCGATATGACAAAACCCATATAAAAGCTATAGCAATATAGAAGAATATACATATGAAGTCAGGAGAATCCTTCTGGCTTTTTTTTATTATGCCCCTTTGGAAAGAAGAGTATCTTTCCTAGGTGAAACGACACTGCTATAATGGAAAGATGATATGGAACTTTCATCAGATAAAATAACATTTTCATTAGTGGACAATACACAGATAATGAATATCTATCACCAATCGGAGTGAACAATCTAATCGTGATGATTGAAACGTATTTGTAAATTAAGGACAAGCTATTTTGTAAAGAGGTAAATGGCTTACTTATTAATAAGAAACGAAAAATAATAATGAACTTTGAAATGAAACAACATTGTTGCGTAAAATGCGATGTTGGAGGAGGACAATAGAGTGGACTTACTACAACTATTTAAATTACAAAAAGAATTAGATGACCGTATTGCGAAAGAACATGACTTACAACCGAAAAAGTTGTTAAAAGAAAAAATGTTAGCTCTTCTTGTAGAAATTGGAGAACTTGCAAATGAAACACGTTGTTTTAAATATTGGAGCAACAAACCAGCATCAGAACGTGAAGTAATATTAGAAGAATACGTCGATGGTTTGCATTTTATTTTATCAATCGGAATTGATTTAGGTATTGATAAAAACTTCCTATTCTATAAGTGTGCACAGACGAATAAAACACAAGTAGAAATTTTCTTAGACACATATGCGAAGGTAATTCGTTTTACAGATCAACCATCTATTACGAACTATATTGAATTATTTACAAGCTACCTTCGACTTGGACAAGCACTTGAGTTTGAACAAGAAGAGATTGAAAAGGCATATTTAGATAAAAATGAAGTAAATCATCAGCGTCAAACACAAGGATACTAAGTTAATTTTTGAATATTTCAATTTCCTTTTGTATAATGAAGTGACTGAAGAAAAAGGAGGGTGTTGGCAATGACAAAATTAGACGAGACATTGACAATGCTAAAAGAATTAACAGATGCACGTGGTATTGCGGGTAACGAGCGTGAACCACGTGAAGTAATGAAGAAATATATTGAGCCGTTTGCGGACGAACTTTCTACTGATAATTTAGGAAGTTTAGTTGCGAAAAAAGTAGGGGAAGAAAACGGCCCGAAAATTATGGTTGCAGGTCATTTAGATGAAGTTGGCTTTATGATTACGCAAATTGATGACAAAGGTTTCCTTCGTTTCCAAACAGTTGGTGGTTGGTGGTCACAAGTTATGCTTGCACAGCGCGTAACAATTGTAACGCGTAAAGGAGATGTAACAGGTGTTATCGGTTCAAAACCACCTCATATCTTACCTCCAGAAGCGCGTAAAAAGCCAGTTGACATTAAAGACATGTTCATTGATATTGGTGCTTCTAGCCAAGAAGAAGCAATGGAGTGGGGCGTACGACCAGGAGATCAAGTTGTACCTTATTTTGAATTCCAAGTGATGAAGAATGAAAAAATGTTACTTGCGAAAGCATGGGATAATCGAATTGGTTGTGCAATTGCAATTGACGTGTTAAAACAATTAAAAGATGAAAAGCATCCAAACGTTGTATATGGCGTCGGGACTGTACAAGAAGAAGTCGGTCTTCGTGGTGCAAAAACATCTGCAAACTATATTAAACCAGATATCGCGTTCGCAGTCGATGTTGGTATCGCTGGTGACACACCTGGTGTAACGTCAAAAGAAGCGCAAAGTAAAATGGGTGATGGACCACAGATTATTTTATATGATGCTTCTGTTATTGGTCATACAGGTTTACGTGACTTTGTAGTTGATGTTGCTGACGAATTGGAAATTCCATACCAATATGATTCAGTAGCGGGCGGCGGAACGGATGCAGGTGCAATTCATATTGCTGTAAATGGTATTCCGTCTATGGCCATTACGATTGCAACGCGTTACATTCATTCTCATGCGGCAATGTTACACCGTGATGACTATGAAAATGCAGTGAAGTTAATTGTAGAAGTTATTAAACGTCTTGATAAAGAGGCAGTACATAACATTACATTTAATTAATAGAAAAAGCGAAGGAGCCTCTCCTTCGCTTTTTTATGTTTTAAAAAGGCCGTTCTAATCCAGCTGCAGTATGAGCCCCTAAAATGATTAAACGAGTTAATTGCATAGCCATAAAATGTGGGGTATATATCATTCCTTTTTTTAGCCATGACATAATCATTCCAAGGTGAGCGCCAGTAACGTAACTAATAAGGATATCACGTGGAACCATTAGTTTTTCATCGTTAGGTTGTGAAATAGAGAGGCTTAATGTTAAATGTGTTTGAATTGCTTTCATCATTTTATACGTATAATTTCCGGCAGCTTTATCACCAAGCATAACGTTATAGAAGTTCGCATTTTCTGCAATATGTTCGAACAATGCCAAAAAACTTGGATGTGGTGAATCAAATGTAAGTTGAAAATCTTCTTTATTTCTATTTTTCGGTTTAATGACTTCTGTTAACTTCTCTAACATTTCTTCAATGCTTTTGTCTAATAAGTCATATTTATCGTGATAATGGCTATAAAACGTAGCACGATTTACAGGAGCACGTTCTGCAATATGTTGAACAGTTACATTTTCAAACCCTTTTTCGCCTACTAAAGCGACAAAAGCATCCTGTATGAGTTGTCTCGTCCGTTTTACACGTGGATCATTTGTATTTTTAATAGACATTTTTACTTCCCCTCGTTTAATTTTCTATACTTAAACAACATATTGGTATTATATTGTTGTTTAAACGACATTTCATATGTAAATTGTCGGTTGTAGATTTAAAATAATTATTTATAATTATAAACGATAGTCCTTCAGAAATCAGCACCGCTCGCAGGTAGATAAATTTCGATTTACGCTGCAGATGGTGTGATTTTTTTGTTAAAAGGTTAATATAATTAACAATTAAACAATCTAAACAATAAGGACATAAATAGTTTAGAAAAAAATTATATGCGATATAAGGAGAGGAATGCAATGAATCAGTTTCGAAGAATGGTAATTATCAACATTATCACATTAATTGTACTAGTTGGTGGCGGTATTGGCGGTTACTACTATTACAACCAAACGGAAAATTACTTAAAAACAGACAATGCAAAAATTGATGGAAAGGTAATTCCGATCGCTTCACCAGTAGCAGGTAAATTAACGGACTGGAAAGCTGAAGTAGGTAAGAACTACAATGAGAACGACAAATTAGGTGCTGTTACTGTAGCGGCAGCAAATGGGGAACAAACAGTGGATGTAACAATTCCGCAAAATGCAACAGTTGTACAATCAAACGCAACGACAAATGCTTTCGTTGGAGCGGGTAGCCCAATTGCTTATGCATTTGATATGAACAATTTATGGGTAACAGCAAATATTGAAGAAACAGTAATTGATGATGTTCAAAAAGGTCAAACAGTAGATGTGTATGTAGATGCATACCCAGATACAACATTAACAGGTAAAGTAGAACAAGTTGGCTTAACAACAGCGAACACATTCTCAATGTTACCATCAAGTAACGCAACGGCGAACTATACGAAAGTAAAGCAAGTTGTACCAGTTAAAATTTCTTTAGATCATAGTAAATCAGTAAATATTGTTCCTGGAATGAATGTGTCAGTTCGTATTCATAAGTAAGGGGGAGATGAGATGTCCTCAATTGCAATTGTAGGATATGCACTATTTTGTATAATCGTCTTCTTCCTTGTAAATCGTCTTTTACGAAAGAAAAAAACGAACGTGGGAGAAGAACAAGTCCCAGCCGTAAGTAAAATAGAAGTAAGTAAGGTAGAAACAGAAGAGAAAGAAAATGAACAAAAGCAAGAAGTAGAAATTTCTAATGTAGTTGAGTTAGAAACAAGCAAGCAAGAAGAAGTAAAACAAGAAAAAGAAATGCCGAAAAAACAAACGTCTATGCCTATAGAGAATGTAAATGTAAAAGCAGTTGTAACAGTATTAATTCTCGGTATGTTCGTTTCTATTTTAAACCAAACAATTATTAACGTTGCATTGCCACCGTTAATGAATGAATTTAACGTATCAACTTCAACAGCACAATGGTTAATTACAGGATTCATGCTTGTAAATGGTATTTTAGTACCGATTAGTGCCTTTTTAGTTTCACGATTTACGTATCGTAAATTATTCGTAGCAGCAATGTTATTCTTTACTGTAGGATCTATCATTTGTGCTACATCAGGAAACTTTACAATGATGATGACAGGTCGTATTATTCAAGCGGTCGGTGCAGGTATTTTAATGCCGGTTGGTATGAATATCTTCATGACATTATTCCCGCCTCATAAGCGCGGAGCAGCGATGGGATTACTAGGTGTAGCGATGATTTTAGCTCCAGCTATCGGACCAACTGTAACAGGTTGGGTAATTGAAAACTACAGCTGGAACTTAATGTTCTATGCGATGTTTATTATCGGTTTAATTATTACCTTCCTATCTTTAAAATTCTTTACACTAGCTCAGCCAGTATCTAAAACGAAATTAGATGTATTTGGTGTGGTTAGTTCAAGTATTGGACTAGGAAGCTTATTGTACGGATTTAGTGAAGCTGGAAATAATAGTTGGACTAGTGCCGAAGTTGTTATTTCACTTATTATCGGTGTAATTGGTTTAGCATTATTTATTTGGAGAGAGTTAACAACAGACAATAAAATGCTTGATTTACAAGTATTTAAATATCCAGTATTTACTTTTACTTTAGTAATTAATGCAATCGTTACGATGGCATTATTCGGAGGTATGTTATTGCTTCCAGTATATCTGCAAAACATTCGTGGCTTCACGCCAATTGAATCAGGTTTATTATTACTTCCAGGTTCATTAATTATGGGAATCATGGGACCTATTGCAGGTAAACTATTTGATAAATATGGAATTCGTCCGTTAGCGATTGTTGGATTAGCTATTACAACGTTTGCCACATATGAATTTACAAAGTTATCAATGGATACGCCATATAGCGTTATTATGACGGACTATATTATACGTTCAATTGGTATGTCATTCATTATGATGCCAATTATGACAGCTGGTATGAATGCACTGCCGATGAAATTAATTTCTCACGGTACAGCAACGCAAAATACATCAAGACAAGTAGCTGGTTCAATCGGAACAGCGATTTTAATCACACTTATGACGCAACAAACAACTGCTCACGTGGCAGATTACGGCAACATGTTAACAACTTCAAATCCAATTTTAGTTGATAAAGTACATGGCATGGGGCAAAGCTTAGCGGCCTTAGCTGGATCAGCGCAAGCAGGAGATGCGATGAGTACACAGCTATTATATGGACAAATTTTAAAGCTATCTGCAATTAACGGTATTAACGATGCCTTCTTAATTGCAACGATACTCGCAGGGATTGCTTGGGTGTTATCATTCTTCTTACCATCAGGCAATAAACCAAATAGAAAAGCAGGGAATTAATTTCCCTGCTTTTTATTTTGGATATTATTAATAAATAAATGAGAAATAACGATCCGAATTATTGAAAAATGTTAAAGAAAGAGGAATTTGAAGTTGTTATAAAAGAGTAAAAAGAGAAATCGTGATGATATCTCTCTTTAACTTAAAAGTGCTACTATATTATTTATAATATGAAATAGTATGGTTGGAATGATGGAATTTGTTTTCCTGTATAAAAAAGCCATCATTAGCCCTGCGAAGAACGCACTCACCATTATCCCGAGTGAGTATGTATGGGCGGCTCCGAAAAATAAACTTGTCAAAATTGCAGCAATCCAGAATGGGAACCGTTCTGAGAAGAAGCGAAGCATAAAACCTCTGAAAATGAGTTCTTCAAAAATGGGTGTAAGTATTGCGGACCCAATAAGTAACAATATTTGATATTGGCTTAAAATATGTAAGTTTAACGCAGACGATTGTTCTTTTGATGCATCTGGAAATATGTGTTGTAATACGAATAAATTGAAAAGGATACTTAATGAAAAGATAATGAACAAGTATGCGTATGTACGACATTTTTTTAATACACTAAAGTCAAATGATGGTAATAATAATCTTTTGGCAGGCTCGTATTTAAATATAAAAAACAATAGAATAATCAGTTGTAGTGCAGTACCTGTCGTATCTATAATAGATTCGTATAAGGCGATTTGTGTTTTATCTGCAAATATACTTTTATACATTATTAGTGGGAGTATAAGGAATGCAGTTATAAAACCAGTGCCCCAAAATGCAAATAGAGTAGAGGGGATAAATTGTCCCCATGCCATGGATTGTTTTTGTTCGTGCGGAAGTTGTGTAGTAGGTTGCATATGTTTAAACCACCCCTTTATATTTGTATATTTAACTATAAAGTATTTTATTTTCGGATGTAATATTTAAATATTACATATAAAGGTGTATTTTCCATAAAATAATAAAAGAGGTATCACCCTGTAGTGATGCCTCTTTCTCATTGATAACTATGTTCTGTCTTGTTATTCAATTTTGCTTGCTCTATTTGCAATTCACGCTCTACCAATCGATCTAATTGCTGAATTGCTTTAAGTGCTTTTTCATAAGAAATTGTTCGATAATGATGCGCTCCGCCTGGTTCTTCATCTGCTTCGTCTGCCCATTTAATAATATTTTGAAGAGACGTTCGTTCAATTTCTTGCTGTACTAAGAAAGAATCTGTATGAAGAAGAATTGCGATAGAAATTTCTTTTGCTAGTTTAGGGTGCTCTCCTAATCTAATAAGCAATTTATGAGCTCTTTCTGCTCCTTTAATTGCGTGTATATCATTCTTTTTATATAAATCATAGTCCCATTCGCCGCCTGTGTACCACGTATGATGTCCGATATCATGAAGGAAGCCAGCTTTTGTGGCAGCATCGACTGAGGCGTGATGCTTTTTGGCTAGGTGAAACGCATGGTAAGCGACAGCAATCGCGTGGACCATTCCAGAACGATTTACGTATTTTTGTGTAATATGGTGTTTAAAAACTTGTTCAAGCGTAATACGGTGCATAAAACATTCACTCCTTTTATCCCGCTTTAACGGGCAGTAAGATTCCTAGTTCAAAATTCAGCGAATACGAGGAAGTTAGGTGAGGAATCAACTGCCCGTAAAAGCCCGATTGGTTCAACTAATAATTAGTGGGGATGAACACCCCTCCCCACTAATTAAAGTTTCACTTTATCTTATGGTGTATATGAAGAAAAATCGATCGGTTTAAATGTATTTTGAACATTGTACTCCATCATAGTTCGTTAGTAAAGTAGAAATGTTTAGGAGAAGAAAAATTTTTTCGCAAAAAAATCACCTTAGCTTATGCAAAGGTGATTTTCAAATTGCTTATTTTTTTAATCCTTGTTCTAGTGTTTCTAACATTTCGTGCTTTTCATTTTCATCGGCGTTTTTCCAAATGACTTCAAATAAAACACCAAGACCTGGAAGCATTTTTTCTTCACCGCTTTGAATTGCATCGACAATTGTTTCTTGTAATTGATCTTGTGTATTACCAGATACATTTGCTAATACAGCACCGCGTAAATTAAAACTCATTGTTTTCACCTCTTCTTCAGAATTGAAACTGACGTTAGTTTTTGTTCTTTTTTATGTAAATATGTATGAAAAATAGGCTATAATGATAAGACAAGAAGAGAGGGAAATACATATTATGAAAAACATTGATTCAGTACAAAATCCGCGTGTGAAGCAGTGGAAAAAGCTGCAGACGAAGAAAGAGCGCGATAAAAAAGGTTTATTTTTTGTAGAAGGATTCCATTTAGTGGAGGAAGCTTTAAAAGCAGGAGTTGTAACAGAACTTATCGTTTCAGATCAGACAGACCTTCCGAAAGATTGGACAGTTAATGATGTAGAAATGTATATCGTACCGGAAGCAATCGTAAAAGTACTTCGTGAAACAGAAACGACGCAAGGTGTATTTGCTGTTTGTGAGAAACACGAGAGTGAAGTAGCTCTTACTGATGGGAAGTTTCTTTTATTAGATGGTCTGCAAGACCCAGGTAACTTAGGGACGATTATTCGTACAGCCGATGCAGCTGGTATTCATGCCGTTGTGCTTGGAGAAGGTTGTGTTGATGTTTATAATAGTAAAGTACTCCGCTCTACACAAGGCTCTATTTTCCACTTACCAATTGTAAAAGGGAACTTAGAAGAATGGGTAGACAAGCTAAAAGAAAATAACGTTCCTGTATATGGAACAGCTCTTGAAAATGGAGTTCCGTATGGGGAAGTAACACCAGCTGGTAGTTTTGCATTAATTGTAGGAAATGAAGGAAACGGCGTACGCCAAGAAATTCTTGCAAAAACGGATCAAAACTTGTATATTCCGATTTACGGCGGGGCAGAATCATTAAATGTTGCAGTTGCAGCAGGGATTTTAACGTATTATTTGCAAAGCCCGGTTGCGAACAAATAAAAAACTTCTTATAATAAGTTGAAGTACATTATATTAAAAGTTAAATAACGAAAAACGTTGATAGAGAAGAGTAGCTTACAAAATCGCCATATAGGGAGAGAATGCCGTAGACTGAAAGCATTCTTATGGTAGACGGAAGTGAATTCACCTCTGGAGTTGACGCCAGGACCATGTATATGTAAAGGCGTTCCGGTCAGAATTGATCGTTATAACTAATGAGTGGGCAGACATGTTCTGTCAATTTAGGGTGGTACCGCGAATTTACCTCGTCCCTTTTTGGGAGCGAGGTTTTTTTATTTTTAAAATTAGGAGGGTTCCAAATGGAAGCACGTTTAAAAGAGCTAAAGCAAAAAGCGTTAGAGCTTATTGAAGAAGCGAAAGAGCTAAAAGGCTTAAACGACGTACGCGTAGCGTATTTAGGAAAAAAAGGCCCAATTACAGAAGTATTACGCGGCATGGGAAAATTATCAGCAGAAGAGCGTCCACGTATGGGAGCACTAGTAAATGAAGTACGTGAAGCGATTCAAACGCGTCTAGACGACAAAATCAGCAACTTAGAAAAAGCAGTAATTGAAGCGAAATTAGCAACTGAAACAATTGATGTTACATTGCCAGGTCGTCCTGTTGAAACAGGTTGTCACCATCCGTTAACAGCTGTTGTTGAACAAATTGAAGATGTATTCATCGGTATGGGTTATGAAGTAGCGGAAGGAACAGAAGTAGAAAAAGACTACTACAACTTCGAAGCATTAAACTTACCGAAAGATCACCCAGCACGTGATATGCAAGATACATTCTACATTACAGAAGAAACGTTACTACGTACACATACATCTTCTGTGCAAGCACGTACGATGGAAAATAATAAAGAAAAAGGCCCAATTAAAATTATTTGTCCTGGTAAAGTGTATCGCCGTGATGACGATGATGCGACGCATTCACACCAGTTCATGCAAATTGAAGGTCTTGTAATTGATAAAAACATTCGCATGAGTGACTTAAAAGGTACACTGCAAGTATTCGTGAAAAAGATGTTCGGTGAAGATCGTGAAATCCGTCTTCGTCCAAGTTTCTTCCCATTCACAGAGCCATCTGTAGAGATGGATATTTCTTGTATGATGTGTCATGGCAAAGGTTGCGGCACTTGTAAAGGAACTGGTTGGATTGAAATTTTAGGCGCAGGTATGGTTCACCCGAACGTACTTGAAATGGCTGGTTATGATTCAAAAGAATATCAAGGTTTCGCATTCGGTATGGGCGCAGAGCGTATCGCAATGTTGAAATACGGCGTAGATGACATTCGTCATTTCTATACAAATGATGTACGTTTCTTACAACAATTCAAACGAGCGTAAGGGAAGGAGAGGATAAGTATGTTCGTATCATATCGTTGGTTACAAGAGTATGTAGATATTAAAGATGTAACGGCACAAGAACTAGCAGACAAAATTACGAAAAGTGGTATTGAAGTAGAAGGTGTTGAAGTATTAAATAAAGGTGTAAAAGGTGTTGTAGTTGGTCACGTATTAGAATGTGAAAAACACCCAGAAGCTGATAAGTTAAGCAAATGCTTAATCGATATTGGTGAAGAAGAGCCAGTTCAAATTATTTGTGGTGCTGCTAACATTGCAAAAGGTTTAAAAGTACCAGTTGCAAAAGTTGGCGCTGTACTTCCTGGTAATTTCAAAATCAAAAAAGCAAAACTACGTGGTGAAGCTTCTCACGGTATGGTTTGTGCTCTTCAAGAGCTTGGCATTGATGGAAAGTTAGTTTCAAAAGAATATGCAGATGGTATCTTCATCTTCCCAAGTGACGCTGAAGTTGGTGCAGATGCACTTGAAATTTTAAACTTACATGATGAAGTACTTGAGCTTGGTTTAACACCAAACCGTGCAGATTGCTTAAACATGTTAGGTGTTGCATATGAAGTAGCTGCTATTTACGGCCGTGAAGTAAAACTTCCAGCTATCGACTTACAAGAAACAGCAGAAAAAACTGCTGATTACATTTCTGTAAGTGTAGAAGCGAAAGAAGAAAATCCATTATACATTGCAAAAATGGTGAAGAACGTAAAAATTGGTCCATCACCAATGTGGATGCAAACTCGACTTATGGCAGCTGGCATTCGTCCAATTAGCAACGTAGTTGATATTACAAACTACATTCTAATGGAATACGGTCAACCGTTACATGCATTCGATTACGATAAATTAGGTTCAAAAGAAATCGTTGTTCGTCTTGCAAAAGAAGGCGAAAAAATTGAAACGTTAGATGATCAAGAACGTACATTACAAAGCCACCACCTTGTCATTACAAACGGCACAAAAGCTTTAGCTGTTGCTGGTGTAATGGGCGGAGCGGATTCTGAAGTTACAAATGAGACAGTAAACGTTTTAATTGAGTCTGCATACTTTGCAGGTCAAACAGTGCGTCGTACATCAAAAGACTTAGGTCTTCGTAGTGAATCAAGTGCACGTTTCGAAAAAGGAATCGACCCAACACGTACATTTGAAGCAATTCAACACGCAGCTGCTTTAATGGCGAAATACGCTGGCGGAGAAGCACTTGAAGGTGTAGTAGAAGCTGATAACTTACAAGTACAAGAGCGTACAGTATCTGTTACTGCTGAAAAAGTAAACCGTGTATTAGGTACGAATATTTCTGCAAGTGAAATGGGTACAATGTTTACAAACTTAAAATTCCCATTCACAGAAGTAGAAGGAACATTCCACGTGAATGTACCAGCACGTCGTCCTGATATTACAATTTCAGAAGACTTAGTAGAAGAAGTGGGCCGTCTATACGGTTATGATCACATTCCAGTTACATTACCTTCTGGAACGATGACACGTGGTAAATTAACAGCAGCGCAAACGAAACGTCGTAAAGTACGTCGCTTCTTAGAAGGTGCTGGTTTATATGAAGCAATCACGTATTCATTAACAAGCGCTGACAAAGCGAAACAATATATGGTGGAGCCAAACGAAAAAGCGCCTGTAGCTCTTGCACTTCCAATGAGTGAAGAACGCAGCCAACTTCGTTTAAGCTTAGTGCCACAATTGTTAGAAGCAGTTTCATACAACGTTGCACGTAAAAACGACAGCGTTGCTTTATACGAAGTAGGTTCTATCTTCTTACCGACAGAAGAAGGAGAACTTCCGAAAGAAGAACAACATCTTGCAGGTGTTATGACAGGTCTTGCTCTTCACCATGCATGGCAAGGTGAAAAGAAGGTTGTAGACTTCTTCGTTGTGAAAGGTGTACTAGAAGGACTATTCGACGTACTTGGTGTTTCAAACCAAATCACATATGCACCAGCAAAACGTGAAGGTATGCACCCAGGTCGTACAGCTGACATCGTATTAGATGGCGAAGTAATTGGTTTCATCGGTCAATTGCACCCAGAAGCAGAAAAACAATTAGATGTGAAAAATACATTCGTATTCGAACTATCTCTTGTAAAAGTATTTGGTGCAGACGCAGAAGAAACTTACTACGCAGCAATTCCACGTTTCCCATCTATGACACGTGACATGGCTGTTGTCGTAACGAAAGAAACAAAAGCTGGCGAAATGAAGCAAGTTATTGCTGAAGCTGGTGGAGAACTTCTGAAAGACGTAACATTATTCGACTTATACGAAGGTGAAAAAATGGAAGAAGGCAAGAAATCACTTGCATTCTCTATGACTTACTTCGATGCAGAACGTACGTTAACAGACGAAGAAGTAACAGAAGCACATAACCGTGTATTAACAACGGTAGAAGAGAAATTTGGTGCGGAGTTACGTAAGTAATTTTTAAATAAAAAGGTTGAGTACCCATTGAAGGGGACTCAACCTTTTTATTTTTTATTACATTGTATCTGTTTTTCGTTCTGTAAATACTTCGGTAGCAACCGTTAAAATGGTATTTAATGCTACAGGAAATCCGGCATATATAATCATCTGCATCATTACTTCAATGATTTCTTCTTCTGTCCATCCGACGTTTAAAGCTCCGTTTATATAAAATTTCAGTTGTTCAGCATTGCCTAAAGCTGTTAATCCAGCAACGGTCGCAAGTAATCGGGATTTCAAGTCGAGACCTGGTCTGGCAAAAATTTGACCGTAGTTAAACTCGACAGCTAATGTTCCTAAATCAGGTGCAACAGAATCTGCAAGGTTATTTACGATCTTTTGGTAATGTTCAGGAGCGATTTTTGCTAAAATTTTCATTCCTTTTTCATAATTCACACTAGGATTTTTCATTACATACATCTTCCTTTCTAGTATAGTGAGGCACCTTTATAAATGAGATTAGTGTAATACTTATCATGGAAATTCCAAGAATACATACTCCGGTCCACTGCCATTTGCTCCAGACGAGCAGTCCGAAGTAAGAGCCTATAGACCCACCGAGAAATGTTGCCACCATGTATATGCCGTTCAAACTACTTCGTTTCTCAGGATGTAATTGGAAAAGGTGTGCTTGACAAGCTACTTGATTTGCTTGAGTGCCAGCTGTAAGTAAAAGAGCCCCTACAATGAGTTCTGGTAACCAGTACCCTGAAAACAAAAATAGTAAAAAAGAAAAAAATGAAATAGACGTACATAAAGCGTTCGCAAATATGGCTCCTTTTTTATCTATAATGCGCCCGATAATAGGTGTTGCAAATGCTCCTACTATTCCTACTAAACCGATTAATCCAACAGTAGAGCTTCCGTAATGATAAGGATGTGTGGTTAATAAGAAAATAAGTGTAGTCCAAAAAACACTGAAAGCTCCAAATACCATCCCTTGACTTAAACAAGCCTTTCGTAACATTTTCTCTTGCAACAAGAGTGGAATGAAAGAAAAGAGAAGCTTTTTATATTGCATGTGATGAGTCTTATCTCCTTTAGGGAAATACATTTTCACTAATAATATAAGAATGAAAGTACTTATGAAAAAAATCCCATAAACAGTTCGCCATCCGAAGTGAATATCAATGAATCCGCTAATTAATCGAGCTCCTAAAATGCCACAAACTAGACCGATAGATACATTTCCTAAAATTTGGCCTCTATTTTGATCAGTGGCGTATTGAGAGACGAAAGGGATTACAATCTGGGGGATGATTGTAACAAATCCAAGAATAAAATTAGCTACAATTAGCCAAGTCATATCTGTTGAGAAAGCGGCTAAAGCTAAGTTAATACAAATGAGAGACAATAAAATTAAAATTAATTTTTTTCTCTCAAGTATATCCCCTAAAGGAACTATAAAGAGATTTCCTAATGCATATCCGACTTGGGTTACGGTAGCAACAATACCGATTCTAGTTTCTGAAACATGAAAAGTATGGGCTATGCTTACTAAAAGGGTTTGATTTATATACACGTTTGCTACTGTAAAACCACATATTACCGCCATAAATAAAACAAATCGCTGTGTTAGTTCAAAAGAATGTGTTTCTATATTTTTTATTATCATAAAATTCACCTCCTTTACTTATTAAGATAAAGGTAGGTTTATAATGAAAATAGGAGTGTATTTATACTGGTATAAAAACTACCACTAATAAAGGGGAATATTATATGTTAAGCGATGCAGATAGAAGGAAGGAACTAGCAGATTTTTTGAAAAGCCGCCGCGCTAGGTTGACTCCTGAGCAATTTAATTTACCAATTGGTCAGCGAAGAAAAACAAAAGGATTAAGACGAGAAGAAGTTGCACAATTAGCGGGAATTGGATTGACATGGTATACATGGTTAGAACAAGGGCGTGATATCCAAGTTTCTCAAGAAGTTATAGAGTCAATTTCTCGTGTATTTCGGTTGGAGGGAGAAGAAAGAAACCATTTGATTTTATTGGCAAATCTTTCACTACCTTCTCAAATAAGGAAGCCGATTGCTGGACATATAAATGGGGTTTTAGAGGGATTACTAGATCAATTACAATTATGTCCTGCTTATGTAATCGATGAAAAACTTAACATTGTTCATTGGAATAAGGCTGCCAGCGTTGTATTTGGTGATTTTGGTGAAATGGATGAGAGAAATCGAAATGCGGTGTGGCGTTGTTTTACATCAAAAGAATACCGTAAACTATTTGAAAACTGGGAAAATCATGCACAGCGTTTAATTGCACAGTTCCGCGCTACATATACACAATTTATTGGGGACGAGTGGTTTAAAAATGTGATTGAGGAACTTACGGAAAGAAGTAGTGAATTTCGTAAGTGGTGGTCAAATCATGAAGTGCAAGGAACACCTATTGGTCGGAAAGTACTTTTACATCCTGCCGTAGGAACGTTAGTTATGGATCATGTTACACTCCAGGTTTATGATGCACCTGAATTAAAGCTTACAATTTATCAGCCACGTACAGAGGAAGATACAGAAATGAAGATGAAAGAATTATTAAAAGTAAATTAGAATAATACGGTAGAGAATTAATCTCTCATGGAAATCGTTTAAATATATGTTGTTGAAAAAAGAAAAATACTGATATATTTTCCGACATCTTGCATCTTTCTCTCGAATGTAGTACATTAATTTTAGTTTAACAAAATGAAAGACGATGATAAGGAAAAGTAGTATATACTATAATCCAAAGCGAGTCAGGGACGGTGAGAGCCTGATGAGGCGGTATATGTGAAGAACACCTTGGAGTTGCTAACCGAAATTGAATCTTGTATTCAAGAGTAGACTTAGACGGGAATCCGGCCTGTTACAAACCGGGAAGTATGTATTACATACGAGTTAAAGTTGGTCTTTATGACAAATTGGGTGGTACCGCGAAGTTTAACCTTTCGTCCCTTTATGGATGAAAGGTTTTTTTGTATTTAAATATATCAGCAAAGGAGAATTTCACTATGGAAAACACATTAGTAAAAAGTCTGTATAGAGATACAGATAAATACGCAGGTCAAACAGTACAAGTATCAGGGTGGATTCGTAACTTACGTGATTCAAAAGCATTTGGCTTCATCGAATTAAACGACGGTAGCTTCTTCAAAAGCGTTCAAATCGTTTTCGATACAGAATTAGATAACTTCAAAGAAATTGCAAAACTTCCACTTAGCTCTTCAGTCAAAGTAGAAGGTAAAGTAATTGTAACGCCTGGAGCGAAACAACCATTTGAAATTAAAGCAGAAAAAATTGATATTGAGGGCTTATCAGATTCTGATTACCCACTTCAAAAGAAACGTCATACGTTTGAATACTTACGTACAATTGCTCACTTACGTCCAAGAACAAATGCATTCTCTGCAACGTTCCGCGTACGTTCTATCGCAGCATTTGCGATTCACCAATTCTTCCAAGAGCGTGGATTTGTACATGTTCATACACCTATCATTACTGGTAGTGATACAGAAGGTGCGGGCGAAATGTTCCGCGTAACAACGCAAGATTTAAACAACGTACCAAAAGGCGAAGACGGACAAGTTGATGAAACAAAAGACTTCTTCGGCAAAGAAACAAACTTAACAGTAAGTGGACAGCTGAACGCTGAAGCTTATGCATTAGCATTCCGTGATGTATACACATTCGGACCTACATTCCGTGCAGAAAACTCAAACACAACTCGCCACGCTGCTGAATTCTGGATGGTTGAGCCTGAGATTGCATTCGCTGAACTAGGTGACGTAATGAACCTTACAGAAGATATGCTGAAATATGCAATGAAATACGTATTAGAGCATGCACCAGAAGAAATGGAATTCTTCAACAGCTTCGTTGATAAAACAGTTCTAGAGCGTATGAACAACGTAATTAACTCTGACTTCGGTCGCATCACTTATACAGAAGCAATTAAAGTACTTCAAGAATCAGGTGCTGACTTCAAATACCCAGTAGAATGGGGTATTGACTTACAAACAGAGCACGAAAGATACTTATCAGAAGAAATCTTCAAACGCCCTGTATTCGTAACTGACTATCCGAAAGACATTAAAGCATTCTACATGCGCTTAAATGACGACGGTAAAACAGTAGCTGCTACTGACCTTCTAGTTCCTGGCATCGGCGAATTAATCGGTGGAAGTCAACGTGAAGAAAGAATGGATGTTTTAGTAGACAGAATTAAAGAATTAGGTATGAACGAAGAGGACTACTGGTGGTACTTAGAACTTAGAAAATACGGCGGTACAAAACACGCTGGATTCGGTCTAGGTTTCGAGCGCTTCCTAATGTACATCACTGGCATGGCTAACATCCGTGACGTAATTCCATTCCCAAGAACTCCAGGTTCTTCTGAATTCTAAAATATGAAAAAAGCGAGAGGATTTCCTCTCGCTTTTTATTTTGCATAGTTTATTCTCCCGTAGCAAAAATTAACGCGAAGGGGTGAATATAAATGAGTAAAAAAGTGAAAAAAGATCATTCAAGATCGGGCCTAGGTTCTCCAGAAGTAGAAGGACAAGGAACGACGACACATGAAACAGGTTCTCATAAAGTACCTTCATCTAATAAGAAGCAGAAACGAAGCTAACATAAAAAAGGAGAGTCTTGGCGGCTCTCCTTTTTTGTATGTATTACATCTTTTTATCATGAATCTCTTTTGTAATAGTATCTACATCTTTGTCTAAGCGATCTAAATAGAAAAACCACAGTAAGCTCATAAATACGTAATAGATAGCCATTACACCAAGATTATCAGATATATTTTCAAATGTAGATTTAGTAGTGAAAAAAGCTCCCCAAATGGTAGAAATAGTGAGGTAAGAAAGAGGACCTACGATGTGTACGAAAGCATATAGTACCTTTTTAACTTTTACAGCGTTCAGCTGAAAAACCTCCTTTTTCTAATCATACATTCAAGTTCCTCACAGAAGTGTTGGAGTTTTGCTGGATTATGTATTAACGAGCGAGCATCGTGTTTTCCGATAAATCTTCGAATCCGAAAGTTTAATAAGAAAGATCGGCCATAGCGCTCTATTAAATCGTTGAACGCTCGTTGTTCACTTAGTAGCTGAATGTTTTCCCTAATTTCAAACTGTCTTTCGTGTGGATTACCTAGTAAAATATTTAGAATCATTTGTATAAGAAGCAATGGGGATTTCCTCCTATGTTAGAATAATCTATATATTATAATTATAACAAAACTATAAGGATAATAGTAGGGTGAAACAAAAAACAGGAGTTTGTAGGCTCCTGTTTTTGTCGATACTATTTTAGTAAGCGAAACGCCTTCTCTGTATTAGCAAAATGCAGTTTCACAAACTCAGGTAATCGTTCTTTACCAAGCTTTTGAATTAATTTAGCAGCGGCGATATCAACTTGTTTACCAGCACCTTTTGGAAGCGGCATACCAGCTTTTTTGCTTAGTTCGTTAAATTGTTTGACGAATGAGTAGCGAGCTAAAATAGAAGCAGCGGCTACTGCTAAATGGACGCTTTCACCTTTCGTAGCGAAATAAACATTTTCACGCTGTACCTGCTTTTGTTTTGCTAAATATTTGTAGTATGTATCAGGTTGTGTGAATTGGTCGATTAAGACGCCTTCAGGTTTTGTAGGTGCCATTTTAGCTAATAAGTTTGTAATAGCTTTATTGTGTAGTAAAGCTTTTAACTTACCTTGGTTGTTTCCTTTATCAAATAGCTCGTTATATTTTTCGTTATGAAGGACAAGAGAGCTGTAAGGAACAACGTGAAGAAGTTGTTTCGCAATGGCAGTAATTTGATCGTCATTTAAATTTTTAGAGTCTTTTACACCAAGTTCTTTTAGTAGTGGAATTTGCTTCGCATCCACATATACAGCAACTACTGTCATCGGTCCGAAGAAATCACCAGTACCAACTTCATCTGATCCTACAATCGACATTGTACCGATGGAAGCAGGCGGTGCATAACGGTGTGAATCAACAGATTTTTTTACAGCTGTTTTCGGTGCTTGGGAGACAGTTTGCCAACGGGCAGCTTCTGCCTCAGCACGTCCACCTTGGAACATTACTTTTCCAGATTTATACGCTGTAATTGTGCAAGATGGCACTTTTGCCATGAAGATTCCGCCTTGTGGAGTTTTCGGGCTAAGCGAATGTTTATATTGTTGTTTCATGTCCTCAATTACTGTAGAATTTGTTTGAATTACGATAGAATTTGACATAATGGTCACCCCTTTTTTTATATTGTTATTTTTATCATATCGGATTGTTCTTTCTGTTTCCATATTATGAAGGTTCATGGTATGATAAACTTTAGGATTCTGTACGTGATTGGAGGCCGGTGAGTTGTCACAACAAAAGGGAAAGAAAAGTCGAATTAATGTAGAAATCTATGGTCAGCAATATTCAGTTGTTGGCGATGAAAGTACAAGTCATATCCGCATGGTAGCAGCGATTGTGGATGATAAAATGCGCGAACTCAATGCCAAGAATCCTTCGCTTGACACGAGTAGACTAGCGGTATTGACGGCGGTAAACGTCATACACGATTACATAAAATTAAAAGAAGAACATGAGAAATTGAAAGAAAGTATGACAAAAAAAGGAATGGAATAACATGATTGATATTATTATCATTTTACTGCTTGTTATGGGATTTTTCCTCGGCTTACGCAGAGGGTTTATTCTGCAACTTGTAAAGTTAACAAGCTTTATTATCGCATACCTTGTTGCATACTGGTACTGTAAAGATTTAGCGCCAGCACTTGCGAAATTTATTCCGTATCCATTTGATAAAAACGTATCTGTTCCAGAATGGATTGATGCAAATAATATTGAGACAGTATTTTATCAAGCGCTTGCGTTTATCATATTGTTTATTATCACAAAAATTGCACTTTCATTACTTGGTAATTTGTTAAATATGTTTGCAGAAATACCGGTTTTAAAGCAAGTAAATGCGTTTGCGGGGGCGATCCTCGGATTTTTAGAAGTATATATTATTTTGTTTGTCTTAATTATCATTGGAAACATTCTTCCGATTGAACAATTACAAACACCATTACAACAATCATCAATTAGCAAAATAATTGTAGACGATACACCGATTCTATCTGAAAAGGTGAAGGAACTATGGCAGACAGGTAGCAGAGTATAACTTCTCTTTTTTCGGAAAGAGAAGTTTTTTTCTATGAAAGAAAGGCGGGACAATGATGAAAGTAAATAAAAAACAAGTGATTAAATTATTAGAGACAATCGGGCTTTTTATGGAACTAAAGGGCGCGAATCCATTTAAAATATCTGCATTTCGTAAAGCGGCAGCAGCATTAGAAAGTGATGATCGTAGTCTTTCTGAGATTGAAGATTTCACGAAGATTCCGGGCATTGGAAAAGGAACAGCGGCAGTTATTCAAGAATATATAGAATCGGGAACATCTGAAGTATTACAAGAGCTTGAACAAGAAGTGCCAAGTAGCTTATTACCGTTATTAAAATTGCCAGGCCTTGGTGGTAAAAAGGTAGCTAAGTTATATAAAGAACTTGGTGTTGTTGATATGGAATCGCTAAAAGCGGTTTGTGAGGAAAATAAAGTACAAGCTTTAGCAGGTTTCGGTAAGAAGACAGAAGAGAAAATATTAGAAGCAATCGATCAAGTAGGATCTCGTCCGGAGCGTTTACCAATCGCGATGGTATTGCCTATTGCCGGGGAAATAGAGGAGAAATTGTCGAATATTGCTGAAGTAATTCGCTTCTCGCGTGCTGGTAGTTTGCGCCGCGTTCGTGAAACAGTGAAGGATTTAGACTTCATTATTGCAACGACAGAGCCAGCTGCAGTACGTGAGCATTTACTACAATTTGATAATATGATTGAAGTAATCGCGAGCGGAGATACGAAAGTTTCTGTCCGTCTTCAATATGAATATGATATTTCGATTGATTTCCGTCTAGTAAAACCAGAAGAGTTTATTACAACTCTTCACCATTTCACAGGATCAAAAGACCATAACGTAAAAATGCGTCAAATCGCAAAAGATAAAGGCGAGAAAATTAGTGAGTACGGTGTAGAGAACTTGGAAACAGGTGAAGTGAAAACATTTGAGACGGAAGAAGAATTCTTTGCTCATTTCGGTCTTCCATTTATTCCGCCAGAAGTGCGTGAAGATGGAAAAGAAATTGAATTAATTAAAGAGTATCCAAACTTAATTCAATTCTCTGATATACAAGGTGATTTACATATGCATACAACATGGAGTGACGGCGCTTTTTCAATTGAAGAGATGGTACAAGCGTGCCGTGCTCGTGGATATAAGTTTATGGCAATTACTGATCACTCACAATATTTGAAAGTAGCGAACGGTTTAACGAAAGAGCGCCTTCGTGAGCAAGCGAAAGAAATTGAGCGTATGAACGAAAAGTATCCAGACATTACAATTTTACGCGGAATTGAAATGGATATTTTACCAGATGCCTCGCTTGATTTTGATGATGAAGTATTAGCAGAATTAGATTATGTAATTGGAGCAATTCACTCTAGCTTCTCACAAGACCGTGAAACAATCATGAAACGTCTTCGTGCTGCGCTAGAGAATAAGCATGTCACAATGATTGCTCATCCGACAGGACGTCTTCTTGGACGCCGTGAAGGTTATGATGTAGATACAGACTTATTAATCGAACTCGCAAAAGAAACAAATACAGTTTTAGAATTAAATGCGAATCCAAACCGTCTAGATTTAAGCGCGAAATTATTAAAACAAGCACAAGATGCTGGTGTAAAAGTAGCGATTAATACGGATGCTCATACACTTGAAATGTTAGAAGATATGGAAACAGGTGTAGCGGCAGCGCGTAAAGGTTGGATTCAAAAAGATAACGTGATTAACACGTGGGATATTGAACGTTTATTAGACTATATTAAACGTAATAAGTAACACAAGGGGGACCTGCAACATGTTAGAAAGAACGTTGCGTGTATTAGAATACAATAAAGTAAAAGAACAATTACTTGAACATACAGCATCTTCACTTGGTCGTGACAAAGTGAAGCATTTAGTGCCAAGCACTGATTTTGAAGAAATTGTAGAAATGCAAGATACAACGGATGAAGCAGCGAAAGTCATTCGTTTAAAAGGTAGTGCACCATTAGGTGGCATTACGGATATTCGCTCAAATGTGAAGCGTGCAAAGATTGGAAGTATGTTAAGTCCAAATGAACTACTTGATATTGCCAATACGATGTATGGTAGTCGCAACATGAAACGTTTCATTGAAGATATGGTTGATAATGGCGTCGAGCTTCCCATTTTAGAAACTCATGTCGCTCAAATTGTATCTTTATATGATTTAGAAAAGAAAATCACAAATTGTATCGGTGATGGCGGTGAGGTAGTCGATAGCGCAAGTGATAAACTGCGTGGTATTCGTACTCAAATTCGTACTGCGGAAAGCCGTATTCGTGAAAAGTTAGAAAATATGACGCGTTCTTCAAACGCGCAAAAGATGCTGTCTGACTCAATTGTAACGATTCGTAACGAACGTTACGTAATCCCAGTGAAACAAGAATATCGCGGCGTATATGGCGGTATTGTCCACGATCAATCAGCTTCTGGACAAACGTTATTTATTGAACCTCAAGTCATTGTAGAATTAAATAACTCGCTTCAAGAAGCACGTGTGAAAGAAAAACAAGAAATCGAACGCATCTTATTGATGTTAACAGAAGAAGTGGCAGTAGAAGCGGATATCGTTTTATCAAACGTAGAGGTAGTTGCAAATCTTGATTTCATCTTTGCGAAAGCTTTCTATGCGAAGCGTATTAAAGCAACGAAACCAATCGTAAACAACGAGCGTTACATGGATTTAAGACAAGCACGTCATCCGCTTATCGATCCAGAAATTATCGTGCCAAATAACATTATGTTAGGGAAAGATTTCACGACAATTGTTATTACAGGACCGAATACAGGTGGTAAAACAGTTACGCTGAAAACAGTTGGTATTTGTGTATTAATGGCGCAATCTGGCCTTCACATTCCAGTAATGGATGAGTCAGAGATTTGTGTATTCAAAAATATCTTTGCTGATATCGGTGATGAGCAATCGATTGAACAAAGTTTAAGTACGTTCTCCTCACATATGGTGAACATTGTTGATATTTTAGAAAAAGCTGATTTTGAAAGCTTAGTTTTATTCGATGAATTAGGTGCCGGAACAGACCCGCAAGAAGGGGCTGCACTAGCAATTTCGATTTTAGATGAAGTATGTAATCGTGGCGCTCGCGTTGTTGCAACGACGCATTACCCAGAATTAAAAGCATACGGATATAACCGTGAGCAAGTTATTAATGCGAGCGTTGAGTTTGATGTGAACACGTTAAGCCCAACGTATAAATTATTAATTGGTGTACCAGGACGTAGTAATGCCTTCGAAATTTCGAAACGTCTTGGGTTATCTGATCGCGTGATTGAACAAGCGCGAAACCACATTAGTACAGATACAAACAAAATTGAAAATATGATTGCGAAGTTAGAAGAAAGTCAAAAGAACGCAGAGCGTGACTGGAACGAAGCAGAAGCACTTCGCAAGCAATCTGAAAAATTGCATCGCGAATTACAACGTCAAATCATTGAATTTAACGAAGATCGTGATGAACGATTGTTAAAAGCGCAAAAAGAAGGAGAAGAAAAGGTCGAAGCTGCAAAGAAAGAAGCAGAAGGCATTATTCAAGAACTTCGTCAATTGCGTAAAGCACAGCTTGCAAACGTGAAAGATCACGAGCTTATTGAAGCGAAGAGCCGTCTAGAAGGCGCAGCACCAGAGCTTGTGAAGAAACAAAAAGTAAACGTGAAAAATACTGCGCCGAAACAACAGTTACGCGCAGGTGATGAAGTAAAAGTATTAACGTTCGGGCAAAAAGGTCAATTACTTGAAAAAGTAAGCGATACAGAGTGGAGTGTACAAATCGGTATTCTGAAGATGAAAGTAAAAGAATCTAACATGGAATACATTAACACACCGAAACAAACAGAGAAAAAAGCAGTGGCAACAGTAAAAGGTAGAGATTATCACGTTTCATTAGAACTTGACCTTCGTGGTGAACGATTTGAAAATGCAATGGCGCGCGTTGAGAAATACTTAGACGATGCCCAGCTTGCAAGCTATCCTCGCGTATCAATCATTCACGGTAAAGGAACAGGAGCACTTCGTCAAGGTGTTCAAGATTACTTGAAGAAGCATCGCGGTGTGAAAACATTCCGTTACGGTGACATGGGCGAGGGAGGCCTAGGCGTAACAGTTGTCGAATTAAAATAGAAAACAACGAAACAAAGGGGAAACCATTATATGTTTATGGACAAACTTGCAAAAGTATTGTTAGCTTGTTGCGGAATATTTTTGGTGATTGGGGTTATTTATTTAGTTGTTTTTGCGAAGTAAACGAGCGTCAATCGTGGCATAATGATATTGCCATAGATTGACGCTTTTAATATATGTGAAAAGGGAATAAAACATGAAAATCAACCAATACATAAGCGAAGCAAAATCCTGCTCAAGACGCGAAACAGATCGCCTTATTAAAGCTGGACGCGTGGCGATTAACGGTGAAATATGTACGCACGGTGCACTCGTGGGCGATGGTGATGTTGTAACGATTGATGGGCAGGTTATTGCAAAAGAAGAGAAAGAAAAGGTGTATATCGTCTTTCATAAGCCAGTTGGTATTACTTGTACAGCAGCTGATCATATTGAGGATAATATTATTGATTATATTAATTACCCTGAGCGTATCTTTCCTGTTGGACGATTAGATAAAGCGTCAGAAGGCCTTATTTTATTAACGAATGACGGTGCGATTGCAAATCAAATCTTACACGGTGATCATGAGCATGAGAAAGAATATGTTGTCACAGTCGATAAACCTTTTACAGATTGGTTTATTGATGAAATGTCCAGCGGTGTAAAGATTAAAGATGGAATGACGAAGCCGTGCAAAGTGACAAGAGTCGATCAATCAACATTTCGTATCGTTTTAACGCAAGGAATGAACAGGCAAATTCGTAGAATGAGCCGAGCTTTCGGGTTTACTGTAACAAAGTTAAAGAGAGAACGCATTATGAATATAGAGCTAGACGATCTTGAAGTGGGAAAGTGGCGAAACATTACAGATGGGGAATTAGAAATATTAATAGGGCAGCTATAGGGAGGAAAAATTTTCTCCCTATATTTTTTTGTCAGAAAAAATAAAACTATTGATTTTTTAAAAAATAGCCCATATAATAAAAAACAACAAGTTTCGACAAGATATTTTATAAAAGTAATGATGAGGACATGAGTTGTTTTTTACGATTCTCAGAGAGGGAGGCCTTAGGCTGTGAGCTTCCTAATACGAAAAGACAGACTTACCACCTCTAAACTTCAAGAGTGAACTGCATGATGCATTGTAATTCTTGGCGGATAAAACCGTTATCAATTTACACGAGCTATAAAATGAGCTTATTTTGTTATAAATTCATTTTATTAGAATAAGGGTGGAACCACGATTTCAACACTCGTCCCTTTGTTAGGGACGAGTGTTTTTTGCGTTCTTTTACGGGGAAGTATGCTTGAAAGAGGATATGTGACGGATTTTAATTCAGAATATTTTGTTAATTTATAATTATTTAGGAGGTTAGTAGAAATGAAACCATCTTTAAAGTTTTCTGAGATGCTTGCAATAAGTTTAATGTTATTTGCACTATTTTTCGGTGCAGGTAATATGATTTTTCCACCAGCATTAGGACAAGGCGCTGGAACAGATGTATGGATCGCGCTGTTTGGTTTTGTCGTAACAGGCGTTGGATTGCCTTTATTAGGAGTTATCGTTATAGCTTTAAAGGGAGATATTAATGAGCTAGCAGGGCGTGTACACCCTATATTCGCACTAGTTTTTATTACTGCAATTTATTTATGTTTAGGCGTATTCGTAAGTGTGCCGCGTACAGGAACTGTTGCTTATGAAATGAGTGTTGCACCATTTTTACCAAGTGAGATAGCTGGTCAATCGTATCCACTTGTTATCTTTACATTTATTTTCTTTGCTGTAACTTTCTATTTAGCTTTAAACCCATCAAAATTAGTGGGTCGCATCGGTAAAGTATTAACTCCAATTTTATTAGCTGTTATTGCAATTATTGTAGTGAAAGCACTTATTACACCAATGGGTGAATTTGGTGCACCAACAGAAGCATATAGTGCTCCGCTTTTTAAAGGTTTTATTGACGGATATTTAACTTTAGATGGACTTGCAGCACTTGTATTCGGAAACGTTGTAATTCATGCGTTAAAAGAAAAAGGCATTACAAATAAAAATAGCATTGCAAAAGTAACAATCTTTGCAGGATTTATTGCAGCGCTTGGTCTACTACTTGTGTATTTAGCACTTGCTTATCTTGGAGCTTCTAGTGTGTCACTTGGAATGGGCGCAAACGGAGGAATTATTTTAACAAATGTCGTGAATCATTTATTTGGTAGCTACGGAACTTTATTACTAGGGATCGCAATTACAGCAGCATGTTTAACAACTTCTGTAGGTATTGTTGCAGCTTGTGGTGATTACTTCTCTTCTTTATTACCAAAGCTTTCTTATCAAAAGGTTGTTTTCATTTTCTGCGTATTAGCATTTATGGTAGCGAATCTTGGGTTAACGCAGTTAAATGCATTAGCATTACCGATTTTAATTGCAATTTATCCTATTGGAATCGTACTTATTGTATTATCACTTGTTGAAAACTATATTCGACTTCCTTTAGTCATGTATGTAGGTGGTATTGTAGGAGCATTCATGATTAGTTTCTTTGATGGGTTACACAATGCAAATCTTGAGATTGCAGCATTAACACCAATTTTAAATAAAATTCCATTATATAGTGTAGGGATTGGTTGGTTCGTTCCTGCTTTAGTAGGGATTGTAGTTGGATATGTAATTTCTTTGTTTCAAAAAGAAGAAGTTGCTGTAGAAAAATAGAGAAAAGAGGCTTTCTATGAAAGAAAGCCTCTTTTTTTGTAGGAAAAGCCGTATATAGAGAAATTCAGATATTTAAAATTTTATACGTAATATAGTTGACAAAAAAATTATGAGTAGGCTAAGATTGACTTAGTTGTGGAAATATTGGAAGGAAAGCGAGGAGTGAAAGGGATAAGGTTTTCTATAACGATATCATTTTTGTAGATAGAGGTGATAGAGTAGGAGAATGGGGAGTTTTATTTTTTTGAGTTTTATTGAGAATGATAATCAACAGGATAAATAGGAACTTATGTTAAAATGTGAATCGCTCTTTATAAGGAATAGGGAGGGATATTATTTTTAACATGTATTGAGAATGATAATCAATGATATCTACATTACATAAATAAATTACAAGTAAATAATGGTAGAGGATTATTATTTTTTTTCTTATAAATTGAGAATAATTATCATTTTCAAAAAGTATGGATGATGGATAAACAAGGAGGAAGTAAGCCAAATGAGAAAGATTTCTGTATTACCCGCTTTTATTATAACGTTCGTATGCATGCTAGCTTTTCTTGTCATGCCATATGGGAAAGTTTCAGCACAACTAGCTGACGGTACTTATGATATTAACTATGTCATTCAAAAAGCGGAAAATGATTCAGCTTCAATGGCAAATGACTATTTTGAAAAACCAGCTAAGCTAGTTGTGAAAAATGGTGAGATGAGAGTGCAAATCCCGATGAATCATAGTGCTTGGATTACAGAATTTAAAGCACCTGAGAACGGGAATTTTGTTGATGCAAAAGTTGTTAGTAAAGATGAATCGGCAGATAAAAGAACAGTAGAGTTTAAGGTAGATGACTTATCTAAGCCGGCAGCTGTAAAAATTCATGTTGTTGTACCAAACGTAAATTATGACCATAACTACACGATTCGCTTTGCATTTGATGCAAATGTAAAAGCAGTAGGTGGAGAAAATAAAGCAACTGCTGTAATAAAGAATAACAATCAAACAAAAACAGATACAAAAGTAAAAGAAGAAGTGAAAAAAGAAGAGAGTAAAGAAGCAAATAAAGAGGCGAACAAAGGAACAAATGAAAGTGGTAAAACTGAAAAAACAGATAACCCAAAAACAGGTGATGAAGCACGCATCGGATTATTTGCAGCGTTAATCCTTATTTCAGGAGTTTTCTTAATTCGTAAAGTACGTCAAAACTAAATAAAGGAGCGGTATTCCATTGAATAGATATTTTAAAATTGTTGTTGCGATGTTCTTAATGATATTTACATTCGTATCAACATTACAACCTCTTGCAGTTCAAGCAGCAAGCCAACTAGCTGACGGTGAATATTCAATCGGTTTCAAAGTTCTTAAGGATACATCAGATGAAGAATCTATGATGAATCAATACTCTGTAAGTCCAGGAACTTTAAAAGTGAAGGATGGGAAGAAGAAGGTATCCTTTACGTTAGAACATAGTTCATGGATTACGAAGTTTGAAACAGAAAAAGCAGGTCAGCTTGTTGAGACAAATGTAATTAGTGAAGATAAAGAAAAAGATACAAGAGTAGTAGAATTTGATGTAGAAGATGTAGAGAAGGTATTAAATGCAAAAGTAAAAGTAGATATTGAGTTTTTAAATTATCATCATGAGTACGACGTTCGCATTGCGTTTGATCAAAATAGTATTACACCGATTCATGTGGAACAACCAAATGAAAAAGAGGACCCAGCTAATAAGCCAGATCCAAATGAAAAACCTGATCCAAGTCAGAAGCCCGACCAAAAGCCTGACCCAGATCAACAACCAAATTCTAACACAATTAAAGATGGAGAGTACAGTATTCCATTTAAAGTGTTAAAAAATCAAACAGATGAAGAATCTAAGATGAATAGTTACATGGTAAACCCAGGAGTATTAAAAGTAGAAAACGGTAAGAAAAAAGCAATTGTAACATTAAAAAGTAGCTCATTAATTAAAAATTTTCAAACGGAAAAAGATGGTGTATTTGTTGATGCAAAAGTAGTGATTGAAAATAAAGAAAAAGATATAAGAGTAGTAGAGTTCGAAGTAGCTGATTTATCAAAAAAACTAAATACAAAAGTATTTATTGAGATGGCATCAAGAAATTATAAACAAACGCATGATGTACAACTTTTATTTGAACAAGATAAACTTGAACAAATTAAAAATGAAGAGAAAAAACCAGAAGTAGAAAAACCAGATGAAAATAAAAAACCAGATGCTGAAACAATTAAAGACGGTGAATACAGCATCAATTTCAAAGCTTTAAAAGATCAAACAGAAGAAATTTCAATGATGAACACGTATACAAAGAGTCCAGGTGTGTTAAAGGTAAAAAACGGTAAAAAATATGTATCGTTTACATTAACGAATAGTGCATGGATTACAAAGTTTGAATTTGAGAAAAATGGTGCGTTTATTGATGCAAGTGTATTAAGTGAAGATAAAAAAGCTGATACACGCGTAGTGGAAGTAGAAGTAAACGACTTATCTAAAAAGTTAAATGCAAAAGTGAAAGTAGATATCGATTCAATGAATTATCACCATTTCTACAATATTCAATTTGCATTTGATAAAGATAGCATGAAACCGTTAGACAACCAAGGCGGAAACGACAACCAAGGCGGAAACGACAACCAAGGCGGAAACGACAACCAAGGCGGAAACG
>NZ_JBVVXV010000016.1:0-143695 GCF_055902415.1 Bacillus sp. SSR7 | reverse complement strand
CGCCAAATAAAAGCGGTAGAAAAGGTTAGAATATAGAAATAAAGCCCGTTTATAATAATGGCGTATTTCGATCCATTCTAATCGATTTAAAATATTTTCTTTTCTTAGCTTGAGGGTTATAGGGTACTATATCAAAAAAATCCAAAAGCATACTTTGTGTTTTAGAGGCCACTAATGTTGGAGAAACAAAAGAAGAAGTATGAAATTAAAGTACTAACCTTATAACGTATAAAAGACACTTTATAAAGTGTCTTTTATACGTTGACATAATATGAAAGAAAATGTAGTGATTAATCAAAATATGTTGGATGCTTCTTGGTTGATTTTATTATAACATTGATATAGAAAAGTTTAAATGTAAATTTTATATATATAGATTTATTTATACCTACATGTCGCTCGTCATGTTTTTTGTTTTCATAATTCGTGATTCTAATTTGCAATAACACTAAACAGAATTACAAATTAGAATCAAATAAAGAATTTAAAAAGAACCATGTGAAATAATATTAATTATAGGTACTCTTTAAAAGAGAATAAGATAAATCTTTTAATTAGAGAATTAGAAATAAATGATTTAGACAATTTACCTGAAATTGATGTTAGTTTTATAGTGAATTCTCGGTCAATTCTTTCTCTTTCAAAAGTAAATAAAAGGATAGAATATACAGTAGAAGATGTTCCAAGTTATGAGAAAGCTATTTACATAATTAATATGATAAACTAGCATACAAAGAATATATATAATTATCATATATTTATTTGTATATATAAATGAAAAATATTATTCAAAAAACTGTGCATAAAAACTTGCACTATAACAAGTTCTTAGCACAGTTTTTTTATTTTATGCCTTTCATTAAAACTTGAATCCTTGGGGCCATAAAATATAAAATTACACTTAAAATGATTGAAAGACCACCAATTGCACCGAAATAAATAATTTCTGTTTCAGGATTATATAATCGAACTATTTGAGCATTTATAGCTTGTGCAGCTGCACTAGTTAAGAACCACAGACTCATTGTTTGAGCAGAGAAGGCAGCTGGTGCTAATTTGGTTGTAATTGATAAACCTACAGGTGATAAACAAAGTTCCCCGATTACTACTAACAGGAAGCTAATAGCTAACCACATAGGGCTTACAAGGGATTCTGTACCATGCATATATGCAGGGATAATCATAACTAAGAAAGATAAACCAGCAAATAATAAACCAATAGCAAATTTATTGGCCGTACTTGGTTGACGTGAATTAAGCTTTACCCATAACCAAGCAAATACTGGTGCTAACAAAACAATATAAATAGGGTTTAATGATTGAAACCATGAAGATTGAAGTTCAACCCCGGCCAACTTTAATTGAGTACGCTGATCAGCATATGAAGCTAAAATGATAGCTCCTTGTTCTTGAATGGCCCAAAACATTGTAGCAGCAATAAATAATGGTATGTAAGCAATTAAACGAGACTTTTCAATTTTTGTAGTTTTCGGGCTACGATACATAAAAATAAAGTAAACAGTTGGAATGAGAATACCTAAAATACTTACTAATAAAGTGAATCGATTAATAGTTAAAATACCTGTTGGTATCGTTAAAATACAAAATAGTACTATAGCTATTGTACCAATACTAAACTGTGTAATAACTTTTTTTCTTTCGATGTCTGTTAAAGGATTTGGTACTTGTGTTCCTGCTAAACCAAGGTTTTTCTTTTTTGTAAGAACAAAAATAATTAAGCCTAATAGCATACCAATTGCAGCGACACCAAAACCTAGGTGGAAGTTATACTTTTGACCAAGTGTTCCTATAACAAAAGGAGATAAAAGAGCTCCTAAATTAATACCCATATAGAAAATACTGAAACCTGAGTCACGTCGATTATCTGTTTCACTATATAAATCACCAACAATGCTAGAGACGTTAGGTTTTAATAAACCTGTACCAAGTACTAAAAATACCATAGATATGAATAAAGTACTTATAGTCCCTGGTAGTGCTAAAATCAGGTGACCTATCATAATTAAAACTCCACCCCAAAAAATTGTTCTACTTGAACCTAATAGACGATCTGCAATCCAGCCACCAATAATGCCAGACATGTAAACGAGAGATCCATAGATGGCCATAATTGACGCTGCGGTCGCATGATCCATCCCTAAACCACCTTGTGAAATTGAATAATACATATAGTAAAGTAATATTGCTCTCATCCCATAGTAAGAGAATCGCTCCCAAAACTCTGTAAAGAATAGAGTAAATAGACCCTTAGGGTGTCCGAAAAAACCGCTTTGGGGAACAGTACGAATAATATCGCTTTTACTAAGCTTCTCCATACGAATACACTCCTTATATATAAATATAATAATACTAAATAGTATAAACCAATAATTAGAAAATTAAAATAAAAATTTACTTAGTTAATTATTAGAAATTTTGTAAAATAAAAATTTTATGTTGATTTCCAAGGGGATTTTAACTATATTATTTAATGTGGATATATTGATTGAAAGTGATGATAGTGTATAAATATTAATACAAACTGTAGGAGGATTTATATATTGTTAATGAAAGAAGGTTCTATAGAAGATATTTATCAGGAAATATTAGATGGAAAAAGAAATAGATTTCCTCCAAATACATGGAAAGAAGATATAGATAATAAAATGGCGCGGAGGGTATTAACATATTTGGTTAACAGTATTTTAAAATGGAATAAGGAAGACATAAGAAAAAAATGGAACACAAAATTACTTGTAAAGTATAGGCTACGGGGATTACTCAAACATAGGTATGAAAATAGCCCTTTTAAAGCAATAGATGATCTGTATCCAAATCAGTTCAAAGAATGGGAATTTGGTATGACTCCTTTAAATTTTTGGACCAAAGAAAAAGCATTAACAATTTTGAAATGGATTATTGAGGAAAAAGAGGGTCTTTCACAAGAAAAGCTCTTAGGATTATACGGGAAAAAATGGTTGAAAAAAAATAAACTTGGTGCACCTCTGGCAATGTATTGGAATAGTAGCCCGTATGCAATGATTAATGATCTTTATCCAAGACGTTTTAAAGAATGGGAATTTGGTATGACCCCTAATAACTTCTGGACTAAAGAAAAAGCATTAGATGCATTGAAATGGACTATTGAAGAAAAAGAGAGATTAACCCATAAACAATTGCTTGATGTATACAATATAAAATGGTTAAAGACCCATGGATTAGCATCAGCATGTCAAATAATTTGGGGGAATAGTCCGTTTAGAATGATTAATGATTTATATAGAGACCGTTTTAAAGAATGGGAATTTAGAGTTACTCCTGTTGGATATTGGTCTAAACGTAAAGCATTAGAGGCGTTAAGGTGGACTATTAAAGAGAAAGAAAAATTGGATGAAAAACAGCTATTAAAAGTATTTAATCAAAAATGGCTAATAAAACAAAAATTATGGACTCCGTTAAAACGCTATTGGAAAGGAAGTCCATATGAAATGCTTATTGCTCTATATCCAAATCGTTTCTCAAAAAATATGTTAAAGGGATATATGTAACAGTAAAGAGTAAATTAATAAGTATTGAGAAAGTTTATGATATAACATTCGGTTATTAATGTGGGGGAAGACACCTTAAAGGTGTCTTTTTTTATACTTAAAAAAGAAAAATATTAATTTGTGTAAAAAAATTTCAAAATACTAAAGGGATTTCTATTAATCATTAAATGAAATTTTTCATTAATTGTTCTATCTGTTTTCCTATTAGAACCAAATTTTTGCTAATTGAGACACTCCTTTTATTATCTCTTCTTCGCATAAATCACCAAATCCAAGTTGAATATGCGGATATTCTGGTAAATATTCCGAGAAATATTTTGAACAAGGATATACTATAATGCCATGATCAAGTGCTTTTTCAATTAGCATTTTTTCACTCATTTTTGTTTTCACTTCAATAATAACGAATATTCCTGAGCTACCGCCTTTAATTTTGACATATTCCTTAAAATGCTTTGATAATTCCTTATTTAATAGATTCATTTTACGTCTATACAAAGCTTTCATCTTCCTTAAGTGTGAGTACCAATATCCTTCATTCATAAAAGTCGCCAATGTTTGCTGATGAATAGATGAGGATGTTTGTTCAAGTAAAGGGAGTATCTTTTTATATTCTTTTATTAGCTGCTTAGGTAAAACCATATAACTGACACGGATAGAGGGGAGGAGTGCCTTTGAAAAAGTTCCTAAATAAATCACCCTATCATTGGAATCTAAGCTTTGAAGAGACGGTATAGGTTGATGGATATATCGAAATTCACTATCATAATCATCCTCAATAATATAGCCTTTCACCTTTTTTGCCCATTCAATTAATTTTAGTCTTTCATTGACAGGGATGGTCACTCCATAAGGAAAGTGGTGAGTAGGAGTGACATATAAAAGTCTAGAAGGCGATTTTAAAAGAAGGTCGACTTGAATGCCCCTTTTTTTTACAGGAATTGGATCAATACTAAATGATTGAAGAACAAAAAGTTCCCTTGCCACGTCATACCCAGGATCTTCTACTGCTATATAATGATAGTCTGTCTTTAGCATTATTGACAAAAGTAATAACAAATGTTGTGTGCTACTACCAATAATAATTTGTTCTGCAGAAGTATTCACTCCTCTTGATTGAAATAAGTAATCTGCTAGTGCTTTCCTTAATTTAATGTCGCCTTGTTTTTCTCCGTATGAAAACATGCTAGAGTCTTTAATAATCTTGTTTGTAATCAATCTCCATTTTTTTAAAGGGAAGTTTTCTTGATCCACTGTCCCAATCTTAAAATCAATAGTTTTCATGGCAATGTGATTTGTTTCATGATGTTGTTCTCTAATAGGTTCATAATTAAGTGTTTCATCCGATATAATAGCCTCTACAAAAAAACCTTTTTTGTTCTTGCTTCGAATATATCCTTCCGATTGCAGTTGTTCATAGGCCACCTGAGTTGTGTTTCTGCTGACCTCTAATTGGGTAGCGAGTTGTCTGATTGAAGGCAACTTTTTACCCTTTTCTAATTTACCAGATAAAATTTGAGCGCGTATATATTGATAAACTTGTTGATACATAGGATTTTTACTTTTTCGATTTATGTTAAATATTAGTTCCTTCATTATTTGAATACCTCATCTGTCATTTGTATTTATTGTAAACTGTACCTTTTAGAAATGACAGTATAAATAAATAATAAATTTATAAAAAAATTAATCTAGGAGAAAGTTTATGCCAATATTTATGTACATATTTTGTTTGATTGTATGGGGACTCAACTTTATTGCAGTAAAAATTCAAGGAACTCCTGTAAGCTTAGAACTATCCTTAACTTATCGTTTAGTTATGACAGCTTTTTTATTTTTGATTCTTATTTGCTTCCTTCGACCAAGAGGGATGCCAACAAAAAAAGATATTCCATTTATAGTGATTTTTGGTGTATGTAACTTTGCATTAAGCTATTTATGCCTTTATTACGCTACAATTTTGAGTTCTGCGGCAATTGTAACACTAATTTTTTCATTAAAGGTGATTTTGACTCCAATCGCTCTTCGAATTTTTTTAAAAGAAAGGTTACATTCAAGCGTTTTGGTTGGTGGGATTTTAGGGGTATTAGGAGTATGTATTCTTATCTATCCAAAATTGAATGACTTTCAAGGGTTCAGTGATTTAAAAGGAATTATGGTCGCGCTTTTAGGTACGGTTCTTACAGCAATAGGTGATGCGAGCTCAGCGCGAAATGCAAACCACAAGGTGAACCCTATCTATGCAAATGCTATTGGATTTGCAGTTGGTAGTATATTAATGGGAGTAATTGTATTATTTCAAGGACAAAAGTTTACATTCCCCACATCGTTTTCATATGTATCTATGTTGCTATATTTAACTCTGTTTGCTTCTTTTGTAGCATGGTTATTCTATTTGAAGCTTGTAGAAAAAATCGGAGGAGCTCGAAGTGGGTATATGGTTGCACTATTCCCTGTAATTGGAGGCATAGCTTCCGTTTTAATCGGTGAATCAGATCCATCCCCGTATTTGTTTCTTGGTTGTTTTTCTAGCTGTATTGGAGCTGCTATCGCATTAGGGTTTAGAACTCAAAAGCAAGATTCGAAATTAACTCTAAAAAGAGTTAATTAAGGTAGGAATAAGTGTAATGGATTAGAAAATAGAGTCCATATATTTTTTGTTATTTATATATGAATTGTGAAGGTTCTTTTGCAAAAAAAGACGTCATAAGGCACTCAAAAACTGTGTAGATAAGAATTTGTTTTTTCTGATTTAATGAATGTATGTATCAGCACCCTTAAAAATATATCTTAATATTCGTTAAATTTGATGTGTATTATTTCATCCTCTTTTTTAAACTTCTATTTTGATAAAAGATTTAACATTGAAGTGGATACAAAATTGCAGAGATACAATTCAGAAAGTGTACAAGAAGTATGTTAGTTTATCGAAAAAAGCCCTACAGGGGACGTAGGGCAAGTCTAAGGGTATTGAAGAATTGTCGATTCTAAAAGTAAAGGACTTCTTGGAATAAAGTTTAACATATAATCCGCTAAAACCTTATATAATAATGTTACAGAAATGTGAATTACTGATTCTAAAGCACCGGCATTTAAAGCTGGAAAAGAATTAAGAGAAGCAGTGAAATAATTATACATAGTAAAAAAGGATTTGATATTCATATCAAATCCTTTTTTCATTATTGGTTTAGTATAATTGCTCATCGTAGCTTCTTAACAAAGGTTTAGAAACTAGATATTTTTCAGGTACTACAATCTAAAACTAATAGTTTTCTTTGTTTATGGTATTCACTTTTCCTAGCTTAACGAACATGGGTGCACTATATCATAAGAAGAAAATTAGATGTTTAGTATTAAATAAAATTAGTATCAATACAATCTTAGTCCTTTAATGAAATCAAATTAGAGAGCAACATTTCAAAGAGTATCCTGTGATATAACTAAGTAGAATTTTAAACAAGGGGATGATGAGATGAATAAATTGAAGGGGAAAGTTGCATTAGTAACAGGGGGTAGTAGGGGAATAGGACGAAGTATTGCCTTACATTTGGCACAGGCTGGTGCGTTAGTTGTAGTTCACTATAGTAAAAGAAAAGAAGAAGCAGAAAGTGTAGTGGATAAAATTAAACAAGATGGCGGTGCCGCATTTGCAATCAGTGCAGATTTAAGTACTTTTAAAGGCATTAATAACTTGTATTTAATGATGGATCAATCTCTTCAAAAACATATAGGTAATAATACATTTGATATTCTTGTAAACAATGCTGGAATTGGGCAGATTTTAACGTTAGAGGAATCTACAGAGGAGTCTTTTGATGAGGTTATGAATATTAATGTGAAGGCTCCATTTTTCATTATTCAAAAGGCTTTGCCACGTTTAAAAGATGAAGGACGGATTATCAATATTTCATCATTTGTTACACGAGTAGCCTCCCCAAGTGTTTTTGCCTACAGTATATCTAAGGGGGCAATTAATACACTTACTCATACTTTAGCACAACAACTTGGTTCTCGTGGTATTACAGTAAATGCAATTCTCCCGGGTATAATTAATACAGAAATGAACGCTGAGACATTGGGGAATAAAGATGGCCAAAAATATGCTGCAGGTTTATCGACTTTTAATAGATGGGGAGAACCTAATGATATAGCTGATATTGTAGGTTTTCTTTCTTCATCAGACAGCCGTTGGATAACTGGTGAGTTAATCGATGCAAGTGGTGGATCTTGCTTATAATGCTAGAGGAAAAGCCAAATTAAATTGAGTTGGATTTGCATCTTTATTGTTTATTTGCTAAACAACCGAACTACGCACCATTTATGAACTCTTACAAAAGTCAGCTTGAGATGAGCCCAAATGTAGTATGTCAATCAAGGTAGAGAAGCCATTATGCTGTAGTAGGATTAATGGTAAGTGCAAATAGTAAAAATGCAATGAATATGCAAAATTTCATATGTAAATAGGTACCTTCTGTTAACTCTTTCACAGGGAACGAAATGTATGAAATTAGTATGATAGAATCAATTTGTATTTAATATAAAGGGGATGATTGATATTAATGGTGATAGAACAGTTGATGGATGGGAATATAAATGGGATGCTTCGGGACAGCAAAATGGACAATTCAAATATCAAAACACATCTACAAATGTACCTTGGAATACATTATCTACTTCATTAAATATTAAATAAGCTAACAGAAGAATTTAATGTTAATTTTTGATTGATTGCAATATTTAATGTTTAGGTAACTAAAGGAGTCTACGTTTTTTGGACTCTTTTAATCTATTGAAAAGACACGTGGAAATTGATAAGCTATTTTATCCAATAGTTACGTTATGAGTTTACATAATGTTATTCCTGTAAATAAATTTATGGTTAATATATTGAAAAATCAAAAAATGTAAAAGAAGTCTTTTAGCATAATTATCTAAAACTATTTATTTATGAATTTTTATAATATTTTTAGCAAACATTTAGTCACAAATCATACGATTTTCTTACAAAATACTATAATTTGGTTAGAAATAGTAGTGAAAAAAACATTAAACATAACTAGGTAGTATAGCTAAAGTTATTTTTTTACATAATTTGTTTAATAGTATGTATATCGTTATTATTCAATGTAACTAAAATAATTTAAAAGGAGATAGGAAGTCATGTTTAAAGAAAAAAACAATGGAAGACTAAAAAAGATTGTTATAATTACTGCGGCTTGCACCATGATGTCAATGTATGGAGCACCAATTTCTAGTACAAAGGCAGCAATCCGATCCCATGCTCCATCAGTTTATGTAACACCACAAAATACTGCTGCTTCAGATATTATTAGCATAGACTGGTCACCAGTCCTAACAGCACCTTATACGTATTGGGCTGTGCATAACTGGAATCAAGGGGGAGAGGGTGGCGGTTATGCTGGCTTCCAACAACAAAGTGGTTTTGATCAAAACGGTAAACGTACCCTTCACTTTGCGCTTTGGGATCCAATAGCATCAAACCAAGCAATAAAAGCTGAATATTTATCGCCGACTTCAGAAGCCAGTAGATTTGGTGGAGAAGGAACAGGTCTGAAGGTACAAACAACTTATAATTGGAAAGATAGTGAATGGTATCGAATGACTCTACGTTCTTGGCAAGAAGATGGCCATACAAAGTTTGGCCAGTGGATAAAAGATAATAAATTAAATCAATGGAAGTTAGTTGCTATTATGGACCATCCAGTTGCGAATGTTGCATTTAATTATGGTCTATCCATGTTTCAAGAAGACTGGGCTGGTAATGGACAAGATGTAAGAGAAGCACGCCTAAAAAATGGATACAGTAGAAAAATTTCAGATAAACAATGGAATTCTTGGAATAATCAGCGTATCAGTGGACAACGTGATACATCTTATCAATACGATGGAGGAGCAACTTCAGAATATTTATGGGTTAAGGCAGGAGGAAATACTCAATCAACGATTGGTACTGGAAAAACTTTTACTATAAATCAGCCTAGTCAACCAGAAATGGGAAATTTAGATTTTGATATTCAAAATATTCGCTTTGAAGCTGAAAAATTAAATGTGTCTTGGAAATTGAAAGAACAAAGTACCCCACAGTTTAAAGGGAAAATTGAAATCTATGACAATGAAAAGTTAATGGGACAACCTTTGAAAGTAATTGATAATATTAAGTCCTACCAAACTGAGGTAAGTAAAACTATGCAATTGCCTCAAACGGCTTTTGCTAAAATTACATTAACAGACATATTTGATCGAACTGTAGAGAAAAAAGTAGAAATTACAAATGGAAATTCTGATATTTTAGTAGGGAACCAATTTGCATGGTCCCTAAAAGGATATAGTGATCGAGAAATTGCAAAAGTAGATTATAATAAAGCGGCAGAAGAGCTGAAAATCAAATTAGAAGCTGGTGTACCGCATTCTTACTTCAATAGCACATATGCAAGTATTAAGGTCCAAAACTCATCTGGTAGCGTACTATACAATAAGGAAATCGTGGGGAATAGACAACAAAATACCGAAACCCAAACTGTGTCTGTAAAAGTAGGGGATTACATTGAATTAACTCATATAGAAGGAGACGCAGTAAAGGAAAAGACACGCGCAACATTAACGAATCTTGAAAATAACAAAAATGAGACTATTGGAAAGACAGCAAGGTATCAGGTTACAAAACAGGGATTAAAGAAAGTAGAAAAAATGCCAGAGACAACAATTCTAGATGGAAACCAATTTGCATGGTCATTAAAAGGATATAGTGATCGAGAAATTGCAAAAGTAGATTATAATAAAACAGCAGAAGAGCTGAAAATCAAATTAGAAGCTGGTGTACCGCATTCTTACTTTAATAGTACATATGCAAGTATTAAGGTCCAAGGCTCATCCGGTAGCGTTATGTACAATAAGGAAATCATGGGAAATAGACAACAAAATGCTGAAACCCAAACAGTACCTATAAAAGTGGGAGATTATATAGAATTTACTCATATAGAAGGGGAAGCAGCAAAGGAAAAAACGCGAGCGACTTTAACTAACCTTGAGAATGGAAAACAGGAATATATAGGTAAGAAAAGAACATATCAGATTACATCCACAGGATTAATAAGAAAATAGATGTATTAAAAAGTTGGGGGAATCCCCAACTTTTTCTGTAGAAATGGAAGAATAACCGTTTCTGTAAAGAAATCTGTGTGAGTTTTTGAAACGAACACATAGAATAGCAAATTTTAAGGAAAGATTGGTTTTATCTTATTTATCTTCTTTTGACTTTCGGTATGTGTGATAATTAAATCGAAAGGTCGTGGAAGAATGAAGATAGCTGTGATACAAGCAAGTACCCAAACTAGCAAAAATGAACTGATTTTTGAAGAAACAAAAAGGGCAGTGGCGAAGCATGGATATGAAGTGTTTAATTTTGGTGTTATAATTGAAGATTCGGAGTTAAGCTATATACAAGTGTCCTTAGCCGTTGGTCTACTTCTAAATTCAGGTGCAGTTGATTTTGTCGTCACTGGATGTAGTAGCGGTGTTGGTATGTCGATTGCCTGTAATACACTTCCGAATGTCATTAGCGGTTATCTGCCAACTCCAACAGATGCGTTCCTTTTTGGTAGGATAAATAACGGAAACTGTGCATCACTGCCACTTGGATTGAACTTCGGTTGGGCGGGCGAACTAAACCTTCGCTTCACGCTTGAGAAACTTTTTGAAGAACCGTTCAATACTGGGTATCCTGAAGAATCCGCCGAACGAAAGAAACGTGATGCAGAACTTTTGAAAGAAATTAAGAGTTTTTCACATCATGGCATCGTTCAGATTCTAAGTCAGTTAGATGTAGCAGTTATTAATCCTGTTCTTCAAAAACAAGATTTAGTGAAATTCCTCTTGAGGAATGGCACCAACACAGATATATCAAATTATCTTATCGAACAAACGACGGATTTAAATCACGGTAGGTAAATTTTGTATTTTTCAATAAGTTTGGCAAATTTAACGTTAACCATAAGTTGATTCAACAAGATTGACCAATTGGGGGATATAATCGCCATTCCATTTGTTATGGGGTTCTTTTACAATCCTTCCCCAACAAAAAAGCACATAGCCTTTAGGCATGGGATGAAAGTGAGATTGGAAACGGAGTGCTACTAAATGACCGCAAATTTTGTAGCACTTTAGGTATCCAAAGTGTGGGTATCCATTACGACAATTTTCGTGCTCTTTCCGTTTTTTGAGTTTAAACCGTAACCAAGATAGTGATTCATTTTACCCTGAACCATTACCTCAAAAAAGGTCCACCGATGTCTTTCAAAGCCTTTTGAATATCTTCAACAGTTTCCGATTGGTAAGCTTCAAAAATTGATTGAGCTAATTTCACAGATTTTGAATCTCTTTTCTATCTAACTATAAGTGTAACCACTCCTTCTTAATTATTTTAGAAAAAGAAAAACCGTGAAGCAGCCCTCTATCTAGGGTGGTAGGTTACTTACACGGTTTATATTACACGCTCCAATAATCTATTATTTTTTATTCGTAGCTTTTAAAGTATCTAACACGACTTTGGTTGTGTCTGCAATAAGTTTATCATCGTATTCAGCATCCTTTTTATCATGATTAGAAAGTATTGCAAGAACAATTGGTTTTTTATTTGGTGGCCAAATAATTGCAATATCATTTCTTGTCCCATAAGATCCTGCACCTGTTTTATCAGCTACTTCCCATCCTTTTGGTACGCCCGCACGAATTAATTTATCTCCAGTTGTATTTCTCTTCATCCAATCTACTAATAGTTCACGTTTCTCAGTTGGAAGTGCAGTTCCTAATGTAAATGACTGAAGTGTCTTAGCTATCGCTTCTGGTGTACTCGTATCATGTGTTTCTCCTGGATTTACTTCATTTAATTCAGGTTCAAATCTCTCGGAATTAGTAACAGTATCACCAATTTCCCTCAATATTTTTTCAAATGCGGATGGACCACCTAACTTTTTAAGAATTAAATTATGTGCAGTACTGTCACTATATCGAACAGAAGCATCTGCAAGTTCTTTTAACGTCATTCCTGTATCCACATGCTTTTCAGTAATTGGATTATAATTAGAAAGGTCTTCTCGCGTATACGTAATCCTTTCATCAAGAGCTTCTATTGAGTTCTGACGTAAAAGAGCTCCCGCTGCTAATGATTTAGATGTAGAGGCAAATGCAAAACGATCATTTGCATGGTAAGCAACAGTTTGATTCGTACCTGTGTCCAGTGCATAAATACCAAGCTTGGCATCATATTCTTTTTCAAGTTTAGCAAAAGAATCATTACCAGTATTTTCTTGTTTAATTTGATTTGTTTGTTTCGTTTGTTTAGGTGATTCAGATGAAGTATTACTATTGGAACAGCCTATTAGTGTTACGCATGAAAGTAATACGACAGGTACAAATTTTTTGTAATGTGTAATGGTAAAGAACTTGTTTAAAACGAACATAAATTTTCAACCTCTTTCAAGAATATATGGTTTTTCCTAGGTTTTTCATACTGATGTAAGTAAAGAGAATATGGGGTAACAATACTTTTGTAGCTAAAATTTTATAGCCTAAAGCACATGTAAGATGTTTATATGATTGATAAGCTAGTGTTTGAGTTATTCCTTCTTCAATCTCACTTGCAATGCTTTACCTGTAAAAGGATTAAGCTTGTACCTCTTAAATACTCACCCTTCTTTTGCATCCTTTTCCTTTTCAAAATAAAAAGTCCTTTCATATTTTTGTAATACTTAAAAATAGATTTCAAACGTGATTTATTATATCTAAATTGAACATCTAATTTTAGGAACACATTTAATAGACAATCTAAGTAATAAAATTGTTCCACTTTAATTTGAGGAAGAACTTGATGTTTCAATAAAAACAATAGTAAATTTTTGCCCAGCAGTTTACGTTTATGATATTGATTTTTATACGTGTTTGGTAAAGAAAACATAATAAATTGCAAAAAAATACCGAAATCTAGTTCGGTATAGGGGTAGCACCACATCGCTATCAAGCTAAGATTTTAAAGTACCTACAGAACGAAATTTTTACCTTTCTACTTGTAATGTTAATAAGGGAATTAGAAGGTAGAAGGAAGTCTAAATAAAACAAAAAAAGGGATAAGTAGGGAAATATAGAATTTTTATATGTGTAGTGTTCTGAATTTTTAGATATTAAGCGGGATGGAGGAAGGAAGAAAGATGATTCAATTTCCTAGGGAAGATGCCGAACAATTTTTTAGATCATATAGTATTGGTAAGTTTACAGTCAGTGAGGATGAAGGGAAATTAATTTTTAGTACAAACTTAAATGGTCATTCTAATTTGTGGGCGATGGATTTACCCAATTTATCCCCTTATCCGTTAACATATTGTAATCAATCAAGCAATTTTATTAAAGTGGATTCTTTAAATCGGTTTATTTTAGCTGGATTTGATAAAGATGGTGATGAAAATTATCATATTTATGCATTAAAACCAGAGGGTGGAGGATTGCTTAAATTGATTCCAGCAGGAGAGACAGAAAAGGATTATTATGTGCATTTAACAGAGGATGGGGAACGATTATACTATGTCACAAGTAAAGATAACCCAATGTTCTTAAACTCTCGTTGTTATAATATACGCACAAAAGAAGATACTCTGTTGTTAACTGGTGTGGAGACACCTACATATGTAGAGGCGGTAAGTCCGAATGAATCAAGTTACATTGTTTTAAATTCATATAGTAATACATATAATGTAGGGTATGTAAAAAAGGGAGAAGAACTTATTTGTATAGTACCTTCCAGTGAGAAAGAACATACTATAGGGTCCATTTGTTATATTGATGAAAATACAGTGATTTTCGTTACAAATTATGAAGAAGAGTTTTCCTATGTAGCTTCTTTTGATTTAAATAAACTGGAATTCAAACCAATCTGTAAAATAGAGAAGGAAGATATATCCGATATAAAATGGCATGCTGAAACAAAAAATGGCTACATTGTTTCGTCGAAAGGTGTTATAGATAGGTTATATAAATTTGTATGGGCTAAAAAAGAGCTAATTCTATTGAATTCTCCGGTAGATACGATAAGTCAAATAGAAATTACCAAATCTGAAAATTTATATTTATTAGGTGAAAGTGCGACGAAAACAGCAAACATCTATTACAAGAAAAATAGAGATACAGAATGGGCAGCAATAACAAAAAACTATGTTATTGGCCTATCTGAATCTTCTTTTGTTGAACCGGATATTATAACATATGCCTCTTTTGATGGGTTAAACATAGAAGCATTATTATTCCGGGCGAAAGAAGAAGTACAAAACGGGTATACAATATTCTGGCCTCATGGTGGCCCACAAAGTGCTGAGACGAAAGATTTTAGGACATTATTTCAATATTTATTAAGGCAGGGATATAATATTTTTGCACCGAACTTTAGAGGAAGTACAAGATATGGTTCAACATTTACAAAAATGATTGAAGGTGATTGGGGAGAAGCCCCGCGTTTAGATTGTGTAGCAGGAATAGAATGGTTATTTGAACAGGGCATATCAACTCCTGATAAATTATTTGTTATGGGTGGTAGTTATGGAGGATATATGACCTTATTGCTCCATGGGCGTCATTCAGAGTATTTCCGTGCAGCCATTGACATTTTTGGACCTAGCAATTTATTTAGTTTTATCGAATCTATGCCTGAAAATTGGAAACCGCTAGCAGTTAATTTAATAGGTGATATTAATAAGGATAAAGATAAGCTTATAAAAGATTCACCAATTACTTACTTAAATCAAATGAATAAACCACTCTTTATCATTCAAGGGGCAAATGATCCACGAGTTGTAAAGGAAGAATCGGATCAAATTTTTCAAGCGTTGCAAGAAAAAGGAGTGGATGTAGAGTACCTAGTATTAGACGATGAAGGGCATGGATTTTCAAAAAAAGAAAATGAAATATATGTATATCGTCGCATAACAGAATTTTTAGCAAAGCATAAGTGAAATAAATGGCACCTTGGAAGGTATGGCCATCAACTTAAGAATTTTATAAGGCCCCAAAACAAAAAAATGTACATTTTTTTGTTTTGGGGTATTTGCTTTTCTTAGCTTGATGGGGTAGCAGCACATCGCTATCAAGCTAAAAATGGATTTTCTATGAAAATCCATTTTTTTAGTTGTGCCACGATTACCGTTTCTGTTTCGTTATCAGATAAGTTCAAATTTCTTTCTCATCTTAAAGTGGAACAAATTTATTACTTAAATTGTCTATTTAGTACACTTTTTAAATATGAATATATTTCTTAAAGTGGCTTCAATAATTTTAAGTAAATCAACAGGAGAATTGAAAGGCAGGAGAAAGTAGCATGTCAGAAAATTATCGTTCTCGAGAGGAGCGACGACAAGTTAAAAAGAAAAAACAGCCTGCTGCTAAGAAACAAAAAGCAAAAGGTAAAACATCATTTTTTCGTAAGTTTTTAGTTAGTTGTTTATTACTTGGTATTGTGGGGTTAGTCGCAGGGGTTGCTACCTTTTTCGTTATGATTAAAGATGCTCCAAAACTTGAGAAAGGAAAACTTGTTAATCCGTTATCCTCAAAAATTTATGATAAAGATGGGAAATTGATATATGAATATGGAAAAGAAAAACGAACGAATATTATGTATGATCAGATTCCTAAGTTAGTAGAAAATGCGTTTTTAGCAACAGAAGATGCACGTTTTTACGAGCACAGTGGCGTAGACTATAAAGGTACTGCACGTGCAGCCTTAGTCAGCTTAAAAGGGGATTACGGCTCTCAAGGTGGAAGTACGATTACACAGCAAGTTATTAAGAATTACTTCTTATCGATGGAAAAAACGTCAAAGAGAAAGGCGCAAGAAATATATTTAGCATATAAGCTAGAACAACAGTATTCAAAACATGAAATTTTAGAAATGTATTTAAATAAAGTTTACTTAGGTAACCGTTCATATGGAATCGCAACAGCAGTCCAAAATTACTATGGTAAGGAATTAAAAGATTTAACACTACCAGAAGTTGCAATGCTTGCTGGTTTAATGAAAGCTCCTAATAACTATGATCCAACGAAAGAACAAAATATCAAAAAAGCAACAGAAAGAAGAAATGTTGTACTTAAATTAATGAATCGACATGGTTATATTACAAAAAAAGAAATGGAAGAAGCATCAAAAGTTCCAGTAACAGAAGGACTTAAGAAAGCAACTGAACAAAAAGAAATGCCCTATCCTACTTTTATGGATGCGGTTGTGAAAGAAGTTGAAAAAGAGTTGCCAGATGTTAATATCGGATCTGACGGTTTAGAAATTTATACAACATTAGATCCAAAGGCACAGGATTTTGCGGACAAACTTTTAAATAAAGACATTATTAATTATCCAAATGAGAAATTCCAAGGGGCTTTCACATTTATGGATACGAAAACAGGAGAAGTACGTGCAATTGGTAGTGGGCGTGGTGAAAATAAAGCTGTTTTTAAAGGACATAATATTGCAATTGAATTAAATCGCTCAGCAGGTTCAACGATGAAACCAATTTTTGATTACGCTCCTGCAATTGAATATTTAAAATGGGCTACTTACCATCAAATTGATGACTCTCCATATAAGTACTCAACGGGACAAGAAGTTAGAAATGCTGATAGAAAGCATTTGGGACTAATTACAATGCGTGATGCATTGAAGACTTCCCGAAATATCCCGGCAATAAAAACTGCAAAAGAAGTAGGAATTAATAGATCAAAAGGTTTCTCTGAAAAGCTAGGTATTACATTTAATGTAGCACCGACCGAATCAACAGCGATTGGTACAAATGAAGCGTCACCGACTGAAATTGCAGGTGCTTATGCGGCATTTGGTAATGATGGTAAGTATACGAGGCCACATTTTGTTAAAAAAGTCATTTATTCAGATGGTAAATCAAAAAGCTTTGAGCAAAAGTCAAAACGAGTTATGAAGGATTCTACAGCATATATGATTACTGATATGCTTCGTACTTTTGTTTCATCTGGATTAGGTACAACAGCTAATATAGGTTCTTTAGATATAGCGGGTAAAACAGGTACAACAAACTATTCTTTAGAACAAATAGCACAATATAATCTACCAGAAAGTGCAACTCGTGATAGTTGGTTTGCTGGTTATACATCACAATATACGATGGCAGTATGGACCGGATATACAAAGGATAGTAAAGATGATTATATTAGTAGTAAAAATACGAAAATAGCTCAATTGATTTTTAAAGAAATGATGAGTAAGTTTGCTACAGATAAGTCACAATTTAAAATGCCGAACAGTGTAGTTCAAGAAGGTAGCGAATTACGTATTAAAGGTGAGAAGCGTGATTCTTCTCCAAATACGAAAATAGCAAATACGACTGAACAGCCGAGTGAAAATAAGCAAAAAGAAAAGCAAAAGCAGAGTGAGCCAAAAAGTGGAAGTGACCAAGGGAATACAACACCACCAAAAGGTGGTAGTGACCAGGGAAATACAACGCCACCAAAAAATGGAAGTTACCAAGGAAATACAACGCCACCAAAAAATAGAAGTGACCAGGGAAATACAACGCCACCAAAAAGTGGTAGTGACCAAGGAAATACAACGCCACCAAAAAGTGGTAGTGACCAAGGAAATACAACGCCACCAAAAAGTGGTAGTGACCAAGGGAATACAACACCATCAAAAAGTGGTAGTGACCAAGGGAATACAACACCATCAAACAATGAGGATGACCATGGAACGCCACCGCCACCAAGTAATGATGGGAATACAAGAGAGGCTCCAGATAATAATGGATAATAAGTAATCATATAATCAAAAAAACGCTATTCTCTTTGTAGAAAAATACAGAAAGGATGGCGTTTTTTATGACGCTATCCTTTCTGTATGAGTTTCATTTATTCGCTAAAGAACTCCAGCGATATCTATCTCCAAGTATCCTTCAAAAGCTCGTATAGGAGAATTCTTTCGTAAAATTTAATTACCAAGTTAATATAAAATGCCTCCGCATAAGAAACAGTAGAAATTCTAAATCTTTATTTTAATATTAATCAATTCAAGCGTATTCCTTCGAATGCATTTATTACCAAGTCATGCACATAGGAATCATCCAACTTTTCACCGGTTACTAGCAACCGATAAAAAATTGGTCCGTAAATGAGATCGATACTTAAGTCAACATCGAGATTTTCTTTTAATTCGCCTCTTTTAATTCCATTCTCCAGGAGTTGCTTTGCTTGCAGGCGACGTGGCTGGAAATATCGAGTACGATATTCCTCTGCCAGCTTTGAATCAAATTGTCCTTCGCCAACTAACTCAGTAATAATAGTCCCTTCCCGACTTATCAAAAATTTGGTTAAACTTGTAGCATGAATTAAAATATCATTCAATGCTGAACCTGTGTCAGGTATAGGCAATCTAGCTGCGGTAGCAAAAAGAAAACCATCCATTACTACAGCAGCCTTATTAGGCCACCATTTATAAATCGTAGCTTTACTAACTTTAGCACGGTCTGCAATTTTATCGACTGTGACTGCTTTAAAGCCACTTTCCAGTAATAACTCATAAGATGCAGAAAGGATAGCTTTTTGGGTTTCGATATTACGCGGTCTACCTCTTTTACCTTGCACATTAATCATTCCTTTCAAGAACATAAACTATACGTTTAGTATACTTAATATGAACAAAAAATAAAATAGCCTATTTACAAAACTGAACGTTTAGTATATATTTTAGTTAATTAATAAACTGAACGTTTAGTTTATTAATTGTTAAGGAATCTTGTAATGGCCATGTCTTTATCTAAGTTCCAAAATACACCAAGGTAATTCTGAAATAAAAGTATGGGGGAAATAGTTATGTCTAATGTTAAAAATAAAGCAAGTGATAAGGAAATTTCATCAGGTTTAATCATTCTTCTGGCAACCGCATGTGGTATCATCGTGGCTAATCTTTATTATGCGCAGCCTTTAATTGGGTTAATTAGTAATGTAATTGGTCTTTCTAATAGTAGTGCTGGATTAATTGTAACGCTAACCCAGATTGGATATGTTGTTGGCTTACTATTTCTTGTACCATTGGGGGATATTGTTGAGAATAAAAAATTGATAATTATATTGTTATTACTAAGTGCAGTTGCTCTAACTGCCACAGTTTTTGTAAAGAGCGCAATCATGTTATTAGTAGCTTCATTCTTTATCGGACTGGGGTCGGTCGCAGCGCAAGTGCTCGTACCTTTTGTATCATACCTTTCATCGGAAGATGCACGCGGTCGTGTAGTTGGTAATGTTATGAGTGGCCTGTTATTAGGTATTATGCTTGCGCGTCCGATATCTAGTTTAGTAGCTGATATCTGGGGGTGGAATTCAATATTTGCTTTATCTGCTACTATAATCATTGTCTTGTCGTTTGTATTATCGAAGGTACTCCCTACTAGGAAACCAACGGAAAAAACAAATTATACCGCCTTACTTAGTTCAATGTGGCAACTACTACGAACTACTCCAATTTTACGCCGTCGTGCAATTTATCATGCTTGTGTATTTGGGGCTTTCAGCTTATTCTGGACCACTGTTCCATTATTATTGTCTAGTCCTGCTTTTCATTTTTCCCAGACTGTCATAGCATTATATGCACTTGTCGGAATTACAGGTGCAATAGCCGCTCCAATAGGTGGTCGTCTAGCTGATCTTGGCTGGACACGACCCGCCACTGGGATAGCTCTCACTGTTGTTATTATTTCTTTATTACTACCACTTATTATTCAAAGTAGTTCGCCCATAGGAATAGCTGTTTTAGTAATTGCTGCAATTCTGTTGGATATGGGAGTATCAGCAAACCTTGTGCTTAGCCAACGTTTAATTTTCTCGTTGAGTCCAGAAATTCGTAGTCGATTAAATGGGCTATTTATGGCTATTTTCTTTTTAGGAGGTGCTGTTGGATCCTTTATTGGAGGATGGGCATATGCCTTAGGAGGATGGAATCTAACATTATGGATAGGAATCGCTTTTCCGACCATAGCCTTGCTTTATTTTGCCACAGAAAAATAGTTCTATAATTAAATTTTAGCAGTCAGGATACTGACTGCTAAAATTTAATTATTTGAGATTTAAAAATTATTTAGGAATTGTATTAAGCTTTTGTTGCAGATTTCAAGTTTTTAAAGACTTCTAAATTCTAGTTAGTGAAGTATGAAATAGAAGTGATGGGACGTCAGGAAACAGGAAATCAAGAGCCAATTATCCAAAGATGGATACCGGCTGTAAATGTATACTTTTGGATCATCATGTAACATAAAAAGCCTCTTTTTAGTCTATAAATATTTTATAATGAGTGTACATTTCTTTGGTGTACCTGTAAATTGTAACTGTTCCTCAGATAATTCATAGCATTCTACTTGTTTTTTAAATCGTTCTTCAAATTCAAATAACCCCTTAATGTCCGCTTATTAATTCTCCCCGTCTGTTGAATAACTCTATCTCAAATGTTATACCTTTATATGGAAAAAGTTGATACCCTCGTATTTGAGAATATCAACTTTCATTTTTATGTAACTTTATAATATAAAAAAGAACTTTATTTCCATTAAACAGCTTCGTTGCTATAAAAGGCAAAAAAATTCGTTCTGGGGGTATTTTGTTTTGTTAGCTTGATGGCAATGGGCTTCAGGCAGAAAACGTTTTAAAAAAAGAGACAAAAAGATTTAGATCTAGAATTAGGTCTAATTGAGTTACAGAATCTCTAATTTAAAGAGATCCTTGTATTGTTAAGGTGTCTATTTCATTTTATTAATTAGTATGATATACCATCACAGCACCAGAAAAACTAATATAAGATAGTATCCATACAATAAAAAACGTTATCATTTCTAATCTATCCTGTTTAGAAATGATAACGTTTTTTTGTACTTAAAGGTATTAAAATTTCTTAAGTTGATGGGCATGTAGGGTGACCCCTATATGGTGGAGATAGAATTTTAGCGGATAAAATAGGAGAAAAACTAAATGGCCTAAAAGTGTTGTATTTTAATATTGAAATTTCAAGGGTAGTCAACTATATAAAATGTAACACTGACCTTCCAGGGGATTATGTTGAATACAATAATGAGGAGAAATGGTTTATGTCTATATTATTATCTCTTCCAATTACTATATATTTTTAGCATACTATTAACTATAAGGAGGGAGTGCAGAAATGGAAGAAAAGAAAGTGACGTGGTTAGAACTCTTTTATGATTTGTTATTTGTGGCGGCAGTGACGGCTGCAACTCATGTTTTACTTCATGTTGAAGATGGTCAAATCCATGCGGAGTATTTAGTAAAATTTGTCTTAATTTTTATTCCGATCTGGTGGGCTTGGGTAGGGCAAACCATCTTTGTTAACCGGTTTGGAAAAGATTTATTTCATCAAAGAATTTTTTTGATCCTGCAAATGTTTTTTGTCCTAATAATGACATCAAGCTTATCAGCTGATTTTAATCATTATTATCTTTCTTTTTTAATTGGCTATATTGGCTTAAGGGTCGTGACTGCAATTCAATATCTTGTTGTCCAGCGTATAGAAGAGGGGGCTCGAAAAAAAGCAGCACTCTTTTTAGGAAGATATTTTTGGATTGGAATCGTTATTTCATTATTATCCGTCTTTTTTGATTCTTGGATTCGATATGCTGTGTTATATTTTGGGATTCTTATCGATATTATTGTCCCACTGCTTGGAAGGAAGTGTTTAGAAAAGGTTCCTACAAATACAGCCCACTTGTTAGAGAGATTTGGTCTATTTTCCATTATTCTCTTTGGGGAAGCTCTTGTAAGCACTCTTGTGGTCATTCAACCTAAACAAGGAAATTGGAATTCGATAAGCTTTGCGATCATTTCATTTATCCTCATTATTTCGATGTGGTGGCAATATTTCGATAACATGGAGAAGAAACTCGACAAGTCAAGACAAACTTCTGGTCAAATTATTATTTACGGTCATCTATTTATTTTAATGTCTTTGAGTATGGTTGCAGCATCCATTAGATTATTATTTTTACATGAGGTCTATTATTCTTTTATCTTATATTTTGTTTTTGGTTCTGTATTGCTCTATTTCCTGTCAACTACAATTGTTTTTCATCAATACAGGTTTGAACAACACCGCTTGAACATTTATCATTTATGCTTGTTTTTAGGAATTTTAGCAATCTTTTTTGTTATTAATTTAATTATAGTAGTGCCGAATATTGTGATAATAGGACAATTAACCTTATTTTTTATCATCTATGCTAAATTAACAAGCACATAAATAAAAGAATCAAATAAATTAGTATCAAACTATAATACTGGCTTATATGTATATATTGGTAACTTTTACATTTGATATTAAATCTTATAATTCACGGTGACTCTGATGCAACTGTACCTTTTGAGTTTAGTGGAAAACGCACATATGATTCCATTCCTGATAGTAAACTTGCTCTAATACAGGGTGTCCTCATGGATTAAACGCAACTCATGCAAAAGAATTTAATGAAGTATTATTAGCATTTTTAAAAGAATAATCTTTGGGGAACTACCAGAGGCGGTTCAACAGCAATATCAAGAATAATAACACGAATTTATCGATTAGGGGTTTTCCAAAAAGAGTAGCACTATCAAGTTAAGAAATACATTCTTCTCATAAACGAAAAAAACGAACTGAAATTCTATGGACAACTATGAAAGAATGAAATTTTCGTTTTGGGGATAATTCTAAATCTTAGGTTGATGGGCATGTGGTGCTATCCAATATAGTATATATAGTTTTTCTGCAAAGATTGGCTTAATTTAAAATAATTAACATTCCTATTAAGTTGATATTGCATATGGTGATTTCATGGGAATGAGTATGTAAATTGAATACTTTAAAAAGCGTAGAAAGATTCAATTTCTACGCTTTTTCTTCTTATAAATATTTATCGTTGTTCTAAATCTCTTATATAAGATTTTACAGCTTGCAATAAGAATTCTTCCTGTCCCATATCTGCATCTGCTGCCATTTGCACTATTTTTTGCTTGAATTCATGATCTGCATGAAAAGTTAATGGCTCTACATTACTTTTAAAATAAATACCTTCAACATGAGGGAGTATTGAGCCTGACTTCATATGTGAATGTAAATACTTAATCTCTTCTTGGAATTGTAATGGCTCTACCTGTAAAACAAATGGTTTAATTTCCAATATGATGATATCTTGTGTAGTAGTCAATCGCATATTTGTGGCACCAAGCTCTTTATAAAATAAATTTATTAGGTTATAAGTAATAGAATTAAATAACTGAGGCTTCTTAAATGTAAAAGATAAATATCCTCGTTTTGTAATCACTGTGTGTTTTTTGAAGGGTTCAAGAGAATAATCATGTTCTTTATAAGTTGATAATGAGAAAATTTCTTCATCCTCTGTAAGAACCTTACCATCTGCTCCATTAATTTCTATTACCCTAGCTTTTTTTCCTGTATGGTGATGTGTCAATAATTGATATAAATAAATGTCTATATCTTGAATCTTAGTAATGAATGTTTTACGTTCTTTTATTGTAGATTTTTCGTAATTAAGTTGGAATTTTTTTAGTTCTTCTTCATCAATGACATATACTAGTTTACCGCGCTTTTCTACCATCGTGGCTGTTAATTTTCCGGATTTAATATATGTAAAGATTGTGGAGGGTGCTACGTTTAGAATTTCTGCTGCTTTTTTTGTACTTAATCCATTTACTTCATGTTTATTCATTAACCGTTCAATATCTTCTAAATAGAATATTTTACTTCCGAATTGCTTCCAATTATCTTTATATACACATTCTATTAGACCTTCTTTTTCTTTTTTTAAAATGGTCTGAACGGTAACTCCCATTAAATCCGCTGCTTCTTTTGTTGTTACTGTAGGTTTTGTAATAAACAGTAAATCTCGTGTCATGAAAGTATACCTCCTTAGTTACTCTCTATAATATATAAAGTATGTATATATCATATCAGATTCTTAATTAGATATAAAATATGATTTAAATATAAAATAAAATAGAATTATGGCAATATGTTAAAGTGCTGTCTAACTTTATTTTAATGTTAGACAAAATTTAATACTTATTTATATATAGATATTTTGTCAAATTGTATAAAATGATGCTAAATATTTATCTATATAGTAAATAATTATAGAAAATTACATGCATAACTAAATAGGGAAGAATATAGACTTATTACAGAAATAATATGATTATTAATTTCTATAATTAATGTAAGTGCTATAAAAATTATAGTATACTTAATAAATATACTAAAGATTAAAATCTATACAAGAAGAGGTGATGTATAGGTATGGATGATAAAAGTCAAAATGAAATTTTACCTATTTTAAAAAGTCAAGGAGAATTTACAGATATATATTTAGATAATATAAAAGGTATATCTTCATTTATGTATAACAATCGTTATATGAATGATCTGGAACAAAAGATAGAGGATGCAGAAAAAGAAGGAAAGGGAAAATATGCCTTTCTAGGTGATCTTGAAGTGATATATCATTTTGTAAATTTACAAAATGATATGGATGAAAAGAAAAATAGAAAGGATGATACAAAAAAGAGTTATGTGTCTGAGATACTATCATTTTGCGAATGTATGGTACAGCATGCAGAAGAGTTTGAAGTGAATGGGGAAGAAGTTCAGCGAAATGCTTCCTTATTAAAAACATTACAGCCTTGGCATATTCGTAAATTTAATTACTGGTTAAAAAATGTACAAAATGGTCGAGGTGGGAATACGTATGCTGTTGCAACTTTGGCGAAGAAAACGGTATTGATTCGTTCTTTTTTAAAACATCTTTATGTATTTGGGTATATTGAAAAACCACTTCATGAAGAATTACAGCGTGCAAATGTAAGTGAAAACGATCGGCCGAATCGGGATTTATCCTATGAGGAAGTCATGAAAATATTAGGTTTTTACAAAGAAAAAGGACATTTAATAAACTATACAATAATACTTGCTTTAGCTAGTACTGGTGCGCGTATTCAGGAGTTGTGTACTGCAAGAGTAAAAGATTTACACTATGATGGAAAGTATTGGTTAAAAGTTAGGGGGAAAGGGGACAAAGTGCGTGAACTTTTCGTTTCAGAACATTTATACCAATGTATTTGTGAAATGAGGAGAAGAAGAGGTTTCCAAACGGTACTGGAAAAAGGGGATGAGAGTCCGTTATTTATAAATCAAAGAGGAAGTGCATATAACTCTAAAACACTATCAAACCAGGTAACAGATATGATAAAGAAGACCAACTTAGAGTTGTTACAATATCGTGAAAATCCAGTAACCGCACATACATTTCGACATGCTTTTGCAATTATGGCAGTAGAACAAGGAAATGCAGATTTATATCATTTAATGCAAACACTCGGTCACGAAAATATACAAACCACAAAAATATATTTAGAAAAGCATATGAAGCGTAAAAATAACGTCGGATCTGCTTTCGCTGATATGTTGATATAAATTTTATAATAGTTATAACTGTATTTAATTGTGTGTTTTTTACATAATTAAATACAGTTAATTCTCTATTATTTTCAATTAATATGAGCAATAATATTATCCGATGTAATTGATTGAAGGTTAAAAAATTCCTTCTATTATATACAAGGTTATCCATACTAATATTATGTAATACGGAAGTTGCGCTACATTAGAAGAAAACAAATAAGGGAGAGTGGATACTTTGACAAGATTTGCAAATCAACACGTAGAGAACACGATTTTAGAAGAGGATGTAGGGCTTTTAAAACTTATGGCACACCCAATGCGTTTAAAACTGATTAATGAGCTTTCTAAACATAAAACAATAAATGAACCCAAATGACCGAAATTTTAAACATTCCACAATCAACAGTTTCACAACATTTATCTAAAATGAGAGGGAAGGTTCTAAGAGGAAATCGTCAGGGGTTAGAAATTTACTATAGCATTGAAAACCAAAAAGCTGAAGAAATTATGGGATTATTAGGACCAATACAATAAAATATTATGTCTATCATTTAAAGATTTACTTATATAAGATATAAAGCCCTCCTTATTGTGGAGGTTTTTTATTTATTAATTTTTCAAGTAATAATTGCTTTAATTTAATGAAATCAACATCTAAAATATATCGTAATTTAAAATTAGAGGGAAATATATATAAATGATATAGAAATACATGTATATGGAAGAAGTAGACTTAATAGCTCGTTTAGTAAATGCAGAAGCTGGGGGAAAACCGAATGTAGGTGTAAAGTAGCGGTAGCAAACGTGATTTTAAATCTTGTCGATTCGAATGGATTTCTGAATACAATTATAGATGTAATTTATGAAACAATAACAAATGGTTATGCATTTACTCCAGTTACTGATGGGGGAATTAACTAATCTACTACACATGAAGCAAAAATGGCAGTGAAAGAAGCACTTACCTCAAAAGAAAAAAATACTGTAAAGTGAGAAAAGCTAATATTAAATATTTGATATGGCTAAAGGATAGGGCTTCGGATTTAGTTTGTTTTTTGTTTGAATATATTACTAAGTAATATATAATGTGCTTATAGGCTTGAAAGCGAGTGGATAGAATGGCATACAGCAAGGCGCAAAATGAAGCCACAAAAAACTATAAAAAACGCAATCCAGAACAAGCGAAGTACCTCAATTATAAAACTATGGCTAGAAGTTTCATCAAGAATTTAGCCACACAAGAAGATTTGGATATGCTAAAAGAATTAATGGCAGAAAAAGAGGAGAATGACCGTGCTAGAAAATAAATTAGGTATCAAAAATCAGTTGGAATTGAATCGAGCGGAAGAACGACTATCAAAAATGAAAGCCAAAAATTTATATGATTCAGGAGAAATAAACCACATAGAAGTTGGCACATTTAAGGGTCTTTCTGACATTCATAAATATCTATTTGAGGATATTTATTCCTTTGCTGGAAAGGTTCGAAAGGTTAACATAGCGAAGGGGAACTTTCGATTTGCTCCTGTTATGTATCTAAGTCATTCACTAGAACATATAAACACTATGCCACAAAAAACTTTTGATGAAATCGTTGAAAAGTATGTTGAAATGAATATTGCTCACCCATTTAGAGAAGGAAACGGTAGAGCGACTAGAATATGGTTAGATTTAATCTTTAAGAATGAAATCCAACAGGTGGTTGACTGGAATAGGATTGATAAAGAAGATTATTTACTGGCAATGGAACGAAGCCCGATTAAAGATATTGAAATTAAGCATTTACTCCAAAATGCACTAGTAGATAAAATTAATAGCCGTGAAGTATTCATGAAAGGCATTGATATTAGTTACTATTATGAGGGATATACGGAATATGATATAGAGGATTTATAAATAAAAAAGGGCTGAAATTGCCCTTTTTTATTTGCGTTTTGAAGAGGATTTTTTAAATGAAAACCGTATGAAAGGGATCCCTATTGTTATATGGAACTTTTCTTTCATTTGCGCTAAAACCGACATAATGCTGTACCTTATAAAAGAGTATATTTAATTTAAAGTAGTGAATGCTGCTAAAGTATTACTTTATGTTAAGATTCGCAAAAGAAGTTCATTATTTCTGATAATAAATATTTATATGTAATTTGTAATTAATATGCATATGGTGTTTTATGTTTGATTCATGTATTCCTTTCCATCTACATGAATCATTTATTGTAACAGCTTTCGCGTCCAAAATAGGATGTTCTAACAAAGGACAACACAAGTATCTTTCTAATGATTTTCCAATATAATTAATGTGTAAATATAAGGAACTCTGTGTTATTTTTACTTTTCTATTAACTAATACAGCTTCAAACAAAGGACATAATTGCTACATGCTAAGTGTAATTTATTATCCATTCAATATTCTGTTTATTCAATCTTTCTAAAAATAAAAAAACATTGAACTTATAAATATACAAGTTATAATGAGGGCGTCGAGAGATAGTTGATTACCTCTAGATAAAATATCAAACCTAGTTTTAATGCGAAAATTTTAAAGACTGTACAAGTAACTTTTTTAAATTAAACATACTGATATGATTACTCTACAAAGGATATGTAATCGGAAAGGAAATTTATTTAACATCAAAAGAAAGCGCTAACAATGAGACCTCGTTTTGAATTAATTATTCTAATAACTTAGTTTCAACAGTAATTAAAATTATAAATTATGGAGGTGCTTATATGAACATAAATGTAGCATCTATTGAAGAAAAAAAGGTTGTTAAATACAAAAGTTGTTTTGATGTAATTGGGCCCATAATGATAGGACCTTCGAGCTCACATACTGCAGGGGCTTTGGCTATTGGAACAGTTGCCAATAAATTATTTCAAGGTCTTCCAAAAAAAGTCGTGGTAAGGTATTATGAATCATTTGCTGAAACACATAAAGGACATGGAACTGATTTTGCGATTATTGCTGGGGTATTAGGATTTGCAGCTGATGATAACAAAGTACCAGATGCTATTAAAATAGCAGAATCTAAGGGAATCGACATTACCTTTATGGAAAAAGCGGAGGATAGTCCAGCTGGTCATCCAAATACGGCAGATGTATATTTAGAGGATGAAATTCGAAGTATTAGAACTATGGGTATTTCGGTCGGCGGTGGATTAATTGAAATCAAACATGTTGAAATTGACGGATTTAGTTTAGATTTGCAAGGGCCATTGCCAGTTATTATTGCAATTTCCGAAAGAGCTGACTTTGAATTTGTTTTACGCAGAGTTTTTAAACAATATGATGTGGAAATTAATAATTTTTATAGTTTAGAAGAAAATAGAAAATTTTTATTTGCATTCGCATTAGATTCAATATTGCCTGGTAATATTCAGGAGGAGTTAAGAAATTTAAGCAATATAGCTAATCTCATTATTCTTTAGTTACATTAAGGAGTGAAAAAATATGTATATGGCCATAAAAGAAATTGTGGATGCAGCTAATAAAAGCCAAAATCCAATTTATGAATTAGCAATTGAACAGGAAATGGAACAAACTAAATCTACTTATGAAGAAGTTTGGAGTAAAATGGAACGAAATTTAGCGACTATGAAAAATGCTATAAATAAAAGTATTGAGGGCGACGGGGTATTTTCTCCAACTGGTTTAACTGGAGGGGATGCTATTAAAATTAAAAACTATCGAGAAAATAGGAAAACTCTTTCTGGAGATTTGATGGTGTTAGGGATCCAAAGTGCTATCGGTGTTAATGAAGTAAATGCTGCATTAGGAGCTATTTGTGCAACTCCAACAGCGGGTGCGAGTGGAACGATTCCGGGAGTCCTATTTAGTATTAAAGATACGTTAGATTTAAGTCATGAAGATATGATTCATTTTCTATTCACTTTAGCGTTATTTGGAACGATAGTCGCAAACAATGCTTGTATATCAGGAGCGTACGGAGGATGTCAAGCTGAAATAGGAAGTGCCTCAGCGATGGCGGCTGCAGCTGCAGTAGAAGCTGCAGGTGGGACGCCACAGCAATCTTCTGAAGCTTTTTCAATTGCATTACAAAATTTACTCGGTTTAGTTTGTGATCCGGTCGCTGGTTTGGTAGAAATTCCTTGTGTAAAGAGAAACGCCATTGGAACGGCAAATGCTTTAGCAGCAGCGGACATCGCATTAGCCGGAGTAAACAATCTCATCAATGCTGACGAAGTTATTGAAGCTATGTATAGAGTTGGAAGACAGATGCCTCGAGAATTAAGAGAGACAGGTTTAGGTGGTATTGCAACTACAGCTACAGGGATTGCCATTAAAAATAAAATCTTTGGAGAGAAATAATCTAATCAATGAACAATTACCGGGTATATTGTGAAAATGTTAACAATGTATTCTCTATTGATTACCTTAGGATGTCTGTATATTAGGGGGATTACTAATAAAATACACTACTATATAATTGAAATGTTTTGAAAGCGATAACAACTTAGTCTGGTTAATGCTTCACTAATTTTTTGATTTGGACTAACTGAGAAGAAAAATATACGATGTAGCGCATTTTATAAGCAATTTATTTTTGAAGAACAGTCTATATTCCTATGCCTTAAATAGACAAGTAAGAATAGGACACAAGGAGGAATTATTATATGAATGGGAATACTGCAAAAAACATAGAATTTCAAGTTGATAATACTGCAGTAAAAAATGAGAAATATTTAGACCCTAAAAAGTGGCATAAACAAGATACTACCTGGGCATTGAGTCTATTTGGAACAGCAATTGGAGCAGGAGTACTCTTCTTACCGATTAATGCAGGTTCAGGTGGTTTATTATCCTTACTGTTAATTACCATACTTGCATATCCTGTTATGTATTACTCACATAGGGCGCTTGCAAAAATGATATACGCTTCGAATTCTGCCGAAGAGGGTATTACTGGTACAATAAGAGAGTATTTCGGAAATAAAGCAAGTATCATTTTTAACATCGTATATTTTGTCTCAATTTATACGATTGTGCTGATGTATTCGGTCGCACTTACAAATACTGCAAGTAGTTTTATTGTGCATCAATTGCACATGCCAGAGCCACCAAGGGGCATTTTATCACTTGTATTAGTACTCGGTCTTATCGCTATACTAAATTTTGGTCAAGATATTACTGTAAAGATAATGAGCATGCTAGTATATCCTTTTATTGCTTCTCTACTTTTTATTGCAATATCTTTAATTCCACAATGGAATACTTCAATGCTAAGTTTTTCAAGTGTTTCTACTGCTTCAACTGGATCAGGATATTTCGGAACAATTTGGATGATACTACCAATCATTGTATTCTCTTTTAATCATTCACCTATGATTTCGTCATTCGTTATGAAACAGAGAGCTACGTATGGAATAGACGCTACTGATGCCAAGTGTGCTCAAATACAAAAAGTTTGTTATATCATGACATTCGCTGTTGTTATGTTCTTTGTTTGGAGTAGTACTTTAAGTTTGACTCCAGATGATCTTAAGGTGGCAAAAGAACAGAACTTGTCAATCCTTTCATATCTTGCTAATGAGCTTAATTCACCAGTAATTACTATTGCAGCTCCTATCATTGCGTTTGTGGCAATTACCAAGTCTTTCCTTGGCCATTATATAGGGGCGTATGAGGTAATGCGTGACATGATTATCAAGTCCAGTAAAAAACGTGGGAAAGATATAGGGGAGAAAACAGTTAAGACAATAATTCTTACTTTTGTCGTATTAACATGCTGGTATGTTGCTTATACAAATCCAAGTATTCTTGGAATCATTGATGCTCTTAGCGGTCCGTTAGTTGCTGCTATCTTATGTCTATTACCGATGTATGCGATTCGTAAAGTACCAGTACTAGCAAAATATAGAGGGAAAATGAGCAATGTATTTGTAATTGTTATAGGAATACTTACTGTTCTAGCAAGTATTAAGTCATTATTCTAATTCACTATTGTTCGTTTGGATGCAAAAATAGTAGGATTTGAAAAGAGAATAAAAGACTTTTAGCGGAACTGAATTATATATTGTTAAACCATAGAATTTATAATTTTGGACAAGCTATTCACCTTGTATAGTTTGTCCTTTTTTGATTATATGTAAATTTTTTATATTTTTTAATATTAATTTATAAAGAAATCCATGTAATATAATATGAAATAATACATTTTATAATGATTTATTAAAATAAAATGTTATATTTTTGGATGGAATATATAAATGGAGGAAATGTTATGAACAAGAATTTAAAATTTACTCAAATGATGATTGGTATTAGTACGATGGCATTATCATTTGGAAGTATTCAACCACAGGTTTCAGCAGAAGAAAAAGCACCCTATAATACGTTACAGATGAAACCAATTGGGACAGAGAGTTTAAAAGATGAAATTGCACATGCTACAAAAGCGGATGGAACTTTAACTTTTGAAGAGCGTTTAAAAGTAGGTGATTTTTCACAACGACCTACTCCAGTGATGGAACCTGAAGAAAGACAATTAAAGCAAAGTTATACCCTGGCAGAACTGAATAAAATGTCTGATAGTGAATTCATTGATACGTTATCAAGAGTTTCATGGAATCAAATTACAGACTTATTTCAATTCAATCAAGATACGAAAGCTTTTTATCAAAATAGCAATCGCATGAACGTTATCATTGATGAATTGGGAAAACGAGGGAAATCTTTTACGAAACAGGACTCAATGGGAATTGAAACTTTTGTTGAAATATTACGTTCTGCTTTTTATGTGGGATATTTTAATAATGAAGTAGGTTACTTAAATGAGAGAGGCTTCCATGACAAATGTTTGCCATCATTAAAAGCAATTGCAAAAAACCCAAACTTTACATTAGGTACAACTGAGCAAGATAGAGTAGTAGTTGCGTATGGGAAATTAATTAGTAATGCTTCTAGTGATGCTGAAACAGTACAGTATGCAGCAAATATTTTAAAACAGTTTAATGATAACCTTTCTATGTATGCTAATGATTATAAGAAAGAACAAGCTGTATATGAAATCGTAAAAGGTATTGATTATGATATACAATCTTATTTGCAGGAAACGAATAAAAAGCCTAATGCAACAATGTGGTATGGAAAGATAGATAACTTTATAAATGAGGTTAGTAGAATTGCTCTCATACGGAATTTAACAACTGAGAATAGTTGGCTAATTAATAACGGTATATATTATGCAGGACGTTTAGGGAAATTTCATAGCAATCCAAACAAAGGGTTGGAAGTTATTACACAAGCGATGAATATGTATCCTCGTCTAAGTGGGCCTTATTTTATAGCGGTAGAGCAAATCAAAACAAACTACAGTGGAAAAGATTATGATGGAAATGCAGTAGATTTACAGAAAATACGTGAAGAAGGAAAGCTACAATACTTACCTAAAACATATACATTTGATGATGGATCTATTGTTTTTAAGACAGGCGATAAGGTAACAGAAGAAAAAATTAAAAGGTTATATTGGGCAGCCAAAGAAGTAAAGGCACAATATCACCGTGTAATTGGAAATGATAAAGCACTAGAACTAGGTAATGCAGATGATGTACTGACAATTGTAATTTATAATAATCCAGATGAATATCAGTTAAATAGACAATTATATGGATATGAAACGAACAACGGTGGTATCTATATTGAAGAAAAGGGCACTTTCTTTACATATGAGCGTACGCCAAAACAGAGTATTTATAGTCTAGAAGAGTTATTCCGTCACGAATTCACTCATTATTTACAAGGAAGATACGAGGTTCCTGGTTTATTTGGAAGCGGAGAACTATATCAAAATGAACGCTTAACTTGGTTCCAAGAGGGGAATGCAGAATTTTTTGCAGGATCTACACGTACAAATAATGTTGTACCTCGTAAAAGTATTATAAGTGGCTTATCATCTGATCCAGCAAGCCGTTATACTGCAAAGCAAACTTTGTTCGCAAAATATGGATCATGGGATTTTTATAATTATTCCTTTGCACTACAGTCTTATTTATATAATCATCGCTTTGAAACCTTTGATAAGATTCAGGATTTAATCCGTGCAAACGATGTGAAAAATTATGACGCGTATCGTGAAGCATTAAGTAAAGATCCACAGCTGAATACAGAATATCAAACGTATATGCAGCAGTTGATTGATAATCAAGATAAATACAATGTACCGCAAGTAACAAATGATTACTTAATACAACATGCACCTAAGCCGTTAGCTGAAGTGAAGAAAGAAATTGTAGATGTAACTAATATAAAAGATGCAAAAATTACAAAACATGAGTCCAAATTCTTTAACACATTTACTGTGGAAGGTAAGTATATAGGTAGTACATCAAAAGGTGAGTCTGAAGACTGGAAAACGATGAGTAAACAAATCAATCAAACCTTGGAGCAGTTGTCTCAAAAAGGATGGAGCGGCTATAAAACAGTTACAGCCTATTTTGTTAACTACCGTGTGAATGCAGCAAATCAGTTTGAATATGATATTGTTTTCCATGGTGTTGCAACAGAGGAAAAAGAAAAAACAACGACTATAGTAAATATGAATGGACCATATAGTGGGATAGTAAATGAAGGAATTCAATTCCATAGTGATGGCACAGAAAGTGAAGATGGAAAAATTATTTCTTATCTATGGAACTTTGGAGATGGTACAACAAGTACTGAAGCCAGCCCTACCCATGTATATGGGGAAAAAGGAACATATACTGTGGAACTAACTGTGAAAGATAGTAGAGGAAAAGAAAGTAAAGAACAAACAAAAGTTACTGTAAAACAAGATCCGCAAACAGGTGGATCCCTTGAAGAGGAAAAGGTACTCCCATTTAATAAGCTTGTAAAAGGAAATCTGATTGCTCCTGATCAAACAGATGTTTATACGTTTGATGTTACAGTTCCAAAAGAAGTAGATATTTCTGTGGTAAATGAACAAAACATTGGGATGACATGGGTACTTTATCATGAATCAGACATGCAAAATTACGTAGCTTGTGGTGAAGATGAAGGAAATGCTATAAAGGGAAAATTCGTAGCGAAACCAGGGAAATATTATTTGAATGTGTATAAATTTGATGAGAACAATGGTGAATATTCATTATTAATAAAATAAATCTATTTATTTTTAATATATATAGGGGTACCGCCCCATCGCTATCAAGCTAAGCTTATACAAAGTCAATTTTAGGCGAGATTGTTTCTTTTTTCTAAAGGGCAAGTGTAGGCGATTGAAAGATTTGCATACGAAATAAACCCTAACGGGTTTCATTTTTTTGATTTAAGCCGCTTGATTATCAGACATAGTACAATTGTAAACGACACCTAATATATCAAAGACTGTTTTCTTCTCATATCGATGAGATTTTCTCCCGTTTTGCTGTAGGAGATTGAACAGACGAAGTAACACCTTTGATAGCTCTTGGGTGTTTTTTTGTATAGTTTGGAATAGAAGAAGAAAATAGTCTTTAATCATATATATGGCTTTATACTCACTAAGCTCTCGTTTTTTTTTCATGAGGAGCAATTGGCGCATTTGAAACATGATAGAAGAACAGAGTAGAATGGCAATCAATTGACCATATAAATGGCACTCCAATCGTTCTGGTTTTATCTTTTTACAATGATGGATTTGAAAGAATGACTTCCACGTTTTAAATAAAATTTCGATTTGCCAACGCAAAGAATACCAGTCATGTACCTGTCCCATCGGGACAATATCTGTAGAGGTGTTTGTCATATATACATTGATACCACTGAGTCGTTTACTACGAGGAGAATACTTCATTCCTTTCTTTTTTTCTCTTACTGCTTGATCTTGTAATCGTTTTTTTTGTTGTTCTTTTGTTAGTCGATGAACAATCACACGAGCTGGGACTTTATCAGTCATTCCTACATAAGCCTTGGATATTTCACATGTTTGTCCTGGTTGAAGAGAGTTCATTAAAACCTCCATATCTATCTGTATATACTCTGTACCTTTTTTGATTCGTCCATCTTGAAAGTAATCAGGGTTAGGATTTTTCTGATAGATACGTGTATTCGACTTGATACGAGAGATATAGTAAGCCTTTTTATCTTGTATATGTTGAAGATCTTTCAAATGAAAATAACCTAAATCTCGGATACATAAATCATTCGCTGTTATAGTTGGGACACACAGAGAGCCGTAAGTGCGATCATGTTGTTTACCTGGATCTGTATGAATATGTAGGAACTGTCCACTTAACAAATCATACTCAAGTTGAATTTTTATTCCAGCTGTATGGCTGCATCCTCCTGCACCTGGATAAACCGATGAAAATACATCCGGGAGTTGAAATGCAGTTGAATCTAAAATACGAATACGCTTGAAAACAGAAGTGTATGGAGAAGAAATCGGCATAGATGCGGCCAATTTTTTGCTTAGTAGTTCGGCTAGTAGGTGTTGTAAAAGTTGGACGGCCGCCTTGTTAAACCGTTGATTCAGTCCCTCAGGACTGATGAGTACTTCTGTTGATGCTTCTAAACAGCTAGATAACTGAGTTAAAGAAGTCATAGCTACATTTTGGCTCACCCATACACATAAAGCTACTAAATCTTTTGCTTGGTACTTACTGGTTCGTTGCACAAAACCAACATCTCTAGCAAGATTCCGTAAGGTATTTGGAGATAAAAAACTTTGAATCTCTTGAGCAAATAGTTGTAATTCGTCTGACACAGAAACAGACATAAAAAACGCCATCCTTTCCTATGAGTTAAAGAAAGAATAGCGTGTTTTTTAATTTTATGGAGAACTAATTATTTCTTTTTTTATAATAAGAAAGGAAATTTATTATCATATTAATTGAACATATAAAGATAAATGAGTACTTAAAAATAGTACTTTTATAGTTTCCAAAAAACAAAAATAGTATAGCTAAAAGTGATAGTATACTAATAATTAAATGATACATATATTGAGACTGTTTTTTCATTAATCATTCCCACTCTTTATTTAATATAAATATATATAGATTATATATTATCATAGGGGAAATTAAAATAAATAGAAAATGCCTAATTGCATATCTAAATAGCAAGATACCACCACATATCTCATTAACTAAAAAAAATAAGCTGACCTTTCAAAGAAATTACCTGTAAAAAAAGAAAAATTTTATTTAGGGGGTATATCAAAAACTTAGCTTGATAGCGATGTGGCGATACCCCATGCCCATCAACTTAAGAATTTAGAACTCCCCCAAAAAATTATGAGTTTTTTGTTACAAGTTATCACAAAATTTTCGTTTTTTAGGTAGTTTTATTTTCTAAGCTTGATTGCGATGAGCGGTCCCCCATAAAGGCCCCTGATACATAATTGATGTTCTGCCATTTGTAGAAAACAATCCACTTATACCATTTTAACAAGAAGAAATATCTCGTCCATGTTGTAATATTGGCTTACGTTAAGCTTGTGAAAAAAACATATTCATGTATAATACAATTGATGTATGATACATTAGTTGTAGGAGGGGGACCTTTTTGAAAAGAGAAGATGCCTTAAAACTAAGAACAGATATTAAGAAAATGATTATAATAACTGGGGTTTTTGAATCTCAAAATTTGCCCAATGGACCATTTGAAAAGCCTTTACCAACTTCTCAAATGATGGCGTTAGAGGAACTAGAGGTGGAAAAATTAACTGTTTGGCAACTATCCAATAAACTTAGATTAGAGACTTCAACTGTAAGTAGATTGGTAGATAAGTTAGTAAAAAAGGGGCTTATTTATCGTGAAGTAAATGAAAAAAATAGAAGAGAACTTTTTCTGCACCTCACAGAAAAAGGTCACATAACTGTTAATTGCTTAAGAGAGCAATCCATTACATTTTATCAAAGTATTCTCAATAATTTATCAGAGTCAGAACAAAAAATAGTTGTGGATGGTTTTGAATTATTTATTGATTCTATTTCTAAGTCTTTTGATTAGAATGAGGTAAATCATAACATTTGGAGGATAAAATGAGTTTGCATTTTGAACGTCCTATTATTGAATTAAAAGAGAAATTTGATGAATTAAAGAAAATTATGAAAGAAAATAATGTAGATTTATCGTCAGAAATTCATGAATTAGAAAAACGTTTAAATAAAATGCAAGATAAAATTTATTCTAATATTACACCTTTTCAACGAGTTCAAATTGCAAGGCTACGTAACCGGCCCACGACATTGGACTATATACCTTTATTGTTTACAAACTTTCTCGAACTTCATGGTGATCGATTATATGGTGATGATAAAGCAATGATAGGTGGTATTGCAAAATTTAAAGGAATGCCCGTTACGGTTATTGGTCATCAAAGAGGTAGAAATACAAAGGAAAGTATAGAAAGAAATTTTGGAATGGCACATCCAGAAGGTTATAGAAAAGCGCTAAGACTTATGAAACAAGCTGATAAATTTAATCGCCCTATTATTACATTTATTGATACAATAGGCGCCTATCCAGGGATAGGGTCTGAAGAACGTGGAATTTCTGAAGCGATAGCTCGAAATCTATTTGAAATGACTACACTTAAAGTGCCAATTGTTTGTATTGTAATTGGAGAGGCATCAAGTGGTGGGGCTCTTGGCATTAGTGTCGGTAACCATATCCATATGTTAGAGTATTCATGGTACTCGGTAATTTCGCCAGAAGGAGCAGCATCTATCCTATGGAAGGACGCTAAGTATGCTCCAGAAGCTGCTGAACATATGAAAATTTCAGCAAAAGATTTAAAACATTTAGGAATTATTGATGAAATCATTCCTGAAATTAAAGGTGGCGCACAAAATGATATAAAATCACAGGCAAAAATGATTGAATCTGTAATCGAATCATCTCTAAAAAAATTGATACTATTATCCTCGGAAGAGCTTATACAACAGCGATATGAAAAGTATAGACAAATAGAGAATTATAAATGAAAGTATTTAAAGTCCATATTACATTTCGGAGGATTCTCGCGAAAAAAATTCTAAATATTTTGCAAGTAACCTCTTAAACCGGGATATGCTGACACTATTACTCTACAAAAGATGTGTGATCGGTATGGAAAAGGAAAATTTGTTCAAATGGAAGCATTATCACATACCCATCAACTTAAGAAATTGATTGCTCCCCAAAACGAAAAAATGAGCTAAATTCTCATAAATAACTGTAAAAAGGTGAAAATTTCGGTATGGGGGTATCTCAAAAGCTTAGGTTGATGGCAATGTGGTGCTACCCCTACTACAAAACAAATTAAAATGCGTAACTTTGGTGAGTGACATTGAGCTAAAAAACAATGTTCCATTTAAAGCAGTTAGTTTGTAAATACGATTAAACTACATGAAACATTAGCGTATTAATTGAAGTATCTGACGCAAATAATTTCTTCGTATAATTAAGAAATAAATAATCTGTACACATATAAAACTTGTAAAGATAAGAATAGAATTTCCTGTAACAGATACATCTATATACTTACGCTGCGCTAAATATTGTAATGCTACAAACGCCACGCTACTATGAATTATCGCAATTACAATTGGTACAAAAAATAATATACTAATTTGTTGAGTTACAATTTTTTTTAACTCTTTTTGGGTTAATCCTACTTTAGAAAGCATTTCATACTGTTGTTTGTCTCGATCTAGATCTGTAAATAGACGGAAGTACAAAAAGCTGATCGCAAACACAAAAAATACAATTCCTACTAATACACTAATAATAGAAAGAAGTCCATTCGCTTGTTTTCCTTCTAACCATTGTAAAAATAAGGATTCAAATTTATAAGATGGATTCATTTTTTCGCTATCATAAGGGAACATCTTTATGAATTGTTTAGAGATATCTTCTGTTTCTGTCCAATTTTCAATTAAAAAACCATATTGTGTATATTCATTATGCTCTTGTTTTTGCAATGGTGGCGTATTGATTATTTTTTCGTAAACTGAATCTGAGACAACAGAAATATAACCATAGGAAGGACTCAATATATTATCCATTAATAATTTTTCACCAGAAACATTGATACGTATATTCCCTTGCTGCAGTGTATAAGATGAAACTTCTTTTTTTAGTTCATCTTGAGATTCTCTTCTAAGCCTACTTTTTGATGGAAGAATGAGGCTGTCATGTTCATTCTGCAAAGTTTCAACAGGATACCCTAGTATTTTAGCGGATGCATTATAATCAGTAAGCTTCATGATATCTGCTGTATTTTCTGTTGTAAAAACAGTAGGAGAGATCAATTTATAGGAAAAGTCAGCATCATTTAATTGTTTTTTTATCTGAGCAATATGAGATGCTTCCTCTACATTTCCCTTATAGGATGTATAACTAAATGCGTAAGGAGTCTGAGATTGTGCGAATGCACTGCTTCCTACGGAAAGACAAACACCAATAGAGGTAAAAGCAACAGTAGAAAGAATACACACTAGAAATAGGGTTTTCACATTATCTGTCATTCGATACGCTAACTCTGAAAGAGTTAACAGATTGGTCTTTTTAAAGAACGTATGTTGACGCTTCTTCAATGTTTGGATGAGATAAAAGCTGAGTTGGGTAAATAAAAAGTATGTTCCTACTACAGTGAAAAAGACGCAAGCTAACATAACATATACAAAACTATCTCCTTTCCATAACGCAGTATATAAATAAAATGCTGATGCATATCCTATACCAATAAAAAGAATAGAGAGTAAAGCTAACCATTTAGATGACTTTGGTTCTGGTTTTGGTTTTTCTTCTGATTTCATGAGTTCGATAAGCTGAGATAATTTCATCATTCGCGTAGTGTACAAAGAAACAACTATAAATAGAATGAGGAACGAGAGACTTGTTATTAGAATTGCTTTGGATGGAAAATAAAATGGAAGACCACCTTTTAATGTCAAAAGAGAAGCGCTCAGTAACAAAACTAATTTTCCAAAGACAAGTCCAAGTCCAATACCAACAAGAATAGAGCAACACCCAATAAACATATTTTCAATAAAGATCAGTTTATATAATTGGGAGTTAGCCATACCATGGAGTATTAAAATTCCAAATTCTCGCTTTCTTGTTTTTAAAAACGCAGTGACAGAATATAAAATGAAGAAAAAGGAAAAAAATACAATTAAATATTGAGCAATCTTAAATCCTTGTGTGCCCAAAGCACTCATGGTTGCACTTGTCGATGCAAGTTTCCCGGTGAAATAAGGGTGAAATGCGAGTAACTCGAAAGCAAAAAAAATCATAACAGCAAATGTACTACTTAAAAAATGACCGATATATAATCGTTTATTGCGAATAACGTTATTACATGCGAATTGACGAAAATTCATGTTGATTTCCTCCTAGTAAGGATAATACATCTATAATGTTTTGATAAAACATTGAACGATTATCACTACAATAAATTTCATTATAAAATGTACCATCTTTAATAAAGACCACTCGGTCGCAGTAACTCGCAGCCATTGGATCATGTGTCACTAACATCATGGTTGCTTGTTGTTCCTTGTTTAATTTCGTTAATAGTTCCATTACATCACCAGCAGCTTTTGAATCTAAGTTCCCTGTCGGTTCATCTGCAAGAATTAATCGAGGAGAATGAATGAGTGCGCGAGCAATCGCTGTTCGTTGAGCTTGTCCACCTGAAATTTCATAGGTTCGTTTATTTAAAATTTCCCCAATACCTAATTGGTTGGAAATGAATTCTACTCGTTTGTGCATTTCTTTCAGATTTACATTGTCTAATGTAAGTGGAAGAAGAATATTTTCTTTTACTGTTAAAGTATTCAAAAGGTTAAATGATTGAAAGATAAATCCTAATTCACGACGTCGAAATAGTGCCAAGTCATGAGAGGATAAACGAAAAGGGTTCTTGCCATTAATCAATACTTCGCCTGATGTTGGCGCATCAATAGTAGAAATCATATTGAGGAAAGTGGTTTTCCCACTTCCAGATGGTCCCATAATCCCTACAAATTCCCCCTTATTTATCGTCAAATCAATATTTGAAAGTGCTTTATAGGATACTTTTCCTGTGTAGAGTTTACTTAAGTCGCGAACCTGTAGTATGCCCATACGAGTATACCTCTTTTCTTGTAGTTTATGTTAATGAGTGTATCCAAACTACAATATTTCTCATATTGAATTATCTTTCATTTGTCTTACAAACCCGAAATACTTCTGAATATTTCGAAATAAAAGCGGTTTTAATCGTCATATTTAGGGGAACCTTTTACAGTATTAAGGAAGAGGGAATCAGCTTAGGATTAATGGTCTATTATAAAATTATTGAAGCACACCAGGGGAAGGTATTTATTGAGAGTGAAGTGAATAAGGGAACTATAGTTGAAGTCACTCTCCCAATTTGCACACTTCAAAATTATTACATTCTTTTACTGAAATTTTATAAGTTAGTAAGCAGTTAGCTTTGGCTAGCTGCTTTTTTGTATACATTGTAATCGATTCTTCATATTACGGCTTTTTGATGTTTCATATATAGATTTTAAAAACTTTGTAAGTGTTTTGTAACATTTACGAGAGACTTTTTTAACAGTTATGAGAGAGAAAAGAAAGATTCGTTATATATGATGAAATTAATCTTACAAGTAGGTGTTCTAATCGACCTAGAAACCAAGGAGGAAAATAACAATGAAACAATTAAAGCCAGCAATTAGTGTATTAGGTAGTGTATCGATGGCACTGACTCTAGCATCTCCTGCTTTAGCAGATGTAAAACAACCGAATCCAGGAGGTACAGTTGAAATATTCAAAGAGAATACAAATGCAAAAAAAGAAGATAAGAATTTCACGCTCGGATCTGATGGGGAGATAGGTTCGCTCATTACACAAAACATTGAAATGGCAAACAATGATTGGGACAAAGATGGTATTTCTAACGACTTAGAGATTAATGGATATAAAATTGAATTCAATTCACAAACTGGAAAAAATGAAGCAAAAGCATGGGATCCTGAGAAGGATAAAGGGAAACCAAAATTTATATCGAATCCTATGAATGCAAATACGGATGGTGATCCTTTTACTGATATGTATGAGGTTGAGAATTATAACAACGATTCTGATACTAATTTCAATCCGATAGTTGCCAATATACCTAATTTGCAAATTGGTGTCAAACGAATTGAAGTAATTCCTATTGCAACCATTACGGATAATAATGGCGGATCAGTTAGCAGAGGATGGGAAAAAAGTGTATCTACACAACATTCATTTAATGTAGGTTTAAGTGGTTCAGGTGGTGTTGAAGGCTCAGCAGCCGGCCCTGTTCCTTCCGGAAGTGTTTCAGCAAATGTGGGATATGGATATTCAAAAACAACTACGGAAACGGAGAGTTATACAAATAATTTTGATTGGTCTACTGCAACAACTGTTGATACAGCGAACGCAGCAAAATTACGGGTACATTTGGAATATAAGAATGTAGGAACAGCATCCGCTGAAAATGTTTCGCCACATTTTAATATTCGTTTAGGAAACAAAATTATTAATACTGTAAAGGCAACACAAGATCGTTATAAAGCAAACTATTTAAGTACAGAAAAAGGTGGACGGAATAAAACAGAAGTAGTAATTGACAGTTTAGAAGGGCAAGCAGATGCAAATATTGTCTTATCTTTGGATGAATTGAAAGCTGTTGAACAAGGGGAACTTCTTTCGATTGAAGTTTTACCTACAAGTACAATGGATTTATCTATTGAAAAAGGTGAAGAAATTATGCATTTGGGGGATTCAGGGAGATATGAGTCTAGAGTGAATGCAGCTACTGAGCAATTAGAAACAGATATAGGAAATATACCACAGTTTAGGGTATATACTCCTAAAGACAAATCCCTTGCTGATAAGCCAGTGTTATCCTATAACGAAGTTTTTCAACATGTAAATATAGATACGAAAAAAGTAAATCATATTGTAAACAAGGCTAAAAGTACTAATAACGTATCAGTGGTTTCAGCTAATAATGGAACTGATGCATTAAACGATTTAAAAGCGGGACAGGGAGATCGCGGTTATTTACATAAAAACTCTGTACACGGTGCTTTTGCAAAACTACAGCAACCAACATTAGTAGAAGGTAGTTATGATTCTGTGACGCAAAAGATTAGGGCAACAATTTTACCTGGTTTATTTGGAGTGAGTAAAGAGATTCCTACTACGTATAACAAGAAATGGAATGCTCCGTCACAAACAGTAACACTAGTTAAACGTGAGAATGGATTTACATATGAGTCGAGAGAAAATATACACCCTATTAAATCTGAAATTGCTGCGCACAGAAAAGTTACATTTGAAATCAATGACGCACACAATTTAACGCCTACACAAAAGATTGATACTGAAATTAAAGCTAATAAAGAATTTGAAGATTATGTAGTAGATAATTCAGGTGAATTTGTTACAGAAGGAGTTCCTTATACCGTGGCTTCATATGGAAATACAGCTTATTGGGGAAGTCATCATGCCGGGAATAAATGGGAGTATCTGTGGTCTGAAAAATCTAGCGATGAAAAAGTAAATATAATTATTGAAAGAGTAGGTCAACCTAAACCTGGAAAACCAATTAAAAAAGATGAAGAGGTATTAATTAAATTTCAAAATCCTATTTATTCAGATTATGCATATTTAAAACTTCAAGATAGTTATATCCACTTAGATCAAAAACAGAACGCAAGTACTTTTAAATTTAATCATGCATATCCAAAGAATTTCACCGGACACCATAAGCAATGGAACATACTATCTAATGGTAACAAGTTAAAGGTAGGATATTTAATCGATTATATGAAATATGGTAATGGAGAGAATGGGACTGATACTATAGCATGGAATCTATCAAGAGTTCAGTAATAGGTAATAGTTCTGTTGCTAAGTTTGGAAATAGAAACGTAAATGTATTAAATCGGAAAAGTTAGATACAATAATTTAGGTTACTAATAAGGAATGAGTTCGATGTTGAATCGGACTCATTCCTTTTAATTTATATGATTTAGTAACTACTATTTTAAATACTTGTCTAGTCATATAAGTAATCAAATGTTAAGATTACTATCTATATTACATAATTTTTTTCCGAATTTTCATTTGTTTCGAGGCTGAAATGTGGAATTCAGATTTATTTATGTGATTAGTTTCTATATCTTTACCTATAAAGATATTTTTATTGGATAATAGAAAAAATAAATTTTGTGTTATTGGTGAAAAAGAAGTGAGGATAGTATATGAAGAAAAGAATTTTAATCGTAGAAGATGAAGAAAATATTAGAGAAGTATGTAAACGGTATTTAGAAAGAGAAGAATATGAAGTTTATACAGCTGTAAATGGTAAAGAGGGTTGGGATTTATTTCTTACACATCAACCAGATTTAATTATATTAGATTTGATGATGCCAAAAAAAGATGGATGGGAATTATGTGAGGAAATTCGTCAACAGTCAAATGTCCCTATTATTATGTTAACTGCTAAGGGAGAGGAAAGGGATCGAATTTTAGGCTTAACAATGGGGGCAGATGATTATTTAACAAAGCCATTTTCCCCTCGTGAATTAGTATTAAGGGTTCAAATTATACTAAGAAGAGGAAGTCATGTACCAATACAAGCGAAAGAATCCCTGTTGGAAGTGATAGAATTTCCAGATTTAAAAATATATCCAAAGACAAGATATGTACTTGTTTGTGAAAAGGAAGTGGAGTTAACGGTGAAAGAGTTTGAGGTACTTTATCTCATGGCAAAGCATCCAAAACAAGTATTTTCTCGCTCGCAGCTTCTTGAATTAATTTGGGATTTTGGACATGAAGGGGCATCAAACACAGTTACCGTATTAGTGAGTCGTTTACGTGAAAAGCTCGAGAAGCATACGATAAAGAATCGTTGGATTCATACGGTTTGGGGTATAGGATATCGCTTTGAGCCAAATGGAGGAAATGAAACATGAGATTACGTATTCAATTGTTACTCATGAATCTATTAAGTACCAGTATTATGGTAATTGCTATATGGTACAGTGAGACCAAAATGTTACTTGAGCCGGAACAAACGCGGTTATTAACAGTAATTGCATTTGTAGCATTCATTATTTCAACATTTATTTATTGGTTAATGACACGTCCTATCATGAGATCTATACAAAATTTAATAAAATTGACGAAACAATTTAGTGATAGACACTTTGAAACAATGTATATAATTGGTCAAGAACCACGTGAGTTTAAAGAATTAGCAACAGCCTTTCAACAGATGGCAAAAAAATTAGAAGAAGGGTTTACTAAGTTAGAGGAACAGGAAAACTCTCGTAAGGAGCTAATTACCAATATCTCACACGACTTACGAACACCTATGGCTAGCATGCAAATGATGATAGAAGCATTACAAGATAACCTGATTGAAGATCCTGAAACGAAAAAGCAATACTTAGCAACGGTTTTAAAAGAAATAAAAAGATTAAATGGATTAATTAACGACTTATTTGATCTTTCAAAGTTAGAGTTTGAGCAAGTAGATTTTCACCCAAGTTTCACACATTTAGATAAAGTTCTATTAGATGTATTAGAGTCGCATTCTGTCTTATTAGGGGACAAACAAATCCATGTGCAATTGGATGTCCCTGATACATTACCTCAACTTTTGATTATGCCTTGTAAAATAGAAAGGGTCATAGGTAATTTATTACATAATGCAATTCGATATTCTCCTATCTCTGGAACAATTGAATTGACTGTAGTAGAAAATAAACTAGCTCAACAGGTCCAATTCACTTTGCGGGATGAAGGAATAGGAATTTCTCCAAATGATCAATTACGTGTATTTGAACGTTTTTTTAGAACAGATCGATCAAGAAGTTCACAATCTGGAGGTTCTGGACTTGGATTAGCTATTGCAAAATCATTAATTGAAATGCACAAAGGGGAAATTGGTGTAAGGAATCGTGTAGATGGTAAGCAGGGAAGTGAATTTTGGTTCACTCTTCCCATCACATCAGTAAAAAAATAAGATGGCTGAAAGACTTTTGTAACATTTACGTTAGAAAAATGAAAGACCTTCTTGTTAACATACTACTACACAGTATGTTACAGGAGGTTTTTTACTTTATGAAAAGAAAATATGTATGGCTTATAGTTGGTTTGATAATTGTATTGGGGATTTTATGGTCATTGTTCCGACCAGAGAAATTATTTATTGATAAGCACGTAAATGAATCATTGCCACAAGCAGAGATACAATCAACTGAAATAAAGATGCAAAGTGATCGAGTAATAAGGGAAGGTCAGTTTCAAAACGGTGTCCATGAAACAACCGGAACGGCAAAAATTCACCAATTAGCGGATGGAAAACGTGTTTTACGACTTTCTAATTTTGCAACATCTAATGGGCCAGATGTTCGAGTTGTATTAGTTCCTACAAATCGTTTGAAAAATAATGAAGACGTGAAAAACTATAAGTATATTGAATTAGGAAAATTAAAGGGAAATAAAGGAGATCAAAACTACGAAATTCCTGAAGGGATAGATGTAAATGAATATGGTTCGGTTTCTATTTGGTGTAAAAGATTTAATGAAAACTTTGGTGCGGTTTATTTTAATAATTAAATATGAACTTAAAATATCCTCTTACAGGAGGAATTCATATGGGATACATACTTCACTTCAATTACAATTTAATCATTATACTTTTTAACTATATAGCTTCAATTTAGAATGATGTACCACTAAAAAAAATAAAAGAAAAGGCACCCCTGCTGCAAGGTGCCTTTTCTAAGGGGTATAACTCATTAGCTAAGCGGCCGTTGGTCAAGTATACCGCCTTAGACTATTACATGAGTTATGTTTTTATTATACATTGATCATATCAAAAATATTATCATTAGTGAAATTAACTTCTATTATTTTATAATTTTAAAGCTGCCATCATAATAATAATTTCCCTCGAGTTTCATAACCGCTACATAAATTTAGTTAATAACCAGAGTCTTCTGAAGTAAGATTATCTATCATTTTATAATCGTATTTTTGTAATGGTTCTTCAGCAGACCCTTCAAGTACTTCCCCTGTATACAAGAACCGCGAACCATGGCATGGGCAATCCCAAGAACGTTCTCCATTGAGGAAGGAGTCTTCTTGACTAAAATGATAAAAATGCACTATTTAATACAATGCGTATATCAATTTAGATCCAATAATTTCGAAAGCGTTCGCACATATAAATAGTCAAAGAAAAGGCACTCCTAGGAGTGCCTTTTCTTTGACTTGAACCACGTTCCTATATATATTCCCCATCCCATAAAAACACTTCCTATAAAACAGAATCTTAGACATCAATAGACTTTATTTGAAAAATAGTTTACATATGTATGGATGTTAACAGTAACGCCACATCATAAATATGAGATGCGTTACGCCTTCTGGCCTAAGAACCTACTTTATAGAAAATACCTTTCTCATATATTTTACCACGTGTAACATTGAGTTTGTTAAGTATTTAATTAATATGCACAATTACATAGTAAATACCGTTTAAATAGGAGAATAAAAAAGGATAGTGAAGATTATAAATCTGCATTTGATTTAATCTCAAGGTCATTATAGAAAATAATATCCGAAGAAATGTCTCAATTAATATAGCTACAAATGGAAAATCTAAAAATATGCGTAATATCATTAAGCATTAGAGTGATTAGAGATGAAAGAGAAGGATAAATATCGACCATAAATAAATGATTCGAAATGAAATAGATACTTTACATGTTTGTGACTCCTTTAGGTAGAGGAGTTATTATACAAACTCTAGGAGGACAATGACGTAAATTGAATGTTATAACTATAACGCAAACTATAAGAGGTGTCTTTTACCTGTTGCTACTAGGCCGCAAGCAAATGTCAGTATACCTATTATCGAGTTAGCGTAAATGTACATTGGGGCTTGATAAAATAGTTATTGTATGATGAATAAATAAAAGAACCTGTTTGCTATAAATGGGTTCTTTCCACACGGTGTGCAAAAAATTCAAGGGAATTGGACCATAGAAATCTGTGAGATTCCTTGTGATAATAATGTACGGAATAGAATCAAAAAGGTGCCTGAGAATAAAACCGAATCTGTATTTAAACAAAAAGAGCGCTAATCGAGAGCGTTCCTTATAGCTAATCATAACGAAGTGAAGAACTGATATTATGTAGAAAGTAAGTATTATTTTTTGAGAAACTTGACAACAGGATTGAGATTAATTCATCTACATGAATTATCTAATGTTATTGAACATAATAAATTCTTTTGCAATGATACATATTATTCTTATATAAGATGTTATTATTCAAACACCCAACCGTAAAAGGAGGAGCTATTTGTGTCTCAACATATAGAGATTATTTTGAGAACTTTGTTATCTTTCTCGATTTTATTTATCGGAGCTAAAATATTAGGAAAACAAATTATCGCTGAAATGAATACCTTTGATTTTATTGGTGCTATCTCTATTGGAAGTATTATTGCAAATTTGGCATTTAATTTGAATGTAAAAACTCATCATGCAGTTATTGCTTTTCTTATTTTAGTATTTATCATTTTAATGGTAAGTTACATATCCATGAAAAGTCGAATAGGCAGAAAAATATTTGCAGGAAATCCAACAGTCATTATTGAAAATGGAAAAATTTTAGAAAATAATATGCGAAAAATGCGCTATTCTCTAGATTATTTAAACCAACAATTAAGAGAGAATGGTATTTTTAACATTGAAGAAGTTCTTTATGTCGTAGTTGAAACAAATGGTAAAATATCTGTTTTGAAAAAACCGGAATATCGTACTGTTACAAAACAAGATTTAAATATGCCAACAAAAAAAGAGTATAAACTTCCTATCGAGCTAATTATGGATGGGGAAATTATGACAGAAAACTTAAGGCAAAACAATCATACGGAGCTAGAATTACAGTGTGAACTAAAAAAACGTAACCTTCACTACACAGATGTTACATATGCTGTACGTGCTGCAAATGGAAATATCTATATTGATACCTATAAAGATAATATTACCTCTCCAGTGGACCAAGAATAGGCTATTTCTACTAAAAATACAAGTGAATATATCGTTGTAATGCTTCCACAAATGGTTATAGTTCATTTTAAATGAACTATAAGAAAACATCATTTTTTAATCAAACTTGTTTAGGGGGATTAAAGTTACTTAAGTTAATGGACACGTGGTGCTTCCCAGAATAACAAATGAATACGACCAAAACATTGATTAATGTTCTTCGTTATTAGAGATAGGATAGCTGTTTAAGGACAAAAAGGAATTCGCCAATTTTTTTGCAAAATGTAACGGGGGCTCTACCGATTGGATATGAACATACATAATTAAGGGATTCATGTATAACCAGTGATTATGTAAAGCACTGACAATAATTCCTTGTTGTACAATTGATTTCATAAATGCAGGGATCTCTTCTTGTAGAACCGCGATTTCGCCTAGATTTAATGCATTACCATTTTGATCCAACGATTCAAAACTTACTCCGACGGGAACTACATTGGTACTTGGTTTTCCTTGTACCAGGACCCTAAAATTGCGGTGAAAAGACACCGAACAACCACCTTGATTTATTTTACTCTTTCCTTTAAGAATTGCAGCAAATTGATCAGAAATGAAATTTAAATTAGACATAAGTTCAATTCCTTTCCCGAGCTAAATTTATTCATTTAGAAATTTAATTTAAAAAATGTAGTTCCTTCTTTTAAAGAAAGGAACTACTTATAAACAACCTTGCTCTAAAATAAACAGACCGCGATGTGCAATATGTACCTGTATATTTTAGAAGAAATATAAATGATATTTCCCAACAATCATAACTTAATGAACACTTTCTATATATCATTAAAGAATTCATAAAGTAGGCGATTGTACATCATTAGTTTATGTAGGTTAGATAAATATGTGCCTTAATAAGTCCATGCGTTTCTAATGGTACTAATTCATTTGATAGATTAGCATTATTTTTATATTTTTTAGTGCACAAAATTAATACTTACTTTTTCACATTGTTAGGATACTAAAAAGAATGGAGATTCTAAACTTATGAAATTAAAATCATCAAAATCTAAAGGGGTATGGAAGAAAAGAATGTTTATATTACTTACGATTGTTTTCGGACTAATTGTTGCAGGGATTAGTTATTGGAATCTTTCTCCTAATCCAAAAGCATTTCTTATAAAAAAGGCGTTTGAAGGTGGAATGTTTGTTCAATCCGATAATTATAAAAATGCTATATACGAAACACAAATTGTTAGGGATATCAATTATAATTCTAAATTTCCTGATGGCACATTAGATATTATTTACCCAAAAATTCATAATGAAAAAACACCTGTTGTCTTTTGGGTACATGGGGGTGGGTTTGTTGGTGGAGATAAATCCGACATTACTGGTTATGCAGTAGAATTAGCGGCTAAGGGGTATACAGTGGTTAATATAAATTATGCTCTGGCTCCTAAAAGGAATTATCCTACACCAGTACTCCAACTTGGTGAAGCTTACGAATATATAAAAGAAAATACGAAAAAATATCATTTAAAATTAGATCGCGTATATTTTGCAGGAGATTCTGCTGGAGCACAAATATCTGGACAATTCGTTAATATTCAAACCTCTCCTAGGTATGCAAATTTAACTAAAATTGATCCTATTGTTGAACCTTCAACAATTAAAGGTATATTACTATTTTGTGGTCCGTATGATATGCCTGCATTAGCTAAAATGGAAACAACTAAAGAAGTGCAAGACTTTATGCGTACCACTGGCTGGGCTTATTTTGGGAAAAAGGATTTTGAAAGCTTACCTGAAATAGAAATTGCTTCAATCTTTAAACATATAACAAAGGATTATCCACCAACGTTTATTACAGATGGAAATAAAGCATCATTTGAAGAACAAGGCAAAGCAATGGCTTCTGCATTAGAAAGTAAGGGGGTACCTGTAGAAAAACTCTTTTTTGATAAAAATATTTCTGGAGAGTTAGCGCATGAATTTCAATTTAAAATGAATACACCTGCAGGTCAAGAAACTTTTAACAAAGCTCTTGAGTTTTTAAATACATACAAATAATATTTCTAACGTTGGTTAACAAACAAATAAATAAGTTAAGCCTTTCTTTAAAAAATAAAGTGGATTTGTATGTCTATGTCTGTATTTGATGAATTACAATTAATTGTACAAGGGATTTATAATTTTTCATCCTAAAATGCCTTACTAAATCTAGCTGAAAATGTTGTTTTTTTCAATGAAGAAGTAAATTTGGAGCGAAAGACTTATTGGTTATATTATGTTTTTGTTAATTTCAAACATAACTCATATCTCGTAATCGCCATTATTTAAGGCTGTGTTCGACTGGCCAATCGAGTTAAATAATTCATCTGTTAGAGCTATCCTTAAAGAGGGATAGCTCTTTTCTAGTATATATTTCATTCTACTAACAGAACCTAACTACAACCTATTGAAAGGAAAGTTAAGTGAGTGGAATTGTTAAAGTTGAAATTAGACCTCTGAAATCGATGGGACAAACAGTTGGACTTGTAATTAGAGAAGTGGCGGTGAATATAGGGATTGTAGATTCACTCTTAGTATTATTGTTTTACTTATTCCGATTAGTTTTGGACAGTATGGAATTATTTTATATCCTATTGCACTTACGATTTATATAACAAATTTAAAAAGTGTTGGTATTTCTTATATAACTCTTATTGCAAATACAATTTTTTAGATTGAAAAGAAGAATTTATCCGTCTGTCAAAATCTATGTTAACTGGCAAAACAGATTAATTTTAGATGTAAGATTTTATAAAAAATCTAGAGAAGCAAAAATAATTGAAATCATTTAAGCATGGAGATGAAAAACTTAGATAATGGGGACTTGGTTTTGCGCATATTCAACTAACATTGATGTAGGTACATTGTCTATGCCTAGCAATATTACTATGCAAGTTATATCTTCAGACAGTCGGATTATTTTGATTTTGATTGTATTGATATGATCTTTGTTGTGTTAACGCTTTTACTAGTTTTGATTGTATATAAGCTAAAATAAAGGAATGGTAGAAATGAAATGTCTTCTTAAAATTATAGCAATTGGCCTTATAGCTGGGGCTATCAGCGGTTGCTCTGAGTTAGCGGAGATAGAAGAAAGAGGATTTGTAGTAGGTGCGGCTTACGATATTGTTAAGGAAACGAAATCAAATCCAATTATGAAAGGGACGTATCAGATGGTACTTCCCAGTAAGTTAACGCAGCAAGGTGGAAAAGGTGCAGGAAATAATTATATTAACGTGAGTGCAAAAGCAGATAGTGTACTTGAACAAATACGAACTATCGCTAAAAAAATTAGTCGCGAATTATTTTTTCCGCATATACAAGTAATCATTTTTTCTGAAAAATTACTCACGAATCCTAATGTTTTACAAAATACGCTTGATCTATATATTCGTGATCATGAAATGAGAAGAAACATCCGTCTATTTGTTTCTGAAAAAAATGCAGAAGCTATCTTGAAACAAAGTGCAAAACCAGAAAATTTACCGGCACAGTATATTGATATGCTAGCTGAACATCCTCCGAAAAATGCTCAAATGATTGAGGCAGTAAGAATTGGTGATGTGCAGGAAAAGATAATTTCAAAACGAAGTTTTGTACTTCCTGTCTTAAGGCCAACAAAACAAGGGATAGAAATGAATGGGGCTGCGTTGTTTCGCGGGAAGGATAACAAATGTGTTGGAATGTTAAACGGAGAACAGACAGTGGGAATGAACTTTGTAATTGGTGAAAAATTAGGAGGTTATTTTACCATACGTAAAAAGAATCAGCTTATTACATATGAAATTCATAAGCTACACAGAAAAATAAAGGTGTTTACTAAAAATACTACAAAACCTAAGTTTGATATTCATCTATTTCTCGAAGGTACTTTGGCGGAGTTGCATTTTAGTGATCATAAAAAATTCATGAATGAAAAACGCTTAACGAAGGATATTTCAAAAGAGATGGAGCAAAGGATTCAAAAATCAATAAAGCTTGTTCAAAAAAAATATAAGGTGGATGTATTAGCGTTAGGAGAAGTATATAAGCGGAATAATTATAAAGAATGGAAGAAAATAAGTAAGAATTGGGATCAAGGTGAAAATTATTTTAGTAATGCTGAAATTAATGTTCATGTTCATCCAGTAATTGAACATTCAGGCTCAGCTTTACCGAAGAGAGTAAAATAATGTGACTTGAATAGCTAGCCAAAGCTCACTGTTATAATCAGGGATGTTTCTCTAGATGTAATTATTAATCAACTATCGTACAATAAATAGTATAGGTGGAGTTTGTTTTGGCTTATGTACATATGGATATAGCAAGTATAAAAGTGAAAAATTTGAAGAAGATGAACTATAATGATTAATTCAAAATACCTTTCATTAGTTATTAATGAAAGGTATTTTGAATTATTTTTATTGATGTAGCGATAGACCCGATTGCATTTTTTCTTTAATAATCAGTACATGCTGTATAAGAATTAGGTTTATTTTCTGGCAACTAAGTGTATTTTTATCGTTATGGGGTGACACTAATACAATAGATTGATAGGTATGGGGCGGTACCCCAATACCTAGCTAAATAAAAAGGGAAGATAAACTAAAAACTGTTCGCTTGCTTCATAAGTTAAATATTTCTAGGAGAAAATCAGTATAGAATATATAATCGAAGGTTGTTAAACCGGTTTATTTAATAAGACAATATGAGTATATTAGCTATATATCCTGAGGGAGAAATCTTATTTTATTGAAAATTGAGATATTAAGCAATATTCCTATTGCTATTAAATTCACCATTAAAGAACTTCCACCAAAACTTACAAATGGAAATGGAGTACCTGTAAGAGGAAATAGTCCCGTAATACCACCTAAATTTACAACTGATTGCATACCAATCATACATCCTATACCAATTGCTATAAAACTGCCGAATGGATCTACACATAATTGTGCAATTTTTAAGGAGCGAAGTACTATAGTCAAAACTCCAACCAATAGAATAAATACACCAATAAATCCTAGTTCTTCAGAAACTATTGCCATTATAAAATCAGTGTGTGGTTCTGGAAGATAACCTGTTTTTTGTATGCTATTTCCAAATCCACGACCAATGATTCCTCCAGAGCCCATGGCAATAAAAGAGTTTACAAGCTGGTATCCATTTCCTTGCGCATCAAGAAAGGGATTGAAAATCGTAGTAATACGTGTCTTTTGAACTTCTGATAAACTATATTGAATCAAATAATATAAAATAGGTAACCATAAAATAGAACCGATGGTAGTTCTTTTGATTAGTAGATTTATATTTATTCCTGAACAAAGAAATATGCTAAAACCTATACCTAATATTAAAAGTGCAGATCCTAAATTTGGTTGTTTAAAGATAAGAAAAAAAATTGTAGCTAAAAAAAATAAAAGTTTTCCGATACCACTCCAGTTATTTTTAGCTTGTTCTTGTCGCAATGCAAAAAAACGGGCTGTTACAAGGATTGTTCCTAATTTAAGAAATTCAGCTGGCTGTATTCCAAAGATCCATGATTGAGCATTATTCACCACTTTTCCTTTCCATAAAACCATAATTAATAAAAAAGTCCCCCCAACCATAATACAGATTGAGACTATTCGTTTTTTCCATATTTCATATGGGAGTAAAGCACAAACTATTAACCCTATTGTTCCTAAAAGTAGCTTTGTTAATTGAGAATCAACAAAATGTCTACTGTTATAACCGTAATGTTGGACAGCGACAATGGAGCTCGCGCTATACATCATGATAATACCTAAAGTACAAGTTATGAATAGAGGAAGGAGCAATAGATAATCGAGTTTTAATATTTTTTTCATTTTAATATCCTCCTGATTTAAAACAAAACATAATATTCCATTTGCTAATGAATAGAATCTTGTTCTCGTCAATTATTAAATATGACTTTTGTTTGGGAAGATTCTATCGCTTACTCCCTGTTTTTTTACGCAAAAATCCCCCTAGTATGTAACTAGAGGGATTCAAAATGGCATGACTAAATAAGGCTTTTCTCCCCCTAGTAGAGCTTTGGCACTATACAACGTAAAGTAATGAAAATTCATTACTTAGCTATCTTAAGAAGAGCCTTAATCCGACAATTCCTGTTCTACCCATTGGCGTCTTTCGACATTTTTGGGCAATAGCCTGTGTTTGCATAGGAGCCTCACCTAACAGGTTAAGCAATATAAATTTTATGTGTTTGTTTCGTGTAGCAAGCATAAATATATTTTTTTTGCTTGTCAAGCAACCGTATTGCTAATTTTATTTATTTTATTGCTTTATAGTCCTTTGAGAAATGATAAGAGAAAATGTATGTAATCATTCCGTATAAGTACATATTTTTGACTTGTAGTGTATCGTTTGATTAAGTAGTTTAACCACATAAATTTGATAAACAGTAAAGAAGATTTTAATTATAAAAGAAGATTTTTTTAGAATGTTCTTTTGATATAAAGAATGACTAATTATTTATCTTTTGTTATACAATTGGAATTTGATTAAAAACAATAAGTTTCATATGTTTTATAACGCTTCTTCGAATTAAATCTATTTGAATTCTATGTTTTTAAGGGGAATTTTAAATTTATAAGAAAATATAATTTAATTTTCTATAAAAGATTTTTTTATGAATGGAATTGAAAGTCAGTTGACAAATATTAAATTCTGGTTTAAATTTTGAAGTAATTCAATAAACTTTGTTAGGTGAGGCTCCTGTATAGAGAAACGCTGCTGCCCAAAAATGTCGAGAGACGCCAATGGGTCAACAGGAACGGTCGGATTAAGGCCCTTCTTAATGTAGCTGGTTATAAAAACCTATGCTATACAGTGCTAAAACTCAACGAGGGAGTGGTATACGATTTGATAGAAAGGCACCTCTGTGATTTTGGCAGGGCGGTCTTAATAATCATTTATTTGTATTGTGAAAAAACCTTTACTCCTTTTTGAGTAAAGGTTTTTCTGTTTAATTTTATTTATTTTTATCTTGTCTATATTCAAAAAGGAGGTAATTCTAACTAATGAATTGATTGCAATGTAACTATTATTGCTTAATAAAAAATTTAAGACAGATAAAATAAAACAAAACCACTCATGAAACTCTAGAGTCTCCCTTAGCAATATGAGGAGGAGTTAACATGAAGAAATTATTAAAAGAATTACTTGTAACCAAAAATAATTTGGATGCAGAGAAAGTTTTACGTCTTCCGTCGTATGATGTTGCACAAGAAGTAAAAAGATTTTCAATTGAAGATCAAATCATATTGCTAAATACGATTCCCGTATTAAAAAGCTCTAAAATTCTTCAATATATGAGTGCAGAAGAAAAATATAATATCTTAATTCACTTATCTGAAAACAAAGCTAAAAAGTTACTAAATTTACAACCGATTGATGAATTAGTAGATTTACTTCTAGCGGTTCATCCTGAAAAACAAGCTAAATTAATGGCGTATCTAGACAAAATTACAAAACATAACGTAAAAAAATTGATGAATTTCAAACCTGAAACGGCAGGAAGTCTTGTCACAAGTGATTTTGTTGCAGTTAGAGGAAATTGGTCAGTAAAAATGACATTGAAGTACATTAGGGAACATTCTGAAAATGTAGAATCAATATCTTATAGTTATGTTCTTGATAGTCATGGTTATCTTGAGGGAATCGTTTCCATACATGAGTTATTACTAGCAGCAGATGAAGAGATATTATCTACTATTATGATTCAAGAGGTAATTTCAGTACAAGCTGAAGTTGACCAGCAAGAAGTTGTAAAAAAGCTCCTGAATTATAATTTAGCAGCAATACCTGTGACAAAAGCAAATAATAAAATGATTGGTATTATAACATTTGATGACGTAATGAATGTTATGGAAGCAGAAGCTACAGAAGATATTCAAAAGTTAGGCGGAAGTGAACCATTGAATCAATCTTACTTTGAAGCTAGCATTTGGAGCATTTTCTTAAAACGTCTACCATGGCTATTACTTCTTTTTGTTGCTGAGGCATACACAGGTACGGTATTAAAGTATTTTGAAGACGAAATTGAAACTGTAGTTGCCCTTGCTTTCTTTGTTCCGTTATTAGTAGGTACTGGTGGGAATACAGGAACACAGGTTGTAGCAACAATTACTCGTGCAATTGGTATCGGAGAGGTGAAATTTAAAGACCTTTTCCGTGTAATGAAAAAAGAATTTGCAATTGGTATGCTTCTTGGGCTTGCACTTGGGATAGCTGGGCTCACTCGTGCTTACATGTTAGGAGTTGGAACAGAAGTTGCACAAGTTGTAGCAATTACTTTATTATTTATTGTTATTTGGGCTTCTATTGTAGCAGCAGTTTTACCTTTGATTCTAAGAAAATTAAAACTAGATCCTGCAGTTGTTTCGGGTCCATTTATTACAACATTTGTTGACGGAACAGGATTAGTAATTTATTTCATGGTTGCAAAAACGTTATTAAATTTGTAAATATACACTGAAGTAAAAGCGAAATGCGGAATAAGTATTTTGCCTTGATTGCTAAAATCTAGTGGAGAATTCAAAAATGAGGAAATCAAACACTTATGTCTTGAGATAAATAATATTTTAATGGATTTATTGAATGTAATGAATGCTGGAGGATAAAACTATGAAACATCTAAGAAAAATCTTCAAACGAATTTTGCTACTGTTGTCTATTTTCATGCTTATTGGCATAGGAATATTATTTGGTACTAGCTATGGCCGAGAGCTTCGTATAACAATGGCTGGGAGTATACTAACTTCTCAGCATCCACAATATGCGAAATATACATTCCTATCCCAAAAGGAACTAGATAAACTGCAAGATAGAATTAACCATCCGAAATGGTCAAACAGTGATGAGCATATTTATAAAAAAATAGCAGGAAAAAGATTAGAAGAATTTAAAAATCAACCATTAGAAATTGATGTAGAAACAATTAAAAGTAACAAAGATAGTCGCTTTCTTTTTGAAGGGAAATTAGTTACTATTAGCAATCCCTTCAATGTTAAACTTGTTAGCCATCAAGGAACACAGGGCGCTAACAGAGGAGAAAAAATTAGCGTAATAGCAAAGCGTAATCATGCACTTGTTGCTGTGAATGCAAGTGGATTTGCTGATGAAACAGGAAGGGGTGGAGGAAATGTTGCAACTGGAATAGTAATAGAAAATGGGGAAGCTATTGATACGAATATGGATAGAAATACCCCTACAATTATTACGGGTTTAACAAAGTTTGGGCAAATGATAACAGGAAATTATTCTACCCAACAACTTTTGGATAAACAAGTCGTTTCAGCGGCAGGATTTATGCCACAGTTAATTGTAAATGGAGAAAAAATGATTACAGAAGGAGACGGTGGCTGGGGCTCTGCACCGCGAAGTATTATGGCACAAAAAGAAGATGGTACAATTATGTTTCTAGTTATTGACGGTAGACAGACGCATAGTATAGGGGCTACGTTAAAAGAGTGTCAAGATATTCTATATGAAAAAGGAGCAATAAATGCAATGGCAATGGATGGAGGATCCTCTGCTACTCTATATTTAGGAGGAAGGGTTATAAATTCACCTTCTACATTGTCTCATGAAGATCGCTATTTACCGAATGCTTGGGTGGTAACAGCAAATTCGAAGCAAAAAATAAAGATGACAATAGATGGAGAAAAAGTAAATCCCAAAACATTAGATAATATTGGTACAAATATTTAAACCCATGTATGAGCTACTTATATAAATAAAGATTTTAAAACCGCAAAATGTATTAATGAATAAAATCCGTAAAATGAAATCAGTACACATAAAGGAGAAATTGTATAATTGCATAAAGTTTATGAAAAAATGGGAGTATAATTTGGTATTGTGTAATAAAGATAAGGCCCACCTACGGAAATAGGTGGGTTTTTTGTTGGGTATTTTTATCTCATTGCACAAAAGGGAATTTCTATTAAAACTATAGCATATTTTTATAGCTCTTATATTGAGAAAAAGAAAAGGCACCCAAACAAGAGTGTCTTTTCCCATAGTTTTTAGCAGAAGCAAGAAGCTCCAACAATAATTAATAAAATAAATAATACAACTAATAAAGCAAATCCTCCTGCAAAGCCACAGCCGCCACCGCAGCTACCACCAAAGCCCATAATAATTCCTCCTTTAAATAGTAGGAGAAAAATAAGGAGTCACTCATGTATTTTAATGGATTCAAATTACTTTATGTTTTTAAGGATTAAATGAGCAGGTCCTTTTAAAAATAAGGGAAAGATGATTTAGGGCGCTTCACCTGAATATAAATAAATTGCACATTTTCTTAAAAGCAAACTATTGAATTATATCAATAATTAGATTAAATAATATAATGTATTAATCTTAGCAGAAGGGAGGAATAACCATGCAATTAGTTTGTTTTAAAGTAGTAAGTGGACAATACTTCTTAGTTGTAGAGGGTATCGAGATCCCTGTCCCAATTCCAGCGTTTGCTGCAGCTCTATTAATTGGTTTAGGAGTAATCCCGCTTTGTTCTTAATATAAAGAACTCCAAACAGCCCTACCTTTCAATTGATAAGCCCTCAAGTGTAAGAATGCTTGAGGGTTTTTATAATAAAGAAAAGACACCCAAAGGTGCCTTCCTCCGACTTGAACCACTTTAATTTTAATGATATGTATTGGACGCCAATTCAATTATTATTTTACTATGTCAAGTAATATTGTACATTGAGAAATTTGGTATACCTCTTTATTTAAACGTAAAAAGCCCTAGAAGGTCTGGGACTTTTTAACAGAATGAAAATGATTCAAAAAATGGACTTTTATAACGTAACATACGACTGTTTCATAAATGTATCGTAAAAGTGAACAAAATCTATATTTTGTAAATAAAGATTCAGAGTTATAATATTTGAGTAATACATTATGTAATTATAGGGGTGGAGAGCTTGGATAGAACATTTGAGTTTAAAGGGGCAGGGAAAACAGTAGTAAGAATAGAGGATAACTTCATTCGACTGAAGCGAAGAGGAGCCTTGAATTTTTTAAATCATGGATTAGACGGTGAAAAAACCATTGATATTAACAATATGACTGGTATTCAAATTAAAAAAGCCAATTTTCTCACAAATGGTTACATACAATTTATTTTTATGGGTAGTCAAGAGAGTAAAAAAGGGGTTATGGCTGCAGCAGCAGATGAAAACACAGTTATGTTTACAAAAAAAGAAGAAAAAATGGCTGTAGAAATTAAAGAGTATATTGAGAGTATTTTAGCTAATAAAAGCAAACCTCAAGTTTCTGCATCAGTAAGTGGGGCAGATGAAATATTGAAGTATAAAGAGTTGTTAGATCAAGGAGTTATTACTGAAGAAGAGTTTCAAGCGAAGAAAAAGCAATTATTAGGAATTTAAAAAAGCACTCATATGAGTGCTTTTTTTATTTTAAACCGAATTGAGATTTATTTTGCAATTTACCTTCTTAGAACATGAAGTTCGCATTAGCACCAAATCCTTTTTCTACATTCCATTTATACATAATGGTATGAAGTTGTTCGCTAGCTTGCCCAGTCTAAGATAAAACTTCCCCGTCGCTACCAATGATAGTTTTAACTTCGTCGTAACTCATTCCATTTTTGATTTAATTGAACTTAGTTTTGCTAATTCCAGGTTTATTTTTCGGAGCTTCTTCTTTCTTAGGCCCCTCTTTTTTGGGTTCTTCTTTTTTAGGCTCTTCTTTAGTAGCTGGCGCTTGTGTTTCTTGTTTAAGGGTACGGCCGCATACCCATTAACTTAAGAAAAGTAAACATCCCCAAAACAAAAATATGAGCTCATTTCTCGAAATAATTAATTGTAGAGAAAGAAAATTGTCATTTAGGGGGTACTTCAAAACCTTAGCTTGATGGCGATGGGGTCTCGTCACACATCTCTAAGTTGCGGTGATCCCCATAGCCAAAGAAGTAAGAAGATATTTAGAAGCGCATCAAATTTTGAGGAAGTGCTTGTGAACTGTATCATAAATAAATGAGGTTTTGTATGTTCAATTTTTAAATAATACCCAAGAAGGAGTGGATTGCAGTTATAGTAATACTCCTTTTTTTGTATTTCTATAATAGATGATTTTTTTAAAAAAACAGAATTGTCTTGACAGTTATTGAATGGATTGATAAGGTTATAAAAAAATATTTCTTATCCAGAGAGGTGGAGGGACTGGCCTTATGAAACCTCAGCAACAGGTCTGCTTAAGTAGACACTGTGCTAATTCCAGCGGGTGATAATCCTGATAGATGAGAGCTTCCGTTTTTATTTGTCAGTAGCGCCCTCTTTTTTAGAGTGCGTTTTTGTTTTTTCTGGATAGTAACTAAAGGAGAGTAGAAATGGAGAACAAAAATGGGCAAGAATTTCAAAGGAAAATGCAAGCACGTCATTTAGTCATGCTATCACTTGGTGGGGTGATTGGAACGGGCTTATTCTTAAGTTCGGGTTACACTATTCAACAAGCTGGCCCATTTGGAACAATTCTATCCTATTTGGTTGGTGCACTAGTGGTTTATCTAGTTATGCTATGTTTAGGAGAACTTTCCGTACATATGCCCGAAACGGGCGCATTTCATAGTTATGCAGTTAAATACATTGGACCGGGTACAGGGTATACAGTAGCCTGGTTGTATTGGTTAACTTGGACTGTTGCTTTAGGTTCTGAATTTACAGCCGCAGGATTACTTATGAAGCGATGGTTTCCATCGATTAATGTTTGGGTATGGAGTGCTCTTTTTGCCATTTTGATCTTTGTATTAAATGTTCTGACTGTTAAATTTTTTGCCGAATCCGAATTTTGGTTTTCATCGATAAAGGTTATAGCTATTGTGATTTTTATTGTTTTAGGAGTAGCGGCAATGCTAGGGTTTCTTCCGATGGCTCATTCAAAAGCAGCACCATTCTTTTCTAATTTTACAAGTGGAGGTTTATTTCCTCATGGTGCTACGGCCATTATGATGACCATGCTTGCGGTTAATTTTGCTTTTTCGGGAACAGAATTAATAGGCATTGCAGCTGGAGAAACAGCGAACCCGGAAAAAATGATACCGAAGGCCATTCGAACTACTCTGTGGAGATTGATCATCTTTTTTGTAGGAACGATTGTTGTTTTATCTGCGTTATTGCCTATTTCCGATGCGGGGGTATTAGAGAGCCCTTTTGTTGCAGTTCTAGAACGAATTGGGGTGCCATATTCAGCTGACATAATGAATTTCGTTATCTTAACAGCCATTTTATCTGCGGCAAACTCAGGCCTTTACGCCTCTTCTAGAATGCTTTGGTCGCTTGCTAATAAGAACATGATATCCCCCATTTTTGGAAAAATGACGAAGCAAGGTGTTCCAATCAACGCCGTCATTTTCAGCATGGTGGGTGGAGCTTTGGCTTTGCTCTCAAGTATTGTGGCACCAGATACTGTCTATATCGTACTTGTTTCCATTTCCGGTCTAGCAGTAGTCGTAGTTTGGATGAGTATTAGTGCTTCCCAGTTCCTATTTCGCAGACAATTTTTGAAAGAAGGAAATTCTGAAAAGGACTTGATTTATCGCACACCACTATATCCATTAGTACCAATTGCTTCTTTTATCCTTTGTCTGGCATCGTGTATTGGAATTGCATTCGATCCAACACAGAGGATTGCCTTATATTGCGGCATACCGTTTATTTTGTTTTGCTATGGAAGTTATTATCTAACAAAAAATCTAAAAAAGAGGGGCGTAGATTATGTCGAACAAAATCAACCCAATTGATGATATTTTATCCCAACATTCCATTATGATTCTTGACGGAGCATTAGCTACAGAATTGGAGGCACATGGATGTAATTTGGACGATCCCCTTTGGTCGGCACGTGTGTTACTAGAAAATCCAGAACTAATTTATCAGGTTCATTTAGATTATTTTATTGCTGGAGCGGACTGTGCCATAACAGCAAGCTATCAAGCTACTATTAGTGGTTTTTCCACGCGTGGAATACAAGAACAGGAAGCTTTGAAATTAATTAAGAAAACGGTGTTACTTGCAAGAAGGGCAAGAGATGATTTTTGGAAGGAAAATAAGCAAACGAATAGGCCTAAACCATTGGTTGTTGCATCAGTTGGGCCGTACGGGGCTTACCTTGCAGATGGTTCAGAGTATGTAGGCAACTATGGTGTGACAGATAAAACATTAGCAGACTTTCACCGTTCGAGAATGTCCGCGTTAATTGAAGCAGGTGCAGATCTATTGGCATTTGAAACGATCCCTTCCCTGCAAGAAGCAAGAGTATTAGATACATTATTGCGTGAGTTTCCAGAAACATATGCGTGGCTTACCTTTTCGCTAAAAAATGAGAAAGAGATTAGTGAAGGTATGAAACTCGTGGAGTGTGCACGAGCTTTTGAGAAAAGTGAACAAATTGTAGCAATAGGCATCAATTGTGCGCCAGTAAACGTTGTGACTGGTGCAATCCAAGAGTTGAGGGCAAACACCAAAAAACCGATTATTGTTTATCCAAACTCTGGTGAAACTTATAATCCAGAAACAAAAACATGGCATGATTATGAACAATGTAACGCGTTGGATATTCAATCTGAAGAATGGTACCAAGCAGGTGCACGTTTAATAGGTGGATGCTGCAGAACGACACCTTATCACATTGAGGGGATATCGAACAAGTGGCGTTCTTCCGAGTTTTTCTATTCGAACGAAGCAAAGCAGTAATGTAATGATTGATAATCTATTTTTGTGTGTATTTTCATGATTTAGCTTGTTAAGGAATCTACAGTTTCATCTAGTGGCACAAAATGTTTTTTCAGAGACACAAATGTGGATGGTAGCCTCGGAAATCCTCTGGACTTTTGGGTACCTTAGGTATGGAAAGGAATCAGGGAAAATAAAAACCGCTGGTTTAATAGATATGGTAGATAACATGCTGAATCTTTTAATGAAGATGTAGTTGATCCAATTGAAGGTGAAGGGGACCATTTATTTATTTATTTAAAAAATAGTTCAATAATTATATGAAAAGTTGTAGTAGTTAATATGGTCATATTGTTGTAAAAAAGGGTAGATGTAAACAGGTATGCTCTCCTGTTCATCTATCCTTTCCTTTTTACCTTATAAAATGTGTGACATTATATTCAATCGTATAAATATAGGATTTCATTACTATTTCCTGGATTTTTAATAAAACGATAGGGTTTATTTGGTATGCGTATTATTAAGAGTATGCTTCTATTTTAGGAATGCTTTACCTCACAAAATGAAAGTACACTTTGTTTCCATTCTTAAGTTGATAGATGTCTGGTGCCCCACTGTAAGAACGTAATTGTATTGTAGAAAAATAAAATAGAAGGATTACTTACCTTTAGTAAATATGAGAACTTTATATTTTTATTATTTACGATTATGCAATATCAGACCTCAGATATTAAAATTTATTTACGAGCTTTTAATTTATATAAATATCATACATGGATTAATGGTTTTATTCTAAATGCAATTCTTAATTGTAAAGTTTCGTTTGGATCTTTTATGTTTCGTCCAAGTATTTCTTCACATTTCTCTAAACGATAAATAACGGTATTACGATGTAAAAATAAACGTTTAGCAGTTTCGGATATTGCACAATGAGTTTCTAAATAAACAGATAACGTGTGCAATAGTACAGCATAATCTTTTTCATTTTCATTTGCAAGTGAATGTAGTGTGCTCTCATAGAACTTTTTTAATTGTTCTTGTGGAATCATACGTAAAATCGCTGAGATTTCTTTTGCTTGATAGATCTCAATAAATTCTTTACTCCCTGATATTTCACCGTAGTAAAATGCATCTGTTGCTTCTTTAAATGAATGAGATATATGTAACAATTGTTCGCTAGAATTAGCAATTCCAAAAGATATGCTTTTTTGAAAATATGTATAGATTTTCACCTGTATGTTTTTTAATAAAGAGATCATTCGTTCTTTTTCAGTTTGTCTCCAAATGCCATCACAATTCACCAACAAAACATACATATCATCTTTTATGAATAAATGAACATTTGCAGTATAAGAATTTAGTTCTTCCTCTATCAAGTCATATATAAGATCCTTTTCTTCTTGATATTCCATAAATGACATAGTGAATTCTTTTATATCTATTTTTCCTATAATACAAATATACTTTTGATCAAATGATAAATTAAATTCTTTTCCTAGATTAATAATTTCATTTTGAGTAGAGAAAACACTATTAATAACATTCGTAAAAAATTCATCCTGAATGCGTCTTGAGTATTGTCTTAAAGAATGTTCTTTTATTAATTCAAAAGCAAGGACGTTTGCAGCTTGTTCAACAGCCAATACCATTGAACGATTTAAAGGTGAAATAAAGCCGTCTATAACTAAATAGCTGTATTGATTATTCTGTGTAAAGATGGGAAAAATTGAAACTGTATCACGAGTTTTAGTAAGAAGAGAAAAAGTAACAATTTCTATTGTTGATAACGGTAGTTTACGCCCGTTTATAAAAAACTTCTTTAAAATTTGAATAGATGCTTTAGTGTTATTGTATTCGGAAATAGGGCGCAAGTGATAGTCAAGTAGTACAACTGGTAACTGAATTATTGATGATAAATTTTCCAAAATCATATTTATGCCTTTTCCACTTATAATGTGATTTGAAAATTGTTGATGTATTTGCATTGCTTGATGTAATTCATTAGTTCGCATATCCAGAATATAACTTAAGGTTTGATTTACAAGATCTCCTAGTCCTATGTCAAATGGGAGCTCAATAATTGGAAAATAAATTTCATCTGCTAATGAAATAATTTCTTCGGGTATTTCTTGTAAAAACCGTTTAGTTTTTATACCTAAAGCTGTACAACCTTGTTTCTTCATTTGTATGATAAGTTCTCGTAATGCATACATATCGTCTTTAAAATGATATGCACTTGTAACTAATAATTCGTTTCTTTTTAAGAAATGAATTATATCAGGTGCATCCATCATATTAACGGTATAAACTTCTTGTTCTAAACCCTTATGACCAGCGATAAGTTTAGCTTGATCAAAAATAGGGATTTTCATAATATCATATAGTTTCATTAGATTTCCTCCAAGGATGACTTATGTAGGATATTAAGAGCCAAATTACTAAATAAGTAGATTATACTAACTCTTACTATGTATTACAAAGTTTAAATGTAAATACTACGTTATAGAAAATAATAACTGGATAAATTGATTAATAATATTTTGCTAAATAATGGCCATTATAAAACAGGAAACCTGAGAGTAAAAGGTGTTAACTCTAACTATGGTTATAATAACTAAAAAAACAGTATATATTTGGATGATTTGTCAATGTAGTTATTAGAATTAAATAATAATATATGAAATAGGCCTTATAAAAGATTCGAAAAGTTGTTGGATATCCAATTATTTCAGTGTTATGTTTGAAAGATTCTCCATAAAAAGATAGGGAAATAAATAGATTTAAAATGAATTGTGAGAGAAAGTATTATACGAATTTGACAAAGTGTTAAAGTAGTATGCTTATAAAAATATTAAATAAGGTGGATTTTCACTGAAAAATGTAAAGGGAGTATTGTTAATATGTCTGAATCCTTAATGAAAAAACAAGATAAATTTGGAGAATCCACTACTTTGATTCCTTACTGGTGGAAAGTTGTACTGGCATTTACTTTAGGAACAATATTTCTTAATGCGGATCGGTACATTTTAAACCCTATATTGGGAGAAATAGGGTTGGAGTATAACTTGAACAATACTCAATTGGGTTTAGTAAATAGTATTTTCTTTTTCACTTATACAATCGCACAAATTCCGGCCGGTACATTGAGCGATAAGTTTGGGAGGAAAATAATTCTGGTTCCGGGTTTTATTTTATTTGGAATTTTTACAGGAGTAAGTGGTATTATGGCTGGATTTACAGGATTCTTAGTGGCGCGTGCTTTAACAGGACTTACACAAGCTACTTATTATGGACCGCAGTTCGCACTTTCTTCTGAGGCAATACCAAATAAAAGAAGGAGTATCGGTTCTGCCATCATTAATAGCGGAGCAGCTTTAGGAATATCATTAGGCTTTATTTCTTCTAGTACCCTTGTGTTGGAATGGGGAATAAACTGGAGAATGATGTTTTACATATTTTCCGTTTTAACCATTTTATGCGGTTTGTTCATTGGTTTTGTTGTCAAAGAAGGAAAGAGACAAAAGAAAGATGTAAGTAATCCAGTCATAGATATAGAGACTGATATAAGTATGCTTTCTTTATTAAAGAACCGTAATCTTTTAATTACATTCATTATATTATTTTGCTCTATTTATGGATTTACAGTTATTATGACGTGGTTACCAAAGTATTTACAAGTGGAGCGGGGATTTCAGGGCAGTGAAATAGGTTTTATTTCATCATTAGTTCCATGGGCAGCAATACCAGGATCACTTTTTGTGGGTTATTTATCTGATAAATATGGAAAGAAAAAGATATTTGTATTTACATTGGTTCCAATCGCCGCAATTTCTTTATGGGCAACGGTGTATATTCAAAGTATTCCTTTAATGATTGGAGCTCTTATTATTTATGGTCTTTTTGGGAAAATAGCGCTAGATCCGGTGCTAATTGCAACTGTTTCAGAGAACGTAAATCCAGAATCATATGGCCGAGCGTTTAGTCTTTATAATTTTATAGGAATGTCATCCTCAATTGTGGCTCCATTTATCGCAGGTTATTTAGCCGATTTAACGGGCAGTATGGCTGCTGGGTTTTATTCAGCTGTTATCATTCTTGGAATAAGTTTAATTATCATGATGTTTTTTAAGGAGACTTCTCCGAATACACATTTTGAAGAAGGAAGCATTTAAGAGGATAAGAGTAAATTAATTGGAAGTTTACTGGAGGGAAATTAATGCATACACTGGATAAGTTGCAATTAGGAAAGGATACACTCGATTTACTTCATTGGTTAGGAGAATGTGGAAAAGATCCAGAAGGGGGAGTATCCAGGTTCTTATATAGTTCAGAGTGGCTAGAGGCTCAAGAGTCTCTAAAAACGCTATTTATTAAAGAGGAATTATCTATCCATTATGATGAAATCGGAAATTTATTTGGAACGCTTGAAGGTAGTAAATATAAAGACGAAACAATATTAACTGGTTCTCATGTTGATACAGTAAAAAATGGAGGATTATTTGATGGGCAGTATGGTATTATCGCTGGACTTTTAGCTATAAAATATTTAAAAGAAAAATATGGACAGCCTTTGCGGAATATTGAGGTTGTATCCATGGCGGAAGAAGAGGGAAGTCGGTTTCCATATACATTTTGGGGATCTAAAAATATTGTTGGGATTGCTAAACAAGAAGATGTTCAGAATATCTCAGATTTTAATGGTCAAGCATTTGTAGAGGTGATGAGACAAACTGGTTTCACATTTAAAGCTAATCCTGAATATGCTCGTAAGGATATTAAAGCATTTGTTGAACTTCATGTAGAACAAGGAGAAGTACTAGAGAAAGAAGAGAGATCCATTGGTATTGTCAAAAACATTGTTGGTCAACGACGGTTTACAGTTGAAATAATTGGTGAATCCAATCATGCAGGCACAACACCAATGAAATATAGAAAAGATGCGATGAGTGCAGCTAGTTATATGATACATAGGATTCATACCATGACTTTAGAACATGGGGAGCCACTTGTTGCCACTGTTGGGGAAATTAAAGTAGAACCCAATGTCGTAAATGTAGTACCAGGTAAAGCTATATTTACGATAGACGTAAGGCATGTAGAAAAAGAAGAATTGCATCAATTTACTGATGAAATAGTACAGGAAATGAACAAAGTTGCAAATCAATTAGGAGTCCAAATAAAAATTAAAATGTGGATGGATGCTGCACCAGTACCAATGGATAGAGATATAACTGACATTATCGAAAAGCAATGTTTGCAAAATAATATTGTGTATAAAATGATGCATAGTGGTGCAGGTCATGATGCTCAAATTATAGCACCATATATACCGACCGCCATGGTTTTTGTTCCAAGTCATAAAGGTATTAGTCATTCGCCGTTTGAGTATACGGATCCTAAAGATTTAGCTGAAGGAGTAAATGTGTTAATTCATACATTATATGAATTAGCATATTAACACGGTTTAAGTAAATTTATAAATAATAAACAATATTTTATTGTTGTTTATTATTTAAATTAACTATGTAATTATCTTATTCAATTCAGATCTACTACAAGTAAAGACCCTGATATTAAATTTCTAAAAGGGGGACATAATGAAACAAAAAGTACTAATAGAAAATAAAAAAAATAAAATGACTCCTTATTGGATAAGATTAGTTATTGTATTTTTTTTAGGCTGGATTTTTATATATGGAAATCGCGCTATTTTAACCCCAGTAATAGGGGAGATTAAAAGTGATTATTCATTAAACAATGCAGAAATAGGGCTTATGAATAGTTTATTTTTCTTAGCTTATACAGTTGTACAAATTCCATCGGGTTATTTAGGAGATATGTATTCAAAAAAATGGGTGCTCGTGCCTGGATTTCTGATTTCTGGAATATTTTTAGCTGTAACAGGTTTGTCAGAAGGGTATTTGTTACTTATATCTGCATGGATGATTTCCGGGATTGGACAAGGTACTTTTTATGGTCCACAATTTGCATTATCATCAGAGTCTATTCCAAATAAATATCGAACAATTGGGAGTGCAATAATAAATAGTGGAGGAGCGATAGGGTTATCTTTAGGATTTATATTTTCTAGTTACTTTACGCTATCTTTAGGGTTTAGTTGGAGAATTACTTTTTTCATTTTTGCCCTACTAACAATAATAGTGTCAATAATAATGTTATTTACTATTAAAAATGATAGTGAAAATGAAAATTCAATAAAGAGGAAAATTGATAGAGAAGAAAAAAAATTCTCAAGTTCAATTAAACTCTTATTAATGAACAGAAACTTAATAGTTAGTTATATTGTTGCTTTTTGTTCATTATATGGATTTTCAGTTATGGTAACTTGGCTTCCTTATTATCTTCAAACTGAACAAGGAATAGAAGGTAGTATAGCGGGATATTTATCGTCAATAATTGCACTTTTAGCGCTTCCTGGAAGTATTTTATTTAGTTGGATAAACGACCGCTTTCAAAAACATGTCAAAATCATGAAGTTTATGTTGATATTTTCTTCAATCTTCACTTTTTTAATTGGTTTTACTAATAGTACTGTTTGGATTATAGTGGGGCTAGTATTATATGGCTTTATGGGGAAAATTGCAATGGATCCTATAATTGTAGCTTTTGTAGCAAATAATGCTCCTCAAAATCTATATAGCACAACTTTTGGGCTATACAATTTTATAGGAATGTCTTCAAGTGTACTAGCTCCTTATATCACAGGAGTATTATCAATTTATACAGGAAGTATGAAAGCAGGCTTTTATTTAGCTTCAGTCTTTTTACTCATCGGGCATTTCAGCTTAATTTTGATAAAAGAAAAAGATGCTAATATACAATAAAATTATTGAAGCAAGAGATGAATCTCTGACATAAAAACACGATGTCTTTTAAGACATCGTGTTTTTATGTCAGAAAGAATCGTTATACGCAGCTGTACAGAAATAAAGTTCTCTTTAAATTAATAGATTTGTGGTGCTACCCCATGTCCATCAAGCTAACAAATAAAAGTACCCCCAAAAAAGAAAAAACCGATTCATCCCCCATCTTCACTCCGTTTAGAGGAGGGAATCTTCTCGGTTAAATGATAAAAAAACCAACTATATAATGACTAATAAAAATTGCTACATAAATCAAAGTGATATATGGTTGATAATCAATGTAAAATTCTTTATGTGTTAACCTAAATTTATAAGGAATTAAAACCCAACTAAGATAGTCGATAATTATCGACAATGCTGTCCATTGAATAACGGTATTAAGCATAAATTCTTTTACATTATCTGTATCTATCCCTTTGCTATATAGCCATAGAAAAACGGGGAAAATCGCAACGTTGTAAAGAACCTGATAGGGTCTAGATTTAACATAAACTGGTGATTTCAAAAAAGTTCTTCCTGCCTGTTTCGCGTTTTGCACACCAAAATATTTATTAGAGGCTACCTGAGGATTAGAAGTGGTATACTCATAAACAACACCCAAAATATCAAAGACTGTCTTTTTCTCATATCGATGAGATTTTCGTCCAAAATCACTAATTACAGCTTTTTTGTACAAATATTGACACCTAGCAAGCGTTAAATGGATAAAAAGACTTTTCTTTAAATGACTCAAAAAAAAAAGGAATTCTTGCCGTACCCCTTTTCGAATTCCGTTTCCATAACTTGGGAATCTCATAATTATGGAAACATTCTATAATTCTACTTATTTGAATGCTTTTCCGATGGGATATTCCGCTGTAACTCATTAATAAATTTATAAGTTAATGGGGCTTTTTCTTCTAACTCAGCCTTCGTGTCTGGACCAGCATAAAAATAGGCAAAGGCTTCGGCGAAATATTCTTCCTTGTAATCGAAATATGGATTGTCATTAAAATCATCATGCTCCAAAGCGTGAATTTCAGTAAACTCATCCGAATAACTAACATTGTCAAATACATAACAATCAATGGAATGGGATGTTTCATGCAGCTCAAGACTTACAGAACTATGCATCTTTTTATAGCTGTAACCGATTCGAGCAACAACTGTCTGCCCACCTGCACCTGGCACATCATCCCACGTATATGGAGTATGTTCCCATCCCCTTGGAACGGTTCCCCTTAAATATTCATACTCCGGCAAATCAGTAAGAGGGAAATTAATCAGTTTGACCTGAACTCCCTGTTTATGCATGGTGATCAATATATTAGTTGGGATGCTCCAGAGACGATCAACCATATTTTGAGTCTCTTCATGATCAAACTCACCCTTTGTTTCAACCGTCACAACCCTTTCAAGAACATTGTTCATTTTAAGTGATTGGGTAGTGACGGATTCTCCAAATGCAGCAGTAGAAAATGAGAATGTTAAAACTGTGGTCAATAATAACGCGGAAAATGCTTTTTTCAATAAAATCCTTTTCATAAGCTCCTCCTAAATTTAGTATATTATAGTTAAATATTCGAAAATTAATTCTTTTTCCCTTTGTGGGGTACGACGCATGCCCATAAACTTAAGAAAACAAATCCACCCCAAAACGAAAAAACGAGTTTTTTATTACAAATTAGGACAAAATCTCTTTCTGGGAGAGTTGTATTTTCTTAGCTTGATAGCGATGGGGTAGCACCACATCGCTATCAAGCTAAAATTTTATAGTACCCCCCATAATGAAAATTCTATTCATTATTAACTACTGATAACGAGAATTATGTGAAATATGCCCTTTTATAAAAAATATTAAGGTAGGATTTTTATTTTTGGATATATAAACCATTTATTTAAAGGTATAATATGGTTTATATTCTATGGACTGGGGTTGAATGAGTGAGTATTATAAATACAAAAGGTAAAATTAAAAAAACAAAAAGAAAAGTATTAATAACTATACTTACTATGTTAGTAATTATAATTGGATTTGGATATTGGAAATTTTTTAGTTTGCAAGGTGTTCCAAAAGGTGAATTAATTGGAACAGTGAAATCTCCAGATGGAAAATATCTCATTAAGACTTATTTTCATAATGCAGGATCATTAAGTGCGGATGCTGTTAGGGGTGAATTAGTTAACCTTGATACAGATTCAGAGAAAAATATATATTGGAACTATCCAGATACGGATCCATATATCCAATGGGTAAATAAGAATATTGTTAGAATTGGAGATCAAACTTTAGATATTTCACAGAAAGAAACCTATGATTGGCGTGATGATGATAAGCACGTTAAAGAAATGCCTAAACAATTTATTAGATAAAACAAGAAAAATTAAATTTATTCAATTTTATTTGTTTAACCATAGATAGGATTATATGAGTGAAAAGTCCCTTTAGATCTTCTAAATGGACTTTTTTTAGGTTTCTAGATACGACTACTGATAAATTGATGTTATATTAAGAAGTCTCGCTACATCGTCATCAAGCTTTGAAACCGATGGTTCCCCAAAACGAAAAAACGAGCTAACTTCTCATAGTTAACTGTGGAGAGATAATAATTTTGTTTTGTGAGTCCTTCAAAATATTGAAAAAATGGAGATGGTGTTATTTGTTGTTTAAGTTGATGACTCTAAGATACCAGTTTAATTGACCTGATAGCGATGTATCCGTACTCCTAAAGAATTCACCTTTGGCATCAGGGAAATTAAATAGGGTGATAATTATTATAAGTGGATTAGGTTTCTTGCGAATTTTAAATTAAAGGTCTTATCCAAAGTTGAGAAAAATCCACATACCCAAAATATTTCATCTTAATATTCGTTAAGTCTGATGAAAAAGGAATTTGACGTGTTTCATAGTATAAGGGAATCATAATAGAGGATTCTATCAGTTCTTTTTCAAGATTCTTATTTAATAAAGGCCACTCTTCAAAATGTGTATGTTTGTATTTAGATAGTTGGTTTCTTAGTGATTTATTTGTTTTTAAAACTTTAGCCAATGGTGAATATCTAGCTGTTAAAAAATAATAAAATGATATCTCTTGATTCATCTCGAATACTTCACCATGAATAAAAAGGTCGACTTGTTCATTAAGTTTTTCATCCCTAAGATAGTTTTCAAATGGAACCCATTTAACTTGAAAAGGTATATTTTCTTTTTCTAAGATATTCATTAACCATTTTGTGGTTGCTTCTGTATACTGAGTAGCTTTTATAATAAGTGGTTCTTTAAATTCAGGACGTTTTCTTTTTGGGATATTGATTTGATGATCTATGTCTTTTAAACAGCTTTTAATATTTGGGATTTTTTGAGAATCATATTCATGAATATGATTTATATTGTTAGCGATAATAGAATGTAAGTAATTACGAACATCTATGTGCTGAATGGAAGAATCGCGCCAAGCATTCATAATTATAACGCCAAAACCGGAATTCCTTTCTACTTGAAAAGTAGAATTACATTTATGGTGTTTGGAAGATTGATAAATAGTATCAAATTCCAGAGGGACTTGAATGAATTCTACTGTATCTAGCAAAGGTCTTTCTTGAAAATAATCATGAAATGCTATCAATGATGTTTTCTCCAGGCTATTCTCTCCTATATAAAAACCACCGCTTCCTATGATTTGACCGTTATTTTCTTTATAAATACTTGTATTTATCATACATAACATTTGTAAACAATAACTACACCCCTTTGGGTAATGTATATCAAGAATTAGTGGTGATACAACTTCTATATTTTCTATGGGTGCCCATAAGTCTTTATAGTATGTATGACTGCGTAATTTTGAGAGACATAATTTCACATCAGACGCTGTTAAGATGGAGCCATCATGAAATTTTATAGACTTTTTTAAATATAGTCTAAGCGTAGATGGAGTTAAATCCCAACTGTGAGCTATTTCAGGGAATATGTTCCCCTTTTCATCCATATAAACAAGTCGATTAAAAACATTCGCAACAATATGTGCACTATGTACATCGGCAGCCTCGAGCGGATGTGTTGTTAAAAGGGGCTTCCTTCTAGGAATAATTAATTTGTCATCTGAATTATGTATATAGCCAAATTTTGAATGAAACTTAGTCATTAAGCGTAGTTTACTGTTTGGAGACCAATTATATAGTAAATATTTACTACTTTTTTCAACAGGCTGTTGGTCCATAATTTCCATTACTTGTGACTCATAGATTTGTTCTACATTTTTCAACCATTGGAGAGAGGAGGGGTTTCCTCTACCTTTTCCAGGAATGAAAGTTAGCCAACCTTCGTCCATCCATTTATGTAAGTAACGTACGGTTTGCTTTGTACTTAAATTTAAAAAATCTGCTAGGTCTTGTATTTTTATATTTCCAGAAGAAAATGATTGCCATAGATTCAGTAAAGTTTTATCCATTTTCCTATCTCCTTTTATAAGTGGACATGTTTTTCTGAAGGTGTCCATTTTTAATTTGATAAGTCTAGTTTAATATAACATTAGACAAGGGGAGGAGATACGATGAATTGGAAAGAATTTGAACAAAATATAAAAGTACGCTTAATTACATCATTTTTTAATCGTGCTGTTACATCAGCAGTAATGCCTTTTATGGCATTGTTTTTTGCTCAAGAAATAAATAAAGTATGGGCTGGTTTATTTTTAATCTTAACGGTTATGTTAAGTTTTTTTTCAAATTTAATTGGAGGTTACATTTCAGATCGATTTCAACGAAAGAAAATCTTATTGTTAACTTCTTTTTCTAGTACTTTGATGTTTTTATTCATGACTTTAAGCTTATATCCGACAGATAAGATGATTTGGTTATTTGCAATCGCTTATGTAGGTTTTATAATAACTAGCAGTCTTGGGCGTCCATCCATGCAAGCTATCATCATAGACTCAACTACACCGAAAAATCGAAAGGCTGTCTATACAATTGACTATTGGCTTATGAATCTTTCTATGGCAATTGGTGCAGCATTAGGTGGTTTTTTATACATTAATCATCAACAAGAGTTGTTTATACTACTGACTTGTGTTTCTGCTACAGTACCGATTGCTTATAAAATTTGGCTAGTTACAGAAGTTAAAGAGTGCTTAGAAAAAAGGCAGGAAAATATAGTACTTGATCTAATTCAAAATTATAAAATTGCTATTCAAGATAGAGCATTTTTAAGAGTTGTAATAGGGTCTACTTGCATATTTGCGGCAGAGTTTTCTTTAAACAGTTATATTGGTGTACGACTTTCAGAAACATTCAATCCAATAAGCATTGGGGACTTTGAAATAGTAGGAGTGAGGATGCTAAGTATTCTTAATATACAAAATATGCTTTTAGTAGTATGTTTAACATTTATTATAAATAAATTTACAGATCATATAAGTGGGAAAAAGGCGTTACTTTTAGGTCTTGTGCTCTATGGGATAGGCTATGTGGCAGTAACATCTTCAAACACTTGGTACGTACTAATTATTTTTAACTCTATTGCTACTGTTGGTGAACTTGTTTACTCACCAATCAGAAATGCAGAACAAGCTAATATGATTCCAGCTGACAAGAGAGGATCATATTCAGCCTTTGCGGGTCTATCAGATATTGGAGCGGACCTAATTGCAAGAATGACTATTATCGTCGGTGCATTCTTAATTCCTACGATGATGTCTGTTTATATTGGTATGATTGTAATAATAGGGGCATTCTTCCTATATAACGGTCTGTTTGTTAGAACTAGTAGTCAATCACAGGAAAGATTGAATAAAATTTCAATATAATATAGTACTTAAAATGAAATATACACTATTCTTTCTATAGAATCGTAGGATAGGTGTGTAAAGAGGGAGAATACAAATTTGGAGGAATTATCATGGTAAAATATATTTCGATTCTTGGTTCAACTGGCTCAATTGGTACGTCTGCATTAGATGTAGTCACTTCTCATCCGGAACATTTTAAAATTATTGGTTTAACAGCAAATCACAATATTGACCTTCTCGAACAACAAATACATACATTTCACCCTCGAATTGTAAGCGTAAGCACAAAAGATTTAGCAGATGCACTTCGGAAGCGAATTTCTACGGACACAAAAGTCACATATGGAACAGATGGATTAATTGAAGTTGCAACTTACCCTGATTCTAATCTTGTATTATCTTCAGTTGTCGGTGTCTCTGGTCTCCTTCCAACAATTGAAGCATTAAAAGCGAAAAAAGATATAGCAATTGCGAACAAAGAAACATTAGTTGCAGCAGGGCATATTGTGACAGATTTAGCGAAACGAAACGGCTGCCGCTTAATTCCAGTAGATAGTGAGCATTCTGCCATTTTTCAATGTTTAAATGGGGAAAATACTCAAGAAATTGAGAGGCTTATTGTTACTGCTTCAGGCGGTGCATTTCGAGATAAAACACGTGAGGAAATGGAAATCTTACAAGCTAAAGATGCCTTAAAGCATCCCAACTGGTTAATGGGAGCAAAACTAACCATTGATTCAGCTACATTAATGAACAAAGGCTTTGAAGTTATGGAAGCACGTTGGTTATTTGATATCCCGTATGAGAAAATTGATGTTTTAATTCATAAAGAAAGTGTTATTCATTCTTTAGTTGAATTTATAGACGGATCCATCATGGCACAGCTCGGTGCTCCTGACATGAGAATGCCAATTCAATATGCATTCCATTATCCAACTAGATTACAATCAAACTATAAAAAATTAAACCTACTAGAGATAGCTAGCCTACACTTTGAAAAACCAAATTTCAAAAAATTCCCTTGCTTACATTATGCGTATGAATCAGGGAAAATTGGTGGTACAACACCAGCTGTCTTAAATGCAGCAAATGAAATTGCAAATGCGCTATATTTACAAAATAATATTTCGTTTTTTGATATCGAAAAAACAATTTATTCTACTCTTGAAGCTCATCATAGCACTGCAAATCCAGATTTGGAAACAGTATTAGACGCCGATCGTTGGGCTCGTGAATATGCAAACGAATTATTAATTAGAAAATGAAATAAGAGCTAGAACAGAACTCGTCTTTTTTAGCTCTCCATTTTACGTGTTCTTTTGTTTTTATACATTTACGTTTGTGGAATTGTAAAGAAATGTGTTTAAGATATCGCATGCAGAAGGATTTATAGTAATTATTAGTTATGCTCATTGGGAAAGTCCTTTTTAATTAATATAAGCTATATACGGAATAAAGAAACCTAAAAAAATTGGAGGTAATTATGAAAACTTTCATATATATGGTTAGGCACGGAGATTCACCAAAGTTTGGAAAAGAAGCAACAAGAGGATTAACCGAAAAAGGAAAATTAGATGTTCAACGAATAACAGATATATTACAAGGTGAGGGGATCGACGTTGTTATCTCGAGTCCATACAATCGTTCAATTCTAACTGTTCAGCAGTTAGCGAAGCAAATAGGACAAGAAGTTTTAGTATTTGAAGACTTAAAAGAGAGAATTTTTATTGCTGAAGAGGAACGAATGTCGGATAAAGAATTATTTCCTTTGATAGAAAAGTCATTTTTAGACCCCGACTTTGCTTTAACGGGAGGAGAGTCTAATGTCGACTGTCAGAAACGTGCTATAAAAGTCTTAAAAGAATTATTAAACACCTATCGAGGACAGAAAGTAGTAGTAGGCACTCATGGAGCTATTATGACGTTGATGATGGGGTATTATGACAGTAAGTATGATTTGAATTTTTTACTACAGACATCAAAGCCAGATATATATAGAATGGAATTCAATGGACAGGAATTGGTGGAGGTTAAAAGATTGTGGGAAATTTCATAGATTGACTTTATTCATCCATAGCTTTTCCTAGTGACGTGTATTATAAGCAATAGGGTTACTGCGGTAACTCTTTTTCTTATGCCACTGACGGGGGACTGATTTCAAAAATCTAAAAAATTCGGTTTCTTAGCGTACAAAATTCACGTTTTGTTCTTGCTATCCCGAGGTGAAATGGGAGGGGATGTTTTTGAACAGGATATCTTTAAAGCTATTTTTTAAATCAATCCTATTTTTTTTCATATGTGGTATTGTTGTTTTTTCTATATTTCGGATTATTTTTGTCTGGAGTGTTTGGACAGGATTAGGAAGGGATGATATAGTCGGATTTTCTGATAATAAGTATGTAATTGGACGTCCACCTGTTAGCTATAATTTATATAAAAAAGATAGTGGAAAAACTATATTAGATAATGTTATTGGTTATAAAAAGTGGAAAACCAAAAGCTATGTTCGGAATGAAGTTGAATTTGTAGTGATAGATGAGATAAAGGGTAGCTATGAACTGTATAAAATAGAAAACGCTTCTGAAAAGGATATAGAACGGCTGAAAGAAATGAAGAAATTAGAATAATAGAGACTATCTGAAAGGTAAAGAAGCACACTTGTTATTGTTAAATCTAAAAAATAGTTTAGACTAATAACTGAGTTTTGTTTCATGAAAAGAGTCATTATTAAAATATAGTATTAGTGGGTCAGTCCCATCGCTATCAAGCTAATATTTTGAAGCACCACCAAAACAAAAATTTTACCTTTCGACAGTTATATTTGAGAATTAAGCTCATTTTTTCGTTTTGGGGTGAATCTGTTTTCTTAAGTTGATGGATGTGTGGTGCTACCCCATGCCCATCAAGCTAACAGAACAGGTTGCCCCCAAAACAAAAATTTCGTATCTCTATAGGTATTTTATAATTGATGATTTAGTCGACTGTTCGTAATGCTGGAATTTTAAAGTATATATATAAGGTAAATGCTATTAAAGATAGGGCACCAGCCATAATAATAAATTTTATATCTATCTCAAGTGAAAGACTTAATGAAGTCAATCCATAGGAAATAGGTGTTAATCCCATAGAAGAGACGGTTTGAATACTCATTACTCTCCCAATCATTTCTGGTTCAGCTTCATTTTGTACAACAGAAACAGCACATATATTAGAAATTGTCATTGATATCCCCAAAAAAACAACAATAACAACGCTTTGCCATATCTCATTGCTAAAACTTAATATCAAGAAACAAAGCCCTACAAACATTTGAGATGTTAGGCTAAGAATGCCTCTCTTTCTTTTGAGGTTTATAATACCAAGGATGATAGAACCCAGCACCATCCCGATAGCTAAAAACGACATTATAAAACTATAGTCTATTGTTTGGCCTTTCAATATATTTTTAACGAAAATTGGAACACCTATAGTTAATGGACCTATGAAAAAAAGATTCAAAAATAATGTTTTTAAAAGAAAAGCCATTAATATTGGTGCCTTCTTAACATAATTAATGCCCTCTTTTAAACTTAAAAGTAAATGATGCTTATTTTCTTGAGTATTAACAACTTTTTTATTAACTTTAATAAAAAATATAAAGCAACTACCTAAAATTAGCAGGATCGTAATCAAACTAAAAATCCCTGTATAATCAAGTCCAACAATTATAAACCCACTTATCATTGGACCCAAAATTGAAGTAGCTTGACTTGTAGTCTGAATAATTGAATTCGCTCTTGTTAGAAATTCTTTAGGAACAATAACGGGAGTAATAGAACTAGATGCAGGCCAGAAAAACGCATCCAAAACACCAAAAAATAACGCAAATATAATTAATGTCCAGAAATTTATCTCACCTGTAAATAATAATAATAAAACTAATCCTCCAATTAATATGGCCTTTGTTAAGTTTGAAAAAAACATTATTTTCGATTGACTTAGTCTATCAGCTAACACGCCACCTAACAACATAAATATAATCCGAGGAATTGCTCCAATAATATAAATAATCCCTAAGGAAGCTTCTAAATTTAACTCCTGAACAACGTACCATGCTTCAGCAAAATAAAACATACTGAAACTCAACCCGGAGAAGATGGTACTAACCCAAAGTAATAAAAAAGATTTTTGTTTGAATAAAGATTTAACTTTTGTCGTGACTGCAGTTTTTTGTAAAACAGGTTCACTCATCTTGATTACCTTCTTTAAAATAAGGCTCATCTATTTGGAATCCAACTGTGGCTAAGTAAAACCACTCCGCGTCACTATTCTCAATTTCATCAATATCATGGAGTTCTTTTAAAAGATTATGATATTTAGCAACCCATTCTTCAAATCGCTTTTTTGTTGTGCGAATTTCTATTTGACTTGATATTCTAGCCCATTCTTCTGGCTTTTCAGATTGTGTTAAAAAAGCATTTTCAGGTGCCGCTAAAGCATGACTCTTTGCTCTCTCTAAGGTTGCAATGGTTAATAACCTACGACTTTCTCCATACTCCGAATGAAAAGGTAATAAATTATTAGAGGGGATAAAACTTTTAGCAACCGCTTGGTATAGTTTTTGAGTCATATTTCTTTTCTTATTTTCCTCTACTATTTGGACTAAACCATTCTTTTCTAGATCACGTAAGTGATAGTGAATTTTTGAACGAGACAAACCAATAATTTGTGACAATTGTTGCCCTGAACGAGGTTCTTCAATTAAAAAAGAAAGAATTTGAACTCTTAATGGATCACTTAATGATTTTAATTGTTCATACTCATTTAGAATTAATATATCTTTTTGTATCATTTAACATGTTCCTTTCATCTGACTAGTCAGTTTTTATTGACATAAATATAACTGTTTTTTTAGACTGTTGTCAATAATAAATAAAATATTTTCTGAAAAATAAAAAAACGTTATCCTGTTTCTATAATCATAGGAAAGGATGGCGTTTTTTTTGTCTATTTCTGTATCTAATGAATTACAACTATTTGCTCAAGAAATTCAAAGCTTCTTATCTCCAAATACCTTACGAGACCTTGCTAGAGATGTTGGTTTTGTGCAACGAACCAGTAAGTATCAAGCAAAAGATTTAGTCGCTTTATGTGTATGGATGAGCCAAAATGTCGCTACGGCTTCTTTAACTCAATTATCCACCTGTTTAGAGGCATCAACAGAAGTGCTCATCAGTCCTGAGGGACTGAACCAACGATTTAATAAAGCGGCTGTCCAATTTTTACAACACATACTAACCGAACTACTAAACAAAAAAATGGTCTCATCTATGCCGATTTCTTCTCCATATAATTCTGTTTTCAAGCGTATTCGTATTTTAGATTCAACTGCGTTTCAACTTCCAGATCCTTTTTCATTCGTTTATCCAGGTGCAGGAGGATGTAGCCATACAGCGGGAGTAAAGATTCAGCTTGAGTATGATTTATTAAGTGGACAGTTCCTTCATATTCATACAGGTCCAGGGAAACAACATGATCGAACCTACGGTTCCCTGTGTGTTCCAACTGTAACAGCGAATGATTTGTGTATCCGAGATTTAGGTTATTTTCATTTGAAAGATCTTCAACATATACAAGATAAAAAAGCTTATTATATCTCACGTATCAAATCGAATACACGTATTTATCAAAAAAATCCCAATCCTGATTATTTTCAAGATGGAAGAACCAAGAAAGGTACAGAGTATATACAGATAGATTTGGAGGACTTAATGAATTCTCTTCAAACAGGACAAACATGTGAAATATCTGACGCTTATGTAGGAATGACTGATAAAGTACCAACTCGTGTGATTGTTCATCGGCTAACAGAAGAACAACAACAAAAACGATTACAAGATCAAGCTGTAAGAGAAAAAAAGAAAGGAATGAAGTATTCTCCTCGTAGTAAACGACTTAGTGGTATCAATGTGTATATGACAAACACTCCTACAGATATTATCCCAACGGGACAAGTACATTATTGGTATTCTTTACGTTGGCAAATCGAAATTTTATTTAAAACGTGGAAATCATTCTTTCACATTCATCATTGTAAGAAGATAAAACGAGAACGATTGGAATGCCATTTGTATGGGCAACTAATTGCCATTCTACTCTGTTCCTCCATTATGTTTCAAATGCGGAAGTTACTTCTCATGAAGAGGAAACAAGAGCTAAGTGAATATAAAGCTATATATATGATTAAAGACTATTTTTCTCTTCTACTCCAAACCATACAAAAAGACACCCAGGAATTATCAAAGATTTTGCTTCGTCTGTTTAATCTCCTACAGCACAACGGACGAAAATCTCATCGATACGAGAAAAAAACAGTCTTTGATATATTAGGTGTCGTTTATAATTGTACCATGTCGGATAATCAAGCGGCTTAATTGAAAAAAATGAAACAAGTTAGGGTTTATTTTGTATGCGAATTTTCAAATAGTTTATGCTGATTCCCCTATAAAAAGTGAAAAATCCCTTTTGGAATTGACTTGATATTACCTTAGCTTGATAGCGATGTGGTGCTACCCCTACTAAAGAATATAATGAAGGCGAAGAGGCATTTAGATGGATGCAAGGAAAGAACGTATAAAATACGAGAAGATGTCAAGGAACTATGAACGTATTTATTTAATCTCATTTATCCTATTAATAGTACTTATTTGTAGTAGTGTAATTATCATAGGAGCGGCAGAGGGGAAATATGGAGTGTTTTTGTTGTTAGCAATTTTATTTAACGCACGTATTACTAAAGAATTTCAAAAAAAGTATAAGCAGTATTTTAATAAAGGGCGTATATAAAATGATACATATCTTGAAAAAACAACATAGATATACATTTAAAATATCCCTATTTCATCATCTATTAACTAGTAAAAATAACCTTATATAAATAATTTTTTAGGAATTTAGGAATAGAAAACGTATCTTATTAAAATGTTATTTCCGTTCATATAATGAATTATCTTTCTAGCATATTTATAAGATTTATCTCATATATTAGGAGAAAGAATGCAAGTTAAGATGTGGTTATTGAAACTGTAAGAGGTAATGTAAGAGGAAAGTTAAAGGATGTGAAACCAGATCATTTGCTAATTGAAGATACGGTACCGTATATTGTACGAATTCAACAAATTGTATGGATTATGCCAAAACAATGATCCAATTGGTTTCATAGACATCCAAAGAAAAACACAGGGTTTTATCTCTGTTTTTCTTCAAATTTTCTTTTTTGGATATATGCTTGAGCATGGATAATTTCTTTCTGAAGTTCTTTTAATTCTTCCGTAGATCCTGATTCAATCTTCATGTACGTAGTAACTAGACTAATCATCATATCCATCTTCTCTACTATATTTTGAATGACTTGTTCAGATTGTTCTTTTTTAGGGTGTTGTATTGCTATTAATGCATTTTCTATATAATTATTCTTTCTTTGCTGGATATCATAAATAAACTGTTTTGTGTTTGCGTTCATTTGTTTTTCCTCCGTTTTAGATATATCTCCATTCTATCATATTTGAATGGGCAATATTAGATTCCCTAAATTGACACCTGACTAACTGAAATTCATGATTTTATATACCTACATTCAAATTAAAGATAGATTTTCAAATATTATTAATATTTTTCATCATTCATATCCCAAACGAAGCGACAGATAAACTATGTATTTTTTACATAATAAAATTAAAATTACAATGAATAATAAAAGGTTCAGCAATCTAGGAAGAGGAGAGAGCTGAACCTTTTATTATTTTTCTTTCCCTATTCTGCCTAAACTATCTTTAATAGTTGTTTCCCCAAGTTGAGTATATAACAATGCTGTATCTTGACTCGTATGCCCAAGTTGCTGCATCACTTGTAACGAGTCTTTTTCTTCCATATATAATTTATTTGCTAATGTATGTCTTAATTTATGAGGAGACATTCTTTTTCCATAAGCCTTAGTATATTTTTCTACTATATCTTGGATAGCCCTAACAGAAAGAGGCTGTGCAGTATGTTTATACTTCGATAAGAATACATTTTGTAACTCTTTCCCTGGAGCATATTTGCTATCCCTAATTTCCATATATTTTTCAAGATCATTTAATGCAATTGGGGTAATCCATACTGAATCTTCTTTATTTCCTTTGCGGATTACATCAATTAGTCTTTCTTTTAGGTTTATATCCTCCATACGGAGATCGGCCAATTCACTTACACGAATACCACTACCAAGAAAGAGGGAGAGGATGGCTACATCACGCTCTTTATCTCTTAGGAAATAGAATAACTGATGTTTTGTTAAAGATTTTTCATGTTCGTACTTAACATAATTCAGAAATTCTTGATCATCATCATTATGGAATATTTTAGATCTCATACGTTTTGCACGAGCATTTAATGTTTCTTTATCTTTATGTATTTCAATTTTAGCCATCACATTTCTATAAAAATAACATTCTCCATCTTCATTCTCTGATAGGGAGGTAAGGTACTTAAATAAAGATTTTAAAGCTGAAATTTTCCTGTTAACAGAAGAATTCTGCATATTTTGTTGTAGTTTTAGGAATCTCATAAAGTTTTCAACATCTTTTTTCTTTAAATTCTCTAAATCAGAGAAGGATATTTCTTTAATGGATTTTAATTCAATAATTTGTTCAGATAATAACCAATTAAAGAAGACTCTAAAATCATATACATAATTCAGTAGGGTGGAGGGAGAGGCATCATGCAATTCTTTGTACTCCACAAATTCTTCTATGTAAAAGGGCATTTCATTTAAATTCTCGTATAATTTCTTACGATGTACGGATTTTTGACGTTGCTTGCTGTAATCCATAAAAATCACCTCATATATACTATAACAGAAAAAATACACGAACACAAGTTCGCGTTAAATTCAATTTTTACACAGACTTATTTACATAATTAAATTATGAGATACTAAAAATACTCAATAGTGAATGGAATAATGTATTTACTCAAGTAAAAATTATAGATAGTTTAGCGAGAAATTTGTGTTTGACCATAAAAATTAGTGCAAAAACTACATATAAATGTATGTAAAATAAAACAAATTTGATATATAAATTCATAAAAAAGATCAATACATAAATATAGTTTAAAATTCTTTATAAAAATATAAATTGGTTTATATAATCATAATTATGGGGATTTAATTAGTTTAACGTGAGAAAAAATCTGATAAAGTAAAATGTAATTTACTATAAAAATTAGTACTGAGTTACTCAAAATTTAATAAGTTCTATATAAAGTATGAATTATATAGGTACATACCAACAGACTAAGATTTATGAAATTAAGCTCGAAATCCCTAGATACTGTTATTAGATATTTATTCAACTCCCTTATTGTTCGTAAAATTGGTATTTCGTGCGAAGTTTTATAGTGTTTGTTTCTGTACCCTTCTTTTGATTCTTTCATGTTCATTCAACAGAGTTCATTGTTCACTTTTCATCAGTAAGTAAATTTTTAGTCCAAATTATATTCACTTATTAATGTCAAGACTAATTATATGGTTATTAATAGAGCTGTATCAGCATAAAAAATTCAAGAACAATTCAGCACTAAATAGCTAAATATAATACATTAAGGCAAAATGAATTGTATTATATTTAAAACTTAATTGTTTGCATACAAAAAAGGTATTTTTTACATCAAAAGTGATTTATATTGTTATGTTAACTATTCCTGCTAAAACGCTTATTGTTGAAAGATGTCGGGACAGATACAACTTACCTTATGCAGCCCCATCCCTCTTCTATCCCCATTTAAATAGGCATGTAATTCGTCAGATGGCTCTTAACGATTTTCTCCATTTCTAGTAGCACATGGACATCCTCTGGATTAATATTTGCTGGGAATGCACGGTGTTTTTTGTATTTTTTATCTAATGTGCTAACAGCATCATGGTTCAATCAATAACCCTGTAGCCTTCGCTATTTAACCCTTCCGATAAACCTGTTTAACTCCATAGCTTTACGTATTGAGTATTCATTTAAAAAGCCATCTTTAAATTCTTTGTAACCCTCTTCGCCTAATAAATATGTAAAATATTTCTTGACAGTGTTATACTCACTTACATCTATGCCTTGTACTACAAATTCTTTAATTGGGTAGTGTTGCAAACTTCCGCCATCTTTTACCGCAATATACTTTTTATACGTTGCAATATTGTTTGTTGCGAATGCTTCATTTCAACTTGTATATCAGCTCAGCTTTCGCTTACCTTTTTAAACTTAATTGTCGCAAACTCTCATTATATGTGGAAATTTACTTAACGTAAAGTGGTCATATATTTTTAGAATAACGGAAGAATACATAGAAAATGCTACATATATGTGAAGTTTGATCAACTTAGGGGGGACAATCTTGTTCAATCAGATAGTAAAAGCTGTACCGAATTTGTTTACGATCGGAAATTTATTGTGTGGTGTTTTTTCAATTACCATGAATATGAGTGAATATTTGAGATTAGCCTGCATTTTCATTTTCTTTTCAGCTGTTTTAGACCTTCTTGATGGAAGGATTGCGAGAAAATTGAAAGTGAACAGTGAGTTTGGTGTAGAATTGGATTCCTTAGCTGATATTGTTAGTTTCGGCGTCGCTCCTGCACTTTTATTTTATAAGATAGCAACACCATCTATTTTAACTTCTTTGGCATTTATCCTTTTCCCAACGATGGGTGCTTTAAGACTAGCTAAATTTAGTATTAAGCCAACTATTGGATATTTTAAGGGATTACCTATTCCAGCTGCTGGATTAACATTGGCTGGAATGGTATTGTTTTCATATAGCAATGCATGGATTACATTAATCCTCGCTCTCTTAATGGTAAGTCCAATTAGGTTTAAAAAGCTTTAATTGTGGTCCCACCCATCGCTATCAAAAGAATTAGTAGATGATTCTAAACAGATTATCAAAAAATTAAAGGAAGCAAATTGCGATGCGTTTACGGTTGGTAGACAGTTGATCGCCTATCACCCCCAAACTTGGAAGAAATTCAAATATAAAAAAGTTAAGTTTGATACCAAAGTGGATGTTAGTATCTATAATAGTGGTATTTTAAACTAAAAATGAATGCTTAAGCCCTTACTAAACAGTAAGGGCCAATGCGGAATGCAAATTTATCATTTTAGCCAAGAAGACTCCCTCCTCAAGGAACGCGAAGTGAGTAGGTAGGAGATGAATTGGCTAAAATGATAATTCCTTTTAATTAAAGACAAATCAGAATCCTTTATTAGTTTTTCAATTACGTCTTGGTTACGGAAAAAAGCAGAGGATAATACTGATATATTTTTGAATACTTGAGGATAACGACATATAGCATATGTGATAATAAGTCCCCCCTAAAGAGATACCAGCCATTGCAGTATTGTCCTTTAACGTACGGTATTTATTGTCTATAAATGGCTTTAGTTCATTCACGATAAAGTCAACATACTCTATCCCTTTTCCGTCAGATGTACTAACGTACCCTAATATTTTTTGCTATATTCTCCATTTATCCAAGGACAATATTCGTTTATCCGATCTTTGGTATTTTGACCTATTCCGACAACAATAGCTTCTAATCTATTTTTTCTAAATAGTTTTCAAGCTCTAAAGATTTGCCGCCAATTGCATCGTCATCATTAAAAATATTTTGTTTTATCAATCATTGATGTTAAAATAATTATTTGTAATAAAGCGAATTTTATTAATACTCCCTCTACTACTGATAGTTATTTAAAACAAACTGGATAATTTAACATTTGAATATTTAGAAATAAGGTTTATAATGCGATTAAATAATGAAAACGATGGCATTGTGTTTGCAGTAATTTCTTATATTATGTGGGGTATTACTCCAATTTACTGGAAGCTTATTCAACACGTATCTTCAGGAGAAATTCTAGCACAACGAGTTTTTTGGTCCTTTATTTTTATGCTTGTACTTTTATTTTTTATGAAAAAATGGTCTACATATGTTGAATTTATAAAAGAAATCGTTAAAAATCCAAAATTGGTTTTGTCCCTTTTTATTGCTTCCGTACTGATTAGTTCAAACTGGGGCATCTTTATGTGGGCAGTGATTAACGGAAAAATATTAGAAGCAAGTCTTGGTCAATACATTAATCCTTTAACAAGTATGTTAATCGGTGTAATCGTATTAAAAGAAAGGTTAAGTGGTTCTCAAATTCTTGCATTTATATTAGCGGGAATTGGTGTATTAACACTAACGTTCCATTATGGTGTGATTCCTTGGATTTCTCTTAGTTTGGCGCTTACCTTTGGATTTTATGGTTTATCAAAAAAAATGATTAAAACAGATTCAATCATTGGATTAACACTTGAAACGATGGTGGTTTCTCCCATTGCGTTAGTATACCTGGCTTACTTGATATCCTTGAGCAAATAGTTGTAATTTACCAGACACAGAAACAGACATAAAAGTACGCCATCCTTTCCCATAATAATACAGAAAGAATAGCGTACTTTTACACTTTAAAGAAGAGTAAGAGAAACAACCAAAAGAAAAGTAGATATTTAAAAAGAATTTTGAATACTTGATACGATAAAAATTTAAAAATTGTTATTCTTTCTGAATGTTACTTAACCCTTGTTCTAATTCATTCTCTATTCCTTTTTCTAACCCTTTTACTAATTCTTTCTCTGTTCTCTTTTCTAATCCTTTTACCAATTCTTTCTCTGTTCCTTTTTCTCTCTCTTTCTCCGCTTCTTCATTCTTCTTACTATGCCCCTCTAACATTCCCACCAATATTTCTGTAATTATTGACATAGGTACACCCATATCCAATAACATTTTAAGAAATTCAAATATACTGAGCCCCTGTGAGTTAATTGCATTATATTTGTTATTGATATGTTGTTCTATACTTTTTTCGGAAAGTTGATTATCTCTAGTCTTACTTTCAGGAATATATTTTTGACTATTGTTCACTATATGTGAAGTTGTAGTACTTAAAGATTTATTATTTAAAACTGTAGTATTTAAAGGATAAAACCTGTTATTTATGTTGGAACTGATTTTCATCTCTCATTTTCCTCTTTCTTTTTTGATAAATTTAATATGAAAGTTCATCCCATATTTTTATATCTATATCCATTTATTATAAGTATAATATTATTTTTTTAAACTAAATAGAACATTATATATATATATATATATAATGTTCTATTTTTGCAATGCTTAAAAATCACTATAAATAGATAAAATTCTATTCTTTTTTGTAGGAAACCTATAGGACTGAAATAGATTGTATTTTTATGTCTAGGGGGTATACTAAAGCCTTAGCTTGATAGTGATGGGGTCCAACCAACTAAACACGAATTTCATACGCTAAGGAAATACAACATATAAAAAAGCCTAATTTCAAGCTACAATAGCGAGAAATTAGGCTTTAATTATTTCATAAAAGCAAAGATTATGTATTATAGGTTTACCAACTTAGTAATTGTATTTATTTCCCCCAATTCGCTAAGTCTTTGTACTAGGATGTTTTCTGTATCATCACTTAATACCAATTGTTCAGATGAAAACGGTGCTAGTTGTAAGCTCTCACCAATCATAACTGAATACATAGCATGTTGAAACATTGTAATATCATTCGCATCATTAGGGGTACCGCCCACATTTTAACGAAAATATACGCTAACCAAATTTCAGCATAAAAGAAACCGATTTTTCTACTCTAAGAAATTTTCGGCTCTAATTCGTTATAAGTTAGTTGCTACTTTGTTTTCTTCATATTCCTTCACTATTTTATAAAAAGTATTTTTCTTCAGATCTAATAGCTCCATAAACTTAACTCCTGTTATTTCTCTATTTTTCCACTTTGGATAAGTTTCTTCTATTATAAGTGATTGCTTTGTGCTTAATGTTGAAAGGTTAAGTTGAGGACGTCCTAAGTGCTTTCCTTGAGATTTAGCTACCGCAATCCCTTCCGCTTGTCGCTGATGAATTTTTTTACGCTCTTGATCCGCAACGTAGGATAGCAAAGATAAAAATTGATCTTCCATTAATCGGCCCATATCACACATATCACGAAATTTCCGACTATCAAATAATGTTTCATTTTCTAAAACTACGATATCGGCTTGTAATTCTCTTGTTATATGCTTCCATTCTGAAATTACCTCATCATAATTGCGACCCATACGATCTAAGGCATCTATGTAAACAATATCACCTGTACTTAATATTTTTCGTAATAATTGATATTGAGGGCGATCAAAATGTCGTCCACTTGCTTTATCGACAAAAATGCGTCGAGCTTCAACTCCTCGTTCCATCATCTTATGTAACTGACGTTGTTCATTTTGATCTTTTGTACTTACACGTATATATCCATAAATATTTGCCACGTTTTGATTACTTCATCATGAGTCAGATTTAATAATTGAAGAGCATTACACAGATACAGCTGGTTATCAATACCTTTTTATAAAAAGGTAGAATTTAAGTGTGTTCTTTCATTATAGACATGTATTTAAAGAATGGTTTAAAAATGACTAACGATTCCAAATTGCTAGCCATCATATTCAATAATCGCGCCCTCTTCTGGAATAAAAATATCAGCTTATATTAGCTAGTTCGTTTTATTGAATAATAAATTTAATTCGACAGTACGCTATCTATAATTATTTGATTTTCATGCCCATCTACAATGGTTGGCAAATCTCTGTCTGATTTATTAAAAGTAATATTCTCGTAAACTTTATCTAAAAAAGGATAAAATGCTTGATAATAAGCTTTTGCCTCTAACGATAAAGTTGGAATGGTCTGATCATACGTTTCAACTTTTATTTCTTCTAGGTTTTCACTCGCTTTGCCCAAAAATAGTGTTTTATCATCAATTAAGGTGATGGTTCCAAGACTTCCAAATATTTTTAAGTTTGAACCAAATCCGTGGTGAACCCCTGAGATAAGTTGAATTGAAAAGGTACAGTTCCCTTTCATCTTACCATGAATAAAAAAGGCATCATCAGAGTCCCTAAGTTCTCCTGGTCCTTCTGGGACGTGAGTGTGTGTTAAACTATTAATAGTTATAATTTCGTCCTGAACTAGCCATCTAAGACAATCAATCATATGTGTTCCTAGAGCCCCTAACATACCACCCAACTTTTGCTTTTCTCCCATCCACCCCCTTTTGTTAGTTCGAAGATTCTGATATTGGGGGGCGGAAATGTGATATTCAAAATGAAGGATGTCACCAAGTTCACTTATAAGTTCTTTGACTTTTTGACGAGCAGGATGATACCGCCATTCAAAATCAATAAATACCTTTGAATTATTACTCTTAGACTTTCTTAGCAACTCTTCTGATTCCCTACTATTCATTGTAAAAGGTTTCTCGCATACTACGTTTATACCTCTGTTTAATGCGTGTTTAACCATCTCAAAATGATAAATCGGAAGAGAACTAACAAATACAAGATCCAACTCCTCTAAATCTAACATTTTGGTCCAGTCTTTATAATGAGCTGGAGAATTGTCCTCATTAGATAAATCTTTTGGCAACTGATGACGCATCATTGTGCTAACAGCAGAAACATTCATCTTAGGATGAGTATTTATTATAGGCGCTTGAACTGTTAAGCCAAAGCCACCTCCAATTATTCCTACTCTCATTGCCTAGCCTCCCTGTATTTACTTAGTTCGTAATCCTTCCCTTTTCTGGAATACTTAAAAATTCAAGATACACCTTTTTATTTCCTTCTTTACTCCAGAATATGGCCCGATTGTGGAATATAACTTATTTTTTAAAGCATTGTCATATTACACAAAAATATCAAACAGGGGAGTGAAAATCGTGGGAACTTAAATCCCCTCATAAATTTTCCCGAATTGAATTTTCAATTGTTCTTTAATTTCTTTATTTTCCTTTTCTAAATCTTTGACTCGCTTCCGCAAGGAAGCAATAATTACATCTTTTGATGCGTCACTCATATTCCTTTTAACTTGTTTTATTGAGGGGAGACCTTCTTGTTGTTTGCGAAGTGTTTCGATTCGATCTCGAAGTTCTGTATTTCTGTATAGAAATGCCTTTGAAACCCCTGATTCTTCAGATACAGAGTTGAAATTGATTTTCATCTGTCTTTTTATCATCTTTTTGATCGCTTCTTCAACTTTTTGAATGGTCTTTTCCGTTTTCAACTTCGCATGTTTTATAATACCTTCGGTATTTGGATTATTATTAGACATTTTGCATCACCTTCTCACGTTCATCGCCAACATACTCACGTCTAGTTTTATCTAAACCAAAGATCCCACCAGTGTGTAATAATCCACTTGCTAATTCTTTATATCTTTTTAATTTGGGTTCAATTAACTCAATGGAACGTAACCTTCCGGATTTTTTGTATATTTTAATATCAGCTTCCATTTTAGATATCTGTCCTTGATAATAGTCGAGAAAAGTCTTGTCAACGTGAAAACTTCGGCAGTTGTTTTTAATACACGGTAGTTCCAATGTCTGTTCAAGAAAATCACAATGAAGTTTTGGGCTTTTTACACAAAATCCATGATCTAAACGAATGGAGTCCATATTGTGACGTATCCACTCCAGTTCAACTTCATTTTCTTCAGCCTGTTGAGCTAAATCAGCGGCAATAACTTCTCCATGAGTATCTAGTCTTACTGCGCCATTATCTCGAGCCTTTTCCCATTCATCACGGAGTGTATGGTCATGAATTTGAGCATAGACTAATGTCATTTCAGGACTGGCATGTGCCATCAGTTTTTGAACATGAAGGATATTCATTCCGTTATTAATCAAATTAACACCGTATCGGTGTCGAAATGCATGATTTTTAAACCAATAAATTTCTCCATCCTTGTCCTTGATATTATATCTATTAGCTAGTTTATTAAGATTAAGCTTAATGGAATCCTGAGATATGGGATTACCCCTCCTTTTTCCTTTTAGTATTGGAAATAAATATTTCTTAGGGTTCGTGTCCGAAGTTGATATCTTTTTTGCAAGTTCTTGCTGTGCTAAGACAACATTAGCAATCTCTTCTGAAATAGGAACTTTATGATTTTTATAGCATACTTTTCTTTGATCGCCGATGATCCACCAGCCATCTTCTTGATTTATTAAGCAGTCCATTTTAAGTGATAAAACGTCACTAATTCGAAAACCTGTAGCTTCCATTAGAAGAATTATAGGTATATGATCTGAGGAAAGTTGGTTAATATGGTAAACTAACTGTTCCCATATTTCATCTGGAATATATTTAATTTCATCAGCTTTTGCTCTTTTCTTTTTAGGGATATCCTCGATTGACAATAGTGAAATTACCGACTTTTCCGGAGCTTCTTCCCATTCGAATTTCTGTATGTATGAGATAAACGTTTTAAGATCTATTAAAAAACGATTTACATAATTGTAATCTGGATTAATTAAATATTTTCCCTTTTTAATAGTGGAATGTCGCAAGTATTCAATGTACTCCTCAATATCCATTCTAGATAGCTGGTTTAATTCTTTCCATTCGGGATGTTTATCCTTCAAAAAGGTGAAGAAAAACGAAAGTCTATTTAAATAACATATTGCTGTAGAAAAGCTAATGGATTGCTGAACAACTAGGCGAGTCTTTATATATTTTTTAAATAATTGTCTATAAGGTTGTGGAACCTTCGAAAAGTCTAATGAATATCTACTGATTGTATTGTTATAATTAATCCTCAATTTTCTTACATCCCAACAATCTTTATCTGTTTCTTCCCGTTCATCATAAAAGTGATAATAAAAATCATAAACTTGAAGAAATAGTCTAATATATAATGATGGTTGAACTGTTGGAGACATCCATGGTGATGACTTTTTCCGGTGTACAATCTTAACTGATTTTCCTTTCTCTACAAGAAATGTTCGATATTCTGTTAGAAACTTTTCTTTCGGTATATCTATAATAGAATCCAAATTAGCATAGTATCGGGAGATGAATTCTGTAAAAACTTTAAGACATGGGGAATAATGCATAAAAGCATAGGTAATCGAAATCCTTGTCTCCCGTAACCCCTTATAAAAATAATATTTTAGTTCATTTTTTAATCTAAGATTGTGTACCTTATCAAAAATCAATTTTCTATTCCAATTATAGTGTTTATCCAAGAAGGGACATTCTTGTACATTCCACACATCATTTGCCCAATATCCAAGTAATGGTTCATTTATCTGCTCCAAATGGTGGGGAAGGGGTTTAATTTCCAATTTGCTCTGTATCATTATTTATCTCTTCTTCCCATTTTATTATTTGATTGAGCTTGTTCCCAACTTCCACGTATGGTTTCATCGGATGCATGGATATAAGTCTGTATGGTTGTTTGAACGTGTGCATGCCCTAATAACCTCTGTATGATGGCAATATCTACTCCTGCTTCATGTAACTCTGTGGCATATGTATGTCGAAGCATATGAGAGGTGAAATCTATTCCTGTTTTTTTCTTCATCCGTTTAATTAAAGAACGTACAGAACTATCAGTCATTGGTTTACCACGATTTGTTCCAGTTAAGGTGATAAACACATAATTGCTATCAATTTCGTAAGAATGATAGTCTATTAGATAATCTTGAAAGAGATTCATAGTCTCATTAGATACATAAACTTTTCGTTTTTCTCCATCTGATGTTTTAGATTTCCTCACCGTAATAGCGTTTTTACCTATATCAAAATCCTCTACCCACAAAGAAAGGGCCTCTCCAATCCGTAATCCTCCTTCATATAATATACGGAATAATAATTCATCCCTTATATTGCTGCACGCATTACGAATTACTTGCAATTGGTTTTTACTTAAAGTTTTGACTGTACGTCTTGGCTCCTTAATCTTAAGAATGTTTTTACCAAATGAATTATCTTTTGTAATATGATGAAGAAAAGGTTTAAATGTCTTGAAACGCCCTGGTACTTGCTTTTTCAATTGATCGGATATATTTTTTCCGTAATCCTCATTACGAGCCATATATTCATAGAACCCGATTACACACGTTATGATGGTATTTACTGTTTTTTCTGATCGTTTCGCTAAGGTCTCTTCAAAGTAAATAACTTTTGTAGATTGGTCAGGAATCCTCAGCCAACCGATGAATCGAGCCAAAATATCAAGGTTTACTTCTTGATAGCTTAACCCACACTCCTCTAGAAATTGAAAGTAGAGCTTTAGATGATAACAGTATGATTTCAGTGTGTTTTCAGCTTTTCCAATGTTATCTAAATGCTTTATATACTTTGCAACCGGTATGACAGGATAGCCACTCTTGTCGATTAACAGATATCTTTTCCTCTCTTGAATTAGAACTTCTTGTACTTTCAATATTATCACCCCCTGATTTCATAGGATACTATATATCCATAAATTTCATAGTACACATAATGATTCTTTAAAGAAATCTAAAAGAAGTAGTTGTTATCGTTAGATACGTTAATAACTACTTCTAATACTAGTACAATTAATGCTGGCTATACGGATCAAGTATTTGGTTTAACACATCTGTTAGGATTTCGTTTTGCACCACGATTAAGAGATATATCAAGTTCTAAATTATATACAATTGGTTCTCCTAAGGATTTTTTGAATATAGAAGGACTTATCCGAGGGCAAGTAAATATGAAATTAATTTATGAAAATTACGATGATGTTTTACGTATCGCTCATTCTATTCGAGAGGGAAAAGTATCAGGTTCACTTATTATGGGGAAATTAGGTTCCTATACCCGGCAGAATAAAGTAGCGAAAGCGTTGCGAGAGATGGGAAGAATCGAAAAAACTATTTTTATCCTAGACTACCTTTCGAACAAAAATTTACGAAGAAAAGTTCAACGAGGTTTAAATAAAGGAGAAGCAATGAATTCATTAGCACGAGCAATCTTTTTTGGGAGACATGGAGAATTTCGTGAACGTGCTCTTCAAGATCAATTACAACGAGCAAGTACTTTAAGCATTCTTATTAATGCTATCATCATATGGAATACTGTATATCTTAGCCAAGCTGTAGAAGTGTTAAAAAACACAGAGGGTTTAGATGAAAAATTATTAAAACATGTTTCACCTCTAGGGTGGGAGCATATTAACTTTCTGGGAGAATATCGATTTAATTCTAGGAATACAACAACAATAGACACTCTTCGTCCTTTACAACAAATCTAGAAATAAGAGCCGGATTGTCCTTAGAGCAGGAATTTCGGCTCTTTTTTTGTCGAAACTTGCTTAGCGTATATTTTCGTTAAAATGTGGGCGGTACCCCATTACCGGATGCTATATATTCTTTTTCTTCCACACCCAATTGTTGCAATCCACTCCACTTATCTATTCCGTTTGGACTTATGTCTAAGATTCCTTCGTTTCCATGAGAGTGAACCACAACATTCAATTTGTTGTGCATTAGAACGAGAAAAACTAATAAAATGGGTTGCTAATGCAACACAATTTAAAAAAACCCTTTAGATAAACAAATCCAAAGGGGACAAAACATCACGTCTATTTTATAAACACCGTGACTTTATTTAATAGAAACACAAAACAGTAAAAATCACTTAGAACACTTTAATTGGATGGGGGATTTAGTCTATGACCAGTTTGATTATCTGTTTGAAAACTTTGGGACTGAAAAGCTAAAAAAATCGCAGTCCATGTATCTTCAGAAGGATAATGAATAAGCACACCGCCATCCTGCCAAACACCATCATCACACATATGATCCTCATTATTTCCTTGATTCATATGTATATCATGAATCCCATTACCCGGTATAAAGTCAAAACATTTATCCTTACAGTTTTGTTCCGGTCCCCATCTTGACCCAAAAGCATAAACAAATGCATCCTTCGTTATCACATTATCAAAGTGAGTGGCTATTTTCTCTTTGAATTTATTATGATTACTGTCGTCATTCGGAAGAATAGTGAAATCACTTTCTTTAACGAGCCCACCCCTAACATAATCAAGTGCATAATCTTGACCTTCTACCGATTTTAAGGCGGTGTAACCCTCTGATAAGGTAGATATTTTTGAAAGAATGTCATGATTGAAATTTTCCATAATACAGTATCTCAATTCTGTGTTGTCATGATTGGAATTTTTATTACTACTTGTAGCGGAGTCTTCTGATTTTATGTTAATAGCTAGCCTGTAGTCTATTCCATTTGCAACAGTATGAACCTGATAATGATGATTTTCTCCATGACATAATCCAGTATCTTTCACCTTGCATTTCAATACTCCATATTTTTCAAGTCCTTGAATCTTACATGGATCTTCTTTTTTGCTGCAAGGATCTTCTCTATGATGAACATGATCATTAAAAGATGTTGATGAAGCCATTGTTTAATCTATACCTCCTTTTAAACTATACATATTATAGTATGATTTATTTCAGGCTTTTTTATGTAAACATTTAATATTGTTCCGCAAAATTCATTAAATTTTTTAGCGACATTCGGTTCTGATGCAAAGTTCGGAAAAGCATAAACTCGTTTACAAAATACGGTTATAGTTTAAGCAGTTTTGAAGAATTGCTGTAATTCATTGTACGTCAAAAAAACGAAGTTTGGTTGTTACAAACTTCGATAAGGTTGTTGAAATGCTTGATTGTACAATGAGTGGTACGTTTTACAAGCCTTGTTCTTTTAATTTGTTAAATACGCAAAGTAACGCTGCGGTTTGGTCCGATGTGTGACCTTCTTTATCAATCGCACGATATAGGTAACACCATTTTCTTTTGACTTTGATATAAGTCTCATCCAATTTCCAAGATACATATATATGCTTATTTTTCTTTTTCCAAATTTGATAAATCAAATTTACATATTTATGAACCCATCGCATGGTGGTTGTGGGATGAACAGATACACCACGTTCGTTCAAAATTTTAGATACATCCCGATACCTTAAAAGAAAACGACAGTAGTCGACGGCTACCAAAATAATATCTTTCCTAAATTGTTTTCCTTTTGCAATATATCATTTAGGATTCTCCTCACTCTATTTTGCAAAAGTTTAGCTTACTTTCAAAAAATTTGCAACTGAACCGAAAATAGCAACGTCATTTCAATTTCAAGAATAGTCTTTTAGGTTGATGGATGTACGGCAGAACCCCTTATAAATAAAAAGTTTAAAACAAGCGTACCAACACTTGGTTTTCAGTGTTTTTTATATCTGTCGCTCATACGGTCGATTGCACGACACAAACCCCTTTATAAAGAGATTTTTCAACAATTTTCATTCGTGTATCGAATAATAACAATATTGTGGGAGCAGATGCCTTTAACACTTTAATATATCAAATTATACTGATTCAACTGAATGTGAAAAGAAAACCAAGATGGAACATCCACCTTGGTTTTTAATGGGAAATAAAGATACTTTCAATGTTTCCTTTTTCGACAAAGAGGAATGAATAATCATACCCATAGCAAAAAATAGTGCAGAAGCTGGAAGAGATATACATCAATAATATTCGCACGACACGGTGAAAATAAAAGCAACCCCAGCCATCATGGGGACCCACCTTTGCTTTAATTAAGGAAAATTTTTTTATGAAAGCTGGTTTCGTTACCATAATGTTTGGAAGATTACGAAAGCATATTAAAATGTTTATTGTAATAAAATAACATTGCTCTCACCTTCGTTCAATTGTAAAAAACTCGAACACAATCATAATTTTTTTAAATAAGGAGGCAGGATTATGAATCAAAATCAATTTACTGGAATTGTTGAAAACGGAGAGTTTCATATAAAAAATAGAGATTGTAATGATGTTAAATTAACCAGAATATCTCCGATGGCCGCACAAACTCCAGAAAGCGCACTAATTGACCTATCCAATTACGAAGGAAAAACAATTACAGTTAGCGGGAAGGAAATGGGTTGTTGGATTTTCTCTGCAAAGGTCATTAGTAAGTAGATTCACAATATTTTCAAACTGAAATGATTAATTTAATGAGATTTGTCTTAATGGAAACATGGCACTGCCCTTGGTTCCATTAAGATTCCAATATTGATACACTGGTTCTGGTGCAGAAAATCTATAAAACCTGGACATACTGATACTATTACTCTAAAAAGGTGTGTAATCGGTATGAAAAAGAAAAATTTGTATAAATAGAGGCATTACCATCCTTACATTATTTTGCTTAACGGTTAGATGATATCTACAGTACTGCCCCAGTTTTCGTGATTTGGTGGAAATGATGGCGGAACGTGGTTTATCTGTAGATATGAATCGTTTCATCTTTGTTGGTAACTAATGTATGACTGTGACCTTGCTTGGACTGAATCCCCTTGTTGTAGATTTTTATTTTATTATTAATAATTACGGTACATGAAATTATTAATAATAAAATAAAAAAAGCTCCCCTGAAAGGAGCTCCTTACATTACAAAACACTTAAGAAATTCTTCTAATAACAGCTCTACTTAAGATTTGGAGTATGGTTATAACTCATCCCTCCCTGTTTGTTACGATAAATCATTGGTCGAAGACTAATCTTTTTCTGTGTATTATTTCAAGCTCTTTAGATTTTTTTTGTGAAATTTACCTCAATACAAATTAACTAGAAAACAAAACGTAAAATAACAATGCAGCTGCCTCTTGTCGTTTCATACTTTGTTTTGATAGATAATCTGCTGATCCATCTTCATTATATATAACCTCAGGCCCTACTAAACGATGACCTACAATGTTTTTCACGGATTCTATTGCCCAATCATCAGTTTCTCCCTTTAATGTTGCATCTGCAGATGGCGCTCCTAACATTTTTAAATACTGCCAGGTAATCCATGCTGCTTCTTGTCTAGTAATTTCACGGTCTGGATGGAATTGTTCCCCTTCTTTTTCATATAAAATACCAATCTCATATAACTTTTGAATATGTGACGCATATGGATGATTTTTCACATCTGAAAACACTGGTTCTTTTTTTGAAGGTGGCGTAAAGTAAGCGATTTGAGATAACCAATATGCAAATTCTGCTCGTGTAAGAGAAGATTCTGGAGTGAAATTCCCCTCGTTATTTGCTTGTAATACCTCGTATTGATGTAAAGGATTTATAAACTTAGCATATGGATGATTTTCATCTACGTCTTTAAATCTCTCAGGCTCACTTAGCTTCACCGCTGAACTGCCAGAGTTCCAATGTATCATTTCTTTCACGGTACCATCTTTGTGAAGTTTAAACGCCATATAATTCCCTTTTTCATCCTCAAATAGTAAAGGGTCTATTTGTTTTAGCTCCTGTTTACCATATGCTTTATCACTTACATATAACTTTCCTTCACTTATGTTTACATGTGACATTAGGTTTTTTAATCTCAAATCACGGTAAACCCCTTCAAATTTCTTTAATTCTTCTTCATTAGGCTTTAAATATTCAGGCTTTGTCTTATCTGGGAAATATTCATTCATAAAATCATCAAATACTTCAACAGGTAGTGCTGAACTATCTTTATTTGTAACAACAAAAACTCCAATTTTATAATCTGGAATTAACCACATTAAAGATGAAAAACCTGGTATATTTCCACCTTTACCAAACACATATTGCCCATTATGACTTTGCGGTGAAAAGAACTCAAATCCGTATGTCATATTAGGGTATTTGGGATGTAAAGCAAATTTTGTTTTTTGCATATCTTCTACAGTTTCTTTTTGTAGTATTTGGTTATTTTTAAATTTACCATCATTCAATTGAGCAATCATGAAATTGGCTACATCACTTCCTGTAGAAAACATACTCCCTTGTGGCATATCTGTCGGTCTTGTTTGATAAAATGGGATGGCATTACCTTTAGCATCATATCCTGTTGCTAACTTTTCTTTAATAAAATTAGTCATAACAAAACTACTATTATGCATTTCTAGAGGGTAAAAAATATTTTTGGCCATATATTTGTAAAAAGGTGTGTTTGTCAGATTTTGAACAATATACCCTTGAAGCATAGAGGCAAAATTATCATATGTATATGTATCTCCAGGCTTTCTCACTACAGTGGGCATATTATCTTCTACATACTCTTTAAGCATTGTATAATCATTTTCTTGATAATGGATGTCCTGGGGTCTAGGATCTACGTAATCAAACCCTGTTGTATGGGTAAGTAAATGTTCCATTGTAACTGGTTCACCCATGTTATTTTGGTACTTTAATCCCCCCATATAATTTACTATATCTTTATTTAAATCAATTTTTCCTTGTTCAACTAACTGCATGACAGCACTTGCAGTAAAAACTTTTGATATTGATGCTAATCGAAAAACTGTTTTTTTAGGATCAATGGGAGTATTCTTTTCTTTATCAGAAAATCCGAATCCCTTTTGAAATAGAATTTGATTATCCTTTACAACGACAAGAGCTACACCAGCTGCATTTTCTTTTTTCATTTTCTCTGGAATCACTTTATTGGTGAATGCTTCTACATCTTTAGGATTTAATGTTATAGGTGCAACAGTTTCAGCTTTTGAACAATTGCTCCCCAGAAAAACTAACAAAATACAGACACTTACAGCTATTAACCTTTGAAAATAAATTTTCATTCTCTTATTCCTATTCCCCAAATTAATTCCCCCTTTAATACTAGATTTATTGATTAATCAGCTATAGGTTAATTAACCATATTTTACCATTACACGATTATTTTTCTAATCTTTCTTCTATTCTGTCATTTGTTAACTGTCCGTTTGAGGAATTCGTCTATATATAATTAGTTCTTAGTTATAGAAAATGATTTAGCATAAAAAATGCTAGACAGTCTTTAATATAGACTTTTGTCGGCAAGTTTTTCCTAACATCCTATATACTGAAAACACCCATCCTTTATCATTGATAAAATTGGATGAGTGTTTTGTAACGCTTTAATTATTCTATTCTTACTGGGCATTAAGATATCTAAATGGATCAATTATTACAGTTAAAAAATCGTTCAAAAGCTTACTCTAATTGATTAGGCTATCCCCGCATCCCTTGCGGTTTGAAGCCTTATCGCTTCATTCTTTAAAATAAAAAATGTGAAATTTTATATCATTATGTAAGACATTTAATATCAAATATATTACATTCACTATGAAATTAGTTTATTTATAGGATTTCTATAGATAAACAAGGTACTAAATTGACTCTTAAGAAGTCATTACTATTAAATTTGTCTAAAAATTGAAAAAATATGTGTAGATAGATATCATCTTAGATACATATATAATTAATTTTAATTACCTGACATAATTCCATATCATTCTTAAACCAGTTTTTTGTGCATTATGGAATAAAATATTGCACCATGTCAGTTTTTAAAAGATTATATATCAAAACTTTAAGAGAGGAAGAAAAACTATGAAGATGAAAAGAAAAATCATGATGACAACAGTACTTACAGCTACATTAGCTACAAGTGCACTATCTACTACATCAGTGTTTGCTGCAGAAAAAGAGACTCCTATCCAACAAAAAGAGGCTCAAATGAGTATTCAACCATTAGCACAAAATAATTTAGAAACAGCTGTTAATGCTGCCTTAAATGGTCCAGAAGTCAAAAAAATAAAAGTATTTGAGCATGAATTTAACGTAAAAGAAATAGAAGTAGTAAATTTAGGTGCAGGAAAAAAATATGTTAAGGGACAAATTTCTCATCATTTAAGTTTCCGCCCAGATGATCAATTTTATTATGAGTTTACTGTGCAAGATGGAAAAGTAGTAGATAAGCCTGTATTTAATATTGATAGAGGTGGTTGGACACCATTTGCTGCTCCACTTTTATCAATTCTTGCTGCGTATAATGGAATTCCAGTTAATCCAAATGATTTAAATGCACTTGGTCAGCAGATTGGTAAAGTTATAGATGGAAGCTGGGAACATGCAGCCCAATCTATCGCAACTGTAGTTAGTCTAAGTTTTAATGAGTAAAATGTTTTAATTTTTTATTAGCATTGTAGGGACCACTTTTCCTAAATAGCCTTGTTACAAGAAATTCCTGAAACAGCTATAAATTGATTTTTACCGCTCACTCACATTATCTTAATTTGTTAAACCACCTTATCATTCATAATATGTCACAAAATAGAAGTCTTTTTAAGGCTTCTGTTTTGTTTGTATACAATACGGCAAAAAGCTTATTTTTCACCTTTTTATGCTTCTATTCTTTAAGAATCCGTTTGACTATTAGATACAATTCATTACAGTAAACTAATAATATCTCAAGTTAGCTCACTACCCCTTTTTCAATTACAAAAATTCATTACATTAGGAATAGGAAACAATAAATATAGTCAAAAACCACCTTATTATAGCCATTATTTAAAGGTCAGGAGAGATAAAATGAACAAAATAAAAATGAAAAATTTCTTTAAAGTTAGCATCCTCACTTGTTTTACACTAGCAAATTTAGGTACACCATCAACTATTTTAGCTGATAGTCATCCAGGTTATTCCTATGAACCCAATCTGGGTTATCAAAATCCATCGTGGATGTCAGAAGTAGCAGATTCAACAAAATTAAGTGAACTATCTATTCCAGGAACTCACGGTACAATGGCTTTACATGGGGCAAGTTTTCTTGATGAAAATTTGACAAAAAATCAAACCATGAGTCTACCTCAACAATTAAATTCTGGAATTCGATATGTAGATATGCGCGTTAAACGTGTAAAAGATTCTTTTGCAATGTATCATGGCATTGTAAATCAAAAAGCTATGTTTGAAGATGTATTAAAAGAGACAATTCAATTTTTAAAAGATCATCCAACAGAAACAATATTAATGCGCTTAAAAGAAGAAACTACACCTGAAAGTGGATCTCTATCATTTGAGGAAATATTTTTAAAATATAAAAACGTTAATGCTTCATATTTCTGGAATCCTAATTCCGTACCAACTTCAGATAGAAATAACCCTGCTTTAGGAGATACCCGTGGGAAAATTGTAATCTTACAAAACTTTACATCCACTCAATTGTACGGTATTGATTACGAAGGTTTGAATATACAAGATAAGTTTGAAATTGGAAGCGGACCAGATGAAATATATGCAAAATGGATTGAGATAAAAACCCATCTACAAAATGCAAATACTAACTTTAATAATGGAAAAATTTATCTCAACCATTTTAGTGGTACGGGAGGCGCAGCAGCATTTTTAAATAATGTATATCCTTGGTTTATTGCAAGCGGAAAAGAGAGCAGAAATACTGATAGTAGTCCTAAATTGATTCAAACGAATTCCACAAATGCATGGAGTGATTTCCCTCGCGATAGAAACGGACAAGTATACTATGGGGGAATGAATACACTTGGGACCGAACTCTTACAAAAAGGCATAATTAAACATTCTGGTATCATCGCAGCTGATTTTCCTGGTCCAGGTTTAATTGATAGTATCATTAAATTAAATGGTATACATTCTAATGAAAAAGAAATATTAATTTCGCAAATATCATCTGAATCTAGTCCATTATCCGGACAACAAAATCGATCCAGTCAAAACTTTAAAATTGATAGTTTACCTGTAGGTACCAAAGAATTAAAATGGGTTATTGAGCCTTCAGAAAAAGATTATTCTTCTACTATCTCTTTCAATGTAATGATTGATGTTTCCCTAGGAATAGATTCTACTCGTTGGAAAAACATTTCACATGGGTCTAGGACTGAAGCTTACACAAATACTAAATATTATATTGCAAGTCCAATGGGTGCCACTAACAAATTCACAGTGAAAATATACGCTATTACAAATTAGAAAATAAAGAATCCCAATGAAATTCCATTGGGATTCTTTTTTAATTTCATTTCGTAAATATTAGGATGGGGTTTAAATCTTATTGATTTATTAGTATATTATTTAAACCATTAAGGGATTTATATTTGGAACGACCCTTTACTTTCAAGGAAAAATCCAAAAATGTTAACTACATTTTCCCACTTATCATTTATTCAAAACTGGCTTCCAAAGCGATAGGGCAAAAATCCAATTTGTGTCACCATTGCCTTGGTAATCTTGAACTGCTTCATACACTTTTCCCTCATGTACTACTCTATCACCTTTTGTATATGCTTTTCTTGCATCCCATTTTTCATATGTGGAATCCTCTGACTTTGTTACTACATTTAATACATCACTTCTACTAGATTCATTTCCAGCTAAATCGACCGCCGTCACTACATATTTATACGATGTATTAGCCTTTAATTCTTTATCCATAAAGGATGTATTAGCCGTTGTCCCAATTTTATTCATAACTCCAAAGCTTTCTCTATATACAATATAATGGTCTACACCTACATTATCTTCAGACGGGCTCCACATCAAATCAACAGTGGTCGCTGTTGTACTCATACTATGTAATCCTTTCGGTTGAGTCGGAGCTTCTATATCTGGGATTTCATTTGTTGTCTTAACCTTTAGTTCCTCACTTTCTTTTGATATGTTTCCAGCAGAGTCTAACGCCTTTATTGTATAGGTATATTCCGTATTTGCTTTTAGTTTTTTATCTATAAATGTTGTACCTGGTACCGTATCAATTACTTCCCCATTGCGTAACACTTGATATTCCTTTACACCTATATTATCCATAGAAGCCTTCCATGTTAGTGCAACACTATTGGCAGTAACTTTAGACGCATTTAATTCAGTTGGTTGACTTGGAGCTACTGTATCGGGAGTTTCATTATTTACTAGATTTACATCAATTACATTATAAAACGCATTTGACGTATCCGCTACATCCCATACAGCTAAAATAACATGATAACCATTGCGATCAGTTGGTACATTAATTGTATGTGTTAGATTATTTGATGCGGCAGAACCATCATGTTTCACAGTTCCAATTGGTTCTAATTCAGCACGTGTTAATGGTTTATTAGAATCCCATCCCTTTTTTGTAATGTAATAATGCCATTTACTTGTAGGATGTGCAGCTGTATATTTCCATGTAAAGGTATTTGCTCCACCCTTAATCGTATTTTTGAACCAACGATTTGCTGTTTGTTGATCAAGAATTCCTCCAAACAGTCCTCCTGCCGAAGCGATTTTTCCATCAATCGGTCCCCCATCTGGGAATCCTTTAGGTGCTTCTAGGCTTTGAGGTTCGTACATTATATTTCCACAATTTAAATTCAATGCTCCATAATTCTGACTACATAAAGCAGCACGACTGCTTGGCTTTTCAACAAATCCATGTGCATAAGCACTTTGAGGAATCATAGTAATAGCCGTTACCCCTGCAGCTAAAACACAAGCACCAATTCCTTTTTTACTTTTTCTTAATCTTTCAGATTTAGATGTAAATTTCAAATTCATTCTTGTCCCCCCAATATATTATTGTTATCGCTTATATAATAGCAATATAGAAATAAACGAACAAATTACTTATAAATCTACTAATACCTCTCATACATTGGTACATTTATTATTATTTTTAATCACATATAAAAATAAAATATATACAATAAGTCTATTTTGTAACATTATGTATTAATAGAAGAATAAAAACCTCATTTAATTTCACAAAAAATTCAAATATTAATTTAAAGATTTATATTTAACTTTATGTAGAAGAAATACACTTTTAAAGTAAAAAAGACTAGAAGAAACTGATATTATCAGTTTAGTTTCTTCCAGTCTTCACATGTCTATTATATAACTTCCAAATAAATCATTTCCAAAGCTTAATTTGCACATGTTTTCTTAACCTTAAACAACAAAATACATAATCTACTTAAATTCACATGGTGAATGTACAGAAACCCTCTAATCTTAGATATATACTCCTATAACCACATAACTAAAGTAATATATATTGATTAGCTTCTAGATGTTCAAACTCATATATTAATAGTACCAGAGTACCAGACTGAATGAAATACCCACCACTTTGCAAAACATAAAGTGGGAGCTTCTCGGTTACACGACGAGATTAACCTTTCGTTTCCCTGATCGTTTGTCCAACTTAACTTTATAGTCCTTTTTAATAGTCATCTCCTACCCTGTTAACCCTTATTTTAAACAAATCATCAAGAGATTGATTATGTAAGATAAGAAAGAGAATTAAAAACCCAATTTCCCCCATAACATTCTAACAATTTATTGTATTATTTTTACCTGATAAGGTACAGAAACAAAGGGAAAAACTTCAGTATGCTTGAGGTTTTAACTAACGTTTTTAGGGTGAAACGTTTAAAGGGTACATTACTGAATTTTTATTAAATGTTCCTGTACCTAGTATTTAAATTAACTTATGTCAAACTATTTTACAATACAAGTGTTTAACGTTACATATTTCTATATTTAATGGTATATTTCATCAACATACCTCCCCTAATCTTTATGCTAAATATAGAAAATTAAGCTCGTTAGGATTCATTTTTGGAATTCTCATCATACCAAATGAATTGATTGGGCATATAACTGTCACAAATTAATAGTTTATTTTTTTTAACCATGAAAACTTTATTACCACTTCAATATTTACTTTTAGACTAAAACACATCTATAGCTACTTAATAATCCTTTAAATAATCTTTCAAAAGAGTCGATAGTTTTATTTTTTTATTGTACATTTGTACATTTGATGTTAGGATTATGCCTATTAAAATTGAATCCTAACGATTCTTCTTTATAATTCCTATATTTTTATTATCACATAAAAATATAGGTTCTAAAACATGATCAAAATTAGAACAAAATTGTCGTTATTTTATCATGATGTCATGAAATACCTTTAGAATGGAATGATATATGTAACAACGTGTTAAGGGGTTACAGGGGGAACAAAAATGAGAGACTTTTTTGATGATAAGTATAAAAATATTGAATTAAAAAGGAGGTTAATCAATTTAATAAGTGAAATTAGCGAATTCAAAGGAAAATTAGCTGCTTATCAGGAACAAAACCCTGACATATTTAATAGTTTAGAAAAAACTATACCACTACATTACATAAAAAATTTCACTACTATTTATGAGGATATAAAAGTTCCTAATAAAAGATTAAAAGAACTTATTTTAGATGATATAGTACCTCAAAATATTTCAGAAGATGCTATTTTTTGTTATTATCAAACACTTTCTTTTGTACATAAAAACTCCTGTACTTTATCAATTAATCCAGCAACTATACAGGAATTACATTTTCAACTAATACATTACCTTACCTCTGACAGTGACAAATGGCGTGAAAAACCTTTTATTATTCCAGGTATTCCTGAGCATGGAATGCACTTGAATAGTTACCGCATTCTTCCGCATGAACTCATTCCACAGTTTATGGAGCAATTATGTGATCAATACAACTCATTAAATACTAGTAAGGGGCTACATTCACTTTTATTAATAGCTCGTTTTATATTAAATTTTTATTGCATAGTCCCTTTCAATCAAGGTAATGGTAGGCTAGCATTTATGTTAATGCAGTTGCTGCTAATTAAGAGTGGACATACATTTGTAAAATATGTATGTTTGGATAAGTATATTAAGAAAAACGAATCTGAATATTACAATTCAATTTATAAATCTTCGGTAAATTGGTACTGCGAGGAACACAATAGTAGCTTTTGGTTAAAAACGTTTTTAACTATTATATTAGAGGCTTACAAAGATCTGCATATCACTGTTCTTGATTCTATATGTAAACATACTAAAGTCGAGAGAATTCAGGATTTTATACTTAAACAAAAACAACCCTTTACTAAGGAAAGTATTCGTAACCGATATCCAGACATTGCAGAGAGTACAATTAGTAAGGCTTTAAATTCCTTGCAATTATCTGGCCATATTAAGCTAGTTTCAAAAGGAAGAAACGCAAAATGGACTAAAGTTTGACCATACTTTTTAAAACTCTTACAGTTCATAAATTCAATGGTAACGTTATCAATGGTTTTCATGACTTTAGGTTCAAATTCATTAAATTTCATTTTAATTTTAGGCTATTATTACTTTAATTATTTCTAATTCCTACAAAAATTTATAGGAAAAGGTACGTTTCCCTTCACCTTTTCCTATAAAAATATTATATATAAACACAGATGGATTGTCGAAAAAAGTCGTATTTTACTATTTTTTCTTTATTTTCTGGTTGTAAACGTTTCAATTTCATGTTACCATCTTAATCAAACAATAGATGGTAACATGAAATTGAAAGTATTTCTTTCCCTTAGAAACATATAAATGTACGGTAATCTCGAGAAAATAAGGCGAAAGCAATATTTGATACCTACCAAAATAACTAATAGGAATTTTGCGCATATATTTTTCTGTTAATTCAGAAAAAACATTTTGTCCCTAAACAAAATTTGTTAGCGCGCAAACTTTAATTACACTAGTACACCCAAATAAATGTAATGTCTTTTTAATTGAGCATTAAGATATGAAAAAAGAATTCTTCCTACAAAATTCAGCTGATGAACTTAAAGACATCTAAATTACTACCTTAAACGCCATCTATTGTTGACAATATATTTACCAACTATGAAAAAGAGCCTACCAAGGGTTCTTTTTTGTTATAATCATTCAAATTTTAATTCTATCTTGATACTTAGCTTTCCCCACAAATCACCTCTACTTTTTTGCTCTCAATTATTAATTTCTATTCCCAATTTGTTTGAATTTGTGAATAAAATTCCATCTTATAAAAATAATAAATACAACAAATCGTTATATATTAAAGAGGTGTCAATTTTGTCCTTAAATGAAGAGACCTTAGAAACTAAAACAGATAAAAATATTGAAAAAATCCAAACAAGTAACTTAAAAGAACTTAAAAATACATTAGATAATATCTTTGATATTAGTGCAGATTTAATTGAACACCCTTTGCAATTAAAAACAAATACGAATATTCTACTATATTACTTTGAAGGCCTTACTGATGGTGTTGCTTTAAAAGGCAATGTTGTTACACCATTATTACAAGAAGTAAATGAAGACAATCAAATATTTAATTCTAATATTATCGCTACTCATACCAAAATAGTATATACATGGAATGAAATTAAAGAAGGATTACTTGAAGGTCAATGTGTACTATTTATGGAAGGAGAAAATCGTTCACTTCTAATAAATACAAAAGGCTGGGCAGAGAGAGCAATTCAAGAACCAATTTCAGAAGTTACTATTAAAGGATCGCATGATGGATTTATTGAGAATGCCACAAAAAATATAGGCTTAATTCGTCGATATCTTCCTTCTGCAGAGTTAAAAATCAAAAAGCTGACGATTGGAGAACGAGCAACTTCTGTTGTTTATTTAATTTATTTAGGTGACGTTGCGAATGCAAATGTAGTTCAAGAAATAGAAAACAGAATCTGTAGAATTAAAACAGATGCGGTATTAAGCATTGGTGAACTATCTAATTTTACAAAAGATCAAAATTGGTCTCCTTTTCCACAGGCTTATTTAAGCGAACGCCCTGATGCTATTTCAAAACATATACTTGATGGAAAAGTAGCAGTGTTAATGGATAGATCCCCTGGCGCAATGATTGTTCCAATGAATTTAATTGGATTCTTTCAAACTCCAGATGATTATAATATTCATTGGCTCATTGCATCATTTTTTCGCTTATTACGATTTGCAGGATTTATTATAGCTATTTTTTTACCAGCATTTTATATAGCTATAGTCTCTTTTCACTTTGAAATCATTCCTATAGATTTATACACTTCTATTGCAACGTCAAGAGTCAAAGTCCCTTTCTCTCCCTTATTGGAAGCTTTTATAATGGAAATCACACTAGAAATGCTACGTGAAGCTGGTATTCGCTTACCACAACCAATTGGACAAACTATTGGAATTGTTGGAGGGATTGTAATTGGACAGGCGGCTGTTCAAGCTGGTCTTGTGAGTAACGTTATGGTTATTATCGTATCTATTACAGCTATTGCTTCATTTATTGTTTCTAATTATGATTTATCAAGTTCTATACGCCTTATTCGTTTTCCAATGATGTTATTGGCTTACTTTTATGGGATTGTAGGTATTGTTAGTGGATTAATGCTCTTATTTGCTCATTTTGTTTCATTAACTTCCTATGGTTCACCATACGGATTGCCAATCGCACCATTTCGTCTCCAAGAATTAAAAGATTCTTTTGTAAGATTTCCTATTTCTATGCTTACTAGCCGCTCGAGCACAGGACAGCCGAAACAAAGAAGGAAAAAAGAAGGTGGTTAACATGGGAAATCTTAAATTCCAAAACATAACTTTATTCGAATTTATTATTTTCATTCATTCACTGCAACTTGCATCAGGTATGTTAATTATGCCAAGCCCACTTGCTGCTACTGCTGGCACAGACGGCTGGATTTCGATTCTTCTTGGATGGATAGTTACTTCTATAATCGGCGTATTTATTATATTAATGTTACAAAAAAATCCTAACAAAAATTTCTCACAAATCTTAAAAACATACTTTGGTAAATGGATAGGGACAATTCTTTTTCTTTTATATGCCTTTTATCTATTTTTTGCTGGCTTTAATACTTTATTAAAGGCAACTGACATTGTAAAAGTGTGGATATTCCCTTCCACTCCTGCTTATCAAATTACCATATTATTACTATTACCTTTTATTATTTTAGCCTTGAGTGGGTTAAGGGCTCTTACTAGTTATTCTATGCTTGTTTTCTTCTTAACTACTTGGATGCCACTATTTCTTCTTTTTTCACTTAAGACTAACTACAATCCTTTACACCTACTACCGATATTTAAAGAAGGTTTATACCCTATTGTAAAGGCAACAAAAGAAACCATTACTCCTTATGCTGGCTTAGAAATTGCGTATTATATATATCCGTTCTTACAAAAAAAACAAAAAGCCATAAAAGGACTACTAATAGCGAATACTGCAACCATGTTTTTCTATCTATATGTGACTATTCTTTCTTATATATACTTTAGTCCGGAGGGGATAAAAGACGCAATTTGGCCAGTATTTCATCTGTTAAAAGGGGTTCGTTTTTCTTTCATGGAACGATTAGAAATTATCTATATCGCTTACTATTTAATTGTATTTTCCACTACAATATATCCGTATTTATTTTTCAGTTTTGAATCTGTGACCAGTTCACTTCAAAAAAACGCCCGCAATTGGGCGCTGCTTGCTTTTATGTTATTTATTGTTGGCCTATTTATTTTCCTAAATCCCGATGTGGATCAATATTTGTTTATATATTCTCTTATGGATATCTTAAATGTCATTTTCTTCATTCTATTACCAACCTTATTTTTCTCTTACAGCATTTTTTTTACTTGGGTTACTAGGAGGAAACAACTTTGATTCGAAAATGGATATGGATTGTAATTTGTTGTGTATATATAATTGGTTGTAGTCAGAGAATCCCACTTGAGAAGGTTTCATTAATCCTGTTAATTGGCTTGGATAGAACCCCTAATGGAGACATAAAGGTTGGAACAAGCATACCACTCTTTCATCATAAGCAGCCCAAAAGAACTATAGAACATTGGACACAAGCCTCAACTGTATATACTGGATTCAGTAAGATAGATACGAAATTAACGGGCTTTATGACAGCTTCCAAAGCTGAAATCATTTTAATTGGGAAAGAATTAGCGCGAGAAGCAAATTGGTTACAGGAGCTTGATTCTTCTTACCGTGATCCTTACGCTACTATTAATGCTAAAGTAGTACTTGTAGATGGACCTGCAGAAGAAATTTTTAAAATTCAAAAGCCTAGTAAACCATCACTGTCATCTTATATAAATGGTGTAATCGCATCCTCAATTCAAAATAACCAATCCGTCTCTTCTACACTTCAACAATTAATGAGAGAACAAAATGAAGAAGGTATGACGCAAACTGTTCCAATTATTAAAAAAACAAAGAATGAAATCGACACAGTAGGAATTGCATTTTTAAATCACCGAGGAAAATATTTAACTCATGTCCCTAAAAAAGATGTTAAATTTTTCAATCTTATAAATAAGCAAAAAAGTAGCGGCCGAATGATACTACACCTTGCGCTTCCTCCTAAAAAATCCAGCAAAAAAACAAACACTTCTATCTTCGTACAGAACGCGACAAGGAAGGTAGATGTTACTTTTCAAAATGGAAAGTTTGTATTTAATCTCGATATTAATGCCAATGTAGGTTTAGTAGAAAAAACTAATTCGAATTTAATTAAGGGGTACTATGATAATAAAAAAAATATATATAATTTAAAAAGTGCTATTCAAAAAGAAATTAATAATAATTTACAAAATATATTAAATGAAATACAACAGAATAAAATTGATCCAATCGGATTATCCCTATATGCTAGAGCTTTTCAATATAAAGAATGGAAAAAAGTAAAAGGAAATTGGTCGCAAGCGATAGCAGAGGCTAAAATAAATGTAAAGACACACGTCAAAATAAAAGATACTGGGACCATTAGAAATTAATCTAGCATTTAATAGCATTTCTCAAAGGAATCACATATTGTTTTAGTGATTCCTTTGAGAGAATAATGCTTTGCTTTAACGAAAAGACAGTATATGCAATTATTCATTTATTTGTTCTAGTTATGAAAATATCTATTCTTGTCAAAAATGCTCAGTTCAAAGAAAAAATTCCTGTCTTCTTCTACTTATCCTATCCGAAAAGGAAACAAGGGAAAGTTTCGATAATTATGTTGTGCTTTAACAATTTTATAACTATCCCCCTTCTTGTAGCTACTCCACTAAAGCTCCTGCTTATATATTGGACCTCTGTTTTGCTTTCTCCACTGGTGATAAATTCATCAACTGCTGATTCTATAAAAAATAGCTTTTAGAATCATCTTTTTAATAAATTTTAGGTATTAAACGCTACGTACATTCGACATAAATTGATTATTTTTTATGAATTTTATTGAAAAAATTGTAAAACAACTCCATTTTTCCTTCTATTTTGCTATGATAATTACAATTAAATAGGATTAAGCTATTCCTATAGGATGGGGGAGTATATAGTGAGTGTTTCAGTAAAGGGAAATGAGCAATTAACCTCTCTATTGAACGACTGGTATCGATCTATGCTATCTCAACAAGTTGTAAAAGCTACTAATCTAAAAAAGAAAATTGATGAAAAAATTACTAAGTTAAGCATTGAGTCAAATCAAGAACGTCAGGATCAAAATTTGTTATTATATTACTCACTACTTGAATTTCGTTACACAGTCTTAACAGATAGCCTCGGTATTCAACAAAATAGTTTTGATGCTATTAGTGATTACGATATGCCTACAGACCATTTTCTACGCTTCTATTATCACTTTTTTAAATCCATTCATTCCACTTTTATATCAAGTTTTACTGAGGCAGAGGAACATTATAAACTGGCAGAAAAGATACTAGTAAACATTCCAGATGAAATTGAACATGCTGAATTCTACTATAGAATTGCTACTTTTTATCACCATACCTATAACATGCTCGCTGCTATCGAATACGCAAATAAATCGAGAGCAATCTTTTCAAAGTATGAAGGTTATGAAGTAAAAACAGCCTTTTGCAATAGTTTGCTAGGTGGTTGCTGTATCTGTTTAAAGCAGTACGAACAAGCTGAAGAATATCTGCATTGTGCGATTGAATTACTACAAAAGAATAAGGAAGAAGATTCCTTGTTATACGTAAAAAGTACTATGGGGTGGCTGTATTCTGATCAAAATATGTCTACGTTAGCTATTCGTCACCTTTCAGAAGTAACAGAAAAAATCCCTACACACTTTAAGGCTATCTTCCTACAAGCTAAGGAGCATTATAAATTAGGACAACAATCAGCAGCTAGCAAACTCATTGATAAGGGATTACAGATTTGCAGAGGAATTCATAACGAAGAGTACACACACCACTTCTCTATTTTAAAAAGATTAAATGAAAATATTCCATTGGAAGAATTAGAAAAAATCATTCAAGAAGGAATCTTATACTTTGAGCAAGAAGAATTATGGGAATATGTTGTCGAATACGCCGAATTATTTGCCACAAAATGTAGAGAATTAGAAAACCACCAAAAGGTAAGTGATTATTTCCATATTTGTTATCAAGCAAGACGAAAATCAATTGAAAAAGGAGTGTTAAAATAATGAAAAAAATCAGCCTATTATTATCGGGTATTGCTTTTATTGGGATTCTAACGGTGGGAATTTCTCCATTTTCTAAAGCGGATCAGTTTGCTACTCATGGACATTACCCTGCTCCTACATATAGTGTTGGCGATCATGGTGGTGCACCACAACAAACTTAATATAAGTGTATGTAAAGACCCTTCATTTGAAGGGTCTTTACATATCAAAATATGTATTGTTCTTTTTGGCTACGCCAAATCAAAATTCTTCTCTCACCTATCACCCTGCACTCTCTTAAGGCAGGAGAACTCTTTCGGAAAATCCGTTAAATAATAGAAATAGACTAACTATTATATCTATCAACTCTTTATATGCAATATTACATGCGAAGTGCCTTAAATATTTTGTTATACTATGTATGTGGATTTTTCATCCAAAAATCCTCTCAAACGCATATTTATGTATATGCCACCCTAATTGATGAAAGTGAGAAGAATGTTTATCATTTTTCTCACTTTTTTTATTTAAATTATGTGCTGGTACTTATTCTTTAGTTATTTTAAGTGATAAAAGCTCAAAAAGAGAATTCGCTTTTCAAATCTAACCTATCGAATCAATTATTGTCTAATAATACCACACCATCTTTATCAACTCATTTTAGAATATTTGAACAATAATTTTATATACAAGCTCTGCATAAATTATTCATTTTCTTTTATATATGACCTGCTTTTTTACTTCTGATAAATTATTAAACATTGGATTATTATACACAACCCAAAAAACATGAGGTATTTTGCAGAATTTTGTCTATCAATATGTATGTACACCCTTTTGTAGTGGATATAGACTGTGAGGTGTAAGGAGGTACCTTACAAAATAATGAAAAGGAGATTATAAAATGATTAGATTAACGAAAGTCTCAAAGTTAGCATTTGCAACATTAATTGTGGGAAGTAGTTTAAGCGTCTTTGTGTCGTCACACAGTGTACAGGCTGACACCTTAGATCATAATTACCAAGACACTCAAAAATTCATACCACCTTCTAGTGCTATACAATCACTGAAACAAAAAAATACTATTGTTCCTGAATCAAAAATTATTAAAAATCATTATGTAAAGTACTCTAAAACACATTTCCAATCTAAAGAAAGTATACCAAAAGAAATTTATTATTCTTCAGAAGGTTTTAAGGGCTTTATACAGGCAAGTAACGTTTTAGATATGGGAGATCATTTCATAACGTTATATTCTGGAACTGTTATTCGATGTTAGATGTTTAATTCTACCTCTCCAAATGCTTATAACAATCAATAGCTCACTGCCAATAATGTAATAGCTATTGTTCAAAAAATAAACCACAAAATCTTTCGATTTTATGGTTTATCAAATATAAAGATAATGCTAAAAGAATACTCTAACATTACCTTCCCCAAAGTTAATTATAGAGTATTTTCAAAAAAAAGACACTCTTGTAGTGTCTTTTTTATAATATATTGATTTACTCTCATCTTACGTTTGTTAAACTCGTATATGTAATAATGCATATTTTTTTGATTGTATATTATGATATACTCTCATTGTGAGCTGATACATAATTTCTTTAGATTGGAAAACTAAAACCTCGTTTACCCAATTTGGGGGCGCCTTATGGCGTCTTTTTTTATGCTATTGAAGTAAAAAACAGGACCATAATATTATTGCTTAAAAAAATTGTATACTTTAACAAGAATTCCGCCTACTAACCCTTATTTTTTGCAGCTATTTATTTGTTTCAACATAATAATTTTTCATCTCGTATATGCAATAGACAATGATAGCTAAACTCCAACTGACACCATAGTAATCATGTGTGTAGAAGTCATAACCTGCCTTAATACCTTTTTCCATTACAACTAACGTAAATCCTAACGCCACCCACTTGTTAATTTTCATCTTAATATACGTTATCGCTATAATTATTAAAAATAAAATATTTGTAAGGTAGTTTATCATTAGCTCATATTTTTGAATGTATACTGCCATTATACAAGCAACGATATTACTCGAAATGCCCAAGGCAACCAAGGCTCTCCAAATCCTGTCCGAAATTCCCACTCCTGATTCAGTCCCTTCCTTAATCACATTCTTTTCCTTAATTCGTTCCTACACCCTATTCAAGGTATGCTGTATTATCCTTGTCTGATGAATATCTAATTATCTTTTCATATAATGCAAACAAAATTTCCTCTCATAATTTTCTCTTTATTAGGCAAACTAGGTTTAAGCCGTTTGAACTAGCGGCTTCACTCTTCTGGTAATGGGGTAGCAATTTATAGGAATTGACTAACTCATTCAGTCACTTGGCACTGGCAGGCGACAAAATTGTTGTCTGCCATTTTCATGTATACTTTTTCTAATTTCATTCCAAACCATATGTTTGCTGTACTGCTTTTGAAAAGAACGGTATTTGATTTTTGAATAAGTAAAAAAGATACAGCTCAGCCCACTTTTGGAATAGGACTTTTTCTTTTTACATATACTATTTTTGAGCCTTTTTACCAATACGTGTCCTATTGGTGTCTTGAATTCCTCCTAAAGGGGCGGCAGATACGACTGCATGCCCTTTTTATTTCAATTGCTGTTCTATATCCAATACAGCAATTGAAAACTAAAGATGCACTATTACATATTTTTTTCAGTTCAGATTATGTTAAAATTTCTTAAGTTGTTTATTTCATATTTGAATTATGGTTTCATTTCTAATTCAGCAATATGTGAGCTGTACCCCAAAAGAAAAGACACTCAAAAGGTGTCTTTTCTTCTTTTAATTTAAAAAACATTTTTCTTTTTCAGGAAGATTCAACTATTTCACTAACCTAAACCTCTTATTTAAAGACAATTTAATCATGGTGCTCAAGATTTTTCATCTATATCAACATGTAAATTGTTCACTTCCAAATCATATTTCCACCACTATATTTGCTTTCTCAAAGATCTTCTGTCTTGTTCTTAATTTTGTCAAAATCTTCATATAGCTACACAAAATATATATGCTATTATGTTTTTAAGAAACTATGCGTTCCCTTAACCCTGTATCCGACCCTGTATTTTTTTACAGGGTCTTTGTTTATTTTATCGTTTTCCGACAGAAGACTCCTTCCTCAAAAATGTGAAGGTGTAAAACACCAATTTTAGGTGAGAGATGAATGTCGGTTGGCATAAGCCAACATGTTTGCTACCATATACTTGTACAGATTGCTCTTTGAAAACTGAAGATATGAGGTTGGTTGCAGAAAAACGTTGCAACCGTAAAATCTTCAACGTTCTTTCGCCCCACGTTTGCTGAAGTTGCGAAAACCAAGCTAAAGTCGGTAGCGTGGTGAGTCAACGTACAAGATACTTATGTTTTCGCCGTAGGGACTACGGGCAGAGCCTGCTAAGATAACTGTTGGATACATCGGTGTTCGCAGGAATCTCTCACTTCAAACAGTCCGTAAGGACGTTAAGTGCTGAGTAGTTCAATTACTTTCATTAGCTTATAAGAGTTAATACACACCCCCATTTCAATTAAAATTGTTTAAATGTTAGTAAGAATTTAAAATGATAAATCTATTAGCTTTTTTGACAATTGTAGTCTAATACTAGATATTTTCTAAATGTATACTACACTAAACATTATTTAACACTATACACATAGTGTTAAATATCTTAATTGAATATTAGTAATAGTAAGTATAAAGATTATCAATTTACTATATCTTACATTTATGTAAAAATAGATATATGTTAAGCTTTTTCAAAATCTTTCCCCTAATAAAGATTTGAAGTAGCATTTCATGATTCTCCTTACTGTTAATATGCCTTGAAAAAGAACCCAATAGGGTTCTTTTTCTTCTGATTACATCCTCAGTAATTACTTATTTAACATACAAAAAGGACTGACAATTACTTGCAGTCCTTTTTGCACCTTAATATACACTTGTATTAAGTACTTAACTCTTTATTTAGCATGCATTTAAACTAAACCGGTCATTATTATTTATATATAAAACACTTCAAAATTTAGAAATACACAATAACAAATCTTTCCCAGCTTCCAGCTACATAACTATTAGCTGTTAATTCTCTACCGCCATTTGCTGATATGAATCTACCATTACTTAGCGCTTGTAATACATATATCCTATTATCTCCACCATTATATAAGATAAATTTTTCCCATGCCCCAATTGATGTACGATCTGCTACTACTCTACCATTTGGCTCAAACGAAACGTACTTTCCATTACTTTTCGCTTTTAAAGCAAACGTATATAATTCCCCAGTCGGAATTAATTCAAATTTCTCCCATTCATTAACTGCATTACGATTTGCTACTACATTGCCCGATGGCTCAGCAGATACATATTGTAAATTTGCAGCTTGTATAGCAACAGTCCAGCTTCCATTAAATAGACTCACACCTTTTAGTGGACTTGCATTTGATTGGTTGGCTGCCAATGCATCATTCGATGGGGTTATCATCATTATCATTAGAACCATTGGCAACACCATTAAAACTAACTTTTTAAAGATCTTATTACCATTTACATGAGTTATGAACCTCTTCATTCCCATTCCTCCCTTAATATATATAGCACTCATATACACCATACCAAATATGTAAAAATTTGTAAATAAGAAGGGTCTTTATCAACAAATACCTTATTATTCTGTTTCTTTTTTATCAAATTTATAGCACCTAAACGTCGCTCTTTTCTCAAACGTATTTTTAAAAATTGTTTTCTTCTTATTAATTAATATTTTCTTGGATATCTATCCACACTTAAATAAAAGCCAAATAGCCGTTCATTATGAACGGCTATTTGGCATCTAACTAATAATTCGAATGTTTTTCATATTAATCTATTTTGTTTAATCCCGTTGCAGTAACTGGATAGATTCTTTTTTTGCCTGTATATTCTTGTTTATTATTCTCAAAATAAATAAGTTTAGCACGTGTCTTTTCATTTACTGCTTCCCCTTCTATATGGTTAAACTCAATATATCAATTTTTTTCTATGCTATTCTCTAAAAATCTTATTTTAAATAAACCTGGTTGCTACTCTATATGTAAATGAAAGACGGAATCTTTAATATAACTCCGCCTTTTTTAATATAAAAAGCATCTAAATCTATTTGAATGAGATGCTTACATTTAGCTCTTAAACCAAGCATTATGAATTACTTATGCACCTGTAAATCTTTTTTTATTACATCCCAGAGTGGATTATCTTGACGTATCGGTTTACCCTCTTCATCCCATTTTATTTTTCCTGTTCCCAATTCATAATTCATTCCCGTCCATGTGTCTTCACGGAATGCATAGAATGATTTATGCCAACCTCTTTGATTGAAGATAGAAATAAGATCTTGCATATATTGGGTAGCTCCTGGAACGGTACGGTTAATTCCAAACTCCTCTGCAATAATTCGGTTAGATGGTACATGATTTTTCTTAGACCATTGTTGGAGCGGCTTTAAAAATTTCTCTAATCCCTGTTTATTCCACATTACAGGTTTCTCTAAATCCCCTACTTTTACTAATCCTGGATATTGATACTCCTTGTTTTGTTTTTCACCTTGGCTCGTTAATTCATATGGTTCATACATATGAAATGCGTATAGTGTTTTTTTATCCTCTACTGGTTTTAAATATTTAAAGGCCCATGGAGTAGCATATAAACCTGAATCTAAAATAATCGGTGTTTCTTTGTCCACATCACGAATGGAGTTAATCACCTTTTCATAAAATCTGTTTAAATCAGCTGTGGTTCCTTTTACTTTTGCATACCATTTCTCGTAATCTTCCGTCCAAAAATCATTATATCTATTATTTTTAGCTGTTTCTGGATGCGGTTCATTTATAATATTATAACCAATCACTGCGGGATGATCTTTTAGCTCCAAAGCAAGATCTTTCCAAAATTGACTTGCTTGTTCTTGATACTTCTCTTCTTCCCATATTCTGTCGTCATTCTTGTTATTATTAAATTGGCGCCACCGATCACCGGGCAATGATAACATTGTAAGAACAACTTTCATTCCCTGCGATTGTGCGGCATCTAAATCCTCTTTTAATTTTTCTAAATCCTCCTTTACTAATCCCTGATAGTTATCTGCACTACCTATCAGAAAATCCTTTCCAGAGGCATCCGGTTTATCCTCAAATAAAAAATCTTTATCCTTTGCCCATTTATCAGGTGCTAAACGAACATATTCAATATTAGCTTCTTTTGCACTTTTATAGTTCTCAGGTAATGACGTACTATTCATGAAATTAGTACCCTTCCTTTTTGAATCCCAAAAACTAATTTTTGAATCGCTCTTGTAATAGGTATCAGCTCTTACATTCATTTCCTGTGCTCCAAAACTCATCAAGCCTAACAACGCAACAATTGGTAAAATTTTTTTCACAACTTTTCCTTCTTTCTCTTTATATTTTACACACATAACATACCTTTGTTTTGTTACAGGAATATGGCAATTTTCCAAAAATACCTTTTATGTTATAAAAAAGACAAAGATAATAGGAAGTTGCTTCATTTACTAAAAAACAAAAAAGGAATCCTTTACGGATTCCTTTTTTGCCTTGCGCTCTTTTTCAAATAGTGCATTTTTGCACCTACTTTTAGTATACCTTACAATTCTTATAAAATAAATTAGATTAAATAAATTTTATTTCTATATTTTCAAAAAATATCATATTCCCTTATAATTTTACAAATAAAATAGCGTATTTTTAACGTATTCCCCGAAAGAATTCTCCTTCCTCAAGCGTGTGAAGGGCGTAGCCCAACGATAGGTGGGAGATGAATTTCGGTTTGGCATAGCCAAAAACTTTTGATAAACTAGCTATATGAAGTTCTTTGATAACTTGATATAGAAGGTTGCAGGAAGAAAATAGAGTGCGAAAACCAAGCCATTCGGTTCCTGCGTAAAATATCAACCGTACCAAAAGAGCATCCATGCGTTGGACATCTAGGGGTGGAACACCCCGAAGTAACGCTCAGGGAGACGAAAGGTTACTTTCGTCGTGGAACTGAGAAGCTCCCACTTCAAGCTTTGCTAAGTGGCGAGTAGTTCACAACTCATCTCTTGAACATTCCTTTAGTTGTTCCATAGCAATTTTACGCGCATGTTCCTCACTATCTATCAAAGTCAATCCTTGTGATATATAACTCCAAAATTCATATCCAAAATCTACCATCCGTCTATGAGCTTCTGTTGTATATAGCCCATCTTTTCTTTTAATGATTTGAACCTTATAGTTTTTACTTAGAGAAAAAAACTCTTGTATAACCTGCTCCATTTATGAAATATCCTCCTTAAATCTATTTGAAATTATATTTTCACATAAACTCGTAATCGCAACCTCTTTTACGATAATTTACCGTAACTTTTTGAAAGGATAATATACCTTACATCCTCCCATCATTTTCTTACTGTACTACCTAATATAAATGATACAGTTTATATCCTAGAAATTTCAATAACATTAGGCGTTACTTCTCTCTGTCGTTCTACTTATTTCTACTACATATAATTAAATATTTTTTCAAAAACTACTTCGCAAAAGAACATAAGTTCGTGTATAATAAGGACAAGAATAAGAACAAACGTTCTCGTTATTATTAGGAGGAGTTATAGTGTATGACTATTCAATTTTACCGAATAGAATCATTTTATGTGTTGATCTTCGTAGCTTTTATGCTTCTGTTAGTTGCATCAAAATGGGATTAGACCCACTTCATACAAAATTAGCTGTAGTCGGTGATGTGAATAGGAATGGATCCATTGTTTTAGCCGCAACTCCACCTTTAAAAGCAATGGGAGTAAAGAAGTTGGCAAGGCTATACGAGATTCCTCGGCAAAAAGATATCCTTATTGTGAATCCAATTATGGGAACCTATATTAAGTGCTCCAATTACATAACGAAGTTAGCTCTACAATATGTTCCTATTGAAGACTTTCATCAATACAGCATAGATGAATTTTTTATGGATATTACCGATAGCATCCATCTATTTGCCCGAAATCCAAATGAATTTGCATTACAGTTTAAACGTGAAATATATGAACACACACGAATTGAATGCACAATCGGGATTGCACCGAACCTATTGATGAGTAAGGTAGCTTTAGATATTGAAGCAAAGAAAAATAAAGACGGAGTCGCTTATTGGACATACGAAGATATACCTACAAAATTATGGAGCATACGGTCGCTTAGTAAGTTTTGGGGGATTTCGCATAAAACAGAAACAAAATTAAATCAAAAAGGAGTACATTCAATTGGTGATTTAGCTAATTATCCTCTTAAATATTTAAAACAAAGCTTCGGCGTGATTGGCGAAGAATTACACTTACATAGTAATGGAATTGATTTTAGTCGGATTTCAGAAAAATATGTTCCGGCTACAACTTCTATAGGAAAAAGCCAAATTTTAATGCGTGATTATACAATAGAAGAATTTCCGATTATCCTATTGGAACATACCGAAGAAGTTTGCTATCGATTAAGACAACAAAACAAACTTGCTCAAACCGTTCAATTTTCAATTGGATATAGTAAAAGTTATTCGGGTGGCTTTAGCAAAACACATACCTTAAGCCGTCCCACCAACTTAACCATGGACATTTATCGAGTTTGTCTATATTTTCTACATCAACAATATACTGGAGAACCAATTAGAAGTATTACTATTTCTCTAACGAAACTAATTGGTGAAGGAGAAGAACAAATTTCCCTTTTTGATAACATCATACAACGAGAAAAAGAAATAAAGCTAACGAAAGTAATGGATGAAATACGCACAAAGTTTGGAAAAAATAGCATATTAAGAGGAATTTCCTATACAAATAATGCAACAGCAAGATACAGAAACACACTGTTAGGGGGACACAAAGCATGAACAACGCTAATATGCCAAAAGGCAGAGGAATGGTAAAATGGACGCCATTTGCATCAATGCCAGAACAATTCGTTGGAATACGTGAAATGATCAAAGAGAAAAATAAAGGAGCACGTCCTATTTTAACCTCTGAAGAGAAAGAACTGATTGAGAACATGTTACTATGTTCGTTGCTATCTGAAGAAGAGATATTAATTACATATTATGAAGATGGTTATTTACTCACCAACTATATGACCGTTATTGATATAGATCCATTACATAGCTCTATCATATGTACGGATGCTTTCTATAATAAGATGACAATACAATTTCCGAATATAATAGACGTAAAATAGATTTAGGTGATTATCTTTGGAGTATTATAAAGGAGAATATAAAATGCAAGGGAATCAGATAAGAAAGAATATAGCGAGAACAATTACTCATAATGATATAAATAACTATCCTTATTTAAATATACCTATGATTATCAACGAGAAAGATGGAATAATTTACGAGGTTTTAAGCACTGGTTTTCATAATAATAATGCAGTAGCGATGATAACGACAGATGGTTTCGCTACAACTAGGGTAAATACGCCGATTGTAACAGTAAAAAACAATGATGGTAGTATTCAAGTATTCCGCTTACCTTTAGAATTGGAATATTGGGTACTTTCATGTATGTGCGCTGCTTCAACAGGGAGAAATCCGTTCCCATGTAAAGTTACTTTTGGAATCATTGATACTAAATTCCATGTAGAATTCAAGTGAAAAAGGAGCAAATTAATTTGCTCCTTTTATCGTTATAAGATGTTTAACTTCTATCCTTAAACACACTATCTAGGATTCTATCTTAGAATCTGAACTTATATCTTAAATCCACCAATTAATTCTTGAAGTTCTTCGGCCATCTGTGCTAATTGTACTGCTGAAGAATTTATCTCTTCCATAGAAGCATGTTGCTCCTCAGATGAGCCGGCTATCGTTTGCATACTTGAAGAATTCTCTTTCACAGCCATAGATATTTGATTAATTGATGTATCAACTTCTATTACATCACTTGTCATTTTATTTGATAATTCCACCATACCGTGTACTTTTGACACGATATCATTTGCAGATTTTGAAATTTCATAAAAACTTTGTTTTGTATCATTTGCAACCTGAATTCCCGACTGCACTTCAACTCCTACTTCATTCATAGCTTTTACAGTCTCATGTACATCTGCTTGTATTTCATTAATTAAACTTCCAATTTCCATTGAAGATCCGGATGATTGCTCCGCTAACTTCCTGACCTCATCGGCAACAATTGCAAAGCCACGCCCCTGTTCTCCTGCTCTAGCCGCTTCAATCGCTGCATTCAATGCTAATAAATTTGTTTGTGCTGCAATATTTTGAATTACTTCTAATATACTTCCGATTTGCTGCGATTTCTTATCTAATAATTTAATTACATTATCAGATTGAGAAACAGAATAATGGATTGACTGCATTTGCGTTACAGTTTGTTCTACTAATTGTTCACCCTCATTGGCTTTTTGTTTTGTGTATAAGGATGAGGCCGATACTTCAGAAGCATTATCAGCTACGCATTGAATGTTACGCGTTACCTCACCAATTAATTTCGCTCCAGACGCCACTTCATTATTTTGAACTTCTGCACTATTCGATATTTCTTCCATTTCTTTTGTAATTTGTTCTGTCGCAACACTTGCTTGCTCTACGCTAGCGGTTAGTTCCTCAGATGAAGCTGCCACATGTCCTGCAGATGTATTAATTCGAGAAATTATATTACGTAACGACTCTGCCATTGTGTTGAAACTACCACCTAATTGACCCAGTTCATCCTTTGAACGAATATCTATTTTCTCAGTTAAATCTCCCTGACTAATTCTTTGAGCTGAAATAACTAATTGTCTTAATGGATTAATAATAGATTTAAGAATGAAGAAAATTACAATTCCACCTAACAACAATGAAGCCCCTATTATAGTGAGCGTTTTATAAAAAATAGGATTGGTAGCCTCTTCAATTTCTTTCGTAGGCATTACGCCAGCTATTTTCCAACCTGTTTTTTTGTTTGTCTTAAAGCTTATGTTTCGATCCTCGCCATTAAGAGTATAAGTAATTACTCCATCTTCTTTCTTGTATAGTTCATCTGCTAATGATTTCTCTAATTTCTCCCCTGGCTTAAGTGTAGGATGAACAACTATAGTCTTGTCTTGACTTACTATAGATACAAAGCCTTGTTTTCCTATTTTTATCATTTTAGATGTTTTTACGATATCATTAATATTCAAGTCAACACCAATGACACCACTTTTATCAGCATTTTGCTTTGCAATTGCTATTACCATATTTCCTGTAGCTTTTGATTTATAGGGAGACGAAACAATAATCTCTCCATTAGCTTTTACTGCATCTTTATACCAACTACTTTCTAACGGATTAAATCCTTCTGGTACTTTTCCAACGGGAGCATGAATAAATTGATTATTACTAGATGTAGTATAAATTGTTTCTATCTCTGGATGTAACTGTATGTATTGATCAAATTTACTTTGTACATTTTGCAATTGGTCAGCATTATAATCCCCTTGAGTAAGTATCTTTGCAAAATGAGTTACATCTCCATATTTATTTTCTAATTCATCATCAACTATCTTATTTAAAATACTTACATTATCTTTCGCAGTTTGTAGAATTATTTCATTAAGATCTGTTTTTGCTTTATCATAAGATGATACTCCTACGATAAGACTTGGTATAATTAATATTGCAATAAATGCCATAGACAACTTCGTTTTAAGCTTCATTTGTTCCAATCTTTCTTTTATTTTAAACACTATCTACTTCTCCCTTTCATTCTTACAACTGATATAGTTTATTTAATTGTTTGCTCCTTTATTTTTTCTACATTCATTTATGGTATTATTCGAAATGAGATTACCTTTACATCTCTTTACTTATATCTCTTTATATAGCGATTCGTTTTTTACAAGTGAAGTTGTATCTATCCCCCCTTTCGAATATGTTATTTTTCTATATTAAGCAATGTTAAGACTACGAATTTTCCCCAATAAAATAGATGAAACTTAACCTTTATTTAACAGCTATTATTTGACCTTTATTGGATAAAAAGTTTAATTTAGGGCTATTCAAATCGGATGAAATCCTTACCGTAATAAATTCTCTAAAACGTAACTACGTAAATTTATTCTTTGCCTGATTATGTTTACCAGCCTTTGAACCATTCTATATGTATCACTTTATGTATGAATCATTTAATGCGGCCGATTTTGTTGTAAGGAATAACTAAACCATAAATTCTAAATAGGAGAATAAAATAAATTGGAGAACTTCATTGTAACACGTATATATAAGTTACAGATATAAAATTTAATAATATATTATTTTTTTATAATGAATTAATAATTTAATATGGATTTTATTTTATTTCTGCAGAAGAATCTTCCCCTATAAGCAATATTACATATACTCTACCTTACGTAGTTTGTTATACTATGCTTGTGGATTTTTCATCCGAAATTCCACCCAAATGCATATTGATGAATATGCCACCCTAATTGCTGAAAGTGGCTGTCCCAAAAGGTGCTTTTTAGCCAAAATGGAATAAAAAGTGAAAGGCAGAAACGTTGATTTTATAACATTTCTGCCTTTTCAATTTCATGTAATCTTACTTCGAAAGAGACTTATGAGACAGCCCCTTTTTTTTATTTAGGATCTTTTAATATTGATTATTGATAAAAAGTATTAAATAAGGGAAGACACCTTAGAGTTGGTGCTTCCCTTATTTGTTGATTATTCACATTCAAATCTAAAATAGGTATTTTCTAAGCCTATTCTTTGCTTTAATGTTTTGCCCAAAGCATAATTATTTGGTAATTCTTTTTCAATGACACAAATAATATAACCTGCTTTTCCTGTTGTTAAATTAGTTAGTTGTAAGTAGTTATTATTGTCGTAGATATAAGAAATAATATATTCATAGAAATCATTTTCTTTGTTTTCTCTATTCCTACCAACATTGTACAACCTAACTCTTGCTCCTGCCCAAATTTCCTCCTCATCATCAACATTACTTAAAGGCATCCATTTCGAGTTATTCAATATTTCACCCTTTTCTTAATTCATTCGTTTATACACTAAATGTTGCTAGACACGGTTCTGTTGCAAAGTTTGAAAAAACATAAACCTGTTTACAAAATGCAGTTATAGTTTAAGCTGTTCTGAATAATTGCTCCAATTCCTTGTACGTCGAAAAAGAGAAGTCTGGAATGTGACTTCTCTTTTGTTTGTATATAGCATGAATCGTTTCGATTCCTTTCAATGTACGTGAAGCATGGCGAAGACTTTGAAATCCTGCGGATTTAACAAAACGTCGCTTAATATGTCTATGATCTTGTTCGATGAGGTTATTTAAATGCTTAACGGTGCAATGTTTCGTATGCACATAAAAACCGTTATGTTTCAGTTTTTTGAACACGCAAAGTAAGGCCGGAGCCTTATCTGTAGTAAGAACCGTTGGTTCTCCAAAATCTTTGACGATTCGCTTCATAAACATATAGGCCGCTTGATGATCACGTGTTCTACGAAGTTGAATATCCAAAGTATGTCCATCTCCATCAATTGCACGATACAGATAGCGCCACTCCCCTTTAACTTTGATATAAGTCTCATCTAAATGCCACGATGATTGGGAAGTTTTGTTTTTCTTTTTCCAGATTTGATAGATCAGGTTGCCGTATTCATGAACCCAACGCATGACGGTTGTGGGATGAACGGAAACACCTCGTTCTTTTAGGATTTCATAAACATCACGATAGCTTAAAGAAAAACGACAGTAGTAGCCGACGGCTACCAAAATAATATCTTTTTTGAATTGTTTTCCTTTAAAATATCTCATGCATCATGCTCCTCGAATCATTTTTCTTACATTTTAATTTCGTTTAGAAAACTTTGCAACAGAACCGAAAAAGGCATTATCACAAGCATGTCTCGTACAGGAAACTGCCATGATAATGCCCTCATAGAATCCTTTCATTCTCATTTGAAATCCGAAGGATTATATGCGCAAAATATAAAACAATCGAATAATGCTAGTATAATACAAACTGTGGATGAATACATCCACTACTATAATAATGAACGGATTCAGAGGAAATTAGCTAACATGTCACCTATAGCTTATAGGAAACATGTTGTCTAGGTGTTTTTTCTTTGTCTCACCAAATGGGGTCAAACCAGAATAGCGTTTTTTTGTTATATAAATACAAATTTATCTTAGGTAGATAGGCGCGTGGTGCTACCTCTTAAGGATTTTATTGATGTGTTTGAAAAATCTTGTTACGAAGTAATTTTTTATTTAAAAACCTTACAATTAATTGGCATATTTGCGGATCGATTGTAAGACCAATAATCCCAAATATTAAGCCAGTAAGTATTAAAGCTACTAGCGATGGTAAATTGATTAATACGGTACCATAGATACCGTAACTAATTGCAAATGCTAAGACATTGAATATGATTCCTTTAAACAGTAATTGGAAACCTTTATGAACAAATAAAGTAAATCCTAGTAATAAGGTTCCTTCTGTTAATATAGATGCTACCGCAGTACCTATCATTCCGAATTTGCTTCCTAATACTATATAACTAATAATAGCAACAATTAGGCCAATTGCCATTGTTGTTGTTCGTTTCCATTGTTGTCCAATTGTTGTTAAATTATCAGCAAGTGGATAGTTGATGGATTGTAAAATGACCATAAAGGCTAAAATAGCCAGAGCACCACCTGCTGATGCATATTTTTCACCTAATAAGGTTACAATCCAAAATCTTGGATCAGCAATAAATGGAATAGCAATTCCCATTCCTAAGAAAGACATAAGTTTTAATTCAAAATGTGATAGTTTCCTATGCTCATCAAGTTTTTTTTCATTTCCAAAGGCAAATAGCTTTGGATAAAATGCTGCTGCCACAACACCTGGTATTTGATAAAGTACTGACGGTATTCGTGAAGCCACTCCAAAATCGGCAATATCGCTTCGTGAAGCGACTTTTTCCAATATAATCGGTCCTAATTGAGGTAGCAACATAATGATAATACCGTTTATTGTGAAAACAAGCAGCTGATTTAAAATTTTATTGTCCCACCCTTTATGGATGGTTGTATAACGAATAACCATTATAAATGCTATAAGTCCTGTAATAAGACTAGATGCTCCATACATAGCTGCAACTAGCATTATATTCCACTTAAAGGCTATTCCTAATAGAAGAGCGGCTGCAGCTGTCAATCCTTGCAGAACAGAAATAACAGCTGTAAATTGCATACGTTCCGTTACTTGGAAATAAGCCATTCCAACTCCTTGTAAGGTTGCACCAAACATTGTCGGCAGTACGACTAAATACACTGTAGAACGTAAATAAGGATCCGTATAGAAAAATTGTGCAAAAATGATGAAGGAAATAGAAACTACAACGGCTAATACTAATCTGACTCGTAAATAACTACTTATGAGTATGCTAATATTAGCCTCTTGCCTTGTCCCTTCACGCATAAAGGTATGTGTTAAACCGGCATCTGTAAAATAACAAACAACTGCTGAAACAGCTAATGCAACGATTAACATACTATAGTCGTCTTTTGAAAAATATCTGGCGAACAAAATGGTAGCAACAGCAAGTACAAAGCGGACGATAATGTTACCTACAAATAAATAAGATGCATTTTTTAGGATTTTGTTTGTTTTCATTGAAAATACCTTTCTATTCTTTAGAGTCAACTGTACCTAGAAATAAAGATGTCTCAACGATTTGGATAAGTATTTGAGTAACTAGTTGTATTAAGTCTTAAAGTTTATGATAAATTCCTACTTTTGTTTAATTGAATAATTCTAGTTCTTTTGCAATAATAGGAGATTGACATTTATTCCTATCAACTACCACTTCAACTTATCATAATATTGATTACATCGTTTCCTCAAGGGTTTTTTCACATTATATAACAAAATAGTCAAAATATATTTTTATTCTATCATAGAATTTTATTTTTCTATCTTTTTTAAGTTTGTATTATATATACAAACCCGTTACAAAAAAAATAAATATGAGAATCTTTGTATAAATTTATAGCAAATTAACTCGCAATTTTAATTTAAACATTGTGAAAGAGATAGATGATTTTTAAAAAGACGGTTTGTGATAAAAAAGTGAATATACTATACAAACAATCTTAAATTGAATTTTAAAAAACGTATTTTGAACGTTATCTCAAGGTCATTGATAGGTAGTTACAAATTTATCTTAGCTCGATAGGCATAAAGACAACAAATGGCTCTGTTGCAAAGTTTTTTAAATGAGGATAAACTGTAGGAAAAATGTGCTGAGGAGAATGATACATGAGATATTTTAAAGGAAAACAGTTCAAGAAAGACATTATTTTAGTAGCCGTTGGCTATTACTGTCGTTTTTCTTTAAGTTATCGGGATGTATCTGAAATCTTAAAAGAACGTGGTGTTTCCGTTCATCCAACAACCATCATGCGTTGGGTCCATGAATACGGCAATCTGATCTATCAAATTTGGAAAAAGAAAAACAAATCTGCACATCATGTTTGGCGTTTAGATGAGATTTACATCAAAGTGAAAGGCGAGTGGTGCTATCTGTATCGTGCCATTGATAGAGATGGGCATACTTTGGATATTCAACTTCGTAAAACGTGTGATCATCAAGCTGCTTATACCTTTATGAAAAGACTGGTAAAACATTTTGGAGAACCATCGGTTCTTACGACAGACAAGGCCCCGGCTTTGCTGTGTGCATTCAAAAAATTACAGAAAGACGATTATTATACACATACCCAACACTGTACCATCAAACATCACAATAATCGCATTGAACAAGATCATCGACATGTCAAACGTCGGTTTGTGAAATCAGCTGGATTTCAAACTCTTCGTCATGCTTCTCGTACCATCAAAGGAATCGAAACCATTCAGGCTATATATAAACAGAGGCGCAACCTTCAAACAGATTTCGCCTTTTCGGTGTACAGTGAATTACAAAAATTAGTGGCCACTGCATAAATATCTTCTCTCATTTCTCTACCCATTTATGCTTTTTTCAAACTTTGCAACAGAATCGCTTAAACTATAACTGCATTTTGTAAACAGGTTTATGTTTTTTCAAACTTTGCAACAGAACCCTGTTAAACGAGTACCAAGTAAGATGGGATTTTCTTCAATTTTTAACAAATGATTACGGAGAAATGTTGAAAGGCATATCACAACGAAAGTATAATTTTTTTTAGCGTGATAAAGGAAGAGATATAGCCATTATAAGCCTCATTTTAGGCGCGGGGCTTCGAGTTTCTGAGGTAGCTAGTCTTACTATATCTAGTATAAACTTCGTCATACATCCGTAGAAGTTACTAGTATATATACGAATATTAATAATGAGAAGAAACGTGAGGCTGTTGATCGCTTGGAAAGAAGACAATTCGAATGAAAAATACTAATAATTGCACAAAACCTACATTTTGTGTAATTATTTAGAGGAAGCTACATTGTTAGAGCTTCCTCCTCTTTATCAAAGTACCTAATAAAATCTCTTCACTTTTTATCTCATCCAAACAAATTTTCAGAAAATTATTCAACCTCACTAGATAAGATATTCTTCCTAAGATATAATTAAAGTCCCTGAAACGACCGTTTTCGGTTCTTGTAAAAAATAATAAGATACAAATTAGATCAAATTTAATTATCAAATATAGTTAACTTTCTCTATTTTGAGGATTTTTTCAGGAGAAATACAGATGTCTTCTTTCAGGAAAACCATATAGTTTTCATCTGGTCCCCAGTAACCCGTTCGCTTGAATAGAATATACTCAATTGCCTTTAGAACATGGCTTGTTGGTTCAAAAGTGTTAATATCCCCATAGTTTACAAGTAGTGATAGTTTTAATGGTTTAGCCTTTTCTTTCCATTTATAAACTATCTCGGGCATTTTAATTAGCTTACCTATATCCCATATAAACTCAGGACATTCTCGAATATGACTTACATTATTATTATTCTCAGCATCTTCATTTATCAAAAAACCATTTATGCATTTATCATTTTTAAAGCGGTGGAACAGTAGTTCTTCCTTATATTCTTTTCCCTTAAATTCAAGTAAAGGAGGAGAATCATCCTGATAGCATACTTTTATTCCGCATTCTTCTAAAAAACCAGAAAAAATGTCATCTTTAATAACTGATTCTAAATTTAATATCCCTTTTTCTCGAAAACTGTTATCATCTAGAGCAGAGGTTAAATGAAACATCACTAATTTATCAGGAATAATTTCATTTTCATTTAAATCAAAATAATTTAGTATATCTTCAATAGTAAGATCATTGTAATTCCGTAGGCCATCATTATTAGTTATTCGATATTTGTTGCTCTCTATAAATGAATTTAAAATCTCTTCCTTAGTTTTAAGCAATGTAGAAAGTGACTTTGTTGTTGTTTCAACACTTGAACAATTTAGTATTCTCATTTTTTTCTCCTCTAATATTTATCTTGTTTTTTTATTTGCTCCTTTAACCGCATTATATAGCGCACTTTGTCCGATATGCGCTTTTAGATCTCTTTAAATTTAGGTCTTCATAACGTAAGAAATTCGCGTTTTGTTGGTGCTACTTTATAACAAAGTACCTCCTTCTTTAATAAAGCTCATCCCAGCTGCTGCATACACCTCTATAACTAATTATAAGAATCCCTATCATTTTTTTCTTCCAATGCAATGCGTTTGTTATACCACTTATTTATTTTCCCTTTGTAATACTTTTCAACTTCGTAATCTGGAATCCAAATTTCACGATCATAGATCTTACTCATTACAATTTCTAAAACATCCTCATGTTCTCTCGGTTTCAATCTACGATTATGAACCTTAATCCTCTCTATATAAGCTTCTCTCAGCCAATTTGATATGATTTCACGTTGTTTTTGCTTTAGGTAAGACCATTTCTTATTTGTTTGTAACAATTGCCCTTTAGGTCCTTTTGTATGGTTTTTCACTGTCTTCCCCTCGTCGCTTTGGTAGATTTATACTCATCACTTATTTTAGCCTAATATGAAGAGGAATCCAAATTGGCTACAAAATAAAACATAATTTTCAGATATTTTTTTAGAAATATTCTTTTAAACTACTATCATCTGTAATAATATGGATTTAACTGCTATGATAAAAACATATAGATATAAATATACAAAGGGGGAAGCTATGTGATTGTAGCAAAAGGAAACGAAAAGATTACTAGATTAATGAACGATTGGTATAAAGCTATGCGCTCACAAAAGTTATTACAAGCAAAAAATCTAAGATCAGATGTTGAAAAACTTATCGATGAAATGGAACAAGATCAAACACTTCTTATTTACTACTCTTTACTAGAGTTTAGGTATAATCTTTTGATAAATAATACATCAGGTTTAATAAAACCTGGAGAACATATTGAAGAGTCTACCACAGACATGCTCAATTACTACTACTATCTGTTCAATGCTATACATGCAATGAAGATTGGACAATATAGTGACGCTAAGCACTTCTATCACAAAGCTGAAACACTTCTATTTCTTATACCCGATGAATTAGAACAAGCGGAATTTAATTATCAATATGCTCTCTTCAACTATTATCAGTTCCAACCACTAAATACAATAACATACGGTAATAAAGCGAAAGAAATCTATTCTAATGAAGTTGGGTATGAAATAAATATAGCATCATGCAATAATATTTTAGGGCTTGCAAGTACTTCTCTAAAGCAATACGAGTTAGCTGAAGAGTATTTTCTTTCCGCTTTAGACATTGCAACCAAACAAGATCAAACACAACTTATTCATATGATTCGTCATAATATAGGGTTGCTATATTCAGATCAAAATATGCCTCAACTAGCAATCAATTATCTCTCTAAAGCACTAGAAGGTAGCTGTAAAACAATGTATTTATTAGCTAAAGAACATGAGAAACTAGGCAATATACATGAAGCCGCTAATTATATAGATAAAGGATTACGAATTAGTAATGCACAAAATAACAAAGAATATTATTATCACTTATCAATTCTAAATGCAAAATTACAGCATACCCCTATAGATGAATACGAAAAGATTATTGTTGAAGGAATCCATTATCTCCAAGAAGAAAATTTATGGCACTTTGTCGAAATATATGCTGATGAATTAGCAAACAAGTATTATGATGAAGGTAACCACTTGAAAGTAAGTCAATACTTCCGTGTGGGATACAAGGCTAAAATTGAAATGGAGAAAAGGAGTGCTTTAAAATGATGAAAAAAATACTAATTAGTACAGCAGGACTTTTATTCTCAGGTTTTATGCTAGTAGCACCAATCACTTTAAGTAACACTCACGGTGAGGCAATGATTGCAGTACAAAAGCAGGAAATTATACAATATACGAATACCCATGGTGAAGGAATGTAATAACTGCAGAACTCCTCTCCCTACAACTAATACACTATTAATTGTAGGGAGTATTTCTTTGTATGTTACATATACTTACTTTGTGTTAATTAGGAGGTAAAACTCTCCTTAATAAATCCATTTAGTGAAATTTAATAATTTAAAAGCAAAATTAAAAGGTATCCTATAATAAAAATCCACTCAAGAATATATAAACTAATACATAAATAAGCAAAGGTCTTCACTTCATTGTAAGGGCTTTATTTTTATAAAATAATCCTAAAATAGTATAATTATAGCATTACTTTTGCATTCACAAAAAGATTAGAACATTTAAAGAGAGGGAGAAACTATTCATGCATACACAAGAAGATTTTTACAAAAAATTAATAACGGAAAAAAGATTAGTAACGATATTTTTACTAAACGGCGTAAGAGTACCTGGAATCATTATCGCTGTTGATAAATTTTCAGTGCTAGTTTCCAGTCACGGAAAGCAACAATTCATTTATAAACATGCTATTTCCACAGTATCTTTATAAATATATACCATCTAAAAGTCTAATTTGAATAATATTAATTGATTAAAAAAATAAAAAAGGAATCCTTATAATAAGGATTCACCCCAGGAAATATACATAAATAAAAAGAATTAACTACATTATAATATAAAAGTAAACGAAACATATTGAGAAAAAATAAGATTGAAGTTTGATAGAAAAAAATAACATTTGCTATACTAAATGTGCAAAAATATATGCAAAATCACAAATAAAATAAGGGCAGCCTGATCAGGCTGCCCTTATTTTATTTTTAATCTCATAATCTGCTATTTAGTTTGATGTAAAGTGATAATAAAGTTATTTAATTCTGATCTAAAAATATAAGAGCCTGGCTACAAATCATATTGTAGTAAGGCTCTTTAAAGTTGTTTAATTTCTAACCATTTAAATGTGCTTGTAGACAAAAATTAATGATAAAGTTGTTTAAATCTTGTTCAACTAAAGCACCCGTTAGTTTAATAAGAAAAAATTATCTATTATTATTAAAGTGGCCCACCTTCAAAACCAATAGGCCATCCATCGTTTTTAAATTTTACTTTATACTGAAATTCAAAGTGACCATCATAAATAAAAGCTAAACTAAACCCAGAAAATATATAATCGTCAAAATTAACCATCTTTCCAAAAAATATTGTGGATAGATAGTAGTTCTTCATTTCTTGATTAGGGAAGAATTTCTGTAAATATTTTAATGCACAGCTTATATGTAGATGGAGTTCATCGAATGTTTTTTCTGCCATTTCGATAATCTCCATATCGGGATTTTCATTATTCCCCTGAATAATAATCTCCACATCTTCCCATTCTCCGATATTAATACTATAAAACCACCGTTTTTGAATGAGATACTTCTCATTTTCGTATACAGGGGGATTAACTAGGTTTAATTTTTTTACCTCATCTTTAGTTAACGGTTTATCAAGAATAAGCTTTTTATGCAAAATTTCTTTGATATTAGAGACAATATATTTAGATTTGTTTAATTCTAAAGAGTCCATTTTCCACCTCATAAATTATAAAATAAAGTAAATTCCCCCTTAAGTATATCATCATCCTTATTCAACTATCCTGCACCGTTAATTCAATAAGAATTAAACAACTTTATTATTTTCAAAGGACTTTATTGTAAATTAAACAACTTTATTATCTCTTAACATTTGAGCTAATTATAAACCTAGTACACTAACAATCTGGCATGCTTTGGAATTCACAATATGATAGTACATCTCTAACCCTTTTCTTTCCGAGCGTAGAATCTTCCCTCGCATCTTAGATAAATGCTGAGATACGGTAGATTGAGGAATATCTAATAGCTCCGTTAATTGTGTTACATTACAAATCTTGCGGTGTTCTAGCTCCTTCACGATTTGTAACCTAACTGGATGGGCCATAATCTTTAATAATTCTACATCCGCCTCTGGGATTTTGTGCATTTCATTACTTGCTTGAATAGTTGTCATTTTAATTTCTCCTTTTATAATTTCGTTTTATTTTAATTATCTATTTTTAAGTATGCTGTGTTTACTTGAGTATATTATTCATAACCACTATGTAGTTTGTTCTTTCTTCTCCCTATCAGATTTGATATATATAAGTATCATGATTACTAAAAATCCAACAAAAGATAACATAGGTATCGAGATGAAACCGAATAAATTTAAGTAATCTTCTGTACAAGAAACCCCTACAGAACAAATCTTCATCTCACTAATAGGAAATGCTTGAATTGTAATTTGATATACAGATAACATTAAACCGATACACACAAATGGAAATGCATAAGTGCTGACGTACGGATCTTTTCTATACATTCCTATCCCCAATATTAATACTAATGGATACATGGCCATTCTTTGGTACCAGCACAAATCACATGGCGGCATCTTCATCCATTCACTAAAAAATAAACTAATTAACATTGCACCAGTAGCCATCGTCCAAGCAATTGCAATGTGGTACTTACGAATCCATTCCATTTTATGTTCTCCTCACACGATTTTAGTTGCATTGAAGGTTTTATAAAAAGGATGTGATATTATCTCAATTATCTATTTAGAATGTCACTAACTTATTTCCGTATTTGGAATAACCGGTTTCAATGGATAGTATCCAATCATTTAGATTTTCCCAGTCATACCCCTTATTTTTCAACTCTGGTGGAAAGCAATCCTCAAAATCATCACGAATTCCGTACATAGTTTCTAATGCTGTTTCTAGTGGAGCAAATCTATATACAATATTTGTTTTCACTCGTTTGTTTTTCTTTTCTGCTACAGCCAAATATACATATCGTCTTTCCTTTGCTAAAACAAACTTCAAAAACCCTGGTATTTGACTCATCTAAAAAATGCCCCTTTCGGTTTTCCTTACCCTTTTCTTTTGTATACGAGTAAGGAAAATAAGCGCTTTTGCCGTATTAATTTAAAAGATGTCTCATTTTTTTGCTTTGAAAATATAAGAACACACTCATCATGATAATATTTATTACACCAGCTGCAGCTCCAATTTTGGAGATAACATACACATATTCATTACTACTAAAGGGTAATAGACTCGCGAAGATAAATAAAATTGAAATAATAAAGGATAAGAGCATATTTCTTTTGTTTTCATTCATTCAAAAAACCTCCATTTTGTACGAATATTTATATTGAAAGGAATTAGGATGCTAAGCCGCATCATTACGGTTATAATGATGTTTCTCTTCATCTACATATCCTTTTATGCTCCACACACACCAATCTTTGATGCCTTTGCTTCTTTTTCGCTTTCTAGCATTTGTGGCAGCAGTGAAGTGTTTGGTTTTGAAATATAAGCTATACTACCATATCCTGATTTGACCATTAATTTGTTGATATGCATCCCTTCACAAAATACATATGCCAATTTCCTGCCATACTTGTCCTCTTTTGTCCCCTATCATAGACCGATGTTACACTTTTTCCTTTTAATTGTTTCTTTAGAAATGAAGATGCTTCTTTTCCCATCTTTTGTGATGGGATTTTTGGAAATACAGACCCTGGGGTATCCAATAAGAGCAATCTTACCGTCTGTTTCTGTCCATTTATGCTCACGTCTATCGTATCTCCATCCTTTTTATGCACTATTTTCCTACCTTCCCTTTAACTGTTTTTAAGCCATTTAATTTATCATTATAAGCTTCTGTAATATCAACAATACCTTTCCCTTTTACGTGCTGTTGTACTACCTTTTGTACCGTTTGGTCAGGTTTCGACTCATTTATTGGTTTAGTTAGAACTGCTACATGTTGCTATTTGAGAAACGAATGCTGTATACAAGCGATCTTAATCCATGATTTCATCGTAATATCTTCCTTCTACTAAAGGCGTGTAAAGTACTATATTCATTTTTTATTTCCGATGTTTTTAAACAACTAAAAAAGGACACACCTATGGCATATGTATGCTTAGGTGTGTCCTTTTGCAAGATAGATTTAGAGGTATTTTGTTACTTTCATCATATCATAATTCGCATTAATTTTATATATAAAATTAATGATTTTAAGATATTATTTCTCCTTTACAAAATTGATTCTCTTCTGCGCGGAATCATATGTTAATTTTGCACCAAACGATGTCTCTGTTTTTTGATTTAAACCCTGAGATTATATCTGTCACATTTTTTTATAACTCCCTAATCTGGCTTGCTTTGATTCTTTTTTCACGTATCATACCAGAAACGATGAACTCACAACCCCTTTTTATATTGTTTGCATAGATCATTTGTTTTCCTTATAATTACCTTCCCTCGACACAAAAGACATTTTGTCACCTCCTCAAGATTGCTAGATCACAAAAAAATTAGGAGACATACAAATTATGAAAGGGAAGAAACAAAATAATGAATCGCAATTTTACTAAATAAAAAATCATCCTTTGTAAGAAAGGATGATTTTTTATTTAGTAAGTGGATTCCTACTAACATGTAGACTTATATACACTACTACTTTTGAAGAATAAATTGGGAAACAATTTGTTTTAATTTCCCAGCTACGCTGTGCAGATGTTCAACTGAAATTGAAATCTCCTGAACAGATTTTTCTTGCTGTTGAATAGACTCTTTTACCCTATCAGTTCGGTCAGATGATCTTTGGGAAATTTGAGCCATGTCTTCTGCAGAAGCCGAAATCTCTTCACTACTCGCTGCAATTTCATCTGTAGACATAGATACCGTTTGAATTTGCTCAGATACTTGTTTTACTTTTTCTGTAATTGTTCCAAATACTTTTTCTGTGTGCATTACTACTTGTGTACCTGCCTGTACCTCATTATCTACTTTCCCCATCATGTCTACGGTGTGGTTCGTTGTTCCCATAACTTGAGTAATAAGCTTCTCAATTTGTTTTGCAGAATCACTAGATTGTTCTGCTAATTTTCTTACTTCATCTGCCACAATTGCAAATCCTCTACCACTTTCCCCAGCACGTGCAGCCTCAATTGCGGCGTTTAATGCTAATAAGTTAATTTGAGCGGTAATACCTTGCATAACATCAATGATTTTAACAATTTCTTCTGATTGTTCTTTCATAGTCTCTACCTGTTTCACACCGTTATGTACTGAATTTTGGATTGTATCCATCTGTTGAATCATTTGTTTCATTAATTTGTTACCACTCTCTGCATCTAATGCCGATTGAGTAGACAATTCATTTACAGAGGATGATGTATTCACTATACTCTGCATTCCTTGTGTCAACTCTTCCATCGCACCCGCAGTTTGCTCCATTGCTTGCATTTGACTCTCTGCGCCATTTGCAACTTCTTCAATATCTATAGTGATTTTCTTCGCTGCACCACTAGATACTTCCGATGCAGATACTACTCCGTCTGCATGTTGGAATAAAAGCTGAATATTATTCTCTACTTCTTGCATATTTTTTCTTAGCCCTGCAATCATTTCATTAAAATCACTTACTAATATACCTAATTCATCTTTAGCATTATACTCACCATATACAGTTAAATCCCCATCTTTTGCTCTTTCCATCATACGACTAACAGTTTGTAAAGGAGCAACTATAAGCTTACTAATAATATAACTTACTATACATATAATGACTGTAGTAACTACTACAAGAATGATAAAAGTAATAACGGACCGATCTATCATTTTTTGAGAATCTTTAAATACTTGGTCAGCCAAATTTGAAACATACGCTTCTAAATCTACAGCATAACCAGCTAACTCTATTCCCTTCGGTTTTAATTCCTTATGAAATTCGTTTACCATTTGAGATTCATTTGTTGCCTTCGCTTTATCAAACAACTTCTTATATGTCTCCATATAATTTGGCAAAGATTTCTTCATCTTCTGAAACAGTTCATCCTCTTGCTTACTTAAATTAAAGCCATCATCATATTCTTTTAATAATGACTCATATTTTTTAAGATCCTTTTCAATATTACCAATAATACCTTCTTTATTTGTCCCCTCATTTTGTGACGCTGTAATTAATTCTAGCAAGTTATATTCTAGTGAATTTTGTGTACGGAGCATTCCTTCTAATAAAATAGCAGAATATTGATAATCATCGACTACAATCTCTGTATCATGCTTAATCTTATTAATAGAATTAATTGCTACACTGCTCATAATTACCATGCTCAATACTGCTAATGAAATAAGCGATAATAATTTATATTTCACTTTTAAATTTTTTAAAAAATACATGCATACACCCTTATTCCTTTATATATAGTTTTTTCAATTCACCATTCATTATTCACAAGATCAAGATAAAAATCAATGGTAATTATCACCATGGTAGTTTTACTGCAAAAACCTCAGGATAATTACCAATAAACCTTGTGATGATTTTTTGTAAATAAACAATATTCCGCTCTTTCACCAACACATTATTGTATTGTGTAAAATTACCAGGTATCCCTTCCCCATTTATTTCCTTTCTCTATCTATCATGGTTTTGTTAACCATTTCTTCTTTTGTTTTGCGCACAATTTCCTGTTCTAAAATTACTCCGCTTATATTGCAAGAAACTCTAAATCACAACAAACCTCAAATTACCCTTAAATATATTGGGGTATCATTGAACTACCCCCACTTTCACTTCGTTTAGAAGTGGGGGATTCCTAAGTAAAGA
>NZ_JBVVXV010000015.1:0-152019 GCF_055902415.1 Bacillus sp. SSR7 | reverse complement strand
TTGAATCACGTTCCCGTTTTGTAGTAAGTCTACTTTGATCATTGTCGGACGGTCTGTTGCATTTCCGTCGTTCCACGTCTTCGTTCCTTCTACTTTTGTTTTGCCCACTTTTGTATTTGTGATGTCAGTGCCACTTACTTTTGATTCATATCCGGCTACTGCTTGTTCTTTCACTTCATACTTGTACGCTGCTCCGTTTGCATCGTATGCTTGGAGTTTTTCAAACGTATACTTCCAGTTTGTTTCTGCTGTTACTTCTTTTGTATCTACTACTTTACCGTTTTGTAGTAAGTCTACTTTGATTGTGCTTGGACGATCTGTTGCGTTATCGTCTTTCCATGTCTTCGTTCCTTCTACTTTTGTTTTGCCTACTTTTGTATTTGTGATGTCAGTACCACTTACTTTGGATTCATATCCAGCTACTGGCTGTTCTTTCACTTCATACTTGTATGCTACTCCGTTTGCATCGTATGCTTGGAGTTTTTCAAACGTATACTTCCAGTTTGTTTCTGCTGTTACTTCTTTTGTATCTACTACTTTACCGTTTTGTAGTAAGTCTACTTTAATCGAGCTTGGACGATCTGTTGCGTTGTTATCGTTCCACGTTTTTGTTCCTTCTACTTTCGTTTCGCCTACTTTTGTATTTGTGATGTCATAACCGTGTACGTCAGATTGGTATCCCGCTACTGGTTGTTCCTTCACTTCATACTTGTACGCTACTCCATTTTCATCGTATGCTTGTAGCTTTTCAAACGTATACTTCCAGTTTGTTTCTGCTGTTACTTCTTTTGTATCTACTACTTTACCGTTTTGTAGTAAGTCTACTTTGATTGTGCTTGGACGATCTGTTGCGTTATCGTCTTTCCATGTCTTCGTTCCTTCTACTTTTGTTTTGCCTACTTTTGTATTTGTGATGTCAGTACCACTTACTTTGGATTCATATCCAGCTACTGGCTGTTCTTTCACTTCATACTTGTATGCTACTCCGTTTGCATCGTATGCTTGGAGTTTTTCAAACGTATACTTCCAGTTTGTTTCTGCTGTTACTTCTTTTGTATCTACTACTTTACCGTTTTGTAGTAAGTCTACTTTAATCGAGCTTGGACGATCTGTTGCGTTATTATCGTTCCACGTTTTTGTTCCTTCTACTTTTGTTTCGCCTACTTTTGTATTTGTGATGTCAGTACCACTTACTTTGGATTCATATCCTGGTACTGTTTGCTCTTTCACTTCATACTTGTATGCCTTTCCTTCTGCATCATACGCTGCTAAATCTTTGAATTCGTATTTCCAGCCTGTTGCTTTGCTTACTTCTTGCGTCGCAATCACTGTACCATTTTGTAAAAGGTCTACTTTGATCATTTCCGGACGATCTTTCGCGTTATCGTCTTTCCATGTTTTCGTTCCTTCTACTTTTGTTTTGCCAACTTTTGTATTCGTGATGTCAGTACCATTTACTTTGGATTCATATCCTGGTACTGGCTGTTCCTTCACTTCATACTTGTATGCTACTCCGTTTGCATCGTATGCTTGGAGTTTTTCAAACGTATACTTCCAGTTTGTTTCTGCTGTTACTTCTTTTGTATCTACTACTTTACCGTTTTGTAGTAAGTCTACTTTGATCGAGCTTGGACGATCTGTTGCGTTGTTATCGTTCCACGTTTTTGTTCCTTCTACTTTCGTTTCGCCTACTTTTGTATTCGTGATGTCAGTACCATTTACTTTGGATTCATATCCTGGTACTGGCTGTTCCTTCACTTCATACTTGTATGCTACTCCGTTTGCATCGTATGCTTGGAGTTTTTCAAACGTATACTTCCAGTTTGTTTCTGCTGTTACTTCTTTTGTATCTACTACTTTACCGTTTTGTAGTAAGTCTACTTTAATCGAGCTTGGACGATCTGTTGCGTTATTATCGTTCCACGTTTTTGTTCCTTCTACTTTCGTTTCGCCTACTTTTGTATTTGTGATGTCATAACCGTGTACGTCAGATTGGTATCCCGCTACTGGTTGTTCCTTCACTTCATACTTGTACGCTACTCCATTTTCATCGTATGCTTGTAGCTTTTCAAACGTATACTTCCAGTTTGTTTCTGCTGTTACTTCTTTTGTATCTACTACTTTACCGTTTTGTAGTAAGTCTACTTTGATCGAGCTTGGACGATCTGTTGCGTTGTTATCGTTCCACGTTTTTGTTCCTTCTACTGTCAATTCCGCTACTTTTGTATTCGTAATGTCATAACCTTTTACCTCAGATTTATATCCTGCTACTGGCTGTTCTTTCACTTCATACTTGTACGCTACTCCATTTTCATCGTATGCTTGTAGCTTTTCAAACGTATACTTCCAGTTTGTTTCTGCTGTTACTTCTTTTGTATCTACTACTTTACCGTTTTGTAGTAAGTCTACTTTGATCGAGCTTGGACGATCTGTTGCGTTGTTATCGTTCCACGTTTTTGTTCCTTCTACTTTTGTTTCGCCTACTTTTGTATTTGTGATGTCAGTACCACTTACTTTGGATTCATATCCTGGTACTGTTTGCTCTTTCACTTCATACTTGTATGCCTTTCCTTCTGCATCATACGCTGCTAAATCTTTGAATTCGTATTTCCAGCCTGTTGCTTTGCTTACTTCTTGCGTCGCAATCACTGTACCATTTTGTAAAAGGTCTACTTTGATCATTTCCGGACGATCTTTCGCGTTATCGTCTTTCCATGTTTTCGTTCCTTCTACTTTTGTTTTGCCAACTTTTGTATTCGTGATGTCAGTACCATTTACTTTGGATTCATATCCTGGTACTGGCTGTTCCTTCACTTCATACTTGTATGCTACTCCGTTTGCATCGTATGCTTGGAGTTTTTCAAACGTATACTTCCAGTTTGTTTCTGCTGTTACTTCTTTTGTATCTACTACTTTACCGTTTTGTAGTAAGTCTACTTTGATCGAGCTTGGACGATCTGTTGCGTTGTTATCGTTCCACGTTTTTGTTCCTTCTACTGTCAATTCCGCTACTTTTGTATTCGTAATGTCATAACCTTTTACCTCAGATTTATATCCTGCTACTGGCTGTTCTTTCACTTCATACTTGTACGCTACTCCATTTTCATCGTATGCTTGTAGCTTTTCAAACGTATACTTCCAGTTTGTTTCTGCTGTTACTTCTTTTGTATCTACTACTTTACCGTTTTGTAGTAAGTCTACTTTGATTGTGCTTGGACGATCTGTTGCGTTATCGTCTTTCCATGTCTTCGTTCCTTCTACTTTTGTTTTGCCTACTTTTGTATTTGTGATGTCAGTACCACTTACTTTGGATTCATATCCAGCTACTGGCTGTTCTTTCACTTCATACTCGTAAGCCTTTCCTTCCGCATCATATGCTTCTAGATCTGCGAATATATATTTCCAACCCATTACTGCTAGTACGTCGTGTGTTTGAATCACGTTCCCGTTTTGTAGTAAGTCTACTTTGATCATTGTCGGACGGTCTTTTGCATTTCCGTCTTTCCATGTCTTCGTTCCTTCTACTTTTGTTTTGCCTACTTTTGTATTTGTGATGTCAGTACCACTTACTTTGGATTCATATCCAGCTACTGGCTGTTCTTTCACTTCATACTTGTATGCTACTCCGTTTGCATCGTATGCTTGGAGTTTTTCAAACGTATACTTCCAGTTTGTTTCTGCTGTTACTTCTTTTGTATCTACTACTTTACCGTTTTGTAGTAAGTCTACTTTGATTGTGCTTGGACGATCTGTTGCGTTATCGTCTTTCCATGTTTTCGTTCCTTCTACTTTTGTTTCGCCTACTTTTGTATTCGTGATGTCATAACCGTTTACTTTGGATTTATATCCTGGGACTACTTGTTCTTTCACTTCATACTTGTATGCTACTCCATTTTCATCATACGCTGCTAAATCTTTAAACTCATACTTCCAGCCCGTTGCTTCACTTACTTCTTGCGTCGCAATCACTGTTTCTTTTTGTGCTTGTGAGTTATCTTTTTGTACTAAATCTACTTTGATGGTTTTCGGACGATCTGACGCATTGTTATCATTCCACGTCTTCGTCCCTGCAACTGATGTCTTGCCTACCTTTGTATTCGTGATGTCATAACCATTTACTTTGGATTCGTATCCATCTACCTGTTGTTCTTTCACTTCATACTTGTATGCTTTTCCATTTTCATCGAACGCTACTAAATCTTTAAATTCATACTTCCAACCTGTTTCTTTGCTTACTTCTTGTGTCGCAATCACTGTACCGTTTTGTAGTAAGTCCACTTTGATGGCTTTATGCTCTTCCTCTGTGCCACCTTTCCATGTCTTCGTTCCTGCAACTGATGTCTTGCCTACTTTTGTATTCGTGATGTCATAACCATTTACTTTGGATTCGTATCCGTCTACTGCTTGTTCTTTCACTTCATACTTATATGCTTTTCCGTCTGCATCGTTTATTGCCAAATCTTTAAATTCATATTTCCAGCCTGTTGCTTCGCTTACTTCTTGCGTCGCAATCACTTTACCGTTTTTTAGTAAGTCTACTTTAATCATCGTTGGACGACCTTCCGCATTTCCGTCCTTCCATGTTTTCGTTCCTTCTACTTTTGTTGTTTGTACCACTTTTGTATTTGTAATGTCATAACCATTTACTTCTGTTGTGTATCCATCTATCGGTTTTTCTTTTACTTCATACTTGTACGCTACTCCATTTGCATCATAGACTGTTAGGTTGTCAAATTTGTATTTCCAACCATCTGCCGCTGTTACTTCTTTCGTGTCTAACACTTTCCCATTTTGTAGTAGGTCTACTTTAATCGAGCTTGGACGATCTTTCTCGTTATCGTCTTTCCACGTCTTCGTCCCTGCAATAGATGTCGTTTTCACTTTATTCGGAATTAGCAACTTAACTCCATTTACAGCATCTGATTTAACTTCAAAGTTCACTTTTGCTTGAGGATCGAAATCAATATAGTCTGGAGCCGAAACTTCTTTCACATAATATTTACCTGGTTGTAAATTAGGGATTTCAATTATCCCTTTTTCATCTGTTGTATATATATCTCCAACTTGTTCATTAGGCTCTTTATATAACTTAAACGAAACATTTGGGATTACTTTTTCTTCATCCCCTTCAATATGCTTCACAATTTTTAGTGTTCCTCTTGGAGTCACGTTACCTTCAGCACCACCCCCAGCTGTCATATTTTCGACTGGATGAGTACCCGATTCAGTAACCGGTTCTCCGTTTAAAACTTGGTAATCAATCGTATAATCATTCTTAAAGAAATCTTGCTTCTTCCCGGCTTCCGTTATAGTAGATGTATAACCAATTGAAAAGGAGGCAAGACGCGCTTTATCCTTATTAAGCACAACTTTAAATAATTTGTCTCCAGTAAAGGTAATCATCCCGTAACCTTGCTTTTCAAGCTCTTGTAGCGTTAAAGATCGACGACCTATATGATCATCTACAATTATATAGAAACTATCCTTATTAAGTGTTTGACCTTCCTGTAAATTATCAGTCACAACAATATCACGACTTAACTCTTCTTTAGCCAAGTTTATATTCAAGAACCAACGTACTTCATCGCTCTTACCTGAGTTCATATCACCAGTTTTATAAAAAAATGGTGGCTTTCCAGGATCTGTACCCCCTCCACTGCTTGGGCCGGTAATTGTTACAGATTGCTTATCTACATTTGTACCAAAATTGGTTTCAATCTCTTTCTTTTCATCCGTTCCTACATTAGCAGCTTCTATAAAAAAGTTTAAATACCCTTTAATATTTTGATGTGTACTCACTTTATCATTAAATGTACATACCACAGTACCTGCAGTGACTTTACAAGTACCATAATCATCTAATAAAAACTCTGTATTTAATCCTTTTAATTCTGGAGGTAGTGTTAATGTCAGTGTGTCTCCAGACTTCAGCTTAAGGCCATCTTTTTCACTAAAGTTTACAGTTACTTTAGTCCGTTGTCCGACATAAAGATCTGTTTTATCAATCTTAAAACTATCCACAATTCCTGCTGTGTTTAATTCTTGTGCATTTGCTACGATAGGTAAAAGACTCTGGCCTATAGTAAACATGAAAATCATTATAATCGAAAAAATTGAAGTAATTCTCTTCAAATACATACTCTATGTTAGCCTCCCCATAATTTAAAATATAAATAGTTTCTGGTACAAACATGTTATGTCAAAAATTCTATTATCCAACTATCTCACCTACGTATTTTTAATAGCTATTATGATCTCTCTTCCTCCTTCACTACTACTTAACAACTTGAAACTTGATTTTTTATAAGTGTATCTAACATTTTCAACACGCCTACAATTATGTACTTTTAACCTATATTTTTTAATAGAAACATAGATAAACCTTAATAAAGAAGTTTAAATAATAAATACATATAGACGACAGATACTGGAATACATTTAAAATTAGAAAAAAATGATTTAAAACGCATTCCAGACGAAACTCATGACAACCATTCTTCTTTTTGTGCCTTAGGAATTATAAAATGCTTATTCTATGTGTAAAAGATTTTAGTGCGGGCAAATATAGACTAACTACTTCACAGCAAATATGCATTCTATCAACTTCCATACTTATCGTTCTGAAAAAAGAACGATAAGTACGGATTATAGTCGCATTCAGCATACCAGCAAAAAAGCTTATAAATATGGAACGAGTTAAAAACTCATATTTTACAGGATATCATTAGAAGATAAGCTTTCTGTCATCATAAGTACAGCTGATAATGTCCATGTATTAAAACATTTAATATTTAGTTAAATACCGAAATAAATTGATGCAAAAAATATCTTAACATCAGCGCTATATGATTAAAATATTACGGACGAAGTATTGTTTGTCTATGAAGATAAAAGAAATATTCTCCAAATCTGAATAAAGTGGAACAAGTTTGGGGGTAAATAAAAACGATTGTGATTTCCAACTGATTTCATGTGAATTTTGCAGAAATACGGGAATCAGTCTTTTCATTTTTGGAGTATATAAATGGGTGTCGAGAAAAAGGGTTTCTCCTGATAGATCTGATTCTAGATCTATGTCAAAAAATTAAAATAAACCTATATATTATCTATACGCTAAGAATTTTTAATTTCTTTACGAATAATAAAATATTTATATATACTTATATACATTTATGTATTATTATATATATAAGTGATGTTAAATCAAAAATAAGAGGTGTATATCTCCTCATTATTTTTATTGAATCTAAAAAACCAAGTTGATTAGCACCAAATCCCTAACTCTTTAAATACGAAGTTTTGAGGATTACCTACTCAGTTGTTAGGTAGATTATACATTTAAGTACACTTACCTTGATTGTAATAACATGACTTAAAGCAATTACAACATTCCCTATTAGCATTTCATCAATAAATAATACAGACATGCCTTTTTTCGTAATTCCCCCAAAAAACAACAAATTTTTTCCATAGTCTATTATTCTAGAATTGTTACCAAAAATCAATAGTTAATTGTTGTTCCCCATTTTTACTTCATTATTATAAGGTATCTTTAGGTTAACCAATCATCCTATTTTACATATCATATTCTGGCTAAGATTGACCACCCTCATAGAATTCTCCTTAATTTACAAAACATTATATATTTATGTTTTTCAGAAAAAACCACCTTTCTTTTAAAAGTAATAACATCTATATCCTCATTAAAAATATGCAAATAATTCAGGTTGCACTTTTCTATTTCTCAATATAAATTAATTAAAATAAAAAAACATATAATAAAGTCTTTATCCATCTTATTTTGTCAGTCCAAAAGAAAAAACAATTAGTTATAGCAAAAATCACTCATTTTAAAGTGGTGACATTTTATTGAGAAAAAATACATATGCATAAAAGCATATTTTCTCCTACTCATTATCGTATACAATATTAACTGTAACGAAAACGATTACAACAATTAAGGAGGCTTTTCTACTATGAAAAAAATGATTTTAGCCGGTGCATTAACTTTAGCAGGAATTACTGGTGCTACCGCGTTTATTCCTGAAACAAAGGCTGCTGCCGCTACTCAAGAACAAAGCTTTACAAAATTTTATTCTTTGCAAACTGGAAGTAGTTCTGAACAAGAACCTGTTTTCCTTCAAAAGGGACAAGAGTTAACAATTCAACCTAACAGCAAAACCCCTAGTTACAGTGTTTATGACTCAAATCATAACCTTATTGGACGTTATTCTGATGGCTACGGCCGAATTTTCACTGCAAAAACAGATGGCAATATGTACGTTCAATTTCATGCACCTTATGTTTACTATAGTCCTGTTAGCTTTTCGGTTACGTATACAATCCGATAAAATAAAGGCCCTTCCCAAGGGCCTTTATTTTGTTTCCCAATTCACTTTTACAAAACCATCTTTCACCATTAAACCACTTATACTAAATACATACTTTTCATTCGCTTTCAATGTAGCTTTAAAAGTACCTGTTTTCGATTCACAAATCTCCTTTAACTCTCTTATACCTTCTCCTTGCCTTTCATACAAGCTAAAGCATAAATTCCCACGTTTTGCATCTGTCTCATAGGAAAATGTTACTTCTGTGTCTTTTGCATACTCAAGTTCAATATCTTTCCCAGCAATATCCCATGATGAGAATTTTGCCTCATAGCTTGTCTCTCCTTGTTGCTCACTCTCTAAATACATATCACCAGCTCTCCACATATTATCTAACGTTTGAACGAAAGCGAAGCCGCTCAGTAATACAAACATCGCACTGGCAAATATGACAACTAATGTTATCTTTTGTTTTTTCATAGCATTCATCGTATGCTCTCCTTCTATTTTCTTGTTACTTCTTCGTATCATATATAACAAAACTCCAATAAAAAACGGCAATATAATCACTACAACACTCCACCACTTACTTATTCCACGCGTTTTCGCATCTGTATACACCCATGATGTTACACATACTAAAAGTGCTATAAAAGCTAAAAACATTGTAATCCCAGCTATCTCAAATACTACAAATGGATTATCGAACTCTATCATGTAATTTATACTCCTTCTTTAAAAATGACTGTATGACAACATATATAGGAATGTATAGGTGCATCATAATAACTATCGTTATAATGATAGTTATTTTATGATCCAAATGACTAATAAACTGCTCTAGGGTGACTGTTAATATAATCATCCAAATAGCATGAATGAAAATAACCCATCTCTTCTCTAATTTCCGAGCATTTTGCATGCCCTGCTTCGTATTATTTATTAGCTCTTCGCTAGGAATCATCTCTCCCGCTAAACTACTTTTTATCTTTTGATCAAATTTATCTTCCTTCATAAACGAACCCCTCCAAATGTTCTCGCATTTGCTTCTTCGCATAATTAAGGCGGTATTTCACCGTACCAATTGGTATATTTAATATTTCACTCATTTCTTTGTAAGAATATTGTTCATAGTAGTAGAGTACGAGCACTGTTTTATATTTTTCATTTAATAACTGTATAACTTCTCGTATCATTTCTGCTTCGACTTTTTGAATAAATTCTTCTGATATATTCACATCATCTGCATGCTCTATTTCTCCCCCATCTTCTTTATGAAATAAATCCAATACACGATCTTTCCATCTTTTTTTCTTACGATAAAAATCATAAAACGTACGAACACAAATTGTAGTAATCCACTTTTTATAATTCTCCACGTAAGAAAGTTGGTGCCGCGATGAAAAAACCTTTATCCACGTCTCTTGAAAAATATCCTCCGCGTCTTCTTTCGTCTTCGCTAACTTATAGCATAAGGAATATATTTGCTGCTTATATATATCAATTAATTCTTCTACCTTTTCTTCCATCGGAAACCTCCTGTCATTTATATAAGACGACGCAAATTCTCCTTTTGTTTGATAAAAATTTTATTTTTTTATTATCTCCATACAAAAAGGCAATCACAACATCGTGTGATTGCCTTTTACTGAAAGCGAAAAATCGGCTCCGCTTTTCTTTATGTCTAGCTCTGCCTCCTAGCCCCTTCCGTCTAAGAACCTTCCCCACGAGAAGATAAAATGCATCTTCTGTGGGAAAGAACCTTAGCCTTCGGGACTAAACAGTCGGCTCCGCTTTTCTTTATTGTCCAGCTCCAGCGGCTAGAATACTCGGTGGCTTCGCGCCTTCCTCCGAGGCAAAGTACGCCTCTCTGTCAGGAGCTCCATCCCCCTCCTATTCTAAACGAGTCGCTTCCGCTTTTCTTAATTACATTTTTTCTGGTGCAGATACTCCTACGATTGCTAATGCGTTTTGAAGTGTAGTGCGTACTGCTTTCATTAACTCGTAGCGAGCTTTACTTAATTCTAAGTTATCTTGGTTTAATACTTTTTCTGCATTGTAGAAGCTGTGTAATGCTGCTGCTAATTCAAATGCATAGTTTGTAATACGGTGTGGTAAACGTTTTTGTGCTGCATCCGCAACTACTGCTGGGAATTCACCAAGTTTTTTCAGTAACTCTACTTCTTTCTCAGAAGTAACAAGTTTGTAATTCACGTCTCCGCCTGTAGCTAATCCTAATTCTTCACCTTGGCGAAGGATACTGCATACGCGAGCGTGAGCGTATTGTGCATAGTATACTGGGTTTTCATTAGATTTTGATACAGCTAAGTCCATATCGAAGTCTAAATGAGAATCACCGCTACGCATTGCAAAGAAGTAACGCATTGCGTCTACGCCTACTTCTTCCATAAGCTCACGAAGTGTGACTGCTTTACCTGTACGTTTACTCATTTTCATTTTTTCACCATTTTGGTACAGTTGTACCATTTGGATGATTTCTACTTCTAACGTGTCTTTATCGTAACCAAGCGCTTGAATAGCAGCTTTCATACGAGGAATGTAACCGTGGTGGTCAGCACCCCAAATGTTGATTAACTTATCGAAACCACGCTCTAATTTATCACGATGATACGCGATATCTGGCGTTAGGTACGTGTAAGAACCGTCGTTTTTAATTAATACACGGTTTTTATCATCACCGTAAGTCATAGAACGGAACCAAGTTGCCCCATCTTCTTCAAAAATCTCATCGCGCTCTTTTAATACAGCAAGAGCTTGATCGATTTTTCCGTTTTTGTATAATGATGTTTCTGAGAACCATACATCAAATTTAACACGGAAACTTTCTAAGTCTTTTTGAAGTTTTGCTAACTCATATTTTAAACCGTACTCACGGTAGAATTCATAACTTTCTTTTTCATCAGCTTTCGCATAACGATCGCCAAACTCTTCAGCTAAACGCTTACCGATTGCAATAATGTCCGCACCATGGTATCCGTCTTCTGGCATTTCTTTCTCTAAGCCTAAAGCCTGCATATAACGAGCTTCAACAGAAAGAGCTAAGTTATGGATTTGGTTACCAGCATCATTAATGTAGTACTCACGAGATACATCGTATCCTGCTTTTGCTAATAAGTTACATAACGTGTCACCTACTGCTGCACCACGTGCATGTCCTAAGTGAAGGTCACCTGTTGGATTCGCAGATACGAACTCAACTTGTACTTTTTCACCTTTACCAGTATTCGTTTCACCGTAAGCTTCACCAGCATTAACGATCGTTGGGATTAAGTCTGTTAAGTAGCTATTATCCATGTAGAAGTTAATGAAACCAGGACCTGCGATTTCAATCTTTTCAATAGAAGCTTTTGCTTTATCGAAGTTTGCAACTAATTCTTCTGCGATCATACGAGGTGCTTTCTTTGCAACGCGTGCAAGTTGCATTGCCATATTTGTAGAAAAGTCACCATTTGTCTTATCTTTTGGAGATTCTAATACAACGTTTGGAATCTGTTCTTCTGTCGCTAATTCTGCCTTTAATACAGCAGCTTGAATTTCTTCTTTAATTAATCCTTTTACTTGTTCTAAAGAATTCATTATTTTGCCTCCTTCAAATTGATCGTAATTGTATATCTGCCAGCTTCTTGTTCACTTAGAAGCAATGCGTACGTTAAGAAGAGTTGTCCTTTTTTCTTTTCATCCGACCATTTAAAAAGAACGTTATCAGTCTTTGTTTGCAATGCAAACGTACCAAGTTCACTCGTGTACGTACCAGTTGTCCATTCACCTTTCACATGCGTTTGACGCATAGAAACAGCACCTGAACGCATAATGAGAACTTGTTCATCTTGAATTTTAATAATTGTTTTTACTTCGCCCTGTTCGTTCGGCTCTTGGAATGTTACGTATGTACCTTGACCTTTTACATAGTATTGACCATTTGCTTCAAAAGCAACGGTTTCCTTCCTCGCCCCTTCACGGATTTCTGTTACGAAATGAACGTGTACCGGCAAGCCTGCAAGTTGTTTCTCCACGTCTTGCACACCTTTCAAATGTTATAGATATTAAATACTACTTATAATAAATCACTTTTCCTATCATATCAAAAAAAACCTCTGTCTGTCTGCTGAAAAATCAGGAAAACTCCATTTCAAAAAATAATTCACTTTCACTTTATTTCATATGATAAAATATTTTTTAAATCTAAATATTCTTTCATTTAAAGAGGTGAATGAAGTGCTACCAACAAAATTGAAAAAAGGTAATGAAATTAGAGTTATTTCACCATCTTGTAGTTTAAGTATTGTCTCAACTGAAAACAGGAAGCTTGCTGTAAAAAGGTTAACCGACATGGGCTTTCACGTTACATTTTCAACATATGCTGATGAAATAGACAAATTTGCTTCCTCTTCTATTTCTTCACGCGTTCAAGACCTTCACGAAGCATTTAGAGACCCGAATGTAAAAGCCATTTTGACGACACTTGGCGGATACAACTCTAACGGTTTATTGAAACACCTCGATTATAATTTAATTCGAGAAAATCCGAAGTTCTTCTGTGGTTATTCTGATATTACCGCTTTAAATAATGCCATCTACGCAAAAACAGGACTCGTTACATATTCAGGACCCCATTTCTCTTCATTTGGAATGGAGAAAGGTCTCGAGTATACGAACGATTACTTTTTACAATGCTTAACTTCTACTGATCCTATTGAAGTCCTACCATCTGAAACATGGAGTGATGATTCTTGGTACATTGATCAGGAAAATCGAGAATTTATTAAGAATGAAGGATATGTTTCGATTCACGAAGGCGAAACAACTGGAGAGATTATTGGTGGTAATATGAGCACCTTAAACTTGCTACAAGGTACACCATATATGCCAAACTTAAAGGATAAAATTTTATTTCTTGAAGAGGATAGTTTAACTGGGAGAGCTACTCTTAAAACTTTTGATCGATATTTACATTCTCTTATGCAGCAACAAGATTTTGAACATGTAAAAGGCATCGTTATAGGAAAGATGCAAAAAGGTGCAGAATGTACGATAGAAGACATGCAAGAAATGATTGCTTCAAAGCCTGAGCTTGCACATATCCCTATCATTGCAAACGCAAGTTTCGGTCATACAACCCCGATTTTCACTTTTCCAATTGGCGGACGTGTAAAAATCATTTCTAACAAAGAAAAAACATCTATTACTATTTTAACGCACTAAAAAAGGGGCGAATGAGTCGCTCCTTTTATCGTTTTTCTATTTTTTCCAACGCTTTTTGCGGAATTGATTCTTTCGGGATTTCAGCCCATCCTTTTCCTTGCATACCTTTTGCATAAATTTTTATAAAAGCACCCGTATGCAATTCACGGTTCATCATTCTTTTAATAACCTGTAACTTCCCGTCTTCTGTATACCCTTTAAAAGTATACAAGTATTCTCCGTCTTTTTTCTCACCTTTATCTATCACCGCATAATAATCTTGTATTTCTTTATTTGAAAAGAAGTTGTCTACAAAAGCATGTACACCTTCTGTTTTTGTGTTCAAATAATACGCTGTTCCACCTAGAATAATGGCGAATACAGCTAAAACTTTAATTACCAATTTCATACATGAACCTCCTGTTTGCACTTCTTTTTCCCTAGTCATATATCTATACTTGTATTATACGAAAAATGGCATACTATACTCTATCTAAAAGTCTTACACTTTCCTTACATTATTGTAAGGCATTTTCACCTTATAGCCATTTCCCAATAAAAATTTTTTCCGTTTCATGAACTTTTATATTATTATTGAATGATACGAATTTTTATTACAAAAATCAAAGGAGACAGTTTTCAAATGGCTATCTTGCAAGGTTTAGCACTATTACTTGTTGTACTTTGTCTATTTACACTTTTCAGTTACCGTGCGCCTTACGGAATGAAGGCGATGGGTGCTTTAGCTAATGCAGCAATCGCAAGCTTTCTTATTGAAGCATTTCACCGTTATATCGGTGGAGAAATGTTTCATAATGACTTTTTACAATCAGTAGGAGAAGCTTCCGGTAGTATGAGCGGTGTCGCAGCAGCGATTTTAGTCGCATTAGCAATTGGTGTTTCCCCCGTATATGCTGTTTTAATCGGTATCGCTACTAGTGGATTCGGTATTTTACCAGGATTTTTCGCTGGATACGTTTGTGCCTTCGTCGTGAAATTTCTCGAAAAAAAATTACCGGCTGGTGTAGAGTTTTTAGCAATTTTATTTATCGCTGCACCAATCTCACGCGGAATGGCAATGCTTATGGATCCGCTCGTTAACGCAACACTGGGTAAAATCGGTTCTATGATTTCAGTTGCAACTACAGAAAGCCCTATTATCATGGGTATTATGCTTGGTGGATTAATAACAGTTATTTCTACCTCTCCACTGAGTTCTATGGCACTCACTGCAATGCTTGGATTAACAGGTTTACCAATGGCAATTGGTAGTCTTGCCGTAGCAGCCTCAGCCCCAATGAACTTTATTTTCTTTAAACGACTAAAGATTTGTTCAAAGAAAGACACAATTGCTGTAGCAATCGAACCTTTAACACAAGCCGATGTTGTTTCAGCAAATCCGATTCCAATTTATGCGACAAACTTCGTTGGCGGTGCACTTGCTGGTATTATTACATCTCTGTTCCAGCTCGTTAATAATGCACCAGGAACAGCATCACCAATCCCAGGACTTCTTGTTTTATTCGGATTTAATGACGTTGTAAAAGTAACAATTGCTGCTGTATTATGTGGAATCGTTACCACGATTGTTGGATACATCGGATCAATCGTGTTCCGTAAATATCCAATTCGCTCTGCTGATGACATTCGCGGCATTACTTCGGAAGAGAAGGTTGCATAAGAAAAAGAGCTATTCCCGTTGTTTGGGAATAGCTCTTTTTTGTGTTGTATGACGGTAAATCAAATTATATCAGCGATTTTTTAAATATATCAGTGCAACTCGAATTATATCGGCGATTTTTCAAATATATCGATCACAACTCAAAATATATCAATGATTTTTTCATTATATCGACGATTCGACAAGACATATCGACTTACCGACACATAACGACAAAATAAGAGCCCCTAATCATATAGAGAGCTCTTATTTTATCCAGCTACAGCGGCTAGAATGATCGGTGGCTTCGCTTCTTCCTTCGAGGCAAAAAGCGCCTCTACGTCTGAAGCTCCATCCCCCTCACATTCTGAGCGAGCCGCTTCCGCTTTTATTTTACCCAACCGAGCAGCATTTCCCGCACGAATTTGCTTGCTGCGACTGGTGTTTGATCACTATGGTCGTAGACAGGAGCTACTTCTACTAAGTCCGCTCCAACTACATTTATATTTGAATTTGCAATTGCTACGATGGAATCTAATAATTCTTTAGATGTGATACCGCCAGCTTCTAACGTTCCTGTTCCTGGAGCGTGAGCTGGGTCTAATACATCAATGTCGATTGTGACATAGACTGGGCGTCCTGCAAGTTTCGGTAATACTTCTTTTAACGGTTCTAATACGTCAAATTTATATAAGTTCATACCTACTTCTTTCGCCCATTCAAATTCTTCCTTCATTCCAGAACGAATTCCGAAAGAATATACGTTTTCCGGACCAATTAAATCACACACTTTACGAATTGGTGTAGAGTGGGATAAAGGCTCCCCTTCATACGATTCACGTAAATCAGTATGAGCATCCATATGGATGATTGCTAAATCCGGATATTTTTTTGCCATTGCCTTAAAAATTGGCCAAGACACTAGGTGCTCACCGCCAAGACCTAGTGGAAACTTATCGGCATCTAAAAGTTTTGATACATATTCTTCAATCATGTCTAAGCTGCGTTGTGCGTTTCCGAATGGTAATGGGATATCACCCGCATCAAAATATTTTACCTCTTCTAGTTCACGATCTAAATACGGACTATATTCTTCAAGACCGATTGATACTTCACGAATACGTGCAGGGCCAAAACGAGATCCTGGACGGTAACTTACTGTCCAATCCATAGGCATCCCATAAATAACTACCTTTGACTCTTCAAAACTTGGATGACTTTTAATAAATACTTTACCTGAATAAGCTTCATCAAAACGCATATTCTTTTCCTCCTTATGTGGAACTTAAGGTATCCCAACCTTTCATTATTTCTCAAATTTGGAGCGCATTGCTCCTCTTTCTCGATTTACCGGGTCTTCTGTTTCATAACAAGAAGACGATTTTCTTTACAGGAGTATAAGTAGCTAGCATGTTCAAGTCTTCTGGACAAACACCTTAAATGAGCTACTTGCACTTTATTTGTTTAATACGATTCCCTTACTTAATTAAATCGCCAACAAATTTCGGTAATGCGAATGCTGCATTGTGTAATTCTTTTGTGTAGTATTTCGTTTCGATTTCGTGGAAACGCTCTTCACTTACTTCTAATGGATCATGTTTTTTAGATCCAATTGTGAACGTCCAAAGGCCACTTGGGTAAGTTGGAATGTTCGCTGTGTATAAACGAGTAATTGGGAAGATCTCTTTTACGTCTTTAAACACAGTTGTAATTAGTTCTGGTGTGAACCAAGGGTTGTCCGTTTGTGCAACGAAAATACCGTCTTCTTTTAACGCTTTAGAAATTCCAGCGTAGAAACCTTTTGTAAATAAGTTTACTGCTGGTCCTACCGGCTCAGTAGAATCTACCATAATTACGTCATATTCATTTTCGCTTTCTGCGATGTGTAGGAAACCGTCTCCTACTTTTACTTCTACACGCTCATTGTCTAATGCGCCTGCAATTGATGGTAAGTATTGTTTAGAGTACTCAATTACTTTTCCATCGATTTCAACAAGAGTTGCTTTCTTTACGCTTGGGTGCTTTAACACTTCACGAATAACACCACCATCGCCACCACCTACAACTAATACGTTTTCAGGGTTTGGATGTGTAAATAAAGGTACGTGCGCTACCATTTCATGATAAACGAACTCATCTTTTTCTGTTGTCATAACCATGCCGTCTAAAATAAGCATGTTTCCGAACTCTTCCGTTTCAACCATATCAAGTTTTTGGAATTCTGTTTGCTCCGTATGTAATGTGCGGTTAATACGCGCCGTAATCCCAAAATGTTTTGTTTGTTTTTCAGTGAACCATAGTTCCATCGTACAATCACGCCTTTCAATGCAAATTTATAATAGGGACATCATTAATGTCCCCTAACAAAAATAAAACAAAACATCCAAAAAGTATAGTTAAAAGTACAAAAATACCGAAAATATATTTTAGTCAGAGGGTTCTAACATATATACGAAAAGGGATTGCCCTGTAATAGGAAAGAAAACCCTTTCTTAAGAAAGGGCTTTTGTCTCTACTTCCACCGACTTTCGAACCGGAATTAAAATCATTACACAACCGACTAGCACAACAATTCCACCGACTAAAAACGGACTTTGCGGTGAAACAGTGTGACCAATGATTCCTGATAAGATTGGAGCAATTGCGCCACCTAACCAACGAACGAAGTTATAAACACCAGATGTAACAGATCTTTCATAAGGTGAAATATCCATTACATAACTTGTAAATAATGCATTATTTAATCCTGATGCTAATCCTGATAGAACAATTAATACAATTTGTAACCACATAATTTTCACAAAGAATAGTGCAATTAAGAACAGGGAAAATACGAGTAAACTGCCTTTTAACAATGTTTTCGGCTCATATTTCCCTTCTAGCTTATGTGCTAAAATTGCAGAACCGTAAGCTAACGCGAGTCCCCATCCACAAAATACAAATCCTAATTGAATAGCAGATAAATGCATAATAAGTGGTGAATATGCTAACACAACGAAAAATCCGTAGTAGTATAACATTCCTGAAATCGCGCCTTGCATAAATGGTTTATACTTCACCAGGTTAAGTAATTCTCCTACGCCTGCCGCTTTACGTTTCACTTTTCGCTCTGGTTCTTTCACAAAAAAGAAAACTAAAATAAATGCTAAGAAAATTAAAATACTCGTTGCGAAAAATGGGTAACGCCAAGAATGTCCACCTAATATACCACCTAATAATGGTCCGCCCGCCATTCCTAAACCGATGGCTGCTTCATATAATCCTACTGCTTCATGAACTTCTTTACTTAATGCAATCAATAATGTCATCGCCGTTGCGAAGAACATTGCATTTCCTAATCCCCATCCAGCGCGGAAAAGAGATAATTGAGCAATCGTTTGCGATACACCACATATAAACGCAAATACAGTTACGATCGCAAGACCAATTGTCATCATTCTTTTATCACCAAATCTTGATGCAAATATACCAGCTGGTAACATCATAATTGCCATCGTTAAAATATACGCTGTAAATAACATCTCGACTTGCCAATGCGTTGCCCCAATCTTTTCAGCAATAATCGGCAAAATTGGATCGACTACCCCTATACCTGAAAAGGCAAGGAAAGTAGCCACCACTGTAATCAATCTCCCTATTTTTTGTTTGCTCTCCATTTTGATTACTCTCCTTTTGTATTCTCTAAAAATGTCACTGCACGGTGTAAACTATCCTCAAGTTCCGCCTTCACACGCTGCATTTGCTCCATTTTCTCGTCTAGCGTTTGCACTTGTTTCTCAAGCATCTCTTTAATTTCTTGAATTACTTCACGATCACGAGGGTTCTCACTATTTCTTCTTTGCTCCATTCTTTCTTTTAACGATAAGAAATGTTGCATTTCTTGAAGCGTAATTCCTAGCACTTCTTTTGCTTCTACAATCCTTTTGATTCTTGCAATATCCTCATCTGTATACAGGCGAATATTTCCCTCACTACGTTCTGGAGGATGAATTAAACCAATTTCCTCATAATAACGAAGTGTACGTTTTGTTAAACCAACTTGTTTCGTGACTTCATCAATCTTATACATGTTTATTCCTCCCTTCACTCGATTATTACATTTTACGTTAACGTTAACTTTTGTGCAACTGTTAGACTTTTGTAAATGTTTGTCATATTAAATTGTATTTTTTCAAAAGCAGTTTCATAATGAAAGAAAAGAAACGATAAGGAGAATTTCACATGAGTAAACCACTTATTTTCGCTCATCGCGGCGTAAAAGGAACACATCCAGAAAATACGATGATTGCCTTCCAAGAAGCTGAACGCATTGGCGCCCACGGAATTGAACTTGATGTCCACCTATCCAAAGATGGTGAACTTGTCGTGATTCACGATGAAACAGTCAATCGTACAACAAATGGCATGGGTCTTGTTTCTGAAAAAACGGTAGAAGAGTTACAAGCTTTAGATGCCGGCAGCCATAAAGATCCTTCTTTCCATGAAGCAAAAATCCCAACGTTACGAGAAGTATTTATTTGGTTATCTACAACAAGCTTACAACTCAATATTGAATTAAAAACAGACGTCATTCACTATCCAAACATTGAAGAAAAAGTTGTTGCTCTCGTTCGAGAATATCATCTTTCTAATCAAATTGTATTCTCTTCATTTAATCACGACTCTGTTTCATTATTAGCAGAAATAGCTCCTGAAATCCCAAGAGCAATTTTATATGATACACCACTTGCTGACCCTATCGCTGAAGCAAAAAATAGAGATGCAACTGGTTTACACCCAAACTTTCAACTACTAACAAAGGAATTTGTTCAACTCGCGCAAAAGCAAGGGTATGTTTTCCGCCCTTATACAATTAATGAATACAAAGATTTACAAACTATGATTGATTATGGCGTAGATGTCATTATTACCGATTGGCCAGCACGTGCCTTTGAGCTCCTTTCTTAATTGAAGGGGCTCTTTGTTTTCGAAATTTCATTGTTTAAAATAATCGAAAACCCTCAATACTAATACAATAATGTTTGTATGAATGAGGGGCTGAAAAAGATGGATCAAACTATGAATCCGAAACTTAAAAAATATAAACGTCTTTTCTTCACCGTAATGTTTTCTTCTGTTCTTTTTTTCGTTTTTTCCTTTTTTGTTATTATTATAGTTGCAAAAATTATGGGACCTCCTCCTGTGGCTGTCCCGCAAACAAGTGTCTTTTATGCCAATGATGACACTGTTATAGGACAAAGTAATGAGGTACAAAAACGATACAATGTATCTCTCAATGAAATTTCTCCTTATGTAAAAGAGGCAACACTTTCTATCGAAGATCAAAGGTTCTACAAACATCATGGCTTTGATATGAAGCGTATCGCTGGTGCCATTGTTGCTGATTTAAAAGCGATGGCAAAAGTCCAAGGCGCTAGTACGATTACACAACAGTATGCCCGTAACCTATACTTAGATCATGATAAAACGTGGAAACGTAAACTATTAGAAGCAATGTACACAATCCGTCTTGAAGTGAATTATAATAAAAATCATATTTTAGAAGGATATTTAAATACAATTTATTACGGGCATGGTGCTTATGGAATCGAAGCTGCGTCCCGTCTATATTTTGATAAAACAGCAAAAGAATTAACATTAGCGGAAGCTAGTATGCTTGCAGGTATACCAAAAGGACCTAGTGTCTACTCTCCCTTTTTAAAAGAAGATCGTGCGAAAGAACGACAATCTCTTATATTAGATGAAATGGTAGAACAAGGTTATATTACGAAGAAACAAGCAGCTTCAGCGAAGAAAGAATCACTAACTTTCGCTTCATTAGATACGAAAAAAGTAGCAGAGGTCGCGCCTTATTTCCAAGATGCTGTACAAGCTTCTCTTCTTCGTGATATCGGATTAGATGAGCAAGCCTTACAAAAAGGCGGCTTGCGTATTTATACAACGCTAGACCCGAAATTACAATCGGTTGCAGAGCAAGCTGTAAAAGACCACATACCTGACACGACAAACATACAAACTGCGCTCGTCTCTATGAATCCAAAAACAGGGGAAGTAGCTGCCCTTGTTGGTGGAACTGATTATAATACAAGTCAATTTAACAGGGCTACACAAGCCGCTCGCCAGCCTGGATCTACATTTAAGCCATTCCTGTATTATGCGGCATTAGAACGAGGATTCACCCCTGCTACGCGCTTAAAAAGCGAATACACCGTGTTCACTTTAGGTGACGGTGTTTCAAAGTATAAACCGAAAAACTATAAAGACTATTATGCAGACGATTTTGTAACAATGGCGCAAGCTCTTGCGGTCTCTGATAACGTCTATGCCGTGAAAACCAATTTATTTTTAGGCGAAGACATTCTTACAAAAACGGCGAAGCAATTCGGCATTAAGAGTGCATTAAAAGACGTCCCTTCCCTTGCGCTCGGTACATCTCCTGTAAAACCAATTGAAATGGTTAACGCTTATAGCACGTTCGCAAACGGGGGAAAAGAAGTAAAACCGATTTTCATTCGCCGCATTATGGATCATGAAGGAAATATTTTATACGATGCTCATTTGGAGAGTAAACAAGTTCTTGATAAGAGCAAAGCATTTGTGATGGAAGAAATGATGACAGGCATGTTTAATAAAAAACTAAGCAGTTATGCTGCCGTAACTGGTCAATCAATGTTATCTAAGCTATCAAGAACCTATGCCGGAAAATCTGGCTCTACTGAAACAGATAGTTGGATGATTGGGTTTACCCCGCAAATCGTAACTGGCGTATGGGTTGGATATGATCAACCTAAATCAATTTCAAACGTAGCAGAACAAGGCTATGCGAAAAGAATATGGACCGATACGATGGAGAAAGGCTTAGATGGACAACCTAAAAAAGAGTTTAAACAACCCAGTGACGTTGTTGCAGTTGATATTAACCCTGAAAACGGGAAAATTGCTACAAAAAATTGCCCAATTTCAGTGAAAATGTATTTTGCAAAAGGTACAGAACCAACTGAATATTGTATGGATCACGTTGATGATAAAGAGGAATTTGAAAAGACAACTGAAGAAAAGAAAAAAACAAGTTGGTGGAAAAAATATCTTCCTTGGTAGAATATCAGGCTATTTCACTGAACGTGGAATAGCCTGATATTGTCATTCTTTGTCGGTAAGTCGATATTCCTTGTCGAATCGTTGATATATTTTCATACAACAAGCCAAAATAAAAAGGATGTCTCACTAGTCAACAATCGACTAGTGAGACATCCTTTTCTTTTATTCACTTAATAATGCACGGCGCAATTCTTCGCTAGATTCGTTCCAAATCGCTTCATTATGTTCTTTTAAGAATGTACCAAGTACTTTTTTAGATGATTCGTCCATATGGTCAACCATAATGTGACGCTTCAATGATTTATCCATTTTGTTTACGTGCTCTGGAAGTGATTTATATCCGCGGCGAATCTCACGGTCAACTGTCATTTCACAAGCTGTTACACCTGCGTAATACGCACCTGTCGCAGTTCTTTCAATCGTTACCCAAACAAGCCAGTATGGTTTTCCGTTTGGAACTTCATCTTTATTTGTTAAAAACTTAATACCTTTTTCTACTGTACTACGCGCGTGCATCGCACCAATATCAACGAATGCAGTTTTCTCTAGTACATCAACAAATACAGGTGAAATGTTTTCTAAGCTTAATGCCCCAACACCAAATCCACCATGTCCATCTGTTGAATCATTTTTCACGATATTAAAACCGATTTTTTTCTTTTTCTCTGTCATATGTATATTCCTCCTCACTTAATGATTATAAAAGGCCAAAGATAGGCGCAATGATACTGTTTAAAAATGCAAATACGTATGGAATGACAACACTAAAAATAGGTTGGATTGTGTAATTGCTAAGCGGTGTAATAACTAGAATTAATAAAGCAATTGCCCCGTATTTTTCATACTGTGTCATTTTCGCACGAATATTTGTTGGTGCTAAATCCTCCACTACGCGATATCCATCAAGTGGCGGGATTGGTAATAAGTTAAATACAAGTAAAACGATATTCAACATAATAAAAATCTGGAAAAATTGAGCTAACGTATCTGCTACTGCAAATGGAATTGAGTCTAATACACCAAATGTTAATAAGCTATACCAAATAATTAAACCAATTGCACTTAAAATTAAATTACTAATCGGTCCTGCAATTGAAACTAATACCCCTGCAAGACGAGGTCTTTTAAAGTTATATGGGTTAACAGGAACTGGTCTTGCCCAACCGAAACCAAGAATTAATACAGCAATCATCCCGATAGGATCTAAATGTGCCATCGGTGATAAAGTTAAGCGCCCTTGTCTCTTTGCTGTATCGTCTCCAAATTTATATGCTACATATGCATGCGCAAATTCATGCACTGATAACGCAATAATAATGGCCATTGCTACCAAAGGAATTTGGTGCAACGGGTATCTAAATAACTGATCCATGTTTCATCTCCTCTTCCATATGTCAAAAAAAGAAATTATTTGTTTTTTCGATTGTTCTTCCCCATAATCCGCTATAATAAGAGTGTAACTTACATAAAAGGAGCGATTATATATGCCATACGTAACAGTGAAAATGCTAGAAGGACGCACAGAAGAACAAAAGAAAGCTCTTGCTGAGAAAGTAACAGCAGCAGTAAGCGAAACAACTGGTGCTCCTGAAGAAAACATCGTTGTTTTCATCGAAGAAATGTCTAAAAACCATTATGCAGTTGGCGGAAAACGCTTAAGCGACAAATAATTTCAAGTTTTTTCATAAGAAGCAGCTCTTAGCTGCTTCTTATTTTTTTCCTTCTAGTAACTCGATGATTCTCTCTTTATATTTTCCTTTTCTTCCATCTTCATAGATTAAATCATGCGGATAGAATAATTTTTGATCCCTTCTCTTCTTACCAGTAATCGCCTCAACAATATCCGATTCACGTGAAAGCTCTCTAAGCTCTCCATTTGGCATAAGAAGTAAGATTGGTAAACGCTCTTCTTCTTCACCCGCTCGGTAGAAGTCGTACGGTAAGTCTGATGTCGAATCAACAACTAAATAGTACTCAGGATCGAGTCCAATCTTTTTAAATAAACTACTTAATTCCATCCAATTATCTAAACCATGCTTATCTGTAAACTCTACGTATTTAAATAGGTTTCGATTCATAAAGCGGCGGCATAAATCGCTTAAAATTGGATCTTCTTCGTCTTGCCATACTTGGAAGTAATAATACATAACGTTCTCGTCTAACTTTAAATAATCCTCTACTGTTACTTCTTCTTCAAATAAGGAATAGAAATGAACCGGATGATTTTTAAATGTATAATACTTCTCGTGCAATGATTTTGCACGGTGTAAAATCTTCGTTAAAATAACTTCGGCACTTCGCGTTACCGGGTGGAAATATACTTGCCAATACATTTGATAACGACTCATAATATAATGCTCAACAGCATGCATACCACTATTTTTAATAACTACTTGATTCCCGTACGGACGCATAACACGCAGTATACGTTCCATATCAAAGTTTCCATATTTTACGCCAGTAAAGTACGCATCCCTTAATAAATAGTCCATGCGATCTGCATCAATTTGACTGGAAATCATGCTAATCGCTAATTTATTAGTAGATGTTTTCGCAATTACATCGGCTACCTTTTGTGGGAAATCTTTATCCACACGACTTAATACGCGATTAATCTCCGTATCTCCAACGATAATCTTTTGCGTAAATTTCTCATGGTCTAATGAAAATACTTTTTCAAACGAATGAGAAAATGGACCGTGACCGACATCATGAAGTAATGCCGCACATAAACATAACAATCTATCTTCAGCATTCCAATTCGGCCTGCCATCAAACACATCATCAATCATACGACGAATAATTTCATATACACCTAACGAATGAGTAAAGCGACTATGCTCTGCACCGTGAAATGTAAAAAATGTCGTTCCAAGCTGCTTAATACGGCGCAAGCGTTGAAATTCTTTCGTTCCGATTAAATCCCAAATAACACGATCGCGCACGTGCACATATTTATGTACCGGGTCTTTAAACACTTTTGTTTCGCTGAGTTTGTCGTTTAAATATACCACCTTCCGACATCCCCCTTTCTTTACTGCATTCTTACTATATATTATAAACGAAATAGGAAACAGAAAGAAATGAAAGACTATATTAATTGCCCTTATATAAAGAAAAAATCACTTTTACCGGGGTAAAAGTGATCTCTTTTTATACATTATTTCCCTAAAACGAACGCAGCAACTTCATCTAAGATCATTTCTTTACCTAGCGGGAAGTAACCTTTGTTTAAGTCTTCATTTTTAATTGTAAATACGTGGTTATTTTTAACAGCGTTCATATTTTTCCAAATTGATTCTTCTTGGAATTCTTTTAGACGCTGAGAACCGTCACCAGTCGTAAATACGAATAAGTAATCTGGGTTGTAATCAATTAAAGCTTCTTTTTGTACTTGTACTAAAGGTTTATCAGTTGGTGTACCTTTAACTGCTGGTAATTTTAAATCGTTAAAGATTACGCTACCGTAACCGTAGTCACCGTATACGCGGAAGGCGTTTGGATATGCAGCCATCTTCATGAATGTAGCATCGCCAGTTTTCGCTACGATTTTGTCATGTAATTTGCTTGCTTTTTCATCATACTGTTTGAACCATTCTTTTGTTTCTTTCTCTTTACCGAAGATTTGACCTACTTCTTCGAATTTTGGACGCCATTGGTCTAATGGAGTTTTTAACATAACTGTTGGTGCAATTTTAGATAATTGATCATAAATCTTTTCTTGACGATTGTTTACAAGAATTAAATCTGGTTTTGCAGCAGCTACTGCTTCAATGTTAATTTTATCGCCCCAAGCAGAGCCAACTGGTTTAACGTCTTTTAATTTATTTGCAATATGTGCATCAATTTTTTCTTGAGATGTATTAGCAGTAATAATTGGTTTCATACCAAAAATTAATAATTCTTCTGTTGAACCACTAAGGTCAGCAATTTTCTTTGGATTTGCAGGGATTTTAATTTCCCCTTTTGCATGTTGTACAGTGCGCTCTTCAGTCTTCGCATCTTTCGCATCTGCTTTCTTCTCTTCTTTGTTAGAACAAGCTGCAAATAGTACAGAAGTAACGACTAGTACCATTGCTAATAACGCCATTTTAAAATTCTTCATGTTCCCACTCCTTCTAGCTGTATTTCTCTTATAAGTTACAATGAACTATAAGAAACAAGATTAACAATTAATCAATATATATTTATTAATTGTTGTTTATGCCCCGTTCTAACGGGTGTTCAACTTCCTATTTACTAATAAGAAGCTCAACGTCCATTAGAAGCCCCCCTCTTTACGAGGGGGATTCTACTTATGCTTTTTTACGCAATTGATTACTAATCATCGCTAAATCATATGTTAAACAAATTGGTTTGCAGTTTACTGGACATGGAACGATTTGAGCTTCGATCTCAAATACACTGCGAAGTGTTTCACTCGTCATCACTTCGTCTGGCGTTCCTTGTTTCATTAACTTACCAGCTTTTAATGCAATCATATGATCTGAGAAACGAGAAGCATGGTTTAAGTCATGGATAACCATAACAATCGTTCTACCTTCTTCTTCGTTTAACTTTTTCAATAAGTTTAATACTTCTAATTGATGAGCCATATCTAAGTACGTTGTCGGTTCATCTAATACAAGTAATTCTGTCCCTTGTGCAAGAGCCATCGCAATCCATACGCGTTGGCGTTGGCCACCTGATAACGCCTCTGCTGGACGATTTGCGAATTCTGTCATTCCCGTCACTTCAAGTGCCCAATGAATATAGCGATAATCCTCTTCTTTCAACGTTCCAAATCCTTTTTGATGAGGAAAGCGCCCATATGAAACGAGTTCAAATACAGTAAGGCCAGTTGGCACTTCTGCAGTCTGTGGTAAAATTGCCATTTTCTTTGCGATTTCTTTCGTTGGTTGTTTCTCGATTGCTTTTCCGTCAAGATAAACAGTACCTTTTTTCGCCTTCAAAATACGAGAAGCCGTTTTTAATAATGTGGACTTCCCACAACCATTTGGTCCAATAATTGTTGTAATTTTCCCTTCCGGAATTTCAACTGTTAATCCATCAATAATTAACCCTTCATTATAGCCAACAGATACCGCATCAACTGCTAAAGTTGCCATACAAAAAGCCTCCCTTTATTTTGTCCTCATAAGTAAGTATATGAAATACGGTGCACCAATTACAGAAATAACAAGACCGACCGGTATTTCTGAAGTTGTTAACACACTTCTTGAAATTACGTCTGCGAATAAAAGTAAAAACGTTCCTATTAGTGCAGCGGTAGGCAGCATAATTTGATGTTTACCACCAACAAGGCGCCTCGCTAAATGCGGAGCCATTAAACCGATAAAACCAATTCCTCCGGCAACAGCAACAGATGCACCAGCTAAACAAACTGCAATAAATAATAATTTACGTCTTTCTTTTTCTACATTTACACCAAGGCCAACTGCTGTGGAGTCGCCTAGGTTCATTACGTTTAATATGTGAGCCTTACTAATAGCAAGTGGCAAGAAAATAACCATCCACGGAAGTACACTTAGTACAAACTTCCAATCTGTGCCCCATAGACTTCCTGCTAACCAAATCGTAGCAAAACGGAAATCGTTAGATGTCATCTTCATAGAAAAAATTAAACTAACAGCACCAAACCCAGCTGCAACAGCGATACCGACAAGTATTAATCTCGTTGATGAAACGCCGTCTTTCCATGCTAGTAAATAAATAATAACCGCCGCTAATATCGCACCGACTAACGCAAAGAAAGGAAGAATGAATACAGATAAAAATGTACCAGTTCCTACTTTCCCGAAGAAAAAGTAGACAAAGATAACAACTGTTAATCCCGCTCCAGCGTTAATACCGATAATACCTGGATCAGCAAGTGGATTTCGTGATAACCCTTGCAAAATTGCACCTGACATAGCTAAAGCAGATCCAACTAGTATAGCAATGACCATACGCGGCATACGGAATTCAAATAAAATAACAGACTGATCTTCAGCCCCGAGTCCAACCAATGACTTTAATACGTCCATTGGGGGTATTTTAAATGTCCCTGTATTTAAACTCACTAAAAATACAGTAACGATTAATCCTACTAAAATTGTTAAAACAGAAACATTCTTTTTTGTTAAGACACTTGTCCTCACATTTTTCCTCTCCCTTCGTTACGTGCTAAGTAGAGGAAGAATGGAACCCCAATTAGCGCTGTAATTGCTCCAATTGGCGTTTCAAACGGCGGATTAATAACGCGAGATAACATATCTGCACATTCAATTAACAGCCCGCCTAAGACCGCAGAACATGGAATAACCCATCTATAGTCTGAGCCTACAAGGAAACGAGTCATATGTGGGATGACAAGACCAACAAATCCAACCGATCCTGCTATAGAAACTGCCGAACCTGTTAACACAAGAACAAGTACTGTCCCGATAAATTTAATTAATGTCGTATTTTGACCAAGTCCAATCGCAATTTCTTCACCGAAGCTTAAAATTGTAATATACCTCGACATCATAATTGCAATGAAGAGACAAACTAGACCAATCGGTACTAACATATTAATACTTTCCCATTTCACGCCAGCAACTCCGCCTGCGTTCCACATACTCACCTCTTGGGCAAGATTGAAATATAGCGCAATTCCAGATGAAATGGCCCCTAATAAAGCACTAATCGCTGCACCCGCTAAAGCTAATTTCACAGGCGTTAATCCACCTGGTGAAGAAGATCCAATTCCATATACAATGCTCGCTCCAAACGCAGCACCAATAAAAGATGCGATAACGAACAGTAAATAAGGTGAATTAGGGAAGAATGCATACATAATTGCAATTCCAAATACAGCCCCATCTGTAATCCCCATTAACGATGGGGAAGCAAGTGGATTTCGCGTCATACCTTGCATAATTGCTCCTGATACCGCTAAAAAGGCACCTGCAACTACGCCTCCTATTGCTCTAGGCATGCGAAGTTCTTGAATTACGTTATGATGCGTAATAGAACCGTCAAACTGAAACACAGCTTGCCATACAGTCTTTAAACTAATATCTGCAGCACCAAACGAAATAGACAATGCCATGCTTAAAGCTAACAAAATTGTACCTGCTACTAAAATAATAGAAGCAATGAGCGGCCTGCTCTTAATCTCTTTAACATTCACATCTTGCTGTTCTATACTCCTTGCGCTCGCTTCCATCCCTCAACCATCCTAACCAACAACATATGTTTAATTTAATGAAATGAAATTTATTCTCAAATAGCAATAAAAAAATTAAATGAATCGTCCCTTTCCTGATAATGATTCTCAGAATCAGACACCTTCTATTCTACCTATCGCTTCAAAAGACTGTCAACCATTATTTTGAAATACAAATTCATATAGGTCGAGACCTTAATAAATAGATAATGCCTATCTGTCATGAACTATTATCATCACCAGTTAAGCTTTCTCAGAATAGATTCTTCCTCTTATGGGTATAAAAAAAGAAGAGTAATCTGTTCACTCTTCTTTTCCTTACTTATTTAACTTTGCTTCAATTTTTACAATTAATTCGTCTTCTGTTGGGGCTGCAACTGGACGATTATTTACAAATGCGAATGATTTTTTACGGCCAGGGCCACAGTAAGACTGACATCCAACTTCAATCGTTGCACATGAATCTACTTTTTTTAGCTTTGGAATCAACGTTTTAACGTTCGTTGCCTGACAATCATCACACACACGAAATTCGTTTCCCATTATATAACACTTCCTCTATTTTAAACTTTTCTCAAGTACATTTAAAAATAAACACTAAATGGTATTTTACCGCTCTTTGAAGCTCGTTGCAAGTTTCCTTTCGACGCTCTTTCCTCATATAATGCTACATATTTATATGTTCTCCTACAGCAGCTTCCGTCATTCTTGGCAAAATTTATCCCGCTTTAATGGGCAGTAAGACCCCCACCTCAAAATTCAGCGAAAGCAAAGAAGTTAGGTGGGGGATGAAGAACCTCCCCACTGATTAAAGTTTCACTTTATACCTTTCATCGAAATCTACCATATTTTTAAAAGCTTTGTATAAAAGCTCACTTTTTTGCCCATTATAAAAATAGGAAGTTCATAAAAAGAAAGGGAGTTGAATCTATGAAAGTAAGACAAGATGCTTGGACGGATGAGGATGATTTATTACTTGCTGAAACTGTACTTCGTCACGTTCGAGAAGGAAGTACCCAATTAAATGCGTTTGAAGAAGTAGGAGACAGATTAAATCGTACATCGGCTGCCTGTGGTTTCCGTTGGAATGCTGTTGTTCGCTATAGCTATGAACAAGCTCTTCAACTAGCAAAAAAACATCGTAAAGATAAAATGCGTGCTGCAAGTGGTGAACAAGCGAAAAAACGTTTACTTTATACACCACCAGCTTCAGATTCGATAACTAATTATGAAGAGTTCGTACAAGAGGAATCAATTGTACAATATAAAGAAGCTACTCCATATCAAGAAACTACCGTTCCTGCTGCAAAGGGCTCTATGACAATGCAAGATGTTATTTATTTTTTACAAACAGTCGGATCTTCAAATATAAAAGTGACAGCTCTTGAAAACGAGAATACGAGATTGAAACAAGAAATTAAATCACAAATCCTTCGAAATGAAGAACTAGAAAAGAAACTGGAAAAATTAGAAAAACAATCTCATACTGTGCAAGAAGATTACGAAACACTTATGAACATTATGAACCGCGCTCGTAAGTTAGCAGTCATGGATGACGAAGAACGTTCTCAAACATCTTTCCGAATGGATCGAAACGGTAATTTAGAAAAAATTGCAGAATAAAAAGGATGCATATAATGCATCCTTTTTTAGTCTTTCATCTTTAAACTTTCCCTTTATATGCGAGAAAACCTCATTCTTCATTTTTTGCTATAATAGAGATTGTCATTTTAAAGATAAGGGGTTAGTTATATGAGCAATTCCCGTTCCATTTTATCTCAGCCAGAGTGGCGTATTGTAGATCAGTCTAGTTTGGGGCCAACATTCCATGCATTGCAGTCATTCGCAATGGATGACACGCTGTGCACAAGCATTGGAAATGGTCAATCAGCTGCAACAATGCGTTCTTGGGTTCATCACAATACAATTGTTCTTGGCATTCAAGATTCACGCCTACCGCACTTAGAAGAAGGTATTTCCTTTTTAAAAGAAAACAACTTCAATGTTATTGTTCGTAATTCTGGCGGGCTTGCAGTCGTACTTGATGAAGGTGTGTTAAACGTATCACTTTTATTCCAAGAGACCGAAAAAGGTATCGATATTGATCTTGGATACGATACAATGTGGCATTTAATTCAGGAAATGTTAAAAGATTACGATGTTACAATTGAGGCAAAAGAAATCGTTGGTTCTTACTGTCCTGGTAGCTACGATTTAAGTATTCGCGATCAAAAATTTGCTGGTATTTCACAGCGCCGTATTCGCGGTGGTGTCGCTGTCCAAATTTATCTCTGTGCTACAGGAAGTGGCTCTGAACGTGCCGCACTCGTTCGTGATTTCTACAACCTAGCCATTCAAGGAGAAGAAACACGCTTTACGTACCCTGAAATTGTACCGAGTACGATGGCTTCACTTTCAGAATTACTTGGCGAAACCATTACAGTGCAAGATTTAATGATGCGCCTTTTAAAAACACTGCAACAATTCGCTCCAAAGTTAACACCATCTCAATTAACAATAGATGAAATACCTTTATATGAGACGAATTTACAACGTATTATTGATCGTAACAATAAAGCACTTGGCTTAGAAAAATAAAGACCGTCGCTATTTTAGCGACGGTCTTTATTTCAATTCGTTATAGAATTAAAGTGCTTGAGCTGCTGTAATTAAAGCTAACTTGTACACTTCTTCTTCGTTACATCCACGAGATAGGTCGTTTACAGGCATGTTTAAACCTTGTAAGATTGGTCCTACTGCTTCGAAGTTACCTAAACGTTGAGCGATTTTGTAGCCAATATTACCAGCTTCTAAGCTTGGGAATACGAATACGTTAGCATCACCTTTAATTGTAGAACCTGGAGCTTTTTTCTCAGCTACAGATGGTACGAATGCAGCATCGAATTGGAATTCTCCATCTAGAGTTAATTCCGGAGCCATTTCTTTTGCAATGCGAGTTGCTTCTACAACTTTTTCTGTTTCTGGAGATTTCGCAGAACCTTTTGTAGAGAAGCTTAACATAGCAACGCGTGGATCAATGCCGAATAGTTCAGCAGTTTTCGCACTTTCGATACCAATTTCAGCCAAATCTTGGCTATTTGGTGCAATGTTAATTGCGCAATCAGCGAATACATATTTCTCTTCTTCACGTACCATGATGAATACGCCAGAAGTTTTTGTAACGCCTGGTTTTGTTTTAATGATTTGAAGTGCTGGACGAACTGTATCAGCTGTAGAATGAGCCGCACCACTTACTAAACCGTGTGCTTTGCCCATGTATACAAGCATTGTACCGAAGTAGTTTTCGTTTTTAAGGATTTTGCGAGCGTCTTCTTCAGTTGCTTTACCTTTACGGCGTTCAACGAAAGATGCTACCATTGCATCCATTTCTTCGTATGTAGCTGGGTCATAAATATCAACGCCTGCTAATGTTAAATTCATGCTAGCAGCTTTTGCGCTAATTTCTTCTTTATTACCAACTAAGATTGGTTTTACTAACTCTTCTTTTGCTAAACGCTCTGCAGCGCCTAAAATTCTTTCATCAGTTCCTTCAGGAAGTACGATAGAAATGCCTTTTCCTTGAACTTTTTCTTTTACTGTTGTAAATAAGTTGCTCACGAATAAACCCTCCTACATATGTTAAAAAAACTCTATCTTTAAGAATACTTCTTTTCCTCTATATTTTAAACTTATAGCTCCCAAAAAATAGATAAAATAAAAATGATTATATTTTCATAAAATTCAGCATAGAAATAAAGTCCCTTTAAGCTTTATCTTCTCCTATTTTTAAGTAAATTAAAATGTGACAATTTTATGCGCTAAGGTTTTATATAGATGATTTTAAAACTATATATGCTATAGTTAACGTGTAAAACTATCATTAACTGAGGTGAATAGAATGAGTGAAGCAACAACAACGTTAGATGGCTGGTATTGTTTACATGATTTACGTTCTATTGATTGGGCTGCATGGAAAACATTATCTAGCGACGAACGCGGACAAGCTGTGTCTGAATTTTTAAATGTCATTGAAAAATGGAACGACGTAGCTGCTGCAAAAAAAGGCAGTCACGCAATGTATACAGTTGTTGGCCAAAAAGCTGATATTATGCTTATGATTTTACGTCCAACAATGGAAGAGTTAAATGAAATTGAGACAGAATTGAATAAAACAACTTTAGCTGAATATATGGTTCCTGCATACTCTTACGTATCTGTTGTTGAACTAAGCAACTACCTTCCAGCTGATGAAGATCCATACCAAAATCCACAAATCTTAGCTCGCTTATATCCTGAGTTACCGAAAGCAAATCACATTTGCTTCTATCCAATGGACAAGCGTCGCCAAGGTGATGACAACTGGTACATGCTTCCGATGGAGGAACGTAAGAAAATGATGTACAGTCATAGTAAAATTGGTCGCCAGTACGCAGGTAAAGTACGCCAAGTTATTTCAGGATCTGTTGGATTCGACGATTTTGAGTGGGGCGTAACATTATTCGCTGACGATGTTCTTCAATTTAAAAAGCTTATATATGAAATGCGCTTCGATGAAGTAAGTGCTCGTTATGGTGAATTCGGAACATTTTTCGTCGGAAACATTTTACCAGACGAAAAGGTAGAGAAATTTTTACACATATAAATCGTGAAAAAGGAGCGAAATTCGTTCCTTTTTTTATTCCCCTCTATATTTCTCCTCAAAAAACTTCTTTTTTCCTCAAATTTGAACAAAAATCGACAAATTCCTTTTAAATACCTTACAAAATTGTAACCTTTCTATATCCAAATTTATGCTAAAATGGTACGAGCTATATGCTAATAACGATGCGAAGGTGATAATGTATATGAAGAAAATCTTGTCTATTTTACTAGCGTTTCTATTGTCAATTTCTTCCTTAGGAGTAACAACATCCCATGCAGAAGAAAAAATACACATTGAAGCAGCTGCTGCACTCCTATTTGATGCAGATACAGGAAAAATACTGCATGAACAAAATCCAGATGAATTACTAGCTATCGCTAGTATGTCAAAATTAATTGTTGTTTATGCCGTGTTAGAAGCAATTAAAGAAGGAAAAATCACTTGGGATACAAAGGTAAACATTTCTGATTACGCTTATGAAGTTTCACGTAATAATGAATTCTCTAACGTGCCGTTCGAAAAAGGACGTCAATATACTGTAAGAGAACTATATCATTCTATCGTTATCTTCTCTGCAAACGGATCTAGTATTGCCTTAGCAGAACTTCTTGCAGGAAGTGAGAAAAACTTCTTAAATCTTGCAAATGAACATGCAAAAAAACTAGGGTTAAAGAAATATAAATTTGTAAACGCTACTGGTTTAAATAACGCTGACTTAAAAGGAAAACATCCTGAGGGTACTGATCCAAATGCAGAAAACTCTATGTCAGCTCGCGATATGGGTATACTTTCAAAAGCAATGATTACAAAGTATCCAGAAATGCTAGAGGATACAAAACAAAGATTTAGAAACTTCCCAGATAATCATCCGAAACCAATTCGTATGGAAAACTGGAACTGGATGTTACCAGGAGCTGCTTTCGCTTATGAAGGTACTGATGGTTTAAAAACCGGAAGTTCTGATACGGCTGGATATGGATTTACTATTACTGCTAAACGTGGTGATGTACGTCTTATTTCGGTTATTATTAAAACAAAATCAATGGACGAGCGCTTCACAGAATCTCGTGAGTTAATCGAATACGGGTTTAATAACTTCGAAAAACAAAAACTAAAGGTCGATAAAAACAATACACTCTCTGTAGTACAAGGGAAAGAAGATCAAGTAACTGTTGCACCAGAAAAAGAAATAACCGTAATTGCAAAAAAAGGTAGCAAAGACTCTTATAAAGTTGGAACTGAAGCAGATAAATCACTTGCTGAAGATGGTCATTTAGTTGCTCCTATTAAGAAGGGTGCCAAAGTAGGTTCGATTACTTTAGAATCAACTGATAAATATGGTTTCTTAGACGGTAGTAAAAGTATGAAAGTTACTGCAAAAACGACAGAAGAAGTTGAAAAAGCAAATTGGTTTGTGTTAACAATGCGCTCTATCGGTGATTTCTTCTCAAACTTATGGTCTAAAGTTTTTTAATAAAAAAGCTGGCTCACGCTAGCTTTTTTTATTTTCCACTCCCAATGTAAAACTTCGTTTGGTTGTCATATCTGATTCTTTTTCCTCATACGTATGAACTAGTAATTGTTACACACTTCATCTAGAGATAAACCTCTTTCCAAAAGGTATTCCAAAAAGAGAGGTGACACATAATGGGTGTTATCGCGCATAACGAAGAAGATGTTAAGTTATTAGCTAGATTGATGCGTGCTGAAGCTGAAGGAGAAGGGCAACAAGGAATGTTAATGGTTGGAAATGTTGGAGTAAATCGTGTTCTTGGAAATTGTTTGGACTTTAAAAACATTCGTAATTTACGTCAAATGGTTTATCAAAACCCTGGCGGTTTCGAAGCAACGCAAAAAGGATATTTTTATCAGCGTGCGCGTGCACAAGATATTGCTCTGGCAAGACGGACCATTCAAGGGCAGCGTTTTTGGCCTGCCAACTTTGCCTTATGGTTTTTTAGACCTGAAGGTGCATGCCCACCAACTTGGTATAACCAGCAAAACTCTGGTCGCTTCAAAAAGCACTGCTTCTTCCAGCCATCTGCTGGGGATTGCCCTAGCGTATATTAAGGAATAAAAATGAGGAGGGATTTTTGAATGGCACAGCAACAAAATCCGTACTATGGAACAGGTTTTTATCAACCATCTGGAACTTATGTACAACCGCAACAAATGACTCAACAACAGCAGCAAGCGATGCAACAACAAACAGCTCAAGCTGCTCAAGCTCAATATGCAATTTCTCAAGGCATGTTACCTCTAGAGCAATCCTATATTGAAAATATCCTTCGTTTAAACAAAGGTAAGCAAGCAACGGTTGTAATGACTTATGAACGTGGCAGTTCCCTTGGTACACAGTCTTATACAGGTATTATTGAAGCAGCTGGCCGTGACCATATCGTTATTAGTGAACCGCAATCAGGGAAGCGTTATTTGCTACTAATGATTTACTTAGATTATGTAGAATTTCCAGAAGAAATTGCGTATTTGCCTGGTCAACAAGCAACTTATGCTCCAAGACCATAAAAAAAGCTGGCATATGCCAGCTTTTGTTTTTTATAATCCCTTTACAACTGCAGTTCCGACTAAGATCCATGCCACAATAAATGCCACACCACCAAGAGGTGTAATTGGGCCAAAGAACTTAATACCCGTCGTACTTAATGCGTACAAACTACCTGAAAACATAATAATCCCGGCTACCATAAGCCAGCCAGCAGTAGTTAAAAGTGATGATTGAATTTTATCCATCAATAAAGCAACTACAAATAGTCCGCCTGCATGAAACATTTGATATGTAACACCTGTTTTCCAAACTTCTAACATTTTCGCAGAAACTTTATTTTCTAAACCGTGTGCTCCGAAAGCCCCTAACGCAACAGATAGCCCCGCTGCAATACAACCTAGTAAAAAGAAAATTTTCATCTTAATTCCCCTTTTTTACTTTTATCATAAGCAATTTTTTCATATAAGCCAAACGATTTATCCTCTAAAAATCAAATAAAGAATTACCGTTTGCATCACTTTCTTTTATATATACTGGCTCATCAGAAACCGGTGCAATTGGTTGCATCGTGATTGGTTGTGATCCAATTATTTGTGATTGAATTTGTGGCTCTCTATACGTAGAAGATTCAACTTGCTCATCTAATAATAAATCACATAAAGCACGCACAACTAATACATGCTCTTTTGATTTTTGTCCTTCACTACTTTTTGCCTTTGCAATTTCATTCGCCATTTTATTTAAAATTTTATCACTCGATATTTGCATTCCTCGTCACCTCTTACTTTGTAGTTCTTTCTCAAATTGACCCAGTTTTTCTACTGAACCAAATACTATTATCATATCATGTTCTTGCAGTTTTTCCTGCCCCGTTGGATTATGTATAACATTCCCATTTCTCAAAATCGCTAAAATTGTTACATCAAATTGATTTCTCACATCACTCTCTAGTAACGATTTACTAGCTAAAATAGAGCCTTCGCCGACTGCAATTTCTTCAATTACAAATGACTGCTCCACACCATACAGTACTGTATCAATATAATGAACTGTTAACGGATTCGCAATACCTTTTGCAATATGAATTCCTGCCATACTAGATGGATTAATCACCTTATTTGCCCCAGCTCGCCTTAATTTTTCTTCGGTTTCTGGTTTTTCCGCTCTTGCCACAATTTTAATTGCATCGTTTAATCCTCTTGCCGTTAACGTAATAAATACATTTTCAGCGTCATTTGCTACGATAGCAACTAAACCAGCTGCCTTTGAAATCCCAGCATGATGTAACACTTGGTCTTCTGTTGCATCTCCATGTACATATAAAAGTTTTTCCTTCTCTAATATGCTTTCATCCTTATCCACGACGACAAATGGAATTTTCTTTTCTTGCAATTCATGTACAACTTGAAGCCCTACTCTACCGCATCCACATACAATAATATGATTTTGTAACTGTGCTATTTGTTTATCCATCTTCTTCCTCCGTACTGCATGAAATAGGTTCCCTTCAATAATCATAGCTGCCACTACACCGATTGCATACGTAACAATACCGACTCCAACAGGAATAATGAGAAGTGCAAATACTTTCCCTGCCTGCGTTATAGGTACCGCATCTCCGTATCCAACCGTTAATACAGTAATCATCGTCATCCAAAATGCTTGAAACAAACTAATCTCTTCAATTGTCATAAATCCTAACGTTCCTAGAATTACGACAAAAGTCATACATATAACTGCTATCCATAATTGCTTACGTGCATTCATATTGTGTTTCAACTCTTTTCTCTATCTACAATCTTTGCCAGTGGAAATGAAATACGTATATACTAGATACGGAATCTATGAAAGAGGTTGATATAATGAAAACATTTCTTTCCGCCTTACAATGGGCACTATTTATTTTAGCTGGAAGCCTTATTGTACCAATTAGCGTCGCAACTAGTTATGGCCTTGATGGCGCTGAAGCTATTGCATTCGTACAAAGAACATTATTTGTTCTTGGCTTTGCCGGTCTACTGCAAGCTATATTTGGACATAAACTTCCTATTCAAGAAGGTCCCGCAGGCCTTTGGTGGGGGATTTTCTCCCTTTACGCAAGTTTAGGTGTCGTATTATTTGGATCAAACAATGAGACACTTAAAGTTCTTCAATATGCTTTCTTATTAAGCGGTATCATTTGTATTATTCTTAGCGTTTTTGGACTTATTGATAAACTCGTTCGCTATTTTACACCGACAGTCATTGGAACGTACTTATTTCTTCTTGTTGCACAACTTAGTGGTTCCTTCTTAAAAGGAATGTTCGGTCTTGATGGAAAACATACAGAAGTACAACCTAACGTATTTATTCTTTCACTCATTGTTATTTTACTATCCTTTTTCATCATGAAGCTACCTATTATCGGACAATATTCTGTTCTTTTCAGTATCGTTTGCGGCTGGATATTATTCGCATGCTTTGGATTATCTAATCCAATAACACCAGTGACAGATATAATCCGTTTTCCATCCTTATTTGTTTTCGGAATGCCTCGTGTTGAATGGAACATGGTAATTACGGTCATTTTCGTTACACTCTTACTTCTAACAAATATGTTAGCAAGTATTCGTGTTGTGCAAAAGGTTGTCTCTAAATATGAAGAAAATGCTACATCAGATCGTTTTAAACAGGCCGGTATTATAACAGGAATCAATCAATTACTAGGCGGCCTGTTTTCGGCTATCGGACCTGTCGCTATTTCTGGATCAGCAGGTTTTATTGCAACGACTAATATTTATAAACGCCTCCCATTTATATTAGGATCAAGCTTTATTATTGTCGTTAGTATATTCCCAAAGATCACTTCATTCTTTGCGGCAATCCCAGTTGCAGTTGGTTATGCTGCCATTTATCCTGTATTTGCAAGCATGATCGGTCTTGCCTTTCGGGAATACGAAACGGTACAGGATAAAGAACAATTATTTAAAGTAGCGGGTCTTTCAATCTTCACAGGAATTGGGGTTATGTTCGTTCCAGCAGGAGCATATTCCACGCTTCCACCATTTCTAGCTTCGTTCCTAAGTAATGGTCTCGTTCTTGGGGCTGTAATGGCAATCTTGCTAGAAATACTATTTTCTCGTTCTACAGCAAAACAAGTATCGTAAATTGGAAAACTTCCATTATTGCACTCTACCTTTAGAGTTGTTACGATAAAATAAACATTTAATCATTGGGGTTTTGTACATCCCCAATGATTATTAATTAATATGATGAGAAAAACACTCATAAAGACGAATCTACTTCTTTTCAAAGAGGTTCGATGTCTTACTATTATTTCTTACATCTCCATGAACATATATTTGATTTAAATAAAGAAGGGACTTTTCAATATGACTTATAAAATGATTGTTTTAGATTTAGATGATACTTTATTACGTGACGACCATACTATTTCACCTCGTACGAAAGAAGCTCTAATGACTGCACAAGAACAAGGTGTAAAAGTTGTACTTGCTTCCGGACGTCCAACTTTTGGTATGCGCAATGTAGCGAAAGAACTTCGTTTAGAAGAATACGGCAGTTTCATTCTATCTTTTAATGGTGCAAAAATTATTAACTGGAAAACAAACGAAGAAATCTTTAGTAGTACGCTATCTCCTGAAATCGTTCACAACCTATTTGAAATTAGTAAAACTGAAGATGTATGGATTCATACTTATATTGGCGATGATATCGTAACAGAAGAAAATAATCCTTATACTGAAATTGAGGGCGATATTACTGGTATGCCAATTGTTGTTGTAGATGACTTTAAGGCTGCTGTTAAAGAGCCAGTAGTAAAAGTATTAATGAATAAAGAAGCTGAACGCCTTGTTGAAGTAGAATCAAAACTACAAAAACAACTAGAAGGACAATTAAGCGTTATGCGTTCTAAACCATTCTTCTTAGAATTTACTGAAGCTGGTGTTACAAAAGGAACGAGCTTAAACCAACTGATTCAAAAACTTGGCATTAAGCGCGAAGAAGTTATCGCAATGGGCGATAGCTATAATGACCAAGCAATGATCGAATTCGCTGGTCTTGGTGTTGCAATGGGCAATGCACCTGATGATATTAAAGAAATTGCAAACTATGTAACAGATACAAATATGAACGATGGTGTAGCAAAGGTTGTAGAGAAGTTCGTACTAAAAAGAGAAGCACTTGTTTAATATTTTCATTCATAAAACCTATTTGAAGTCAAACACTTCAAATAGGTTTTTATTTAAATTACCATGCTTTTGTGACTATATTTTGAACTTTGCACTATTCTCGTAGTGTAAACTTTCTTTTTGTATATAATGAAACAAAATAGACTATTTTATTTTGAAAAAGAATACAAATTTACTATAAACAAGCATACGTTAAGGGAGGCCACTTTACATGTTATCTACACCAATCGGACGATTAAGAGCAATTGGACTTATTGAAGGGATTTCTTTCCTACTACTATTATTTGTAGCAATGCCATTAAAATATTTCGCAGGATTTGCAACAGCTGTTAAAATTACAGGCATGGCTCACGGTGTTTTATTTATTTTATTTATCTTCGCAGTAATTCAAGTAACAATCGTACACCGTAAATCAATTTTATGGGCACTTGGGGCATTCATTTCATCGGTTATCCCATTTGGTACTTTTGTACTAGATGCAAAATTAAAAAACGAGCAACAATAATGAAAAGGTAGTTAACGACTGTTAACTACCTTTTTTATTTACAAATTTGGAATTTCCCAATCAATTTCCCTCTCGCCCATATTAGCTAAAATCGTATTTACTTTAGAATATGGTTTACTTCCAAAGAAACCACGTCTTGCTGATAATGGACTTGGATGTACGGATTCGATAATATGATGATTCGGATTCGTAATTAACTTCTTCTTCGCCTGTGCATGACGTCCCCACAATATGAAAATAACTGGCTTTTCACGTTCATTTAATAGCTCAATTACACGATCTGTGAAGTGCTCCCATCCTTTTCCTTTATGAGAATTTGCTTCACCTTGTCGAACTGTTAATACAGTATTTAATAATAAAACGCCTTGCTTTGCCCACTTTACTAAATAACCGTTATTTGGAATGTCATACCCATATTCATCTCGAAGTTCTTTATACATATTTAACAACGACGGTGGCGTTTTAATACCGGGTTGCACAGAAAAGCTTAAACCATGCGCTTGATTCGGTCCATGGTATGGATCTTGTCCTAAAATAACGACCTTTGTATTTTCATAACTTGTATACTCTAGAGCGTTAAAAATATCTTCTAGCTTTGGGTAAACAACATGTGTACTGTACTCTTCTTTCAAAAAATCAGCTAGCTTACGATAATACTCTTTCTCAAATTCTGGCGCCAATAATGGTCCCCAATCATTTGTTAAAATATTCTCCATATCTTCACTTCCCGTCCAATTAATTCACCATATCCTGCTTTGTAAATACTACAAATGAAATAATAAGAGACACAACTCCCCAAACAGTTAAATTCATTAAAGAAAATCCCATCGATAAACCTTGTAATGCAGGTAATTTTCCTGATAGATAATCCGTTAATGATAAATTCACACTAAAAATATATTTCGCACCTTCCCAAGATGTTGCGAATGAACTTAAAATGCCGCCCGCAATTAATGCGGCTAACATAACGCCCATACCAGCTGGTGTATTACGAATTAAAACAGAGACCATAAATGATATAGTTCCAACAACGATAGCAACAAACCAAGCTAATCCATATGCCATTAAGATGTATTGCCACTGCGGAATAAGGTGCACAAAGTTCGTATTTAACGTTTCCTTATCAATGACGAACCCTGTTAAAACAGGTAAATTCCATCCCGAGTAACCAAATACAAGCCCTGATAGTATGTAAGCAAACAAGCCTACAAGAAACAGTATGAGCGAAATAAAAAATAACATCGTCACGTATTTACTAAGGAGTATTTTCCAGCGCCGAATCGGCCGCGTAAGTAACATCTTCATCGTTCCATCACTTCGTTCTCCTGAAACGATATCAATGGCGACAATCATTACAAGAAGCGGAATAAATAATGTAATTCCTTGCTCAATAAAAGCCCTTACAAAAGTCGGTGCGCCCGGTGCCATCGGGTTAATATCATGATCTAAATAATATTGTTGCTGCTCAACTCTTACCTTTAACCAATCACGCCATTCTTCTGGCAACCTAGAATTGTTCAACCGGTTCTGAGAATCAACAATTTGCTGTTGTAATGAAACCTTCCAATCAGTTGTACCGAGCCTTTTCTGTGTCGTCTCTATTTCACGATACTGCGCGTACACAAAAAGTGGGATCAAGATTGCTAAAATAAGCATGACAACAAAAATACGTTTCTTGCGGTAAATCTTTTCTGATTCATTTAAAACTAGATTCGCAAATTCACGCATGCTGCTCACCCCTTGTGAGTTCAATAAATAAATCTTCTAGCGTAAATACAAGTTCCTTAACGCTATGTACATCTATCCCGTTTTCTACAAAATGTTTATTCCAATTACTTATAGATGCGATATTCATACGGCATAGTAATCGATCACCTTCTATACTCACTTCTCTTACTTCCTCAGCATCTTCTAGCATATCTTTTGCTTTCCCAATCGGCGTAACAATCCATTCTACGCGGTCACTTGCTGTTTTAATTAACTCTTCAACCTTGGCAACTGTTATCATCTTTCCTTTATGAATAATAGCAACGCGATCACATATCATTTGTACTTCGCTTAGCAAATGACTTGAAATAAACACGCTCATATTTTCTTCTTTCACAAGCTTATGTATAAATTCCCTAAGCTCTCTAATTCCGGCTGGGTCTAAACCATTTGTCGGCTCATCTAGTATGAGTAGTTTAGGATTTCCAAGAAGCGCTTGCGCAATGCCAAGTCGCTGTTTCATACCGAGTGAATATGTTTTTACCTTATCGTGAATTCTTTCATCCAAATGAACCATTTCAGCAATTTCAATAATACGTTCATCTGATATATCACCTAACATACGAGCAAATTGCTTTAAATTTTCCCATCCCGTTAAATATGTATACAACTCTGGGTTTTCAACGATACTCCCAATTTGACGCATCGCTTCTCTGAAATTTTCCTTAATCGAATAACCACCGATAGAAATCGTACCTTCTGTCGCCTTAATTAATCCAACTAACATTCGAATGGTAGTCGTCTTTCCAGCACCATTTGGTCCTAAGAACCCGAACACTTCTCCTTGCTTTACATCAAAGGAAATATTCTCTACAAGAGTCTTCTTTCCAATTACCTTCTTCACGTCTCGTACGGAAAGTATCGTCGTCATTTTACCCCTCCTTGTTCTAGTTTTAATTTACTTACAACATTTTGAACTAAACGTTCTGCCATATACGTATAACCTACTTCGTTCGGATGAAAATGATCAGAGTATAATAAATCTTTCCCGCGGTTTTGGAATAAATCAAATGTCGGTGTAATATATACATTTTTATTATTTATCGCTAACTTTTCTAAAGATGCATTCCAGTCTACAACAATGTTTGAAGACCCCTTTAAATCTTCTACATCTTCAAAAGGATTATATAAACCTAGCCAAAAAATAGGGCTATCTGTATTTAATTTACGAATTTCTTCTATAATTTTCTTCGCTTCATTTTGGAATGTTTCCGTATCAGGACGATATGTTTCTAAATCTATCTTTCCAAGCGATTCCCAACCCGGAAATAAATCATTTCCTCCAATCGTTAAAACGATTACATCTGCTTGCTTAATTGAATATTGAGCGCCACTACTCTCAATTTGTTTTAATAAGTCAGGCATTTTCGCACCACTAACAGCTAAGTTCGTTAAGGCAACCTTTTGCTTATAATCTTTTTGTAAATCTTCTTTCATCCGTCCAATATAGCCAATCCCTTCTTTATCACCAACACCGCGTGTTAATGAATCACCTAAACTAACGATTTGTAACGTTCCCGTTTTCTTTTTCTCTTTTGCCACTACATCGGTCTTTTTAATTAAATTTGAAGCTTTCGGATTTAATACATCATTTACACCTGAAACAAAGCCATATGCAAATAAACAGAAAGATGCAATTGTAATGAGTAGAATTACTTTTACTACTTTTGATCTCATATCAAAACCCCTTTTAGCCCTCATAGATTGTCCATAATTATACCAAACGCAATTTTGAAAAGCGATTTTCACACCTTATCTATTATGTTGTTTCCCTATGTACTAATTCTGGAAATAACTCTACGTGCTTTACATCTATTTTCTCATCATTAATCTTTTCATATAATAATTCAAATGCCTTTACACCAACATTTTTACTACAATACGAAATGGTCGTAATGCCTAAAATATCTGCCACATCTTGATCATCACAACCGATAATCGTAATATCTTCTGGAATACGAATTCCTTGTTTTTTCGCTTCCGTTACCATTCCTGCTGCAATATGGTTGCAAGATACAAGAAACGCAGTTGGTTTTACTGACATAGAGGCCCATTCCCTAATTACATTACGCCCATCTTCCACCGTAAAACAGCCTTTAAACTTCCAGGCTTCTATTGATGTTACAGCAATCTGTTGAAGTGAATCTTCATATGCTTGTTTTCTCCTTTGGCTATTAATACTGTTACTTCTTCCAATGCAATACCCAATACTTGTATGGCCCGCATCTATTAAGCTCTTCATCCCGCGCGAAAACACTTTATAATAATCAATATGCACACTCGAAATGTAGTTCGAGTCTATTTCTTCACACATAACAATAGGGCCAAACTTCGTATATTCTTCAAGCTTTTCCTTACTATTTGCCCGCGAACATATAATAACCCCATCAAGCTTTTTCATTTTTAACATATTCAAAATTTCTAATTCTCTTTCCTCACTATAATTCGTCTGACAAAGCATCATATTATAATTATTCTTTGCTGTTTCCTTTGATATTCCCTCAATAATAGCACTATAATATTGGTCATTTACATGCGGTAATAAAACGCCAATGACATTCGTTTTCCCTTTCACTAAATGAATTGCATTCACATTTTGCGTATAGTTTAATTCTTCTATAATTGCTAAAATTTCTTTTCGCTTCTGTTCATTCACATATGGATGATTATTTAGTACACGTGAAACAGTTGAAACAGATACCCCAGCAAGTTCAGCAATTTTTCTTATATTCGTCATCTCATTTTCCCCTTCTCACAAAAATTCTCCCTTGACCTGGTAAGCTTTCCACAATATATCCTTTCCTAGCAAATACTTTTTGAAAGGATATACAACTATGTTTCGACTCAAATTAGAACATATATTTTTCATTAGCGGTCTACTTATTCTCGCCATCGGCATTAATATGATGACGACAATTACTTCCTTTGGACTTAGCCCTTATGATTCCTTCTTTATTGCACTATATCAAAATTTCGGGATAAGTATCGGTTTTTGGATTTTCATGATTAACTTTGCTTTTACCCTTATCGTACTCTTTTGGAATAAAAAACAAATTACGATCGGTACAATTGTAACAATGGTTCTTATTTCTCTTTTTGTTGATTGGATCGGTTCCATTACAACTATTATGGACGCTATCCGTTCTCTTCCAAAATATATAACACTTATTTGCGGAAATCTATTCGTTGGAGCTGGAATTGGTCTTTACGTCTCTACAAATCTTTGTGCAGCACCTCAAGAAGCTTTCGTTTTAACAGTTGCTGAGAAAAAGAAATGGACATTTAGAAGGACAGAAATTTCGTTAGCATTCTTATTTTTAACATTAAGCTTCTTATTAGATGGACCTATCTATTTTGGAACAATTATTTTATCCTTTACAACAGGCTGGATTATACAAGCATTTATTCAAGTTGGTACACAAATTTTAAATAGAAAAAAACCTATTAAGCAAGCTGCTTAATAGGTTTTTTATTAGTAGAGATACTACTTAGCATCTCCTTCAATTCGATAGTTTGCTTTCAAACAATCTATTTCTTCATACCCTTGCAACGTATGTAGAATATAATCATAATCAGCAAGAGATGCACGATGCGTTACAATTACAATTTCAGCTTTTCCTTTCTCTTCAAGTGGCATTTGAATAATCTTTTCAAAGCTAACGCCACGCTCAGAGAATAACGAAGTAATTTTTGCAAATACACCAATTTCATCTTTCACATGAAGTCGTAAAAATTTCTTCACAACAATTTCGTCTGGCTCTTTTAATACTTTTTGATATTGCGGGACTACAGCACTATTTCCTGTTACCCCTAATCTAATATTTTGCATGACAGCTACTAAATCTGAAACAACAGCTGTTGCTGTCGGTAGACTTCCTGCACCTGGTCCATAAAACATCGTTTCTCCAACTGCTTCACCATACACATATACAGCGTTATATTCGTTTTGTACGGCCGCAAGAGGATGTGTATTTGGAAGTAGTGTCGGTTCAACTGTAACCTCTAATTTTTCACCATCTCGCTTCGCAAGACCGATTAATTTAATCGTGTATCCTAAACTCTTACTGTATTCAATATCTTCTTCTGTAATAGAAGTAATCCCTTTTACCTTTACATCTCCAAGCTCTACATTTGTAGAGAAACCAAGGGTAGCCAAAATCGTCATTTTTCTTGCTGCATCTAAACCTTCTACATCTGATGTTGGATCTGCTTCTGCAAATCCAAGTTGCTGGGCTTCTTTTAACACGTCGTTATATGCTCTCCCTTCATCTGACATTTTCGTCAAAATAAAATTTGTCGTTCCATTTACAATTCCCATTACTTTCGTAATAAGATCTGAAGAAAGTCCTTCTACGATACTTCGTAAAATCGGAATCCCTCCGGCCACACTGGCTTCATAAAATAAATCAGCTTTATTATCTTTTGCTACCGCTAATAGTTCCGCCCCATGTAACGCCATTAAATCTTTATTGGCAGTCACAACATGCTTCCCGCTTTGTAAAGCTTGCAAAATATATGCTTTTGCATCATCAATGCCACCCATTACTTCGATGACAACGTCGATGTTTGGATTGTCTAAAATTTCATGTGCATCTTGTGTTAATAGAGTAGAAGGTACCTCTACTTCTCTCTCTTTTTCAATATTTTGTACTAGTACTTTCGTTACTTTTACAGGACAACCTACTTGGTGTATAAGTCGCTCTTGGTGATCTGTAATGATACGAACTACCCCGCTACCAACTGTCCCAAGACCTAATAAGCCAACTTGAATTTCTTTCATAATACTGTCCACCCCTCAAAAATTGTGTTTAGATGAAATTATATGAATAAAAAATCTGAAAAACAATGTTTTTTGAACATTCGGAAAAATAAAGGTTAATCTTTACAAAGAAAACGTTGCCACGTGTGACACAATCTTTTTTTATAATACATAAGGGGTTTCTTGATACACGTAATAATTTAGCCAATTAGAGAATAATAGATTTCCATGGCTTCTCCACCTTACAAGCGGCTTCTCATTTGGATTATCATGCTTAAAATAGTTTTTCGGCACATCAATATTTAACCCTTTGTCACGATCTCGTTCGTATTCTTGCTTTAACGTATCACAACTATATTCACTATGACCGAGCGCAAACACTTGTCTTCCTTCTTGTCCAATAACAAGATGAACGCCCGCTTCCTCAGAGTTGGCTAATAACGTTAACTCCTTCACTTCTCTAATGTCACTCTCTCGTACTTCCGTATGACGAGAATGCGGGGCAAAAAATAACTCATCAAACCCTTGTAACAATTTCACATGTTGCTCACGAACTTCATGTTCAAATACACCAAACATTTTTTCCTTAAGAGGATACTTTTGAACACCATAATGATGATACAAACCAGCCTGTGCCCCCCAGCAAATATGAAGCGTAGATGTTACGTTCATTTTTGAATACTCCATAATGCGTTTAAGCTCTTCCCAATAATCTACCTCTTCAAAAGAAAGGGTTTCAACTGGTGCTCCTGTAATAATGAGTCCATCAAATTTCTCATTCTCAATATCACGGAATGTTTTATAGAAACTCGTTAAATGTTCCTGTGCGACATTACGGGACAGGTGTGATTCCATATGAAGTAAATGTACATCTAATTGCAACGGTGTATTGCCAATTAAACGAAGTAATTGCGCTTCTGTGTCTTGCTTTGTAGGCATTAAATTTAATATAGCAATTTTCAATGCCCGGATATCTTGTGTTTCTGCTCGCTCCTTCGTCATTACAAAAATATTTTCCTCCTGTAACACTTTGCGAGCTGGTAAATCTTTATCAATTATGATCGGCATGTTCTTTGCCTCCGACTAGCGCTGCTTCTAAATCTGCAATAATATCAGAAACATCTTCTATACCAACCGATAAACGAATTAAATCTGATGTAACGCCAGCTAAACGCTGATCTTCAGCACTTAATTGTCTATGCGTTGTGCTAGCAGGATGTATAACGCAAGTTCGTGCATCCGCTACATGCGTTACGAGAGTTGCTAGTTTTACATTTGCGATAAATTCTTTCGCGGCTTCTAATCCTCCCTTAATGCCGAATGTTAAAACACCACTAGCACCTTTTTTCAAATACTTTTGTGCTAACGAGTAATTTTCATTACTATTTAATCCCGGATAATTCACCCATTCAATACGTTCATGATCAGCGAGCCACTTAGCAACTGCAAGAGCATTTTCACTATGACGCTCCATTCGTAAATGCAATGTTTCTAAGCCGATATTGCTAATATATGCATTGAATGGGCTCATACAATTTCCATAATCTCTTAATAGCTGAACACGTGCTTTCACAATATACGCTGCTGCACCAAAATTTTGAATGTAACTTACGCCGTGGTAACTTGGATCAGGTTCAACAAGTTCAGGATATTTCCCATTTGTCCAATCGAAGTTCCCTCCGTCAATAACAATGCCGCCTAACGAACTTGCATGACCATCAATATATTTCGTCGTAGAATGGACGATAATATTTGCTCCGTGCTCAAATGCTTGGCATAAATAAGGAGTTGCTAATGTATTATCCACGATAAAAGGTACTTCCAACTCTTTCGCTGCATCTGAAAACTCTTTGAAATTTAAAACGTTCATCGCCGGATTTCCTAGCGATTCTGCATAAACAAGTTTCGTCTTATCATTAGCAAGGGCCACAATTTCATCAGCAGTTAAATTCGGATTAAAGAATGTAACATCAATACCAAGCTTACGCAAACTCACTCCAAATAAATTAAACGTCCCGCCATAAACTGTGGAAGAACAAAGCAAGTGGTCTCCACTACTACAAATATTTAAAACGGCAAGCATAATAGCAGCCTGCCCAGAAGCCGTTGCAACAGCTCCTACACCACCCTCTAAATCCGCTAACTTTTGCTCAAATGCAGCTAAAGTAGGATTTCCAATACGCGTGTAGATATATCCTTCTGCCTCTAAATTAAATAGCGCTGCTAAATCATCTGAAGTATCGTATTTATACGTTGTACTTTGATAAAGCGGTAAAACACGCGGTTCACCATTTTTTGGAGTATAGCCACCTTGCACACAAATTGTTCCTTTTCCCCATGATTCTCCCATCTTTTATTCTCCTTTCTTTTATACAAAATAAAAAACTGCCCCTTTCCTGAAAACAAGAAAGGAGCAGTTTGAAAACACGCTCTAAAGGCTCTTTCTTATCTCTCAGGGTTATTACCTGCAGGATTTGGCACAATTCCGTTATACGGCTGTTGCCAAGGTTTCATCGGGCCTGTCCCTCCACCTTTTCTTGATAAGACTATGCAATTACCGTTGATTTTATAGCAATAATTTCCTAATGTCAATCAGTTTTTCTGAATGTTCTAAATTAACTACAAATAATTTAATGTACATAACAAAAGAAATATATTCCATATTCATTTGAAAAAGACCTTTTAAAACCCTCAATTAATATATAGAATTAAATAAGTAGTTTAACTGTATACATTTCAGATTCTCACGAGACCTCAATATATTGAATAAGCCACCCTTTCAAAAAGATACTATACATATTCATTTCATTTCACAGTAGCATATTTAATCCTTTTGACATTAAAACTTACATAACGGAGGTATAACATGACAAACCAGAAAGACATGCACTATATACTCGCCCTATACGGCATTCTATTAGGCTCTATAGTCGGCGCAACAGTCTGGTTATTTTTAGTTACAATAAATATCGGCATTCACTTTATTTGGGGATACTTACCTACTATCTTCTCTTCTCCCCCGTATTACACCATTTGTGTAACAACTATCGGTGGTATTCTTGTTGGTTTAACTCAAAAATACTTCGGTACATATCCACGCCTTATGCCGGAAGTAATGAGTGAATATAAAAAAACAGGTAGAATTGAATACCGTTTCGTACATAAAGCCACTTTAACTGCGATTATCGTTTTAATATTTGGAGCTAGCTTAGGTCCTGAAGCAGCACTTGTTGGCATTATCGGTGGGCTTTGTACATGGGTCGGGGATCGCTTTACATTCGCCTTAAAAGGAATGAATGAACTAACAGAAGTTGGGATTGGTGCTACTTTAAGTGTAATTTTTAACGCGCCATTATTCGGTTATTTAGCTCCAAGTGAAAATGAGGGAGAGCAAATTAACGAATTCTCTAAAGGAAAAAAAGCAATTGTATATTTGGCTACCACTTTCGCTGGTTTTTCCGTTTATTTATTACTTAGTAAATTTGATAATCGTGGATCCTTTATCGTTAATTTCGGAGAAGGTTCTCTTTCTCTTAATGAATGGATTGCATTTCTTCCACTTGCTAGTATTGGTGCTATAGTTGGATTCTTTTATTTCAAATTAGAGTTCACATTAGAGAAATTAATCCATCCCTTAAAAGAATACAAACTATCGCTTGGAATTATCGGTGGCATTTTATTAGGGATTGCAGGAACTTTTCTCCCATACACATTATTCTCCGGAGAACATCAATTAAAAGATTTAGTCGTTGAATGGAGCCATTTATCCTTCTGGGTACTACTTCTTTCAGGGGTTTTAAAATTATGTATTACTGCTGTTTGTTTAAATACAGGCTGGCGCGGTGGACATATTTTCCCAATTATATTTTCTGGGTCAAGTATCGGATATGCTATAGCGTCCATTGCCCCAATAGATCCAATCGCTTCGGTCGCCATCGTCACGACAGCAATTTCAAGCTATGCACTAAGAAAACCAATTGCTATAACATTACTATTACTCATGTTTTTCCCGCTCAATTTACTATTACCGATGCTTGGGGCAGCAGCAATTGGTAATGCATTTCCACTTCCTAAAAATAACGAAGCTATAAACGAATAGAAATAGGCAGTAGGGACGAAAGTTCCACTGCCTATTCTCATTACACATGTTGCTTCAATAACGCGTATAACTCTTCAAAATTTTGCACTTCATATGTTGGCACAATCCCGCTATTATTAAATTTCTTTTCTGGATTAAACCAACAAGTATCAATTCCCGCTACATATCCACCTTTCATATCAGCGCTTAACGAATCCCCAATAATGAGCCCTTCTTCAGGAACAAAGTTAGGAATCCTTTCAAAAACATAATCAAAATACTCTTTCATCGGCTTTTGATAACCTGTATCTTCAGAAACGAAAATATCTTGAAACAAGGCATGTAATCCTGCATTACGTAATCGTTTATCTTGCGTCTTAGAAATACCGTTTGTCACAATATATAAATCGTACTCACTTTGAATTTGACTTATAAATTCAAATGCGCCTTGCATGAGCTGATTTCCTTCTTCTAAGTAGCTACGATAATTATTTTCGAATAATATCCCATCTACTTCTTCCCCGTATTCTTTAAATAAAATTGAAAATCGTGTATTTACAACTTCATCACGATTGATTTCACCTTCTTCAAAAGCAGTCCAAAGACTTTTATTAATTTTTTTATATTGCGCTTCAATCTCGCTAGTTAGAGACATCCCTTTCTCTTCAAAAAGCATACGTAATGCCGCTTTTTCCGCCTTTTGAAAATCTAACAATGTATCATCTACATCGAATAATAATGTTTTATATTTTTTCATAAGCCCTTCACACTCTCTTTTCTACAAAAACAAATTTACGTAAATCGTATCATTCTTTCTTGTAAACATAATAGGAGATATCTCATACTAAACATGAGGTGAAAACATGAAAGTCAGCAAAAATAGCGAAGAAATCTCTCGTTACATACAAACTTACAACTTCCATACTCTTTTTTCTTTTGACATCTTACCGTATGCTGAACTACATTCCTTTCAGAAGAGCGAAAAGATATGTAATGAAGGGGTTGATGTTTCTTATCTTTATTACTTAATTTCTGGGAAAGCAAAAATATATATGAGTCACAAAAACGGAAAGGTCTCCTTAATTAACTTTATTCAAGCACCTTCGTTCATTGGGGAATTAGGATTAATTGGCGTAGAATCTGTTACGAAAACGGTGGAAGTAATTGAAGATTGTATATGCTTAGCGCTTCCTCTTAAAGATTGTCAGCATCTTTTGTTACAAGATGCTACCTTTCTACAGAAACTATGCAAATTTATCGGTGAGAAAACAATTACCCGAACAGAAACTTATGCTAAAAATAATAGTTATCCGTTCGAAAATCGATTAGCGGCGTTTATTCTATTAACAGAACAAAGTAACAGTTATACAGAAAAACATACCGAGGTTTCGGAATACTTAAATGTTAGCTACCGTCACCTTTTATATGTATTAAACCAATTTTGCCAACAAAATTACTTAAAAAAAGACGGAAGAACCTATTATATACAAGATCGAATCCAATTGGAAAAACTGGCTGACGAACTTAAAATATAAAAAAGTAGCATTAACATGTACATGTTAATGCTACTTTTTTTGAGTGACGATTCTATTTTTAATTAAAATTTACTTGCTACTTTAGCTGCTTCTTCAAGACCAGCTGCAATGATTTCTTCTGCTTTATCTGGGAATTGATTATGTCCTTCAATAACTACTGTTTCCATGTTTGTTGCACCGAAGAAGCCCATCATGCTTGCTACATATTTAACAGCCATTTCTACTTCAGCTGCTGGACCTTCAGAGTATACGCCGCCGCGCGCGTTTAATAATGCAATCTTCTTATCCCCAATTAAACCAACTGGGCCTTCTGGCGTATATTTAAACGTTTTACCAGCTCGGTTTAAATAATCAATATATGTGTGTAATACTGCTGGAATCGTTAAGTTCCATAATGGGAAACCGAAAACGACTTTATCAGCTTCTAAGAATTGATTTAAATACTTATCAGCAACTGCTACTGCTTTTGCTTCCTCTTCAGTTAAATCAAATCCTTTACCTGCTTTGAATGTACCATTAATCATATCTACGCCTACATATGGTAATTCTTCTTTATATAAATCAAGTTCTATTACTGTATCATTTGGATGTGCTTCTTTATAGTTCGCTAAAAATGCCTCGTATAATTTCACACTAACTGCTTGTTCCGCTGGACGGTTGTTTGCTTTTACAAATAAAACTGTTGCCATTGTTTTTCCTCCTACTACTCACTCTTATGTTGTTATATGCTTTCAAAAAGGTATCCTTTGTAATTGTTGTTTTGTTGCTTACAAACATATTTTATCTTTATATCCAGACAATTTCGTCCTCACATAGACGTATTTTTCCATAAAAAAAGTCCACCTTCTAAAGGCGAACTAGGTCTTACGACTTTCGTCTTATACAATTCCATTTTTCACTGCATATAATGCCGCTTGCGTACGATCAGATAAATTCAACTTACTCAAAATACTACTTACATGAGCTTTTACCGTTTTTTCCGTAATAACTAAAACAGAAGCGATTTCTTTATTACTCATCCCTTTCGCCAATAACTGCAATACTTCATTTTCTCTCGCTGTTAGCACATCCACTTGAATTGAAGGCTCTTCTTCCTTTTCTTCTACAGGTAATGTTTGAGAGAGAAGAGCATTTGCTATATCAGGATGTAATTGAATATTACCTTTATATGCACTTCGAATAGCCTCAACAAGCTGATCTGGTTCTACATCTTTTAAAATATACCCGCTTGCTCCAGCCCTTAATGCTGGTAACACATGCGCCTGATCAGAAAAGCTAGTTAATACAATTACTTTCACATCCGGATATTCTTTTTTAATACACGCTGTCGCCTCAACACCATCCATTTCGGGCATATATAAATCCATTAGTACAACATCAGGATTCGTCTCCCCTACTTTTATTAGTGCCTCTTTCCCATTACTTGCTTCTCCAACTAACTCTATATCTTCCTGTGTACTTAAGAAAAATGCTAACCCTTTTAAAACGACTGTATGATCATCCACTAACAATACTTTTATTTTCACAAACTTCCCTCATTTTCACATCATAATGGTACGTTTACTTTTACACTTGTTCTTTTTTTATCACTTACAACTTTAATTGTTCCACCGACTAATTCTACTCTTTCGCGCATCGTAGTCATGCCAAGTGATTTCTTCTCTTTTATATCCTTTTCTACAAAGCCGTTTCCTTGATCTACTATTTCTAATGATACATTCTTCTCCGTCACTTTGAAATAAATCGTCGCTTCTCTAACATTCGCATGCTTACTTACATTATTTAAAGCTTCTTGTCCAATTCTCCACAGCGCTTCCTCTACTACACGTGGTAAATCACGGACACCTGTAACTTGTTCCCGAATTTTCAATCCCAAACTTTCACCATATTGCTTTAAAGCTGGTAATAATCCTTTCTCTAAACCCGCTGGACGTAGTTGCCAAATCAACGTCCTCATTTCTTTTAAAGCTCCTTGCGCTAGTTCACGCATATCATGCAAAGATCGATCTACTTTTTCATTTTGACCTTTTAAAACTGCCTCAGCGCCTTTTGTCATAAAGGTTAACGAAAATAGCTTTTGTGAGACGGAATCATGTAAGTCCCTTGCTAACCGATTTCTTTCTTCCATTCGTACAAGTTCACGCCGTTGCTCATTTAACCTTAAATTTTCTATCACGAAGGAAATATGATTTGTAATTGCTTGAAGTACATCTATCGTATTCACATCAAATTCACCATTATTTGAACTAACACATAAAACACCAAATATGTGAGTTTGAATCTGTATTGGTGTAGCAATAACCGTCCTATTAGAGGCTACCTTATGACTGATTTGATGATTTAATAAAGTAGGTTCACCTTTTTCTAATGCTTCTTTCGCTGCTTTTTTTATATCCTCTTGCAATTCTTCCTGGCAATAAGATGCCCGCAAGGATAATTCTTTCTCTTCCCTAATAAAGAATGCGACTTGATTCCACTGAAACACTTCACCTAATTGATCTACAACTTTTTCAGGCAATATATTAAATTGATGAATCGTTCTTAAAACTTGAATGAACCGTTCTAATTTCACATAATAATGTGCTCTTCGCTTTTCATTTTCATATAACTTTGCTCGTTTTAAAGCCGTTCCAATTTGGAAGGCAACTGATTGAAGCAATACTAATTCTTCTTCTGAAAAATGTGTTTTACCTGGGCTTGCCACATTTAACAAACCAAATTTTTCTCCTCCAGCCTTTAAAGGAACCGTAGCATGATGAAGAATTCCTTCTGTATCTCCCCAATTATATTCAATTGCATTATTAATTCTTTTACATTCAATAATATTAACAGCTCGCTCTAATTTCCCATCCACAAAGCCACGTAAACACCAACATTCCCCTTCACACATCGGGCGTTTGTTTTCATATGTAAGTGCCTCTGGTAATTGATAATCAATTAATTTTGTATACCTACCATTTTCATCCGCAAGAAATATCCATCCTGTCGTTAAACCTGTTACACTCAGTAATTTTTCTAGTACTGCTTGCAATACATGATATGTATCATTTGATGTATTTAGTGTTTCTGCAATCTCTTTTAATATAACTAATTCATTTGTACGATTCTCTTGAAACATAATTCGTCTCCTACATACAAGATTTTACATCGTTCCTAACATAAATCATCTACTTTTCACTTTGTACTTATTCGTAACATTGATATAATGGTGAAAACATAGTTTTCATTATATCACCTGAGGGGGCTTTTCATAATGACATTAAATAAAGCACTTACTATCGCTGGTTCTGACACAAGTGGCGGTGCTGGTATACAAGCAGATTTAAAAACATTCCAAGAACTTGGTGTGTACGGAATGACATCTCTTACGACAATCGTAACGATGGATCCACATAACGGTTGGGCACATAACGTATTCCCAATCCCAGCTTCTACATTAAAACCACAATTAGAAACGACAATTGAGGGCGTTGGCGTAGATGCTTTAAAAACAGGTATGCTTGGATCAGTAGAAATTATTGAAATGGTTGCAGAAACAATCGAAAAACATAATTTCAAAAATGTAGTAGTTGACCCTGTTATGGTATGTAAAGGTGCTGATGAAGCATTACATCCTGAAACGAACGATTGCTTACGTGACGTTCTTGTTCCAAAGGCATTAGTTGTCACACCAAACTTATTTGAAGCTTACCAATTAAGTGGCGTAAAGATTAATTCTCTTGAAGACATGAAAGAAGCAGCGAAAAAAATCCATGCTTTAGGTGCTAAATATGTCCTAATTAAAGGCGGTAGCAAGCTTGGTACCGAAACTGCAATCGACGTCCTATATGATGGAGAGACATTCGACATTCTAGAATCAGAAAAAATTGATACGACAAATACACACGGCGCAGGTTGCACATATTCTGCTGCAATTACAGCAGAACTTGCAAAAGGAAAACCTGTGAAAGAAGCAGTAAAAACTGCTAAAGAATTTATCACAGCTGCTATCCGTTATTCATTCAAGATCAACGAATACGTAGGCCCAACACATCACGGTGCATATCGTAAATTCGTTGTATCAAAAGAACTTGTCTAACCTATAAATAAAAACACCCACAGAGTGTGTATTTTCCCTCTCTGTGGGTGTTTTTATTTATAAGCTCTTCTGGTCATCCTATCTTTAAGATGCGGAACTAACCTGATTTCTACCATTTCTTTTGGAGTAATATAATGCATCATCAGCAGCTTGAATAAATTGCTCTGGTGATTGTTCATATACTGAAATCCCTACTGAAACTGTAATTTTTATTTTTGTTCCATCTAACAATTGGAATGAATGTTTTTCAACAGCTACGCGAACTTGTTCCCCCATACGCATTCCGTAAGCTAATCCCTTCTGCGGTATCAGAAGAGCGAACTCCTCTCCACCCTTTCGAAAAGCCAAATCTGGAAACGTTGAAACTTCTCTTAAAATACGACCTATTTGTTTTAACACTTCATCTCCTGCAGGATGCCCATACGTATCATTTACACACTTAAAGTGATCAATATCTATAAGTAGTAAACAAAGTGAATCATTTTTCATACGCTTATTACCAATATGATGATTCATTTCTAAATCAAACTGCCTTACATTTCCTAAACTTGTCAATGCATCTATCGTTGCATATTGCTTCATCTTTTGAAATAACTCATTGGATTGTAATACATAATTTGCGCTTATAAATGTGATATATGCTGCAACACTACTACAAACTAAATATAATGCTACTATAGACATATCCTTAAATAGCATAGAAAGTGGCACCGCTAAAATAAATAAACTATATACATTAAACCAGATCCATCTTGTAAACATAGAAACTTTCATCCGCCAAATGAAAGTAACTCCAATACCTATCAATACAATAGTATAACAAGCCAATTCAGAGGCTAAAGAGTACTCGGTTAACAATAATCGGGTAATTAAAATAATCGTAACTGTTATACTACTAGCTATCGGACCTCCGATTATAATTGCCAAAATAACCGCTAAATAACGTAGATCCAACATAATATTTTCTATATGTACACCAAAATACATTAACAGTACACTTAGTATTCCAGTAAGAATACCTACTACACATTTCTGCCAAAAAGAGAACCCTTCTTCTAACGGTTTATCTCTTAAAAGCTGACCTCCAACAAAAATAAAGGAAAGAATAATTGTTGTGTTTACAAATAAGTCCTTTAACATAAAATAATCTCCCTACTTTTCTATCTATCCTTTTCCTTATTTTATTGTATACGAAATACCTATAATTCCCAAAGATTTTTATTTTTTTGCTGTTCCACGTGAAACAGCAAAAAAATAAAAAGGACGAAAATTCGTCCTTTTCACTAACAACAGCGCGAGATTTTTCCGCCCTTTGCATTAAACCTTGCTTCTTGCGCTTCTGCAAAAAATTGTTTTTGACATACAACTTCTTCTTCTGGATGATGCTTTTTCATATGCTCTACATATGTTTCATAGCTTGGTACCCCAACAAGTAAGCTAATAAAGTGTTTCCTTTGTCCCCATACTTGCCGTAGTCTTTTAAGCATAGTTCCTCGACTCACTTTCATCTCTAGGGATATATGGTGCCTCTTTTAGCGGCATCGGCTTATTTCTTAATACTTGAATCCAAATTCGAATTGCAGAAATTAATACAGCGATTACAACGATCATAAAAATCCCACAAAGTGCCGCATCAATATAATCATTGAAAATAATTTGCTTCATTTGGGCAACATTTTTAGCTGGCGCTAACACTTTCCCTTCATCTAATGCTCCTTGAAACACCTTTGCGTGGGATAGAAATCCTATTTTAGGGTTTTCATGAAATAGCTTTTGATAACCCGCTGTCATCGTTACAATAAGCAATCCGACAGTTGGAATAAGCGTCACCCAAACATATGCCTTTTTTCCCATTTTGAATAAAATTGTCGTTCCAAGTAATAATGCAATACCTGCTAACATTTGATTTGCAATACCGAAAAGTGGCCATAATGTATTAATTCCACCAAGTGGATCAACTACCCCTTGATATAAGAAATAACCCCATCCTAATACACATAACGTTGTAGCTATTACATTCGCTAATGTAGAATCCGTTTGCCCAAATGGCTTATACACATGCCCCAAAATATCTTGAATCATAAATCGGCCGACACGCGTTCCAGCATCAATTGTTGTTAAAATGAATAGCGCTTCAAAGAGAATCGCAAAATGATACCAAAATGCCATCATGGCCGTTCCACCTATTACTTGTGAGAAAATATATGCCATACCTATCGCTAACGTTGGCGCACCACCTGTACGTGATAAAATCGTTTGCTCTCCAACGTTTACAGCGAGATCTTTTAGTTCATTTGGTGTAATAGCAAATCCCCATGAGGAAATAACTTGAGCTGCCTGCGAGACATCTGTACCGATAAGTGCTGCAGGACTATTAATTGCAAAATACGTTCCCGGTGTTAATACACAAGCTGCAATCATCGCCATGGCCGCTACAAACGACTCCATTAACATTGCTCCATAACCGATTGGCTGTGCGTGTCCCTCTTGCTCAATCATCTTCGGCGTCGTACCTGATGAAACAAGAGCATGGAATCCAGACACTGCACCACAAGCAATAGTAATAAATAAGAACGGGAATAAGTTTCCAGAGAACACAGGACCAGTTCCATCAATAAATTTCGAAACTGCTGGCATTTGTAAATCTGGTGCTACAATTAAAATACCGATTGCTAATCCTACAATTGTTCCGACTTTTAAAAATGTACTTAAATAATCACGTGGTGCTAAAAGCATCCAAACTGGTAATGCCGATGCGATAAATCCATATACAATAAGCATAATAGCAATTGTTTCTCCGCTAAACGTGAACATGCTTGCAAGCGCTGGATTTTTCGCTACATACTGCCCTCCAATAAGAGACAGTATAAGTAGGATAATTCCGATTACTGAACCTTCACCAACTCGTCCGGGCCTAATGTAACGCATATATACTCCCATTAAAATAGCAATAGGAATCGTTGCTGCTATCGTAAACATTCCCCAAGGGCTTCCGACAAGCGCCTTTACTACTACTAATGCTAATACTGCTAATAAAATAATCATAATGCCTAAAATACCAATCATTGCAATAAGTCCTGTAACAGGACCAATCTCATCTTTAATCATTTCACCGAGAGATTTACCATTACGTCTCATCGAAGCAAATAAAATAACAAAATCTTGCACAGCTCCAGCGACAACTACCCCTACAATAATCCATATTGTCCCTGGCAAATATCCCATTTGTGCCGCCAAAATTGGTCCTACTAAAGGCCCAGCCCCAGCGATTGCTGCAAAATGATGCCCAAATAATACCCATTTATTTGTCGGAACATAATCTTTTCCATCATTTAATGTATGAGCTGGCGTTTGCCGATTATTATCTAAACCGAATACCTTTCTGGCTATAAATCTACTATAAAAACGATAAGCAACTGCATACACACATACCGCAGCTACTAAGAGCCATACAGCATTAATAGTTTCACCTTGTGATAAAGCTATTACACCAAAAGCACCGGCTCCTACTGCTGCAATAACTCCCCAAAGTAAAATCGACTTCAATGTTCTCACATACAATCCCCCCAATACTATTTCTTAGTGGGATTGTACTAAATTTTCTGAATATTTAATTTGAATCCTCCCTATCATGAAGGATTTTTAGTTTATCATGTTAAAAACTTCGCATTATCTGCTATAATTCAATTTTATTTCGAAGTCGTTTCACATAATTACGACTTACTGGAATCGGTTGCTCATCATATTTATCTAAATACAGATTATATGTGCCATTATAGTAAGGCTTTAACTCTTGTACATATGACATATTAATTAAATAACTTTTATGCACACGTAAAAAATCATATGCATTTAGCTTATTTTCTAGCTCCTGGAGTGTATATGTTGAAATATACTGATTATTTGTTGTATAAATTGAAACTGTTTTGTTTTCCTTGTTTTTGCTTACATATACAATATCTTCAGGGAAAATATACCGAATCCCTTCTTGACCTTCTATCGGTAGTTTACGCAAATAGCTCTTTGCTTTCTCACCTTGCTCTTTAGCCATTCTATATAAAAGGAATTGCAAATCTTCCTCGCGAAATGGGCGTAGTAAATAATAAACTGCTTGAAAACGAAACGCTGTAATGGATTCTTCTATATCTTCACCCATAAAAATAAATTTCGTATAACAATTTACTTCCCGTAATAAACTCGCATATTCAAAACCCGTTCCATCTAGTAATTTTGAATTTAAAAAAACAAAATCTGGTGTATGCTTCTTCATCATAAATAATGATTCTGTTCCTGTATTTGCTTCAAAACATTCTACATTCCTTATATTTTCAATAAATTTTTCAGCTAAACTTTTTCGCTCTTCTGCATCTTCCATAATCAGTAAAATTTTCATTTCTTCAACCACCTAATTCTTTTGTCCGTATGTCCTGTTGTATACATTCGCTTTTATAAGGAACATTCCCTTTTTCTTACTATACCATTATTTATCTAAAAAAACAGAAAAAAGGGAACCATCATGGTTCCCCTGCCCTTTTATTCCGTTATTTGTAGGCAGTAAAACCCACTGAATGAGAAAACATGAGCTCTTAGTTTTACTACTCTAAAACATAATTGGTACGGGCCAATAATGAAATCACTTACCGATTAAAGTTTTACCTTATACTAATTCTCGTTGTTTCGTTTCTTGCCCAAGTATAATTACAGCAAATACGCCTATTAAAATTGATCCACAGAAAATCGTAAATATTAGTGATAGTGAAGCCTGTGAAGCCACTAAATATCCTACTAATAGCGGTCCAAGAATACCACCAATACGACCGAATGCTGCCGCCATCCCTGCACCTGTACCACGAATAACTGTTGGGTATTGTTCAGGTGTATAGGCATATAATGCACCCCAAGCACCTAAATTAAAGAATGATAGTAACATGCCTGCTACGATTAATACCGTTAATGACTCTGCCACTCCAAATAAGTAAGCACTGCAAGCTGTACCAATTAAATACGTAACTAAAACAAACTTACGACCAAGACGTTCAATAAACCAAGCAGCCGTGAAATAACCTGGCAATTGAGCTAACGTCATAATAAGTACGTATTGGAAACTTTTTATTAAACTAAATCCTTTTAATACCATTACACTAGGTAACCAAAGGAACATGCCATAATAGGAGAAGACAACAGAAAACCATAAAATCCATAACATAATTGTTGCCTTACGATATTCCCCAGACCAAACTGACTTTATATTTTCGGTAACGGATGGCCTTTTTTCAACCTTTTGGAATCTTGGAGAATCCGGTAAATTCCATCTTAAATATAAAGCATATAGCGCTGGAACCGCACTCAATATCATCGCAACTTCCCAACCATATTTCGGTATAACAAAATACGAGATAAGAGCTGCGATTAGCCATCCACCTGCCCAAAAACTTTCTAATAGCACAACTATTTTGCCACGTTCATGTGCTTCAACACTCTCCGATACTAATGTAGAAGCAACTGGAAGTTCTCCACCAAGCCCCATACCAATTAAAAATCGTAAAACAAGGAACATAGCAAGTGTCGTCGTTAAAGCCGTTAAACCACTACCGATAGAAAATAATAATAATGTAATAATAAAGACTGATTTCCGCCCTATTTTATCTGATAGTATTCCAAAAACGAGCGCCCCGACCGCCATACCAATTGAATTAATGCTGCCTATCCAGCCCATTTCTTGCGTACTTAATCCCCAATCTTTTTGCAATGCTACCATTACAAATGAAAGCATTCCAACATCCATTGCATCAAATAACCATCCAAGCCCCGCTATACCAAGTAGCTTTCGCTTCGAAATTTCTTTCACCTTGCCCACAAGAAGTCCTCCTTACACAGCTGTCTTTACACATCATTTTACATGTGTGAATTGTATAAGTAAAATACTTTCGTGTAAAAAATTCTCCTTCATCATTCCCAAAAAGTAAAATACTTATCCGACTATTTGATGGCAGTAAGCCCCCTCACCTCAAAATTCAGCTGAAGCAAAGGCGGACAGATAAAAAAACATGGCCATTAAACACTCGATTAGTGAGGGTCCACAATCGGTAGTAGATGAATAAAAACTCACTTTATTAAAAATGGACAAATAAAAAAGTAGCGATAGAACGCTACTTTTTTGAACGCATGACTTCTTTTAAAAATTCCGCTAATACTAACTGACGACGCCAACGCGTTGGATTGCTACATAATCTATAAAACCACTCTAAATGGATCGCTTGAATCCATTTTGGTGCACGTTTTACCTCTCCAGCCCATACATCTAAACTTCCGCCTACTCCAACAGCTATTTTCGTTTCTAAACGATGCTTATTCGTTTGGATAAAGTTCTCTTGTCTCGGGAAACCAAGTGCAACAAGCAATAAGTCTGGTTTTGCCTTTTGAATACGAGAAACAATATTCTCTTCTTCTTCTTGTTTAAAATACCCATCTTGTATACCCACAATAGATACAGCTGAATACGTCTTCGTTAAATGATCTGCTGCAGCTTGTACAACATGCGGTTTTGCACCTAATAAGAAAACTGATACTGGTTTACTGTCTTCTGATAACGCCGCAAGTAAATTACACATTAAATCAAAACCTGCTACACGTTCCTTTACAGGTGTACCCAACATACCACTTGCTTTTACGACTCCAATACCATCAGGTGTAATTAAATCTGCATTTAATAATGTTTGATGGAATGCTTCATCCTTTTTTGCACACATAACAATTTCAGGATTTGCTGTTACTACCTGAAAAGTATGTGTTCGCTCCACTTCTAGTTGTTCTTTTAAATATTGGACCGTTTCATCCATTGTCATTGTAGAAAAAGGAACGCCTAGAATATCAACTGTTTGTACTGCCATAGTTAACTATCCTCTCTATCATTACAAGTTTTTCGCTATTAATTGCTTATATGTTTCCTTTGTATCTTCATATAGTTTTTGAAGTGAGAAGTTCATAATAGCATGCTCATAAATATGTTTCCCCATTGCTGCTAATTCTCCAGTTTTCCACTTATCATACGCTTCTTCTAAAGCTAATGCTAATGCCCTTCCATCATCTGTTGGCACAATCCATCCGTACGTTTCATCTACAATTAATGGTTCAATTTCTCCAGCCCTAGTTACAATTGATGGTACGCGTTGATTTGCCGCTTCTAATAAAACTAGCGGGAACCCTTCACTATGGGAGGTTAATAAATTCACATGTGACGACGCAAATAATTGTTTTACATCTTGACGATGCCCTAAAAACTCAACTTTATTATTAATCCCTTTTTCAGTAGCCAATGACTTTAGATTTTCTTCTAACGGGCCATCGCCAACTAACAATACTTTAATTTTCTCTAATTTTGTTCGTTGTAACGCATCAAATAGAACTTCATGTCCTTTCACAGGATGCAATCGTGCTACTTGGATTGCCGTAAATACATCTTCATCAATATTGAACATTGCTTTTTTATTATAACCTTCTGCTTTTTCCTTATCGTATTCAATTCCATTATAAATAACATGCATCTTTTCATTAGAAATACCTAAAGCAGCTAAACTTTTCTTTAATCTATTTGTTACAACAAAAAATAAATCTACATTTTTTAAGGCTTTCAAATTTAATTTCGTAAAAATCCAACCTTTTAAGCCTTGTTTAGTAAAGTCTTCAAATGGATCACTATGAATAGTTGTTACCCATTTTGCCGTTATTCTCTTTTTCATTAAAGAAACATAGAAATTAGCCCTAGGACCATGCGTATGAACTATATCAAATTTTTCATTATTAATGAATTCGCTTATATTCTTTAAAATAGATAAATCATAGCGGGATTTTTGTGAAAACACATGGACTTTTATCCCTAACTCTCTTGCTTCTTTCGCAACAATTCCATCTTCAAATACCGCTAATTCTACTTCACCAGTTGGAAACTGATCGAGAAGTGAAATAATATGTGTTTTCCCTCCCCCATCTTCTGCTCCTGCATTCATATGCAATATCCTCATATTTTTTCCTCCTTTAAATCCTCGCTACATTTCCATCTATCTTTATTTTACTGTACTAAAAAATAAAAGCTAACAAAAGTTAGCTTTTATTTTGATCATTCAATTTCTAAGTCTACAATTAGATAAGCTAACACCACTACAAAATAAATCCCAACTCCTGGTGCTGTTAAAATATGTCCTGCAATATAAGCAATACCTAATGCTAACAATAAGCTTGCTGCAATCATTCCATATTTTATATTAAATATCTCTTTAAACCTTGTAATAAATACTAGTAGGATTCTTAAGCCGTAATAAATAAATGGAATCATTAGTAATGCAAAACCAATAATCCCAAAGTCATAAAACCAATCGTGGAAGTCCATTTCAATTAGCTTTGGATCTGGCTGCTTTTGTTCATTATATTTAAAATTACCTGCATAACCCATTCCTAATAACTTTTGTGACATTGGCGCTTCTTTAAAGAACTGCTTATGTCTTTCTTCATATACTTGACGTCCGCTGAAAATAAGGTTTTCTTGATTTTCTTTCTTTTGCTCTTTCTCAAGCTCTTTCTTAACTTCCTCTTCTATCTTCGCCTTTTCTTCTGGCTTTTCACCTTTATGATGAGTTTCTTCTTTTGCTTTAAGTTCTTGCTCTTTTTTCAGCTTCTCTTTAATTTCTTTTTCTTTTTGACCTTGCTGTGCTACATTTTGCTCTGATAAATAGTTATTGTGAATACCCATATTTTGTGCTAATGGTGTCTGTTTAAACGTTCCAACTACACCAGCTAATAGGACAATAGCAATTACTGCATTAAGCGCAAGGGATTTTTTGTTCGGATTTTTTCTATTAAATAATAATTGTAGTACAATGATCCCGATTGCTGCCGCTAACGTAGCACCAATTGAGCCCATTCCTACTTTCGTACCGACCTGAATTAATGAGTAAATCATTAAAAGCGATGGAATCCAATATAAAACGTGTTTCCAGCTCTTTGTTTTTTGAATAGAATATAGTACCACAATAGGGAAAATAATAGCTAAGATTGAACCTAGTTCATTCCCTGCATAGAACCAACCTCGAGAACCCACCTTCATCCATTCATAACTACCAAAGTCAGTAGATGTTGAAATAGAAATAACCATAATTGCGTTAATGATTAATGTAGAATATACAATACTATTTCGAACCTTATCACTAATATTAACTTTCTTTTTCAGTGATTTTAAAGCTAAAATGTATGATCCCAGCATGATATATATATATAATGCTTTCGCAACGAATTTAACTTCTTCACCAAGTACAATAGGATCCTTAACTAGTTTGTTATTAATAAATCCTACCCCTAAAACTCCGGCTAATAATATAAGATAAATTAAAAACTTTCTATTTCCCTTCTCTTTTGCCTGAATTAAAATGTAAATACCACCAACAGCCATAATAAGGAATCTTACTAAAATTCCAACGGTAGCACTTGACTTTAATAAAGTGATGCTAAGAGACGTTAATAAATCTAAAACAGGCTGTAAAATAATAAAAAAGAGCAAAAAACGCTCAAATCTAACCCTAGCTTGATTTGCTAACATTCCAAGACCTCCATACAAAATCTTAACATTATCTTTTAATCATAATTTTTTATCATTCAAACACACCTAGCAATTATAACATAACTCATATTCAAATCGAGAACTATTTTTCCGGCTAAAACTAGCAAGGACAAGTATTAATCAGTAATAGAAATTACTGTCCTTTCGCTATACTCCCTATTTTTACAAAAGCTATCTAACAACCATCCCCTTATTTTTGTCAGTATATACATATTTTTTTATCATTTTATACAGATGTAAACAGCATACCTAACATTGTAACATTTTACCAAATAGGTAGCATCAAAAAATGTAAAATTAATCTTTTCATATCTTTTTCAAATTACTTTATAGCTATTTTCCAAACATTTTCAAACGCTTTCTTTATGTATTTTATCCGTTTTTCTACATGTAGCGAAAAGTAATTGTTATTTCCAATACTTTAGTGTATATTTTTTCTCTGGAACATCTTTAAGAGGAAGGGATTAAGGCCATGTTATTAATCGATATATTTACGTTTCTTGGCATTATCGCCGCTGCCATTTCTGGTACATTAGTTGGTTTAAAAAAAGATTTAGATTTATTCGGTGTCCTTTGTTTAGCTGTAGCTACTGCGCTCGGCGGCGGTATTATTCGTGATATTATGATCGGTAACCTGCCTCCCGTCGCATTTGTTAAACCCATTTACTTTTTCGTAAGCGTATTATCAGCATTATTTACTTGTATGTTTTTTGAGCGTATCAATAAACTTCAAGTTGTTATTATGCTTTCTGATGCTGTTGGCTTAGGCGTTTTTACAGCTATTGGTGCAAATGCGGCAATGTCACATCATGTTGACGCCTCATTTTTAGTTGTTTCAATGGGAGTCATTACAGGTATTGGAGGCGGTATTTTGCGTGACATTTGCGCTCAAGATATCCCCTACGTATTCCGAAAAGAAATTTACGCTATCGCTTCTATTTTAGGGGCAATTAGTTTCCTAATCACATATGCAATGGGGGCACACGTATTGGCTTTCTATGTTTGTTTATTAGTAACATTCATTATTCGTGTTGTCACTGTCATATATAATGTACATTTCCCAGTTTTCTTTAAAACACATGCTAAAATTAATAAAGGTCATTAAGAGAATTCTATATGGAATTCTCTTAATTTATATACTATTCTACACACTAATATAGAGTAATTGCATATAAAAATATATAATTATATTAGAACCAAAAAATGAAAACGCTTTACAAACAGGGGGAAGAACGATGCTTGGGGTTTTTAAAAAACATAACAATAAAACAAACGTAAGTATACTTGAATTAAGTAAGAATCAACAAATCACTTTTAACGTTCCTACTAATTCTGAACTGAAAATTCAAATGGATATGCTACATATTTCAAAAGAAGATTTACAAATCGTAAAGGTACTACAGCCTTTTATTTATGAAGAAATTGATTGGATTACTGAAAAATTCTATTTCAATATTACAAAACAGCCTAATTTAATTACGATTATCGAACGTTATAGCTCTATTCCAAAACTAAAGCAAACTTTAAAAACACATATAAAAGAATTATTTAGCGGAGATATGCATGAAGACTTTATTGAACAACGTGTTAGAATTGCAAAAAGACATGTACAAATTGGGTTACATAGAAAATGGTATACTGCCGCTTATCAAGAATTATTCCGCTCTATCATAAAGATTTTAAAAACGAAAATTACAACAATTGACGATTTTTCTTATTCTATAAACGTAATAAATAAATTATTTACTCTTGAACAAGAACTCGTTATTGCGTCTTATGAATCTGAATATGAAAGAATGCAAAAAGAACTTGAAAAAGAAAAAGAAATAACAGCTATGACCATTACGCATATTGCAACAGAACTAGCATCTGTATCTGAAAAAACAAGCGCTTCTATTCAGCAGTTAACCGCTAAATCTGAAACGATTGTAGAAATTGCTAAAACAGGTACGTCATTAGCTACAACATCAGAAGAAAAAGCAAATAAAGGTAAAGAACAATTAAATGAGCAAAATAAACGAATGGAATACATTCAAACGAACATGGAAACGATTATTACAGATACACATGAACTTCTCGATATTTCTAACAAAATTAACGAAATTATAGATATTGTAAAATCAATTGCCGAGCAAACAAATTTACTCGCACTAAACGCAGCAATTGAATCTGCGCGTGCTGGGGAATTTGGCAAAGGCTTTTCTGTTGTAGCTGGAGAAATTAGAAAGTTATCAGAGCAAACGAAAGAATCTATATTTAACGTTACAAAGCTCGTTGAAAAAACAAATGAACAGATTGTTCGTGTCTCTTCTTCCGTGAAACAAATTAGCTCTCTCGTATCTGAAGGAACTGATAGTATGTCCGCAACGGACCAATACTTCCAAGAAATCGTAAAAGACATGTCTAACTCAAAAGAACAGAATAAAAAAATTGAAAATGAGTTAGAAACCATTTCACAAGTAATGAAAGGAATTCAAGACGATTCCTCAAAAATGGCTCTAACAGCTGATAGTTTACAACTAGAACTGAACCGATAGAGCGATTATGTCAGTAGAGATTCTTTATCTCTACTAGCTCTTAGTATTCATCTTCCATCAAAAAAAGAATCCGAATTGGATTCTTTTTATTTTCTAAAGAATATTTTTTGACAATATACATAACTCATATAAACACCAAAGCTTTGCAAAATAAACAATGCTGGCACAATAAGATTATAATATGCCATATCGACTTGGAAGAGCTTTAACAATACGTATCCACTAATTAACAATAAGAACAACATATATCCTTCGTTTTGTTGTTTCTTAATAAGAAAGTGTAATAAAGCGATAGACATAAACAATGTTACCGCTATATATATCAGTTTTTCATATTTGAAAAGGGTAGAATTTATCCCCTCATCTGAAAACTGATTTATCACCGGTTCTAAAAGTTTAAATCTTTCTCCCTCAATCTCTTTTAACTTTTGATCAATATGCTCTGTTACACTTTGATTTTTCGATACTTTTTCCTCACGTTGCGTTTTTCCAATTAAGACAGATTGAACATACATCTCATTCGTAATCGTATATTGTGACAGTCCCATTGTCTTAATTCCATAATTCACACTAAAATGAGCACTATAAAACAGAATAAGTATCCCTATCGTCTTTAGTAACACTTTTTGTTTCGTTGCTGATTGAAACACTTCAATTAATAATACATATATCGTGATAAAAATAGGAAGAAATAATCCCACTGGGAAAATCATATTACTACATGCAAATAAAATTGCTGAAAACACCCACATATAAGGATGATCTAATCCTTTATATAAAAGTATGTAGCAAGCAAAATAAAATAAAAATATTGCAAGTGATTCAGGAGTTAATACGGAACTCATGAATATATTTGGAATATACAGAGCATAAAATGTGGAAGCAATACGACCGCATCCTTCCCCAAAAACCATTGCCGCAATACGATAAATAAAAAATGCAGTTCCTGCGCAAAATAACACATTAAATAGTTGTAAAGCAAATAATGTATCACCAAATATACGAATAATTACTGACTCATATATAATAAACGGCAAATGAGTTACAGTCCCTATATTATTACCAATTGCAATCTCCTTTGCAGACTCATACATCACTTTCATATCACCAATTATTGGAACGTCTACAAATAACAGCATACTAAGCCTCACAACTATAGATATACTTATAAGAAAAATAAAAAATTGTTTGTCTGTAAAACGATATTGTAAAATTGATGCCACTAACAAAATGAGTATGACGAAAATTGCCAATATGATTGTTACACTTGTTGTACTTCCTCCAAAAAATTGCTTACTCGTCTCAAATGCTGTCCAACAACTATAAACAAAAAATGCGAGCATCGCACCGATCGTAATTTTATTGAAGAAAGATGAAAAATTTGTTTGTATATGATTCATATGTCCATTGCACCTCTATTTCCATTCATAACAAAACGATTCTATCATGAATGGGTACACGGCTGATAGGGAATTTCTATGACAAATACATAGTCATTACTTTTTACTTGCAATGTAAGCGAATCCTCTTTTACACTACATTTTAGATAAAATAAATTTTCTTTCAGTTACATGAATACAAATACAGAAGTTTAAATAATCCTCTTTTGGAATACGCTTTACTTTATTAAATATCTAATATGAGTAATCCAATTACACATATTATTCTGATTGAAAACAGACTATAGGGGCTGAATATATGGAAAAGAAATTCATGCGAGAATCAAAAGCAATTAAAACAACACGTGTTTTTCCTAACGATTTAAATAATCACCAAACACTATTTGGAGGGAAATTATTAGCAGAAATTGATAGTATTGCTTCAATTGCGGCTGCAAGACATAGTCGTAAACATTGCGTAACAGCATCTATTGATTCAGTTGATTTTTTAACTCCAATTCACCAAGCTGATTCTGTTTGTTATGAAGCATTTGTATGTTATACAGGGAAATCTTCAATGGAGGTTTTCGTAAAAGTAATCGCAGAAAATTTATTAGCAGGCGAGCGTAGAATTGCCGCCACTTGCTTCATTACATTTGTGGCAATAAAAGATGGAAAACCTTCGTCCGTACCACAAGTACTTCCTGAAACTGAGGAAGAACATTGGTTACACACAACCGGTTCAGAACGCGCGGAAAATAGAAAAAAAGGACGTTTAAAAAGTAAAGAAATGGCTGAGGTTTTAACTTTAAATAAACCTTGGAATATATAATGTTATTTAGCACAGGTAAGCATTCCTTTATCTTCACCTGTGCTTTTTTATTACAAATTAAATTATAAGTTACATATAGCTATCTAAACATAACGTCTATTCTTAAAATACCCCACTAACTTGTCCTTTATTTTTTTATACTATTAGTGGTATAGTAGATAATGTTTACTAAACAAGAATGATGCCTATTATTTGTAAAGGATGGTGCAATATGTCTGTTGAAGTACCAATTGTAATACCTAAAACCTTGATTATTATTCCCGCTTACAATGAAGAGGAAGCGATTGCAGATACATTAACAAGACTTTTAGAATTAAAAGAACATTTTGTAGGATTAGATATTTGTGTAATTAATGATGGATCTATGGATAAAACATCTGAAATTGTTACAACATTCCCAGTCCATCTTGTAAATCTACCTTATAATTTAGGAATTGGATCAGCTGTACAGACTGGATATAAGTATGCTTATGAAAATAGTTATGATATCGCTATTCAATTTGATGCTGATGGACAGCATAACCCCGATGATTTATATAAAATCATCCAACCTATAGCTGAAGATCAATGTGATATGGTACTAGGATCTCGATTTACGGAAAAAACCGCATATAAAGGCAGTCTTTCAAGAAGAATTGGAATATTTTATTTTACTGCCCTACTAAAATTACTAACAAAACAAACATTTATGGATCCAACATCTGGTTATCGTTCTATTAATCGCAAGGTAATTGAAATTTTCGCACAAAATTATCCGAAAGATTATCCAGAACCCGAAGTACTCATTCACTTAAAAAAGAAAAGTCTTCGCATTAAAGAAATATCTGTAAATATGCAAGAGAGACAAGGTGGACAATCTTCTATTACACCGTTAAAGTCTGCATATTACATGATTAAAGTCAGCTTGGCTATATTAATGCAAAAAATTGTGAAAGGTTGATAATCCATGCCCATAATTACCTTTTCATTTATCTTTATTCTATTATTATTTTTCCTGATTATTAACTCGATACGTAAAGGAACTTTAGAAACAAAATACGCCATTCTTTGGATTTTTGTTTGTATCGCAATGGCGATTTTAAGCTCTACAGATAAGATTATAAATTGGATTGGGAAGCTATTGCACGTAGAATACCCACCATCTGTTTTATTCCTGTTCGGGCTTTTATTCTGCTTTATTTTAATTTTTGATTTAACTCGTAAGGTTTCTAAACAGCATCACCAACTTGTAACATTGACACAAGATTATGCGTTGCTAAAACAAAAATTAAATAATAAAGAACAAAATGATTCTTTACACGATGCATAATTAAAAATGACCTACTTTCTAAAATAGAAAGTAGGTCATTTTTATATACCATTTAAATGTAAATTCTTTGATAGATTTAATGAGATTATTTACTTACTTTAGAAATGGCCTGCTAATCCTCATAACAGTTGCGACAATACCTACACCTATCATTATAAATAGCATTGGCATCAATGGGAGCGCATATCGATCATATGCAAAGTATAAGCTATTGAAAAAGGTTTGGAATAAAACATTTATCCATAAGAATGAATACTCTCTCCACCTTCTCCAACAGAATGCAAATGCTAGGATAGAGCAAATTATGAAGCCTGTTTTAATTGTGTCATAAATCTTCTTCATATCTTCTCCAGATATATCAAAAATACTAATTGTGGTGCCTGGATAATAATATGCTTTTTCCCAGAAAATTTGTGGTTTTAAAATTAAATAACTCTTTATCATTGACGCTTTATCTGTATGCCACCATTCCTTAATACGGTCCATCGCTACTTCTTGCTGCTTCGCTATCAACTCATGCGCTTCTATACCTGGATATTTTGCAAAGATTTCTGCATCGATTTCTTCCACACTTTTCCCAGATGGATAACCTTCACCTTGATATGTGCCAAGTAGTAAAGGATTACCTGAACCAGCTGTAAGCGGAATAAACTTGTTAAACTGAACATAGTTACGTGCCCACCAAGGACCAAGTACAACAAATAGTACCAATACACTAATAAGGGCTTGCTTTACCATTAAACGAGCCGGATAGCGTTTTGCTACAAGATATATAAATAATAAAATTGGATATAAAGCGATTTGTACCCTGAAATATAGTGTTACAAAGTAGAATAATAAAATAATATAAAAATCTTTCATTGAATGCGTATCTGCTAATTTTAAGCTCCAATATAACAGCCCTAGTGATAGAAAGAGATAAGGACTTTCTGTCAACGTTAAATTCTCCACCACCACTTCAGGTGGATATAGAGCTAATAACAATGCAGCAATCAATCCTACCGCCGGATTTAAAATATATGTACCAATCTTATAAGTCATATAAATACTTAAAATACCAAAAGCTATCATAACTAATTTTGCACATAAAACACCTAAACTTCCATGTCCGAATATGAAAAATATGCCTGCTAATAAAAATACTTGTCCAGGCATAATATGAATAGTTGGTTTTGTTGGATCATGATACGTTAACATGCCAGTTTCCAAAAAATTCACAGCATTTTTTTGATACATTAAATCATCGCTACCAAGTGTCAAATCACTACCGTATGTTTTTAAAGTCATTAACCGAAAGATTAGGCCAATAACTAGAATAATACCCAATATTATCAATTCAGGTCTTCGTATATACTTTTGTAACATTCTAAAGTTTCCTCCCTTTTATTACAATACATTTCTCTATTATAACCACCTTTCATATCTAACTTCTATACCTTTAATAATAATTATTATATACATAAAGTTGATTTACAAAGTTTATATGCGGTAAACTTATACAGATATTCTTTTAATCTTATTCCTTATAAAAGGAGTTAATTTAAAAACATAAAAATTTGAGGAGTTAAAATTCTATGATGGAACAAAACCAGCTTGTCTCAGTTGTTATTCCTCTATACAATGCAGAGAAATATATTGAAGAGACGATGCAGTCAATACTAGATCAAACATATAAAAATATCGAAATTGTAATTGTAGATGATGGAAGTAAAGATCGGTCACCTTCTATCGTAAAAAATCTTGCTGAAAAATACCCAGGTCAAGTAAAATACGTTCATCAAAAAAACCAAGGCGTTTCGGTAGCTCGTAATACAGGAATTGAAAACGCTAGTGGAGAATATATTGCTTTCCTTGATAGTGATGACTTATGGCATCCAACTAAAATTGAGAAGCAAGTCAAAAGTATACATAAAAACAACATGGACGCGTGCTATTGTGGTTATATGAATTTCTACGAAGAAACAGGCGAGAAGGTTGAACATACAACAAACTTTATTAAAGGTGATATGGCAAAAGCATTCCTAACACATCAAGTTGTTGCTCAAACAAGTACTTGGATTTTCAAACGATCCATCGTAATGGATCATAACATTCGTTTTACACCAGGATGTAGTTGGGGCGAAGATTTGGAGTTTTTATTTAAACTTATGAGTGTGACAAATGTATGTTATGTCGATGAATACTTAACTTATTATAGAATCTTATCAGAAGGGAATCTTTCTTCTAAGTATAAAGATTATGAATTAAAAACGACAAAAGAGCTGGAAGTATTCAATCGTATGAAGGACTGGGTACATAACAAATCTCAAGATTTCATTACAAAAGACTCCCAGTCACTTATTGAGATTCTTGAGACTTATTTATTCCCTTATACAGTCATCAATAACGCTTGTATATATATTAAGGGAAACTCTCAATTAGATAAATCACAAATTCAATTAATCAAAAAAGATATCAAGAAATATTGCCGTAAAATCTATTCAAAGAATGGAAAGCGTAGTAAAAAACTATATGCAATGCTTTGGTTTGTACGAATTAAATTTCTGTTTTCTTAAACTGAAAATATAACTATACTCTCTCTTTCTGTGAACAAATCAAATTTACAAATAGGACAAGCTAACCGGGTCCTAAAGAATAGAAAGGTCTTTTCTCATGAAAACAAATAAAATTCTAAAAAACGCATCCTACCTCTTTGTAGGAAACATTACTGTCCGTTTTGTACTGGCTATTGCAACAATTTTCTTTGCAAGATATGTTTCTCCAAGTGATTACGGTATGTTTACAACTGCGTTAGCAGTTTCAGCTGTTATTTGTTACTTTACAGATGCAGGTTTGACACATACGTTTATGCGTGAAGGAACGAGAAGCGATGCTAATATTAGCGTACTAATAAGTAGTTATTTACGTATTCGTTTAATATTAGCTATCGTAATTTCTGTACTATTCGCTATTTTTGCCCAGTTCTTCTATCCCGATGCTTACTTACGGGCGATGGTATATTGGGTTGTTCTACCAACAATGTTCGGAGCAACCTTACAAGGTGTTGGTATGGCTTACTTCCAAGTAACAGAACGCATGCAATTTACAGCTATTATTTCTGTACTACAAGGTGTAACAGCTGCTGCTGCCCTATTACTAGGGATGTCTTTCCAATGGTCACTTATGATGGTTGCTGCCATGTACGGGGTATCTAGTCTTGTAACAGGTGTTATCGCCTTTATAATGACAATACGTTATACGAAAGTCCATAAGGGTTGGGATAAAGGCATTTTAGATCAACTACTTATTTTCACAATCAATGGAATCATCATTATGCTCTTACCACAATTGGGCCCTATTATATTAGAAAAGGTTTCAACATATAATCAAGTTGGATTCTTTGGTGCTGCATCTAAAATACCTGCTGTACTATATCAAATACCTGGGGTAATTGCAGCCGCCTTTTATCCAAGGCTTTTTGCTTTTGGTAATGAGAAAAATATTGAAGAACATAGAAAATTATCAAGTTTCGAATTAAAACTTATGTCTTTTTTAGGAATGGGAATTTCTATCCCCTTTATTGCTGATCCAAGTTTCTGGATTGTTAGTTTATTAGGAGAAGAATACGCTCCCGCCGGTGACGCTCTTGCTATTCTAGCGTTTATGGTTATTTTACAATCAATTAACTATCCACTAGCCGATAATTTAACAACGATTGGCCAGCAATGGAAACGTGCAACAACAATGACTATTGGATTAGTTGTTGCCATCATAGGTTATATTGTATTAGGTAGTAAATATGGAATGATGGGGGCAGCTTTCGCAGCCATTCTTACCGAAATTACACTATTAATCGGATTTACCCTCTTTATTCGTAAAGGCATGCAATTATTAGTTAAAGGAATTATATTTAATTCCTTAGCCTTTATTATTAGTTACGGTTTATACCGAATTGCATTAATTAACTTACCACCACTAATTGCTTTAACTCTTACTGGTATACTATACGGTATAATCGGAATTGTAATTGATCCTCAAATACGTGGATTCGTTTTAGGGTTTATAAAACAAAAATTAGGTAAAAAGGTAGTATAAAGTTAAGTTCCTTTTCAAAATCATGAAAAGGAACTTAACTTCTTTATTTACATCTATTTTTCATATACATAATTGTTTCTTTTAACCCATCATAATAAGAAGTTTTTGGTAACTCTCCAATACATTTCTCGTATTTCTCTCCACTTAATACAACTGGTTTTCCCGTCAAATATAGCATTTCTACAAATTCTTTCATCTGCTTATCAAACAGACCAAAGAACTAGATTATTCCTCTTTTTACAGTTATTACTCGTTTGGTATATCCCTTTAATTCCCGTATGTGTTGAATCATTTCCTCACCTGTAATGGCACCATAATCTGATATGTTCCAATTTTGTCCATAGGCCTCGTCATGTGAAGCTAATTCAACTATTGCTTTTGCACCATCTGGTGTAAAAATATATTCACGGGCGATCTTTTTATCTCCAACAAAGCTAGACATTTTATTTGCAAGTATTTCTTTTAATGTATGATGGACAAGTGTGTTTTCTGCATTTGGACCATAAAAGTCTGGGAAATGAGCAATAAACATTCGTACATTGGATTGTTTTGAAAATATATACATTTTGAAATGATGGCATTATATGAAAGAATTTAGTATCATGATTCAAGGTACTATTTCAAGTTGGACGGAGGATACTATGAGCTTATTAACAGTTGAAAAATTAGGACATACATTTGGCGATCGTACATTATTTAAAGATGTATCTATGCGATTACTAGCAGGTGAACACGTTGGATTAGTTGGTGCAAACGGCGTTGGTAAATCAACATTTATGAATATCATTACTGGTCAACTTATTCATGACCAAGGTCGTGTAGAATGGACACCGGGCACACATTACGGCTACTTAGATCAGCATACTGTTTTAACGCCTGGACGTACAATTCGTGACGTACTGGCGGATGCATTTTTACCGTTATTCGAAAAGGAAAAAGCTTTAAATGAAGTTACAGAAAAAATGGGAACTGCTACACCAGAAGAGCTAGAAGAACTTCTTGAGCAAATGGCAGAAATACAAGATGCACTTGAAGCAGGTGGTTTCTATTTACTAGATATGAAAATTGAAGAGGCTGCACGTGGTCTTGGAATTGATGCGATTGGTTTAGATCGTGATGTTTCAGCACTAAGCGGTGGACAACGTACAAAAGTATTGCTTGCAAAGCTATTACTTGAACAACCAGAAGTGTTATTACTTGATGAACCTACTAACTATTTAGACGTTGAACACATTCATTGGTTAACAAATTATTTAAAAGAATACCCACATGCATTCTTATTAATTTCTCATGATACGGAATTTATGAACAAATGTGTTGATGTTATTTTCCATCTAGAATTCACAAAAATGACACGCTATACAGCGACATATGAAAAATTCCTAGAACTAGCAGAAATCAATAAAAATCAACATATAAACGCTTATGAAAAGCAGCGCGAGTTTATCAAAAAGCAAGAAGATTTCATTGCAAAGAACAAAGCCCGTTATTCAACAACAGGTCGTGCAAAGAGTCGTCAAAAACAACTTGATCGCATGGAACTTATTGATCGCCCGGAAACAGCAATTAAACCTGAATTCTCATTTAAAGAAAGTCGTGCAAGTAGTCGCTTCGTCTTTGAAGGTGAAAATGTAGAAATTGGATATACACATCCGCTACTACCAAAGCTATCAATGACAATTGAACGTGGTGAAAAAATTGCTATCGTTGGATGTAATGGTGTTGGTAAATCAACGCTACTAAAAACAATTTTAGGTAAAATTAAACCTTTAAGTGGTAAAACGAGTCTTGGTGACTTCTTAGAGCCAGCATACTTTGAGCAAGAAGTTAAAGCTGATAATATAACACCAATTGATGATGTATGGAATACATTCCCTGGCCTAGACCAGCATCAAATTCGTGCGATGTTAGCAAAATGCGGATTAAAAAATGAACATATTTCTCGCCCATTAAGTCAATTAAGTGGTGGAGAACAAGCAAAGGTTCGTTTATGTAAGCTAATGGGTGAAGAAAGTAACTGGCTACTATTTGATGAGCCGACAAACCATCTTGATGTTACAGCAAAAGCGGAACTTAAGAAGGCTATGAAAGCATATAAAGGAACAATTCTTCTTGTATGTCACGAACCGGACTTTTATGAAGATTGGATTACAAAAGTTTGGGATGTAGAAGAATGGTCTCAAAATAGTAAATAGTCTTTAAGAAAAAACTCCTTGTGTAGACAAGGAGTTTTTTACTTGTTTTTATTAAGAATTTTTTATATTGTAGTATCCTATAAGGCGTAATCGAAATTCTTTTAATTCCAGATACGCCTCTAAATTTGCTAACATACCTCTAATTACCGGAATTCTTGGATTAAGCAATCGCATTTCCGCCTCTAAAACATCTAACGTTACTAGCAACTCATCATCCTCTAATTGATCAGCTAAATTACGCTTAAACACAATAATTTCTTTTAAAAAATGCTCTTTAACTTGTTCCTTAATAAGCTCTGATTTACAAAGGAATTCTCCAAGCTTTTCTTCATGTAAAATAGGTTCTTCCGAAGATTCTACCAAGCCATCTACTAAATTATCTACTCTTTTTAAAATAAAAGCAGCTACATACGATAAATCAATTTCTGGTGCTTGTAAAATAATTAGTTCTAAATATCCACGGCATATGCCTTCTACCATAATGACTAAATCTAATAAATATGGCATAACCTTATCACCATAAATAGACAGTAAACTATTCCGATAAAATGCGTGAGACTCTAACTTCATCCGCATCATAAATTCTTCTACTTCTTTATTAAAAGGAATCGCATTTTCCCTTGCATGCATAATAATAAATTCTTTATGCTTTTGTATATCATTAAACTGGCAATGCAATTGTTTTGCAAATTTTTCACGTGGCAATAACGACTCTTTTTCAATATCCATCATTTTGTTCTGAATCTTGTCATAGTAATATCGAAGTGTCGCTAATAAAAGTTCCTCTTTTGATTTAAAGTATAAATAAAAGGCTCCCTTAGATATGCCACAAGCTGTCACAATTTCCTGCACTGATGTCGCATTTACACCCTTAGTCGCAAATAACTTCATAGCCATCTCTATAATTAAACGCTCTTTTTCTTTCATATCATGTCTCTCCTAAATTTAATCTCGCATCTTATTATGAATGTATTATACCATCCCTTTTCATTGACGGCTGACCAATCAGTCAGTTATATTATGTATTAGACTGACCAGTTGGTCAATACAATACAAAGGGAGCGCAAACATGAACAAAATTATTAATTTTTCGTTAAAAAATAAGTTCGCAGTTTGGCTACTAACCATTATTGTTACCATTGCAGGTATTTATTCTGGGCTGAATATGAAGCTAGAAACAATTCCTGATATTACAACACCTGTCGTAACAGTAACCACGGTTTATCCTGGTGCTACACCAGAAGAAGTAGCTGATAAAATTTCAAAACCGATGGAAGAGCAACTGCAAAATTTAAGTGGTGTAAACGTTGTTAGTTCATCATCTTTTCAAAATGCATCTTCTATTCAGGTAGAATATGATTTTGATAAAAATATGGAAAAGGCTGAAACAGAAATAAAAGAAGCTCTCGCAAATGTGAAAATGCCAGAAGGCGTAAAGGACCCGAAAGTTTCACGTGTAAACTTCAATGCCTTTCCTGTTATTTCATTAAGCGTAGCAAGTAAAAATGAATCTTTAGCTACCTTAACTGAAAATGTAGAAAAAAATGTTGTTCCAGGATTAAAAGGACTTGATGGGGTCGCATCTGTTCAAATTTCAGGTCAACAAGTAGATGAAGTACAACTTGTCTTCAAAAAAGATAAGATGAAAGAATTAGGTTTAAGTGAAGATACTGTAAAAAATGTAATTAAAGGATCGGACGTATCTTTACCACTTGGTTTATATACATTTAAAGACACAGAAAAGTCAGTTGTTGTAGATGGAAATATTACAACAATGAAAGCATTAAAAGAATTAAAAATCCCTGCTGTTCCTTCATCAGCAAGCGGTCAAGGTAGTCAAAATGCTGGGGCTGGTACACAAGTGCCGCAAATGAATCCAGCCGCTATGAACAACGGGATTCCGACAGTTACATTAGACGAAATTGCTGATATTAAGGAGGTCGGAAAAGCGGAATCTATTTCTCGAACAAATGGAAAAGAAGCAATTGGAATTCAAATTGTAAAAGCTGCTGACGCGAACACAGTTGATGTTGTAAATGCTGTTAAAGATAAAGTAAAAGAACTTGAGAAAAAATATAAAGACTTAGAGATTATTTCAACATTCGACCAAGGTGCACCTATTGAGAAATCAGTAGAAACAATGCTAAGTAAAGCCATTTTTGGTGCTATCTTTGCGATTGTTATTATTATGTTGTTCCTACGAAATATCCGAACAACATTAATCTCTGTCGTTTCCATACCACTTTCTTTATTAATTGCTGTATTAGTTATAAAACAAATGGATATTACGCTTAACATTATGACGCTCGGGGCAATGACAGTCGCTATCGGGCGCGTTGTGGATGACTCCATTGTTGTTATCGAAAATATTTACCGACGTATGTCGTTATCAGGAGAGAAACTACGCGGAAAAGATTTAATTCGTGAAGCTACGAAAGAAATGTTTATTCCGATTATGTCTTCTACCATTGTAACAATTGCTGTATTTTTACCGCTTGGACTAGTAAAAGGTATGATTGGTGAAATGTTCTTACCATTCGCCTTAACTATCGTCTTCGCTTTATTAGCATCGTTGCTAGTAGCAGTTACAATCGTACCGATGCTAGCTCACTCTTTATTTAAGAAAGAGAGCATGAGGGAAAAAGAAGTACATCATGAAGAAAAACCAAGTAAATTAGCAAATATTTATAAACGCATACTTGCATGGGCTTTAAATCACAAAATTATTACATCAAGTATCGCTATCCTTCTATTAGTTGGTAGTCTTGCACTTGTGCCAATCATTGGTGTAAGTTTCTTACCATCTGAAGAAGAAAAAATGATCATTGCAACATACAACCCTGAACCAGGTCAAACGTTAGAAGACGTTGAAAAAATCGCAACGAAAGCTGAGAAGCACTTCCAAGATAATAAAGACGTCAAAACAATTCAATTCTCATTAGGTGGCGAAAACCCAATGAGTCCTGGTCAATCAAACCAAGCAATGTTCTTCGTACAATATGATAACGACACGAAAAACTTCGAAAAAGAGAAAGAACAAGTCGTTAAAGATTTACAGAAGATGTCTGGAAAAGGCGAATGGAAAAACCAAGACTTCGGAGCAAGCGGCGGTAGTAATGAAATCAAACTATACGTTTACGGAGATAGCTCTGAAGAGATTAAGCCTGTCGTAAAAGATATTCAAAATATCATGAAGAAAAATAAAGACTTAAAGGATATAGACTCTAGTATTGCAAAAACGTATGCAGAATACACTTTAGTCGCAGATCAGGAAAAACTAAGTAAAATGGGTCTAACGGCTGCGCAAATCGGAATGGGACTTTCTAATCAACATGATCGCCCTGTTCTGACAACAATTAAAAAAGACGGTAAAGATGTCAACGTATATGTAGAAGCTGAAAAACAAAATTATGAAACAATCGATGACTTAACAAATCGTAAAATTACAACGCCACTTGGTAATGAAGTAGCTGTGAAAGATGTGATGACTGTAAAAGAAGGAGAAACTTCGAATACAGTGAAACACCGCGATGGCCGTGTTTATGCAGAAGTAAGTGCAAAACTAACATCTGATGACGTTTCAAAAGCATCTGCCGCTGTTCAAAAAGAAGTAGATAAAATGGATCTTCCTTCTGGCGTAGATGTTTCTATGGGCGGCGTTACAAAAGATATTGAAGAATCATTCAAACAACTTGGCTTAGCGATGTTAGCTGCGATTGCCATTGTATACTTCGTTCTTGTCGTTACATTTGGCGGGGCTCTTGCACCATTCGCAATTTTATTCTCGCTACCATTCACCATTATTGGGGCTCTTGTTGCCTTACTAATCTCTGGTGAAACGTTAAGTGTCTCTGCAATGATCGGTGCCCTTATGTTAATCGGTATCGTTGTAACAAACGCAATCGTGCTTATCGACCGCGTTATTCATAAAGAAAATGAAGGTCTATCAACACGTGAAGCTTTATTAGAAGCTGGCGCAACACGTCTTCGCCCGATTTTAATGACTGCAATTGCAACAATCGGTGCTCTTATCCCGCTAGCACTAGGATTTGAAGGTAGCGGCTTAATTTCTAAAGGACTTGGTGTAACAGTAATTGGTGGATTAACAAGTTCAACATTATTAACACTTCTTATTGTTCCAATCGTTTATGAAGTATTAAGCAAGTTTAAAAAGAAAAAAGTAAAGTAACAAAAAAATAACCTCGCTAACTGCGAGGTTATTTTTTGTTTTCAAACAAGATTAGGAAATCACCATAGCCTTCTTTTTCTAATTCCTCTTTTGGAATAAATCGAAGAGCTGCTGAATTTATACAATAGCGAAGTCCATTCGGTCCTGGACCATCTGGAAATACGTGCCCGAGATGTGAATCTCCTTCCTTACTTCTCACTTCTGTACGCGTCATATTATGACTCACATCCATTTTTTCTTTCACACTAGCTGACATAACTGGCTTCGTAAAACTAGGCCATCCACATCCACTATCAAATTTATCTAGAGAAGTGAACAAAGGTTCACCCGAAACGATATCTACATAAAGACCTTCTTCCTTATGATTCCAATACTCATTTCGAAATGGTGGTTCTGTACCATTTTCCTGTGTTACATAAAATTGCATCTCATTGAGTTTTTCCTTTAAATGAGCATTATCCTTTGGCCAATGTTGCTTAATAAACGCATCTCGCCCTGAGCCCTTACGGTATAACTCGTAGCGGAATTCATTTTTCTTATGATATCCTTGGTGATATTCCTCTGCGGGATGAAACGTAGCAGCTGGCAATATTTTTGTCGCAATCGGCTTTGAAAAGCGCCCACTCTTTGCAAGCTCTTCTTTTGAAGCCTCTGCTTTTTTATGTTGTTCTTCATTATGATAAAAAATCACTGTTTCGTAAGACTGTCCGCGATCGTGGAATTGCCCACCTACATCAGTCGGATCAATTTGTCTCCAATATATATTTAATAACTCCTCATACGGCATTTTATTTGCATCAAATGTAATCTGTACTGCCTCATAATGTCCCGTCGTTTCTGAACATACCTCTTTATATGTTGGATTCTCTTTATGACCACCTGTATAGCCAGAAACAACCTTTATAATTCCTTCCATCTCTTCAAATGGCGAAACCATACACCAGAAGCACCCTCCAGCAAATGTAGCTAATTCTACCTTTTCATTTACAGCCATTATTTCACCCCTATTCTATCTTCTTCTTACAGTATGGCATAAGAAACATCATGTTATAAAAGAAAAAGCATCGAATATCGATGCTTTTTTCTCTTCACTTTATTTTTTTCCAGCGTCCTTCTCCATTTCATCACTTGTCACATCTAAGACATCTAATAAGAAAATGAAGATTGGAATACCGATAATTAATCCCCATACACCTAAGAAGTGTTCCGAGAAGATTAATACCATAAACGTATAGAAAATTGGTAAGTTTGTTTTTTGCGACATAAACTTCGGATTTAACACGTAACTTTCAAGCGCATGAATGACTGTTACGATAACTAAAATATAAACAACGTACATAATACCGCCGATATTGTAAGCAATCATACAAAGCGGGAATAACGAAATGATAACCCCAGCTACTGGAATTAAACCAAGTAAGAAGATCATTAACGCTAAACCTAATAATTGTGGGAATCCTAATATCCATAATGCAATAACGGATAAAACGCAGTTAACAACTGCAATTAAAAATTGTGCCTCAATTACTTTTCCGAATGAACGTGCAAATTTCTTACCGAAGTACTCGATTTCAGTATAGAAAATTGCAAGTCTGCTCTCTTTAAATTTTGCAGTAAAAGCAACGATACGAGCTTTTTCCAATAAGAAAAATAAACTTAAAATTAAAGAAAGTAACACTTGAAGGCCAAATTTTCCAACATTCGTAATCGATTTATACAAAATGTCAACGCCTTGTCCTACATACTTCGAAAGTTCCATATGATTAACAGCATTAACTGCATACTTAATTAATTCACTGTCCGGTGGGTTTCTTAAAAATACGTTAAATTGATAAATCAATTGTGAAATTTGTATCGTTAATACTGGTAAATATTTAAATAGCGTAATAGCAATTCCGCCAATTAACATGACATATAGAAATGCTATAACGAGCTTTCGATTAATGGGCATAAAGTGGTCTAATTTACGAGAAATAAACTTTTGGAATCGATCCATTAAATACGTAAGAATAAACGTAATTAATATTAAATTCAACATACTTTGCAGCCCATATAATACGAGAGCAAGTATTACTAATACGAGTAACCTCTGAAATCCTTTGCTTTGAAACAGGTTTTTTATTTGCATAATCGACGAGTACTCTCTCCTGTCCTATAAAGTAAAACGTTAATAAGTAGATTTTTCTCTCTTTTCTACTTTTAATTATTCATTCATATTAAGATTTTTATAAGCTCATTATACGCCTACCTTAGCAGATCTATAGTAGCTTACTTCTTATTTTACAATACAATGACCTAATTCAAAACGTATTCTACACAGTATTAATGAAGATTTAAGGAAACTTACATTTTGTCACAATAGGTCTTACCACTACTGTAACATAAAAAGCAAACTATCAGTAGAAATCTGTCCTACAAATAGCTTGCTTTTCTCATTTTTTAAGTAAGTTTTACTATCCAATGAATGGCATGAACATCGGTATGACAACTACCGTTACAACTCCAACTACTGTTACAGCAATACTTGCCATAGCTGCCTCTACTTCACCCATTTCAATTCCTACTGCCACTCCTAATGCGTGACCTGCTGTTCCAAGTGCTAAACCTTTTGCAATTGGATGTTTCACTCTAAATGTTTTTAAGAATAACGCTCCTAATGCGTATACGATAACTGCGTTAAAGATTACTGCAAACGATGTAATTGCTGGTATACCACCAATACTTTCAGAGATTGGTAACGCAATTGCTGTTGTTGCCGCTTGTGGTAACATTGAATTCATTACTGCTGTATCTAGGCCAATTGCTTTTGCAACAATGAACACGACAATTACTGAACAAATAGATCCAACCACGATAGCTGATAAAATTTGCCACCAATATTTTTTCAACTTATCGACTTGTTTATATAATGGAATTGCAAACGCAATTGTTGCTGGCTCTAAGAAAAAGCTAATCATTTTTCCACCAGTATTATATTCTTCGAAAGTAAAGTTACCTACTTTTAAAAAGATAATCCCTAATACCATTGCTACGAATAATGGTGTGAATAAGAAGAACCCTTTTGAATGCTTGAATAATAATGTTCCGATTCCGTATGCGATTAATGAAACGACGATTCCGAAATATGGAGTCATTGTGCTTGCCATGTTCATTCCCTCCTAACAATATATACTAAAATGGTTACGCAACTTTTCCGTGCTTGCGTCCTTTATTTACTACTTTCAATTCTTTTGTATCTTCTGTTTCTTTTTCATCTTTTCCTAAAATAAATTGTGCAAATAATCCTGTTACAGCGAGTAAAATAACTGTCGCGACAACAATTACAGTTAAAATTTGTACAAAATATTGTCCCATTACACCAAGAGAATTAATAACCGAAATACCTGATGGGACGAAAAGGAATCCGATAATACCTGTTAAAGCTGTTCCAAGTGATTCAACTTGTTCCAATTTAATAACCTTTAAACATAATAGACTAAATAAAATGACTAACCCGATTACCGATGAAGGCATCGGAATTGGTAAATGTGTTGCAATAATATTAGAAATTAACATAATAGCTGAGAATATGAATGCTTGTGATAAGAAACTATATACTTTTTTCGTACTCATTTTGGCCACCTCTTTCGATTTGGTACCTTTATTGTATAGGATATAATTAACTTAGTAAGCGTTTACATAACAGAACGTCAAATATACAGAATCAGTTACAAATATAAAAGGATGAAATACAAAAGCTGCTTCTTAAATACGAAGCAGCTTCTTGAGTTCTTTTGCATATGTACGACTAACAGGTACTTTTGATCCTTCTTTCATAATTAAATTATAAGTAGAGTTGAACCATGGCTGAATTTCAGTAATGTGATTAATATTTGCAATAAAACTACGATGAACACGCATAAAACTTGCTTGTGGCAACTTCTTTTCCAAAATCACAAGTGTATCGTGTGTTACATACATTTCCCTCATTGTTTTTACTGTCACTTTCCCATCTACAAGTCCTACATATACAATATCTTCAATATTAACAAGTACGATTGATTCTTCAATTGGTAATGCTAATTTATGCATCTCTGCCGTTACATCTGTTCCTTTTATTTCTTGCTTTGTTTCTATTTGCGCTTGTTTTTGCTTTTTATACTTCTTTAATGTTTGTACAATACGTTCTTCATCAAATGGCTTTAAAATATAGTCTAACGCGTCTACTTCAAATGCTTGCAGCGCATACTGATCGTATGCAGTAGCAAATACAATTGCAGGTGGATTTTTCATCTTCTTTAATATATTCGCGATTTCAAATCCGTTATCATCAGATAACTGAATGTCTAGGAAAACAATATCTGGTTTGTTTTTCATTAACTCTTCTAATGCGTCCTCTACACAATCAGCCTCACCAATTATCTCAACTTCCTTCGTTCTTTCTAATAAATACTTTAGTTCATCACGTGCTAACATTTCATCATCAACTACTAGTACTTTTAACAATCTGCTCTTCCTCCCCTACTTTTTTTGGAATAACAAAAGTAACCTCTGTCCCCTCATTTAATTCACTTTCAATATGAAGCATCGTTTCTTTCCCAAATAATCCAATAAGACGTTCATTAATATTATATAAAGCTGTTCCAGTCCCTTTCTTTGACGAAACTACCATCTTTCCTAATTGTTCTAAACGTTCTTCCTCAATTCCCTGCCCATTATCTTTTACTTCAAAATGAACCATACCCTCTTTTTCAAAAACATGCACTTCCACTTCGCATACTGGTTGCTTCTTCGGAAAGGCGTGTCGCAACGCATTTTCAACCAATAGTTGAAGAACAAATGGTGGTACTAAAGTTGTCTTTAGCTCATCCTCAATATACATCTTTACTTCATACTTATTTGGAAACCTTGCTTGTTCTAGCGATAAGTATGCCTGTACATGGTTTAATTCTTGTTCTAGTGGAATCAATAACTGACGTGCCCCTTGTAAATTACAACGGAAATACACACTAAGCTGTAATAATAACTTCCTTGCTTTTTCTACATCTGTTCGGCATAAAGCTGATACTGTATTAATCGCATTAAATAAAAAGTGCGGGTTAATTTGTGCTTGTAATGCCTTTATTTCCGCATCTTGCAATAATTTACTTTGTAACTCAGCTTCCCCTAATTCAAGTTGTGTAGAGAATATTTTTGCTAATCCTTCTGCTAATTCCTCTTCCACACGACTTAACTGGTTAGGATTTTTGAAATACAGTTTTAATGTCCCTATTGTATTTCCATGTGAAGTTAGTGGAATAACAATCGCCGCTTGCAAAGGGCAGCCTTCATGTTGACAATTAATAACCTCACGTGATTTTGCTTTCATTATTTTCCCTGTGTGTAACACTTCTTTCGACAAACCAGTTATTAAACTATGTGAAGGAATATGGTGATCTGATGCTAATCCAACATGAGCTAATATTTTCTCTGTATCTGTTAAGGATACCGCATCTGTTCCTGTAAAACGGTGAATAATTTGTGCCACATGCTTACATGATTCTTCTGTTAAGCCTTGGCGAAAATACGGTAACGTTTTATCTGCAATACGTAATACCTTATGAGTCTGAAGTGCCTTTGCGTTCTCTTCCTGACGCAATATAGCTTGTATCATAGAAAGTAAAATAAAACTTCCAAAACTATTTACAAGGATCATTGGTATCGCAATTGTTTTCACAATACTCATTCCATCCTCTACAATTGATAAGATCATAATCATTTCTAAAGAAACGATAAACACACTTAAAACCGCTGAGAATTTAGGCGTAATTATACGATTATACTTTTTGAAAATGTATCCGATATAACCAGTTATAACACCTGCTAAAATTGAAGAGATTGCACAACTTAGCGCCGTCGTCCCGCCAAGCATATAACGATGAATACCAGCGATTGATCCTACCCCAATTCCAACGATAGGTCCGCCAAGCAATCCACTAATTCCAACGCCCATAATACGTGTATTCGCAATGGTACTCGATGATGAAACACCTTGTAGCCAATTTTCATTCATAATTGTATTCCCAGCAATTTCAATTCCCGTGTAATTGCTTACAATTGTAAACACTGAAAAAATACAAATAAGCTTAAGCTTATCTACATACCCATCTTGCTTATGAAGAAGGCGCCTGAACGTTTTAATATGCGAAAGTAAAAACCCTAAAATAACAATAAGCCCGACGCGTTCAATCATCATAAGTACTAAATTTAGCATCTGTGATTCATTCCTTTTTATATGAGTTAGTTTTATTATGGGAAAATAATGAAGTGGGCGTCAAGAAGAATGAAATATCTTTTGCAATATTTTACACATAACAATTCCCGCTCTATTTGACAATCCAATAGAAGAGTGCTAAAAATAAAGTAATATAATACAGTCCTTTAATCCAACCCCGTGAGGTTGAGAAGGAAGTCGGAATATACTATACGTATGGCCTTTTTTAGGAATACGTATGCTTTTTTGGCCTTCTCATCATATCAGGTGAGAAGGCCTTTTGTTATTCTTCCATAGCGACTGTAGAAGAAAATAAGGAGGAGTAATGATGAACGTCACTACTGATGTACAATCAACAACAGAGGAAACGAAAGAGAAAAGATATAAAACATTATTTGGGTCTGCGCTAGGATATGCAGCAGAAGGCTTAGATATGTTGCTCTTATCTTTCGTACTTGTCTACATTTTAAAAGAATTTCATTTAAGCCCTGTTGAAGGTGGAAACTTAACTTTAGCTACCACAATAGGAATGCTAATTGGGTCTTATTTATTTGGATTTATTGCTGATTTATTTGGGCGTATCCGTACAATGGCCTTCACGATCTTACTATTTTCACTCGCAACAGCACTTATTTATTTCGCAACAGATTATTGGCAATTATTAATTCTTCGCTTTTTAGTGGGAATGGGAGTTGGTGGTGAATTCGGGATTGGAATGGCCATCGTAACTGAAACATGGTCTAAAGAAATGCGCGCTAAGGCGACATCCGTTGTTGCACTTGGATGGCAATTTGGCGTACTAGTGGCTTCACTCCTTCCAGCATTTATTGTCCCGCATTTTGGATGGAGAGCTGTTTTCTTATTTGGACTTATTCCCGCTTTATTAGCTGTTTATGTACGAAAAAGTTTAAGTGAACCGAAAATATGGGAACAAAAACAACGATACAAAAAAGAATTGTTACAAAAAGAGGCTGAAGGCAGTTTAACAACTACTGAGGCTGAACAATTAAAACAAATGAAAAAGTTCCCACTTCGAAAGCTATTTGCAAATAAAAAAGTAACAATAACAACAATTGGGCTTATTATTATGTCATTCATCCAGAACTTCGGATATTATGGCATCTTTACATGGATGCCAACTATTTTAGCGAATAAATATAACTACACATTAGCAAAAGCAAGTGGTTGGATGTTCATTTCTACGATCGGTATGTTAATTGGAATTGCAACTTTTGGTATTCTAGCCGATAAAATTGGTCGCCGTAAAACTTTTACAATCTATTATGTCGGTGGTACTATATACTGTCTCATTTACTTCTTCTTATTCACAGACTCAACATTATTGTTATGGGGAAGCGCATTACTTGGATTCTTTGCAAATGGCATGATGGGAGGCTTCGGAGCAATTTTAGCTGAAAACTATCCTGCTGAAGCTCGATCTACAGCAGAAAACTTTATTTTCGGTACTGGACGTGGTTTAGCTGGCTTTGGACCTGTTATTATCGGATTACTTGCTGCAGGTGGCAATTTAATGGGAGCATTATCTCTTATCTTCATCATCTATCCAATCGGTTTAGTTACAATGTTACTATGTGTCCCAGAGACGAAAGATAAAGTATTAGAATAGATGGAAACTGCACAGTGTACGGTAGTTATATAAGTAGTAAAGAGGAAGCATCTCAAATGAAATGCTTCCTCTTTTGATATAAAATATACAATTATTTATTTTGATCTACTAGCTTTTTGGAACAAGAAGCTAGTTTTATCTTCTTCTTTTACAATGCCTTGTTTTAATGCTAGTTCCCCTGCAACTTTAGGCGCTAGCCATAGCATTGGGAGTAACAGGATGGATACCGGGACAGCTGTTACTACGATGAATGATTGCAATGCATTAATACTTCCCTCACCCATGTATAACAGAATTGCCGCAACTGCTCCCATAATAAGCGACCAAAAAATTCGTAAGCTAATTCTAGGATCTCCGTCTCCAGTCACTGCCATCGAAATCGAATAAGCCATTGAATCTCCTGTTGTCACTACAAATAAAATTGTTAATAAAAGAAATGCCGGCCCAATAATATGAGAGAGTGGCAGTTGCTCTGTAATTGCAATCATAGCAGCTGGCATACCCGATTCACTTAATGCGCTTGAAATAGAACCAGGTTTCATCAATTCATAAAACACACCTGATCCTCCCAGAATTGTAAACCAAAACGTTGTAATAATAGGTGCAATAATTCCAATTGCAACGATGATTTCTCGAATCGTTCTTCCTCTTGAAATACGGCTCACTAAAATTGCCATCATCGGTCCATATCCAATAAACCATCCCCAGAAAAAGATTGTCCACGATCCTAACCAACCTGTATCACCGCGGTATGTGCTCATTGGAATAAATTCATTTATATAAAATCCAAACGAAGATACAAACGAATCAATAATAAATCCACCTGGTCCACATAATAATACAAATACCATTAATAAAATCGCTAATTTAACATTTAAATCGCTTATAATTTGAATCCCTTTATTAATTCCTGTTACTGCAGATATAGTAGAAACCGCAACTACACAAATAATAATTGCTAATTGAGTAGTAAAAACATCAGGAATATTAAACAATGCTTGTAAGCCATAACTTGCTTGTAAGCCTAAAAATCCGATCGGTCCAATCGTCCCTGCAGCTACCGCAATAATGGCAAATGCATCAATCATTGTTCCAAGCAAACTCTTTCGCAATTTCTCACCAAAAATAGGATATAAAAGCGTTCGAGGTTTTAACGGCATACCTTTATGATAATGCCCATACATCATAACTACCGCACTGATTGTACCTAAAATCGTCCAAGCCAAGAAACCCCAATGCATATAACTTTGTGCTAAAGCAGGCATTACTGCTTCTTTCGTTCCAGCAGATATACCTTCATGTATCGGCGGCACCGTCATCAAGTGGTACATTGGCTCTGCAGCTGCCCAAAAAACGCCACCTCCGGCAAGTAATGTCGACATAATAATAGCAAGCCACTTTGCCGTACTAATCTCAGGCTTTTCTAATCCCCCAAGTTTAACTCTTCCATATTTCGAGAATGCCATACACATTGCAACAATAAATGTACCAATTAATAAAACTTGCCAGAAGGCACCAAAATATTTAATTGAAGCTGCAAAACTGCTATTAATGACTCCTTCTACATAATTTTTATTTAAGAAAACCGCAATTACAAATAATAAAAGCGAACCACCACTAATAAGAAATACAGGCCAATCCGTTTTTCGACTCTTCATCCTCATTTACACTTCCTCCTTCCTCAGCAATCTAAAAAAACAACTTTATTATGTTTTATTGTTTAAACCCAAAACACAATGATTATATAAGCATAATAATTCATCTATTTCCTACACACTTATGTTGTCCCTAAAAATATGCTAAACCCCTTATTTAAAAGAAAATTTCTATTCCTCTTACATAAAAAAGCAAAATAAAAGACCTTATATTTCTATAAGGTCTTTGAAACAGAAATTTGATTATAACATAAGGAACTCCTTGGTTCAAAAAGCCTCTTCCAAAAATAACCGATAGTAAAGGCTTCCATTTGCTACGTAACAGTAATTAAAAAAAATTATATTTTTACAGAAAATGCCCTATACTACAAACTATTTATGAAAAAAATTCGGCTTCAAAATTTCATTCGGATACGGTTTATGATAAATATGAGTGGTAGCTGGAGATAACGGCGGAATGAGCCACACCCAATTGCCCGTTACAACACGACCGCAAGCAGCTTCTTGCTTCTCAAATTGCTGAAATTGTTGAGCCGCAGTATGATGGTCAACAATACTAACTCCTTGTTTTTTAAAGGAATGTAAAACAGCCACGTTTAATTCAACTAACGCCTTATCTTTCCATAACGTACCGTTTCTCGATGTATCCAAATCCATCATTTCCGCAACTGCTGGAAGTAAATTATAACGATCGTGATCCGCTAAGTTACGTGCCCCAATCTCTGTTCCCATATACCATCCATTAAACGGAGCTGCTGTATAGGAAATACCGCCAATTTCTAAGCGCATATCTGAAATCATCGGAACCCCATACCATTTTGCTCCAAGTGACGAAATCGGGTATTCTGGGTGTTCAATTGGCACCTCTTTTACTTCTTCTTTCGGAATTTCTTTATATATAGGCGCTTTTCCATCTATAGAAAACACAAGTGGCAATACATCGAAATTCGTACCTTCTCCTTGCCAGCCAAGTTCCTGACAAAAATCTGTAAACGCAGCTGAATGAGAGTCACCAATCACTCCCATTTCTGTTTTATATCCTGCATACCGAATCAATTGGTGATTATAAATTCGTATATTATTTTCTTCACCTTGATATTGCTTAAATATTGTAATTGTCGGTTTCACTTTTCCGTCGTTCGTTGCATATTTAATATGATGAATTAATGCATTATATACACCTTCCTCATCATTTACTTCACGTGCATCTAATATGTGCATCTTACTCCAAAATAGTCTTCCTATACATCGATTACTATTGCGCCATGCCATTCGCGATCCGTGAACAAGTTCTTCAAATGTATGTTCATACGTCCCCGTCTTCTCTATTTCAACTCGAATTTCTTTCATGCGTTCTTCTATGAATTGTTCTTTATTAAGCTCTTTATAGCAAATCGTAATAAAATGACTCGCTTCCTCTATTAATTGCTTCGTTTTACTCATAAACGATCTCCTTCTATTTCAACAAAACGTTACTACTTTACAGTATAAGCAAAAAGAATAAGAGTCACAAACGAAATTCGAAGTGTTACTTTTATTGTAATATTTTTCAGAAAATTATAAGGATTGCTATTGACTTGTATAAAAAATAGTTGTATTTTTGACTCAGGTAAATTATTTTTACCAAGGTCAACTTTTAGAAAGAAAGGAGGGAATGTCATGTCTTCATTTCAATTGCCAAAGCTTTCATACGACTATGATGAACTAGAGCCATATATCGATAGCAATACACTTTCTATTCATCATGAAAAGCACCATGCGACATACGTAAATAATTTGAACGCTGCATTAGAAAACTATTCGGAATTACATAATAAATCTTTAGAAGAGTTACTATGTAATTTAGAAGCTTTACCAAAGGAAATTGTTACAGCTGTCAGAAATAACGGTGGTGGACATTATTGTCATAGTCTTTTTTGGGAAGTAATGAGCCCACGGGGTGGCGGCGAGCCTAATGGAGACGTTGCAAAAGTAATTGATTATTATTTCAATACCTTTGACAACTTAAAAGATCAACTGTCTAAAGTAGCAATTAGCCGCTTTGGAAGTGGTTATGGATGGCTTGTCCTTGATGGTGAAGAACTTACTGTAATGAGTACACCTAATCAAGATACACCTTTGCAAGAAGGTAAGATTCCATTACTCGTCATTGATGTATGGGAACATGCCTATTATTTAAAGTACCAAAATCGTCGCCCAGAATTTGTTACCAACTGGTGGCATACAGTGAACTGGGACTGGGTAAATGAAAAGTATTTACAAGCAATTCAATCACAAAAACATTAGTCGTGCGTATAAGGTAAGTTTGGTAATGTAAAATTAGTATTGTCGAAATCCTCCAGAATCCCCCGGATTGCCACCGGGGGATTTATGATCATTTCATTGCATGTATGTAATAACGTAATACTTTTTCTATTTCTATTTTCAACCCTCGGAACGGGAATCCTAATTCATTAGCTTTTCCATTATGTAATGTACAATTAGTCACTTCATTATAAGGTGCTACATGATCTCCTGCTTCTTGAACAAGTGCTTTTATTCCAGTAGTTTCTTCTATGAAATGAATAATGTCCCGAGCAGAAACTACCCCGTTGCTACAAGCATTAATTGGCCCTTCTATGTCTTTCATCCCACACCAAACTAAAAATCCCCCTGCTTCTTCTTCATGTATAAACGACAACTTTCCATCTAGATGATTCACTGCGACAGGTTCTTCTCTCACGATATGTTCAACGTAAAATTGTAACCTTTTCGTATAATCGTTTTCTCCAATAACAATCGGAAAACGAACTGCAACAACTGGGAATGTTGCTTGTTGAAATACAACGGCTTCGGCTAATCTCTTTCCTTCACCATAATTGAAGTCATTCCTATCTCCATACGCGATTGCATACTCGTAAGGATTGAAGTCTTCTTCTGATAAGCTTAGTGCAGGTTCATAGACGGCCATTGAAGATGTCATAACATATTTCTTCGTTTTCCCTCGTAAAACTTCACATATTATCTTCGCTGCATTCGAGCTATAGCATAAATTATCGTATACAATATCATAACTTTTATCTTCTAGACGCTCTGCTAGTTGTTTTTCATCTTCTCTATCTACAATAAGTCTTTTTACTGCACTTCCAAAAGAATCTTCCGTAATTCCTCTCGTCGCAATCGTTACATCGTGCCCCTCTTGCAAAAGTGCTTCTACTAAATGTTTACCAAAAAACCTTGTTCCCCCTAGCACCAATACTTTTTTCAACTTCATCATCCCCATTTTAGAAAATTGTAAGATACTACTTCTCTATTATAAGTGCTAACATATAAAAAGCATGGAATTCGTTTAACGATTCCATGCTTTTCTACAGAAAATATATTAACGTACTCGATATTTATAAATACAATAACAGAAGTATAAAATAGAAATTACAGATACATAAACCCATAATTCATATACGAATCCCTCTCCCCATACTCCCATAAAATAAAAGAGTGAAGGTAACGTCAATGTTACCCATGATTGTACGAAGGCAATCCTTCCAAGATATTGATTGATGTTCTTTTTTTGTGTATTTAATACAAAGAATAAATACCAAAGTAATGCCCACATAAACCACGTTAACGCATTCACAACATCGTGGAATTGAACAAATGAAACAATCATATAAAATAAAGCAATAATTGCTACCCAAATACAAAACCAACCTAGACCGCTACTATCCATTCCTTTTATAAAAGTAACACCTACATATAAATAGGTTAATCCGAATAAGAAAGTAGCTGCATATGAATATACCGTCCAATTACTTTGATCAGAAATCATGATTAAATAGAACGGAATAATAATTTGTAGTGCACCCACAAATAAATTAAAAACACCTGCACTTTTCATCTCTGCTTTTCCTAATATAACAAGACTATTTAAAAATAAAGCTGCACCCGAAAGTAATAATCCTACGTAACCCATATGTATTCGTGTGAAAGTCTTTCCCTTTCACACTTTTAACCTCCCCACAATATAAAGTGATTCTTTATTATTTTTCTTCCTATTTAAAACTACATACATAATTTTTAATCTAAATAAGTCAGACTTCCTACCTTTAAGAACACCAAATTTAAAACGCTTTCAATCATAAATAATCCTATCAGAACATTAATAGGATTCCTTGATTATAAACGTACTCTAACCATGACACAAGTATTGATGTTATTTTTAATATTACGTTTTTTATTTCTATAAAAATTAATAGGATAATGCATTTTTTCTATCTTATTCTACTAATTTCTAACATGGAATATTATAAAATGAGCTAGTCAGTAATACATTCATCTTTATAAGATAATCGTATACTGACCTAAACTTTCATAGTCAATATTGATAGCTTCTCATCCCTAATAATTGCTATTTATCATAAATATCATTCGGATTAATTGTAGGAATAAATCCATTTATAGAACTATATTTTTTAGATACGCTATTGGGAGTAACGGTAAACGTTACAATCTTATTACTTTCTTGTTTAAAATAGCGCATCCAATTTTGACTCCATTCATCTTTCGTAATAACTTGTTTATTGAAGTCCTCCCACAATACACCATGTATAAAATTCAAGGATGTATTTTTGATTGTGTCAAATCCCCAATTCTGTATAAGAAGCAAATCAGAATCAACACCTTTTATTTCTTTTAATAAATTTACATATGCTTCGCGAAATTTCCCTTGTGTAACTGGCTGATCATAAAAATAGTCATCAATATCACCAGCGGTATCTAAAAACACACCGTCTATTCCTTTTCCAATAACTTGCTGTTTCACCTTATTTACAATAATCCGCCGGTAATGTTCATCAGCTAAATTCATAATATATGTATCCCACTGCTCAATCTTCATTTTCTTACCGTCTCGATAATAATAGTCTGATTCAACTACTTGCGATTTATGCCACGATTCTAATTCTAAAACACTAACATACCCAAGGACTACTGTTCCTGATTTTTTTAATTGCTGAACTTGCTCTTTCGTAAATGCATATGGCTCTATAATGACCATGTCATACTTTGACAGTCCCTCAATTACTTGCTCATTTGCTTCACCATAATAAATTTTATAACTTCGTACATTTTTTAAAACTGGTTCCACGACATTTGCTTGGGCGGATGTACTTGAGGAAAAAAGAAAAGAAAATATAGCTAAAAAGCATATGGAACGTTTCCACTCCATAATAATATTACCCCCTATAAAACTGTAATTTTTTATCGTTTTAAATATTAATACAAGTATAGTAATACAATAACATTTTACATTTTTTCAAGCTCGATATTTAATAAAAATCCCAATAAATACAATACATTAACAAAAATTAGAATTTATTACACTTGAATTTACTACATCTCTGTTGATAAAATGATTTGGGCTTCATATATTATATATTTTAAAATAATTCTTTTAAATTATGTATTTTATTTCAGTGTACTATTCCTCAAAATTAAATTTGCAAACGAAAGAAGGGATTTTTTATGCACTATAGACAATCTAATTTATTACAAAAAATGATTGAACCTACGATTCTCTTTATTGCTCTATTTTTTCTCTCAATACTAACTGATTTTCTAACACCAACGTATGAATACTTCTTACTCTTATTTATTACATTAATTATTTCTAGCCGGTATGGCATATCTATCGCCCTTTTCACCTTTCTAGAAGCAATGATTTATATTTTTGTAAGCGGTATATATAAGGAAGATGATATATTACTGTACTTTTATTCATTAGATTACTGGATTAATTGGATTTTCTTACTTGTTATTAGTTTATGTTGTGGACTAATGAGTACTGCACAAAAAGAACGGTATGAAGATGTACATATGATAAATAATGAGCTAAAAGCCGAAAATAAAGAATTAAAATATGTTGTGAAACAATTGGATGAAACACGTATTACACTACGTTCTCGTGTACTTGAATCAAATAATCACTTATCTAAAATGTATCATATGTTTAAAGCTTTAAATCATACACATCCTGAAATTGTACTCGATGAGGGAATAAATGTATTAAAAATGTATTTCGGAGCAAAAAAAATTGGTATCTATCACGTCGATAACAATAAACAATCACTTCGTATTAAATTAAGAGCAGAAACTGGTAAAAATACCTTACCTCAATCCATTTTTGTTAAAAATGCTTCGCTAGTCATCAAAAATGCTCTAGCGCATAATCGACCTTTTTTCCGTACAGAAGAGGATTTTCAAGACGCTCCACTTTTAGTTGGTCCCGTCCTATTCCAAGATGATGTACAATACGTCATTATATTAGACGAAATTGAATTTTCAAAAGTAACTTCTGAGCAATTCGAACTTTTCACATGGTATTTACGCTGGATGGGTGATCGTTTACAAAACGCTTCTAATCTTTGGCTATCAAGTCAAGAGGATCGTACATTCCCTAAAACGAGCATTTATTATGAAGATGAATTTGAACATTTACTAAAAATAGAAAAGAAACGGTACGAAACATTATCTTATCCATATTCCTATTTTGAATTTACTGTTCCACAAGATTCCTTAGAAATGATAAATTCTATTTTAAAAGATCATTTGCGTGATATTGATATATTCGGTTATAACACGACCGAACAAAAAGTTATGATTCTATTACCTGGCACTGAAGAAAAGTTTTTATTACCAGTCCAAACTCGTATACAAAACGCTCTTTCTTCTAAAGGAGTGGTATTATAATGATTTTACTCCTTCTTTACTTTATTTATGCTATTTTGGTTTTTCTTTTATTTCGATTTACGAAAGGTTTGATTACTGAAGATAAGAAAGGAATTATTGAGTTTTGCTTGATTATCTCTCTCCTTTTCCCGCTTGTCGGACTTATTGTATCAGCAATCATGTTATTACTGAATATAAAACGCTCCAAAACCGAGTGGTTACAGCAATACTCTGAGTATGTTTCCTTTCAAGTTGATCATTATGAAGATATTTTGGCATCAGCAAAACAAGATATGGACCTAATTTCATTTTCTTCTGGATTAGAACTAGATAAGCCTGAATTACATAAACAACTCATTGTACAGTTAAGCTCCTCCCCTATTTCCAATGAAGGAGGCTTATTGAAAGAAGCCATTCACCATAAAGATCCTGAAACTGTACATTACGCAGCAACTACTATTAATTTACTAAATGAACGGTACGAAAAACAGATCGAATACTTAAATAAGCAATTTCTACAAAATCCACAAAATGAAATTGCAAAAGAGTTGGTTTCTAACTATTTAAGATATATAGACAGTGGTCTTCTTTCTAATCAGCAAAAGGAAAAAATAATCGCCGAATTTATGAATTTTATTACACAAAGTGTAGAACTTTTCCCTACTGAACCCCTTTATCCTTTCCACCTTGGAAATCTGTTTCTACATACAAAACAATATGCAAAGTCTGAAGAACAATTTTTAAATCTTATTCATTTCTATCCTGAATCATATTACGGTTACGTTGGATTACTTGAAATATATTATGAGCAAAAGTTATGGGACGAGCTCTATAACTTAATCAATAATCTAGCAGCTGCAAAAAGAGTTCATATACTACCGCGTAAATATCAATTATTTGTAAGGCAGTTTGGAGGCGCACACATTGAAAAAGGGGACTAATATATATATCGGCATTGTTAGTATCATTTTATTTCTCTTAATTATATCTATCCTTATATATCGAACAGAAAATTTCTATCAAAAGTTTTCTGTTCCTAAAACTAAAGAAACAGATACTGTTAAAACACTCAAAGCAAAAGATGTAGCCCAAAATGGACAAAAAATGCAATTATACGTTTTAAAAACGGATAATACATTAGGGCAACAAGTCGAATTTAATACGAAAAAGGCAATGGATTACGCACACCTACACTATAAAGATATTACAGCTAATGAAATTAAGGGACTTACTCCCTCTCCCTATACAGGAATTATTATTACAGGTGAAATAATGGCGCAACTTCCACAAGCTGATATTCAAAATTTTGTACAAATGGGCGGAAGGATTATTATCGCAAACCGACTTGATTCAGATCCTTCCTGGAACAAATTATTTGGTATTACCAAAAAAGAAGGCTTCAAAGATGTGAAAGGATTAACCTTTGAAGAAGTTTTATTCCCTGGTTATCCTGATCTCTCAAGTTCTTCTCCATTGTTCACTCATAGCTCAATGAATATTACGCTAGATGAGAATACAACTAATACTTGGATTACTGCAGAAGATACTCCCATCCTTTGGACCAATGACTACGGTGAAGGAAAAGTCTTATATTGGAATACAACAGCATTGAACGATAAATTAGGTAGAGGTATGTTCGTTCAATCACTGGGTACTATTTTCCCGACTTTCGCTACAGTACAACTTGGAGCGGAGATTATGTATATCGATGACTTCCCATCTCCAATTCCAAGTGGAGAACTAAAAAACTTAACAACAGAAAAAATTTCTGTTGAAGAATTTTATAAAAAACATTGGTGGAAAAATATGAAGGATATCTCTGAAGAGCTTGATATTAAATATACAGGGGTTGCAATTGGGACATACCAAAATAAAGTAACGCCACCTTTTGAAAATTTCACAGGTAAAAATAGAAATACCTATTTATTATTTGGGAGAGAATTATTAAGTCACGGTGGAGAAATCGGTATTCATGGCTATAACCATCAACCTTTATTATTACCACCAGACCCAGTAGATAAAGCACTTGAATATGTTCCATGGAATTCAAAAGAGGACATGGAGAGATCCTTAGATGCTTTACAAAAACTCGTGTATAACTTCTTTCCAAACGAAAAACTAAAAACCTATGTACCACCATCCAATATTATAAATACAACTGGATTAAGTGCATTAAACGACGCGGTTCCAACTATGGAAACAGTTGCTTCTCTATATGTGGGAAGTAAAAGTAACGGCAGTTTAATTCAAGAATTTGGACCAGACGAGCACAACAAAAATATTTATCACTTCCCGCGTATTACGAGTGGCTACGCTATCCCAGATGAAGAACAATTTATTTTAGCTGATGTTACCGCAAATTTAGGGGTTATCTCACATTTCGTCCATCCAGATGATATCCTTGATGAAAAACGTTCGGGTAATTTAACATGGGAAGAATTATTCAAAGCTTATAAAATGACAATTAAAGAAATACGAGAAAGATATCCTTATATAAAAAGTATGACACAAAGTGAAGCAACTGCTTCCATGAAAATTTATCAAACTGGTGATTTAGCTGTTTCTTATGAAGATGATGCTGTTCACATTGCATATAAAGGATTACCAAACCACACTGCAACGATTATACGTGTGGAAGAAGGGAAAAAATTGAAAACCGGTTCATTCCCATACGGCACAGTTACAAAGCTAGATTCACAAATTTATAGCGTTATATTAAAACAAGCTAACGCTACAATTCCAATTAAAGGGGTATAGCAGATGAGAATAGGTTTAGTCGTTGAAGGAAGTTATCCTTTTGTCAGTGGCGGAGTAGCAAGTTGGGTACAAATGATCATCCAACAATTTAAAGAACATGAATTCACCATTTTTGCGATCGTACCGCAAATAAAAACAGAAGAGGAATATCAATATGAAATTCCTAACAATGTAAAAGATATCATTATGATTCCCTTACAATCAGAAAGTGACTCAAAACATATAAAAACCAATTTAACGACTGATGAAGTACAAACACTTCAAAAATGGTTTACATTCCAGGCTAACGACACAGAAGCATTACAAATATTAGGGAACAAGCAAAAGCTAGGAACACTACATTCCTTCTTCGAAAGTCGTGAATTTTATGAAATAGTGAAAGAAAGCTATTTGTATGAAGAAAGTAGTGGTTCTTTCTTAAATTACTTTTGGATGTGGAGATCTATGTTCACACCAATCATTCAAATTTTACAAATTGATTTTCCTGAATTAGATCTTATCCATTCTGTATCTACAGGCTATGGTGGGCTTCTTGGAGCTGCAATTAGTGCCAAATCTGACATACCATTTATTCTAACAGAGCATGGTATTTATTCTCGGGAACGTGAAGAGGAAATACTCCAATCAACTTGGATACCAATCGAATACAAAAAAAGATGGGTTTCTTTCTTCCATCATTTATCTCACCAAGCATATGAACAAGCTGCTGATGTGATTACGTTATTCGGACGGAATAGTGCATATCAAAAAGAACTAGGAGCTCCGGCCCATAAACTGAAAATTGTTCCAAATGGTGTTACTTTATCTGACTATAAAGGGCTACGTAAGCCAAAACATAATTCAGATAAACTCATTATTTCTGCTATTATACGAGTTGTGCCAATTAAAGACGTAAAAACAATGATTTATGCAGCTAAATTATTATTAGAAAAAGATATTCCGTTTATCTTCTACTTATTAGGTCCTGATACAGAAGAACCAGAGTATGCCCAAGAATGTCGTGATTTAATTCAGCAACTTGGATTAAAAGAACATGTAATAATGACTGGCAGAGTAAACATTAAAGATTACTTAAAACAAACGGATATTCTCGTATTAACTAGCATATCTGAAGGACAACCACTAGCTATGTTAGAAGGAATGGCATCGGGATTACCATGGGTTGTTACAGACGTTGGTTCTTGTAAGGAGTTAATTTATGGACAAGATGAAGATCCTTACGGCCAATGTGGCTTTGTTGTACCACCTGTATCTCCTGAACAAGTTGCCACCCACTTAGAATGGTATTATCGCCACCCTGAATCCATTCAACAATTCGGAAACAATGGGCGTAATCGTATTGAAGCATATTATCAATTATCAGGTGTTGTTGATAGTTATCGTAAGCTTTATTTAGAAAGGGGTGCGAAAACATGGCAGGTATAGGATTTCGATTACAAAAATTATTTCAGGAAGACTACTATTCTTCAAGGGTAAAAGCTTATGGGTTTTCGTTATTTGTTACAGCTGGTCCTTGGTTAGTCGTTATTTTAGCAGTAACAACTATTCGATTCATTTTGAGTTTATTTCATTCTATTTCAATTGAAGAACAGCGCCTTTTCACTATTTCAATTTCATATTGCTTTATTTTTTCTCAAATTATTTACGGAGCATTGCAGCTCATTGTAACTAGATATGTAGCTGACCTTTTATACGAACAAAAAGCTGATAAAGTATTTTCTTCATTTTTAGGAATGACGAAGATCACACTTTTTTTAGCTATTATGTTATGGCTTTTGTTTGCATTTTTCACACCATTAGCTTTATATTATAAAATCGTGATGCTATTTTTATTTTTAGCTTTAAATATCATCTGGATTCAGTCCATTTATTTAACAGCAGCTAAAGATTATCAATCAATTGCACTGGCATTTTTAATCGGATCCATTTTTTCCCTATTAGGAATTATCCTAGTAGCTTACTGGCACCCTACACTTGGGTTAGAACATGGATCTGCCCTATTGCTTTTAATTTCGTTTACACTCGGTACTTTCATTACACTAGTATGGTTAAGTATCGTTATTGTACGAATGTTTCCAAATAGTGATGCTACTGAACAATTTACCTTTCTGTCTTATTTAGATAAATATCCAGAATTATTTTGGTCAAGCCTCTTTTACAATGTGGGTATTTGGGTATGTAATTTTGTTATTTGGTTTGGAGACGGTCGGGGAAATATTGAAAACACATTTATTTATCATCAAATTTATGATACTTCTGTTTTCTGGGCGTATTTAAGTATTATCCCAACCTATATTTTCTTTGTAGTATCCATTGAAACCAGGTTTTATGAAAGATATAAAAAGTTCTTCGGTTCGGTAAACAATGGCGGAACATTACATACGCTTTTACAATTGAAGGATTCCATGAACTTTGTCTTAAAGCAGGAAATGGAACGTATCCTTCGTAATCAAGGTATTTTTTCCTTACTTATTATTTTTATAATATGGATGTTTAGTTCGCAATCTGGAAACATAACACTTAATTACTCTATTCTGCAACTAACTATAGTTGGTGCTTATGCAAATGGAATGGTACTCGTTATTACATTACTACTCCTATACTTTGAGGATCGTAAAGGGGCATTTCGAACATCAGCTATTTTCTTTTTTGCAAACTTGTTATTAAGCCTTATCCTGCTTCCATTTGGATTCAATGGTTACGGCATTAGTTTTGCAGTTGGATCCTCTATTACATTCCTATATGCTATTTCTAGGCTCTTTACTTACATTAAAGATATTGATTATTATACATTTTGCCAGTCAAATATTCCTATAAAACAGCGGACTTTTTTTACCAAATTAGCTAATAAACTTAACGGGAAATAAATACAAAAATGACCTTTGCTTATGCAAAGGTCATTTTTTGTATCTACATATTAAACTTCCAAATAGCCATTTTTATTATTTGATTGCCATCTCCAAGAATCTGCACACATTTCTTCTAATCCACGTTTTGCTTCCCATCCTAGTTCACGTTTTGCCTTTGATGCATCTGCAAAACATATTGCCACATCACCAGGACGACGCTCTGTAATTTTATAAGGAACTTTTTTTCCTGAAACCCTTTCAAATGCTTCAACCATCTCAAGTACACTATACCCTGTACCTGTGCCCAGATTATAAGCATCTACTCCTGTTGTATTCAGTACTTTCTCTAGCGCTTTTACGTGACCTTTTGCTAAGTCTACAACATGTATGTAGTCACGGATGCCTGTTCCATCTTTCGTTGGGTAGTCATTTCCAAATACACTTAATTCTTTTAGCTTACCTACTGCCACTTGTGTGACATATGGCATTAAGTTATTTGGAATTCCATTTGGATCCTCTCCAATACGTCCACTTTCATGTGCACCAAATGGGTTGAAATAGCGAAGTAACGCGATACTCCATTCTCTATCTGCAAATGCTACATCACGCATAATTTGCTCAATCATTAATTTCGTTTGACCATATGGATTTGTTGCACTTAATGGAAACTCTTCTGTAATCGGTGACGTTTCCGGGATACCATATACAGTTGCGGATGAACTAAAAATCATCTTCTTTACATTATGTTTCTGCATTACTTCACATAGCACTAAAGTGCTCGTAATGTTGTTATGATAATATGTTAATGGAATTGCTACTGATTCCCCTACAGCTTTAAATCCTGCAAAGTGAATAACTGCTTCGATTGCATTTTCTTCAAAAATTGCGTCAAGTGCTTCTTGATTTAAAACATCTTCTTTATAAAACTTAAATTGTTTTCCTGTTATTTCTTTCACTCGATTTATAGATTCTACCGAGCTATTCGAAAGATTATCAACTACTATAATTTCGTAACCGCTATTTAGTAATTCTACACATGTATGACTACCAATGTACCCTGCTCCACCTGTTACAAGTATTGCCATAATTATAGTCCTCCATATTTTATTCATTATAAACTTCTCAAAGTATATCACATATTTCTTATCCTATGTTTAATATGCGAACACAGAAACTTACATTTTATCCCATAATAATTTTATAACATATACGATTCCGATCAAGTAATAAGAAAAACGCCACATAATTTTTGTTATGTGGCGTTTTTCTTATTAAATTACGTAACAATATACACTTAGAAAATGTGCAAGACTACCTAATAATACAAAAACGTGAAAAATTTCATGATGTCCCATATATTTAAACTCTAGCCATTTTGGCTTTGTTCCATAAATAAATCCACCAATTGTATAAAAAATGCCCCCAAGTACTAAGAACACAATGCCTCCTGTACTTAGATTCTCAGCTAACGGCGCAAAGAATAAAACAATTAACCAACCCATAGTAATATAAATTGCTGTCGATAACCATCTTGGACAATTAAACCAAAACATTTTAAACACAATGCCACAAATCGCAGTTGCATAGACTAAACAAAATAATAGCAAACCACTTGCTGAATTTAATGTAATTAAGCAAAAGGGTGCATATGTACCTGCAATTAATATAAAAATCATAGAATGATCTAGCTTCCTAAAGAAGTAAATAACACGTTCATTGGCCACAACACTATGATATACAGCTGATGCCGTATAAAGGACCATCATTCCAATCCCAAACAAAATAACAGCTGTAATTGCAGCAAATGATGGCATCTTGATAGAAACTTTCACAAGCATAGCTAATAAGGCAATAAATGATAATATCGCTCCACCTAAGTGAGTAAATGCATTAACTGGTTCCCTCACATAAGCATTCATAATAACACCCCTCATATAATTACATATAGTTTTAATAACTACATGTAATTATATACACATTTCTTTTTAAGGTCAACATTTACAATTTATTTGTTTCGTAATACCATATTTAAGGATGTATTAGACATTAAGTTCCACTAAGTTATAAAAGTGAGGGATTCTACGTGGAAAATATAAATGAATTACTTGAGACATTGCATTTAGAAAAAAATATTAAACTTGAGGATATTCCAAATGTTGACTTATATGTAGATCAAGTTGTCCAACTATTTGAGAATACTTATGCAGATACAACGAGAACTGATGATGAAAAAGTATTAACAAAAACGATGATTAATAATTACGCAAAAGGGAAACTATTCATCCCTATCAAAAATAAAAAGTATTCAAAAGAGCATATGATTTTAATTAGCCTAATTTATCAATTAAAAGGTGCTCTTTCCATTAACGACATAAAAAGTTCATTAGAAACTATAAATGACTCCTTATTAAATGATGATTCATTCGAATTAAATACGTTATACAAAAATTATCTTGCTCTTACTGAAAGCAATGTCGAAAGCTTTAAACAAGACGTAAATAACCGTGTTACAGAAGTAAATGAGATTTCTTCCTTAGAAGACACAGAGCTAGAAAAATTTCTACTACTAACATCCTTCGTGACTATGAGTAATATGTATAGACGTTTAGCGGAGCAACTAGTGGATGATTTAAAAGAATCATAAATAAAAAACTATCCACCTATTAAAGTGGATAGTTTTTTATTTACTTAATTGCTTCATGAACTTTTAGTTGTTTCCCTTTAATCGTTGTAGTCTTCATGACTTTCAAGACAAGTGGTCCTTTTCCATTTAATATTTCAACGTAAGAAACATTATCTTGTATCGTAATAATGCCTATATCTTCTGCTGTAACACCTTTAATTTTAGCAATTGTACCGACGAAATCTACCGCCCTAATTTTCTTTTTCTTCCCGCCATTAAAGTACAGCTTCATAATGCCTTTGTTGATGTCTGCATTTTTATCTTTCTTTATAATTGGTTTAGCATGTATCTTTTCTTCAAATACAGCTTTCCCTTTCATAACTTCTTCTTTTGAAGGTCCAATTGCCTTTGGAATTTCAAATCCAATATACTCCTCAATCTCTTCTAAAAATCTATTTTCATATGGTGTTATAAATGTAATAGCTTTTCCACTATTTCCAGCTCGTCCCGTTCTTCCAGTACGATGTACATAGCTTTCTTTTTCAAGTGGAATATCATAATTAATAACATGTGTAATATTATCAATATCAATTCCTCTCGCAGCTACGTCTGTTGCTACTAAATAACGGAATTTTCCTTTTCTAAAATCATCCATGACTTCAAAACGATCTTCTTGTACCATACCACCATGTATTTTGTCACAAGGATAGTTAGCTCGTTTTAATTGTCTATATACATGATCTACATTTTCTTGTGTACGGCAGAAAATGATACAGCTATCAGGATTCTCAATCGTTGTTACATCTTTAAGTAGTGAAAGCTTCTCGTCTTCTATCGCCTCAAAAAGAGTATGTTCAATTTTATCCGTCGTAATCCCAGCCGCTTTAATTTCAATATGAGTTGGTGCATTCATATATGTACGTGATAACCTTTCAACATCTTCCGGTAAAGTTGCTGAAAATAGCATTGTCATTCTATTTGTAGGTAATTCATCAATAATTGCCTCTACTTGATCGATAAAGCCCATGTTTAGCATTTCATCCGCTTCATCAATCACTAAATATTTTAATCGCTCTAAAGAAAGGGTCCCTTTTTCAATATGATCCAATACACGCCCTGGAGTCCCTACTACAATATGCGTCTTTTGCTTTAACTCTAATTTTTGACGTGCAAATGGGGATTTACCATAAATTGCGGCGGCTTTAATTCTTTTGAATCGCCCTATATTTGTAATATCTTCTTTCACCTGTACCGCAAGCTCTCTCGTTGGTGTTAAAACTAATGCTTGTGGTTTATTCTCTTCCCACTCCACCATTTCACAAAGTGGAATACCAAATGAAGCTGTTTTTCCACTTCCCGTCTGGGACTTCACAACAAGATCCTTCTTTTGTAATGCGACTGGAATAACCTCACCTTGTACTTCTGTTGGATGATCATACCCTAACCCAGTAAGTGCCCTTACAATTTCTTTACTTAATTTATACTCAAAAAAACCTTTTTTACTCATATATTAACCTCATTTTATTCTGTATTATTTTCTTTTTTATCTTTTGTATACGTTACTATCGCCCTACTTATTATACTTGAAACCTCGCATAAAAAGATGGATTATGCCAGATTCATCTTTTTATATAGAAATAAACCTTATCATTTCATATATTGTTCAACTACTTGATAACATCTTTTGCTCGTATTGTTAGCATTAACCTTTTCATAGAATCCTACATCCGCCCCAAAAAAATAAAAAGAATACATACATCCTTGTATAATTATCTTAATTTTTCAACCCTTTTTATAAACGAACAATACAAACAAAAAAACATTTTAAATTCGTTTTTAACGTTGTTTTTTAGATATAAAATCTACTTTTTAAAAAAACGTTAAGAAATCCTTTGACTTTTAAATGAAAACAATGTAAATTATCATATGGACGAACATTTTTGATTAATAAAAATAAAATATTCGTATTTTAGGGGTGTAAATGATGGAAAACGTATTCGACTATGAAGATATTCAATTAATTCCTGCAAAATGTATTGTGAACAGCCGCTCTGAATGTGATACAACTGTCACTTTAGGTAAACATAAATTTAAATTACCTGTCGTACCTGCAAATATGCAAACGATTATTGATGAAAGAATTGCAACTTATTTAGCTGAAAATAATTACTTCTATATCATGCATCGTTTCCAACCAGAGAAACGAATCTCATTCATTAGAGATATGCAATCACGTGGATTAATCGCTTCTATTAGCGTTGGTGTAAAAGAGGACGAGTATGAATTCGTACAACAGTTAGCTGCTGAACACCTTACACCTGAATACATCACGATTGATATCGCGCATGGACATTCTAATGCTGTAATCAACATGATTCAACATATTAAAAAGCATTTACCAGAAAGCTTCGTTATCGCTGGAAACGTTGGAACTCCAGAAGCGGTAAGAGAATTAGAAAACGCTGGTGCTGACGCAACAAAAGTTGGTATTGGACCTGGTAAAGTTTGTATTACTAAAATTAAAACAGGCTTTGGAACTGGTGGTTGGCAGCTAGCTGCACTTCGCTGGTGTGCAAAAGCTGCAAGTAAACCAATTATCGCTGACGGTGGTATTCGTACACATGGCGACGTAGCTAAATCTATTCGGTTTGGGGCGACTATGGTTATGATTGGTTCTCTATTCGCTGGTCATGAAGAGTCTCCAGGGGAAACAATCGAAAAAGATGGCAAACTTTATAAAGAGTACTTCGGTTCAGCTTCTGAATTCCAAAAAGGTGAGAAGAAAAACGTTGAAGGTAAGAAAATGTTCGTTGAGCATAAAGGTTCTTTAGAAGACACTTTAATCGAAATGGAACAAGATCTTCAATCTTCTATCTCTTATGCTGGTGGAACAAAATTAGACTCCATTCGTACTGTAGATTATGTAGTCGTGAAAAACTCTATTTTCAACGGTGATAAAGTATATTAATTTTTAAATTTAACTCGAGGGACAAGCATTTTTATGCTTGTCCTTTTTCATATATAGAAATGTAAAATATTTTCATTTTACTGAATTTTCTAGTATCATATTTTTAAATACTTATACTAAGGGGGATATACTATATGAAAGATGTAATTGAGAAACGCCATATTCGTGCAGAAGTTCCTACTGAATTAACATGGGACCTCTCTAATTTATACGTATCTGATAAAGAGTGGGAAACTGCATTACGTGTATTAACAGATGATATAAAAAAACTTGATGCGTTTAAAGGTCAATTACACACTAGTCCCACGACCTTATTACATTGCCTACTTTTAGAAGAAGAGCTTTTAATGAAGTTAACAAAACTATACTCCTATGCAAATTTAAAAGAATCTACTGATCGTACAAATCCAGTTATTCAAGCGAACTCTTCCAAAATTTCCGCTTTATGGACGAAAGTACATACGGCGCTATCCTTTATTCATAATGAAATTCTCTCATTAGAAGAAGGCACAATTGAAAAATATTTAACTGAAGAAACAAAACTTGAACCTTTCCGTAAATCATTACTAGACATATTACAAAAAAGGCAGCACACGCTCTCTCCTGAAACTGAAGAAGCACTTGCTGCACTTGGCGAAGTACATAGTTCTCCATACAAAATTTACGGTATGACTAAATTAGCCGATATGGATTTTAACTCCATACAAGACGAACAAGGAAATGAACTTCCTGTCTCATTTGCATTATTTGAAAGTAAATATGAGTTTTCTCCAAGCGCAGACATACGCAGAAAGGCATACTCATCATTTGTGTCCACTTTGAAGCGATATAAAAATACCGTGGCAACAACATATGCTACCGAGGTAAAAAAACAAGTAACACTCTCTCGTTTACGCAAATTTGAATCTGTTACTCATATGCTTTTAGAACCTCAAAAAGTTCCACTTGAAATGTATAACAATCAACTCGATATTATTTATAAAGAATTGGCGCCTCATATGCGCCGTTTTGCAGATTTAAAAAAGAAAGTATTAGGACTCGATCAAATGCTATTCTGCGACTTACATGCACCTTTAGATCCCGAATTTAATCCAGCAATTACTTACGGAGAAGCTGGAAAACTCATTCAAGAATCTTTACAAGTACTTGGCAATGAATATAGTGCCATTATCAAAAAAGGGTTCAAAGAAAGATGGGTGGACCTTGCAGATAACGTAGGCAAATCAACTGGAGCATTTTGTTCAAGTCCATATGGTTCTCATCCATACATTTTAATTACATGGCAAAATACGATGCGTGGCTGCTTCACATTAGCTCATGAATTTGGGCACGCTGGTCATTTTTATTTAGCAAATAAAAACCAGCGTATTATGAACGTACGTCCATCTATGTACTTCGTTGAAGCACCATCTACAATGAATGAATTACTATTAGCCCAGCATTTATTAGCGACCACTGACGATAAGAGAATGCGTAGATGGGTCATTCTGCAACTACTCGGCACATATTATCATAACTTTGTTACTCACTTACTTGAGGGAGAATATCAAAGGAGGGTATACACGCTAGCAGAAGCAGGAGAAGCACTTACAGCTACAACTTTAACTGAAATAAAAACAAATGTCCTTTCAACATTCTGGGGAGATTCCGTAGAAATTGATGAAGGTGCTGGCTTAACTTGGATGCGTCAACCTCATTATTATATGGGCTTATATTCTTACACATATTCCGCAGGCCTCACTGCATCTACTGCGGTGGCTCAAATGATTAAAGAGGAAGGACAACCTGCTGTTGATCGCTGGTTAGATGTACTTCGCGCTGGTGGTACGATGAAACCACTGGAATTAATGAAACATGCTGGAGTCGATATGTCAAAACCAGATACAATCCGCAAAGCTGTTTCTTACGTTGGTTCCTTAATTGATGAATTAGAGCGCTCTTATCAAGAATAAAGTGAAACTTTAATCAGTGGGGGCCATCCCCCACTGATTATTAGTTGAACCAATCGGGCTTTTACGGACAGTTGATTCCCTACCTAACTTCTTTGCTTCCGCTGAATTTTGAGGTAGGGATCTTACTGCCCGGCAAATAGCGGGATAAAAAATAAGCCCTCGCTTTATGAGGGCTTATTTCATATTTACTTTCCAAATCTTTTACGGTATCCACATTTTCTACATAGCTCTTCAACTGCAACTCTTCTAGAAAATCCATCAACAATGTTTGTTGCTCTTTCGCCTTCTATAATGTTAGAGAATGAATCATTATTAATATTTCCAAGGTTAATAATCCCTTCACCATCTAAACAACAAGGAATAACCGTTCCGTTCGCTAAAATACCAGCTTGATTTCGAAGACCATGACAGAATCCTTTTCCATCATCCTCTTCTTCATGCAATGCTGGCCACTGGAATTCATAGTCTTGATTAATAAAGACACGTTCCGCAATTTTTATACCTTTTCCTGGGGTAAGCTTCTCTTCAATTTGATAAGATAGATCAAACTCATTTTCAATGATGGATAATAGCTCTCTATTCTTCTGGATTTCAGCATTTGTTTTATTATCCTGCGTCAAATTCCATAATCTAAGTGAAACAATTAAATCCGATTGACTTGTCGCCTCTCTAATGAAGGAAAGTATACTTCTTACATAGCCTTCTTTATCTTGTGAACCTGGGTGTCCATCAAAACTATGCAGTGAAAAATTCATTTGTCTTAAAGCAGGCTTATTTAACAGTCTATGCCTTCTCTTATTAATTAACGTTCCGTTCGTTGTAATATTAACTTTAAACCCTTTTTCATGGCTTAAATCTAACAATTGATCTATTTTCGGATGTAGCAACGGCTCACCCTTCACGTGCAAATAAATGTAGTCTGTGTGTGGTTTAATTTGGTCTAACCTTTTCGCAAAATCCTCCACAGAAATGAATTGCTTCTGCCTTTCCGTCGGCGGACAAAAGCTGCACGCAAGATTACATACACTCGTAATCTCCAAGTAAAATTTCTTAAACTTCTTCACCTTTAACTCCTCACTTCTATGACTACTTATACTTTTTCCTCTTCATATTACAGCATACTTTTTTAGAAATAGAAACATACTTATTTTAGGAAATATAGAAAACGGCCACATCTGTAGCCGTTTGAATGTACTATTACTATTTATGATACGGTTCACCACGATTAATCCGAAACGCCCTATACACTTGCTCAAGCAATACTAATCGCATTAATTGATGTGGTAATGTCATCTTTGAAAAAGAAAGAGATTCGTTTGAACGATTCATTACTTCTGAACTTAGTCCAAGTGATCCACCAATCACGAAGGCAACTTTACTTTTTCCATATGTAGCAAGACGATCTAAGCTTACTGCAAATTCTTCTGATGATTTTTGCTTTCCTTCTATCGCTAACGCAATCACGTGCGTATCATCAGAAATTTTATCCAGTATACGTATACCTTCTTTTTCCTTTACAATTAACATTTCTGCTTCACTTAAATTTTCTGGTGCCTTTTCATCTGGTAATTCAATTACTTCCACTTTTGCGTATGCAGATAACCGTTTTAAGTATTCTGCTATACCTTGTTTTAAATATTTTTCTTTTAATTTCCCAATTGAAATAATCGAGATATTCACACGTATTCCCCACCTTACAAACATGTTATCCACATAACTTATCCACATATCCACAATTGTTACCCACATATTGTGTGAGAATCTGTGTTCGATACAACATATGTCGCCTCATTTTGACAAAATTCACATGTTTTTTTCTCTTTTTCCGAGTTATCCACATTGTTAATAACCGGCGGCACTTCACACTCATCCACAATAATATCTAAAGCTAATTCAACATGTTCTAAACAACAAGGTAAGTTCATATTCTTCACCTCACTTTTCTACAATAGAAAACAGGAGGTAGGCCCTCCTGTTTTTAATACTTTTGAATGCCTAGTTTAACCGTTGTTGTTGCTCGTTTTGTACCACGATAAAACGTAAGAGTCATTTTATCATTAATTTTTTTATCATATAAGGCCGTACGGAATCCGATAATATCGCGAACTGGTTTCCCATCTACTGCTACAATCACATCGTGTTCTCGCAAACCAGCATCTGTACCTGGCGAAGGACTTTTCACATCTAAAATGCAAACTCCCTCTGTTACATTACCTGGTAAATGCAATGTTTTTGACCAATAGTAGTTTGGAATTTCATTTAATGATCTCAGTTCAATTCCAACATACGGTCTTCTTACTTTTCCATACTTCTCTAATTCATTCATAATTGGAACAGCTCTAGTAACAGGAATAGCTAGTCCAATTCCTTCTACTTCTTTTGCAGCAATTTTCATTGAGTTAATACCAATTAATTGACCTGCTGCGTTTACAAGCGCACCACCGCTATTACCCGGATTAATTGCTGCGTCTGTTTGCAATACTTCTACTTGCCAATCATAATGTCCATCTTGATCTAAATCTACAGGGACAATACGCTCATTAGCCGAGATAATACCTTGTGTAACGGTTCCAGAAAATTGTAGCCCGAGCGGGTTTCCAATCGCAATGACTGGTTCTCCTCTACGAACAGTATTAGAATCGCCAATCTCAATTACTTTTTTCACATGCTTTGCATCTATCTCTAGTACAGCCAAATCTGTGACCACATCGGTTCCTAATACCTTTCCAGGGACCTTCTTACCATCACTTAAACTTACTTCAATACGATTTGCTCCAGCAACAACATGATTATTCGTTACAATATAAGCTTGACCATCTGTCTTCTTATAAATTACACCTGATCCCGTACCTGCTTCTGAATCTGCCTCTGAAAAATTATCTCGTTGAATATTAATAACTCCAACAACAGCTTCAGACGCACGATCAACAGCATCCACAAAGCTAATCTGTTTAATGCCTTGAGCTTCCGCCATATTACTTCCACTTGCTTCAGCTTGCGGAAACGCGTCCGTATCATTTGAAAATAAAGGAGCTCCAAATGCAAATAACGAAGCTCCTACAATTGTTCCTGCTATGCTAGAAATAACAATACCTTTTTGCTTCTTTTTCTTTGCACGTTTCATACGATAATTTTCTCCATCAATAAAGGACATATTTGTTCACCTATCTTCCTGAAAACAACTATATTCACCTTTATTGTTTACTAAAATGGAGAATTATACGTATTGAATTTTTGTAGGCATTTTTGGATCTGTATCGTGGATTTCAAAAGCTTCTCCCACTCCAAATCCCTTTTCCTCTAATACTTGTGATACTGACATTCGCGCCAATTCTTTCATGTTATTATCTAAACTTAAATGGGCTAAATAAATATGCTTTGTCTCATCTGTAATTACATCTGCCATCGCTAATGCAGCATCTTCATTACAAACGTGCCCTACGTCACTTAAAATACGTCGCTTAATACTCCATGGATAACGTCCCATACGAAGCATTTCCACGTCATGATTACTTTCAAACACGAAAGCATTAGCCCCCTTAATAACACCTTTCATACGGTCACTCACGTATCCTGTATCTGTAATAAGAGCTAACTTTCTATTATTGTTATGAAAAGCATAGAACATCGGCTCTGCCGCGTCATGTGAAACGCCAAATGACTCGACCTCAATATCACCGAATGTTTTTACATCCCCAACTGAGAAAATAAACTTTTGCTCAGTTGGGATATTTCCTATTAAGTGTTCCATTGCATTCCATGTTTTCTCATTTGCATAAACAGGTAAATCATATTTACGTGCCAATACACCTAATCCTTTAATATGATCACTATGTTCATGTGTTACAAGAATACCCGATACATCATTTATATTTAATTCTGCCTGTTTAAATAAAGCCTCAGTTGCTTTACCACTTAAACCTGCATCGACAAGTAACTTCTTTTCATCTGTTCCTACATATAGCATATTCCCTGTACTTCCACTTGCAAGTACGCTAAAATGCAAACCCATTCTTTCTCACTCCAGTATGTTCATCAACCACTTGATTTTCCCTTTCCCCTAATTCCATAACTTGTCCTTCAATTGCATTTACAAAGAAGTCCTGCTTCTGCTCCGTCTTTAAGTTCCACGTTGGAGCAAGTACTTGGTTATTAGAAGTAGATGCGGTAAGGTTGGCATAACCAATTTGCGCTTCTTTTACATGTGTATTCCCATGAATTTTATTTTTTAAATACAGATTTTCTAAAGCAGTTTGGGCAGTAATAATTTCTTGCTGTTTCGTTTTTTCACTTTCGCCCATTTCTTTTAAACCTGTTAGCATCGTCTGCGTGTACGACACAAGTTCATTTTTTTCATTTAATTCCACAACAATCATCGCCTGATCGTTATAGAAAATAGGCTTATCTTTATATTTTTGGAAGAAGTAAATTTTAGAATCTTTCATCGCCCCAAACTCATACTTTTGTCCATCCAATACATAGTTCTTCAAAAAATCATTATACTTATCTTTGGATAACGATTTTGTATTTAAAAAAGGCTCTTTTAGCTTACTTTCTATCTTGTACATATTTTGTATATGCGCCGTTTGATTTTTTAAAGACTGTACATCTTCTTCTTTAAATGCCTTGTTTTCAGCCCTAATAAATGACTCTTTTTTCGGTTCTTTAGGGAAATTACCCATAGTAATTTTGTTTGCTTTTAATTCTTGATCTATCTTTGTTTCTGCAATAAGCTCCAATTGATTACTATCTTGCTTTTGAATGAATTGAAAGATGAGAAAGAGGTCCAAAACAAAAAAGGTCACAATAAATATGGTTTTAATCCGATCCCAATCCATTTAGTCCTCCCTCACTCCACTCATATATTTTTTGTTTGCCAGCTTCATCTTCAACAAACTTTACATACCAAATTGGCTGTAGTCTCGCTACTTGCCCATCTAGTGATAATTTGTATCCAATCCCAATATCTTTAATGGACCTTTTATCTACTGCGGCATTATTTTCTAAGGATGCTATCACAACATGACCTGACGGAAGAGTAACCTTCTGTTCTATACCTTTCGTATTTAAAGAAAGCAACGGTCTTTCATATTCCATTACTTCTTCTGATCCCCATACTTGTCTCAATTCAGCTAATCCATCTGTATTGAATACGGGATATCCATCTTCCTGTAAGCGGAATACTGTCTGTCCTTTATTCATATAGTCCAAACGATATGAATCCAAACTCCCACTGTGACCATTTACAAAATCAAAACTTTTTTGTAAAAGCATTAAATTATCTGGCTTTTTCTCACTTAAAACAGAAGAATTTTTATACTTTAGCATATGCTGATCGTTTTCAATCTCCATAGACCTAATACCATCTGTAAATATTTCTTTCGATCTCTCGATAATAGGGCTTAAATAACGTGGGTCACTAAAAAGAGCATTCTTAAATGTATCAACCGCTAAATTAGATGAAATATATGTTATATTACTTAATTCTGTCGTTCCATCTGGTAAAAATAGCTTTTTTATATCATTAATTTGATAGTCAAAATAAGGTTTCGCTGATACTATAAATTGATTTTGTGCATTTACAATATCTTTTAAATACACACCACTTAATTTTGCTTCATATATTCTAGAGTTATCACCATCAGAAACAAAATTAATTTTTATTTCTTGATCCCTACTTCTAGAAGGATCAAGAATAATTCGATTAAAGTGTTTAGGCTTAGCTATACTTTTTTCTTTCATACTAAACATAGATTTAACTGCATCAAATGGGATATTGGTAGGGAAAATAAGTTCAATTTTCCCTTCACCATGAACATAAGAAAGGAAGTCAGCCTTAGCAATCGAGATCTCTTTGAACTCATGTAATTCCCCTGCTTCCAAAGTTCTATAGATTGATTCTATATCTCCCTCTCTTTTGCTCCCGTAATGATTTTTATCTTTATGCACGATGATAGAAGTAGGGCGGACAACATCAGCAATTTTAGTTTGAGTATTTCCCTCATTCCCCTGTACAAATTTTGCGTTTTGCATAGATGTGGAATCTGGCACATACGTCCATAAGTTAAAAGTAAGAAATAGACTAATTACAACTAAATTAATTAAAACTATCGTTTTAACATTCTCCATACTCATTCCCATTCGTCCTCTTCATCTGCTGCCATAGGCAAAGTGAAATAAATCGTTGTCCCTTTTCCTTCCTCACTCTTTGCCCAAATCGAGCCACCATGTGCCTCAATCATTTCTTTCGCAATTGCTAATCCAAGTCCTGTACCGCCCATTTGTCTTGAACGTGCTTTATCTACGCGATAAAAACGTTCAAAGATTTTATCAACATTTTCTTTCGGAATACCCATTCCTTGGTCACTTACACTAATCTCTAATAATTCTCCGCGATCACGTAAACGATATGTTACTGTTCCACCTTCTGGCGAATACTTTAATGCATTCGAAATAATGTTATACAATACTTGCGTAATTTTATCCGTATCCATATCAATAAATCGAGATTTTTTAGAGAAAGATCGTTTGAAGCTTACGTTTTGCTCTTTAGACATTTCAAAACGATCAATAATGTTATTAAAGAAGTCAGTAAAGTCGACCCACTCTTTCATTAAACGATGTTCTGTACTATCGAGTTTAGATAGTTGCAATAACGCATTTACAAGTCTAATCATTCTTTCTGTTTCTTCTTGTGTAACTGTTAAAAATTGTGGTGCAATATTTGGATCTTGCCACGCACCGTCTGTAAGTGCCTCTAAGTAGCTGCGCATTGTCGTTAATGGCGTTCTTAATTCATGAGAGACGTTTGCTACAAACTCGCGGCGTTCCCTTTCTATACGCTCCTGCTCAGTCACATCATATAATACGGCAATTAAACCATTTGCTTTCCCTGTCTCTTTTTGAATAACAGAGAAACTAGCGCGTAAAATATATGGCTCATTTCTCGTACTAAAATCTAATAAAACAGAATCCGGCTCTTCGTATAAATGATCGAGCGTAAATTCTTCTTGTATTCCCAATACTTCTAAAACAGATTGATCGAGCGCCGTTTCACGCGAAACATTTAGCATCTTTTCCGCAGGATCATTTAATAAAATAATGTCCCCTTTTCGGTCAGTAGCAATTACTCCATCTGTCATATGTGATAATACAGATGACAATTTACGTCTTTCACTTTCCGTTGAAGAACGAGCTTGTTGTAATTTTTTTGATAAATTATTGAAAGATAATGCTAATTGTCCAATTTCATCATGGCTATGCACTTTTACTTTTCTCGAATAGTTTCCTTTTGCCATTTCAATTGCTTGTCTTCGCATATCAGAGATTGGTCTCGTAATCGTTTGAGCTAACAAAATTCCAAGTACAGCTGTTACGAGTAATGCAATAACGGTTCCGGTCGCAAAGATTTGATTAATATCCTTCATCTGCTTATAAACATCTTCCATGGATGCAACAATGTAAATAGCACCAAGTGCATCTTTGTTGTTATCATCCATAATAGGAGTAATCATAACTTGTACACGGTGACCTGTACGACCATCCTTCTCAATTTTCACTTCTGGTTTTTTTTGTACCAATACCCGCTGAACAGCTATATCAGTTGATGTTCTATTTACCTTGTTTTGCTTTGACTCATCTGAAATAGCGAGCAGCTTTCTATTCGCATCAAATACACTTACCTCTTGAATATCCTTCTTTCGATCAGAGGCAAATTTTCGAATGGACGTTTTAATCGTCTCACCTGTTGATTCTGTCTCTGCTTTTGTATAACTTTTTTTAAACTCTTGTTTCAAGTTATACGATAATAAGTTCGTTTGTTGCGTTAAAGAATCTCTAAAACCTTGTACAAGACTCTTTTCTAACTCTCTTACGAAATATACCCCAATAACTTGCATAGCTATCAATATTAATAGCATATATATGAGTACAAATTTTAAATGAATAGATTGAAAAAAACCGACTTTCTTCATATACTATTCCTGCTCTGGGTCACGCAAGTAATACCCTACTCCACGTCTAGTGACAATTAATGTAGGATGACTTGGATTATCTTCAATTTTTTCACGTAGACGACGTACTGTTACATCCACTGTACGTACATCTCCAAAATAGTCATAACCCCAAACTGTTTGCAATAAATGTTCACGTGTCATAACTTGTCCTAAATGTTTTGCTAAATAGTGTAATAGCTCAAATTCACGGTGTGTAAGCTCAATATTTTCCTCACGTTTCGTTACACTATACGCATTTGGATTGATAACAATTGGTCCAATAACCATTTCTGTATTTTCTTCTTTTTCTGCCGCACCACCTTGCTGATGGCGACGTAAATTCGCCTTCACGCGAGCAAGTAATTCCCTCGTACTAAATGGCTTCGTTACATAATCATCTGCCCCAAGCTCAAGTCCTAATACTTTATCGATTTCAGAGTCCTTCGCTGTAAGCATAATAATCGGCATTTCTGAGCTTTTACGTATTTCACGGCAAACCTCTAAGCCATCCTTACCTGGTAGCATAATATCTAATAAAACCATATCTGGTTGTTCTTCAGTTGCTTTTTCAATTGCTTCATCACCATCATGCGCCATTACAATTTCAAAACCTTCTTTTTCTAGGTTGAACTTCAAAATATCTGCAATCGGCTTTTCATCATCAACTACTAAAATTTTCTTTCCCATCATCGTTTATTTCCTCCTTATAAAGTGAAACTTTAATCAGCCCTCACCAATTGGGCTTTTACGGGTAGCTCGCTCCCCACTTAACTTCTTTGCTTTCGCTGAATTTTAAGGTGTAGGCTTTACTGCCCATTAAATAGCGGGGTAAAAATATGGTCACTATCCCTAAACACATTGATGTCTACATAGTATGTCCCTATATGACCGCATCTTTTGCTTAAGTACTTTCTCCTCTATTCTCACAGACTCATGTATGATCCACTTTTACACGGAATCCTATACGATCTATAGAAAAACCTCTAGCTTCAACTGCTAGAGGCTCCTCATTCTATTTTAAAATAACTACTCAATTTTGTAAAATTACATAAATAAAAAGGATATTAAGTGGGCCCACTTAATATCCTGAGAGTGGCTCGGGACGGAATCGAACCGCCGACACGAGGATTTTCAGTCCTCTGCTCTACCGACTGAGCTACCGAGCCAAAACTATATATAAAACCACTAATGGTGGTATAAACAAAAGTGGCGGTCCCGACCGGGGTCGAACCGGCGATCTCCTGCGTGACAGGCAGGCATGTTAACCACTACACCACGGGACCAAAAATGAACATAAAAAAAACATGACCCGTACGGGATTCGAACCCGTGTTACCGCCGTGAAAGGGCGGTGTCTTAACCACTTGACCAACGGGCCACGAAAAATAAAATGGTGAGCCATGAAGGACTCGAACCTTCGACCCTCTGATTAAAAGTCAGATGCTCTACCAACTGAGCTAATGGCTCATACTCACCAACGTCATATTTTCGTGACGACAAGATGTATCATAACATGTTTCATTTATATTTTGCAATACCTTTTTTATTTTTTTTATAAAAGATAAGAAAAAACTCATGAGGACATGAGTTTTTTCTTAAAAATATCAATTAAGCTTCATATACGTTACGAACGATATTCGTTTGGTTACGATCTGGTCCAACTGAGAACATAGATAATTGAATTCCTGTTAACTCAGAAACACGTTCTACGTATTTTCGTGCATTTTCAGGAAGCTCATCTAATGATTTTACACCAGTAATATCTTCTGTCCAACCTGGAAGTTCTTCGTATACAGGTTCACACTTAGCTAAAATGTTTAAGTTTGCTGGAACTTCATCGATAACTTCGCCATTATATTTGTAAGCAACACAAATTTTAAGAGTTGGAATACCTGTTAGAACGTCGATAGAATTTAATGATAGATCTGTTAGACCACTAACACGACGTGCATGTCTTACAACAACACTATCGAACCAACCTACGCGGCGTGGACGACCAGTTGTCGTTCCATACTCACGACCAACTTCACGAATTTGGTGACCAATTTCATCATTAAGCTCAGTAGGGAATGGACCATCACCTACACGGCTTGTATATGCTTTACATACACCTACAACGCGTGTAACTTTCGCAGGACCAACTCCAGTTCCAACTGTTACACCACCAGCAATTGGGTTAGAAGATGTAACGAATGGGTACGTACCGTGATCAATATCAAGCATAACACCTTGTGCACCTTCAAATAATACACGGTGATTATTATCTAATGCATCATTTAATACAACAGACGTATCACATACATATTGTGCGATTTGTTGTCCATACTCGAAGTACTCTTCAAAGATTTCTTCTACACTGAAACCTTCTGCATCGTACATTTTTTCAAATAAACGATTTTTTTGTGCTAAATTGCGCGCAAGCTTCTCTTTAAATGCTTCACGGTCTAAAAGATCAGCCATACGAATACCAATACGAGCAGCTTTGTCCATATATGCAGGACCGATACCTTTTTTCGTTGTACCGATTTTGTCATCACCTTTACTTGCTTCTTCTAACTCATCTTGTTTTAAGTGATAAGGTAAAATAACGTGCGCACGGTTACTTACGCGTAAATTATCAGTACTTACACCACGATCGTGTAAGTATTTTAACTCTTCAAGTAATGCTTTCGGATCTACTACTAAGCCGTTTCCGATTACACAAATTTTTTCTTTATAGAAAATACCAGATGGAATTAAGTGTAATTTATATTTAACTCCGCCGAAAACAATTGTATGTCCTGCGTTATTTCCACCTTGATATCTTGCAACTACTTCCGCATGCTCAGAAAGAAAATCAGTGATTTTACCTTTTCCTTCGTCGCCCCATTGTGTTCCTACAACTACTACTGAAGACATTATTAAAGCACCTCCGCAATTTTCAAACGATCTATTCAAACAATATAATTGTACCAAAACCGAAAAAGAAGTCAACCAAAAAGCGAACATTTTTTTATTAAAAAACTTTTTCGTTCGTAAGAATTATATTTTTACACTATGAAAGCCTTATCTTTTCTATAAAAAAAAAGAAACACATCTTATTATAAGAAATGCGTTTCTTTTTTATACTATCTTTATGCCGGCGGCGCATGTCCATCTTCGAAGCGCCGTTCTAAGTTAACGAACTTATTGAACTCTTTAACGAATGCAAGCTCTACTGAGCCTACTGGACCATTACGCTGCTTTGCAATAATAATTTCAATTGTATTTTTATTTTCCGTTTCTCGGTCATAGTAATCTTCACGATATAGAAAGGCTACGATATCGGCATCCTGCTCGATACTTCCCGATTCACGAATATCAGACATCATCGGGCGTTTATCTTGACGAGATTCTACACCACGAGATAACTGTGACAAGGCAATAACAGGAACTTGTAATTCACGCGCAATCCCTTTTAGTGTACGAGAAATCTCAGATACTTCCTGCTGACGGTTCTCTCCAGATTTCCCACTTCCTTGAATAAGCTGTAAGTAGTCAATCAAGATCATACCAAGACCCTGTTCTTGTTTTAATCTACGACATTTTGCTCGGATCTCATTTACTTTAATCCCCGGCGTATCATCAATATAGATACCAGCATTAGAAAGGCTACCCATTGCCATCGTTAATTTCGCCCAATCATCAGAAGTTAACGATCCGGTACGAAGTCTTTGTGCGTCAATATTCCCTTCTGCACAAAGCATACGCATAACAAGCTGATCAGCACCCATCTCTAGACTAAAAATCGCTACATTTTCATCCGTTTTCGTCGCTACGTTTTGTGCGATATTTAATGAAAATGCCGTTTTACCTACCGATGGACGAGCTGCCACGATGATTAAATCATTTCGCTGGAACCCTGCCGTCATCTTATCTAATTCAGTAAATCCAGTTGGTATCCCGGTCACTTCACCTTTTTGATTATGCAAAAGTTCAATTTTATCGTAAGCATCTACAAGAACGTCTTTAATATTTTGGAACGCTTTCGCATTCGTCTGATGAGATACTTCTAATATTTTTTTCTCAGCCTCATTTAAAAGACCATCCACATCATCTTCTCTCTCATATCCATCAGACACAATATGAGTCGCCGTTCGAATTAAACGACGTAACAGTGCTTTTTCAGCGATGATTCTTGCATAATACTCTACGTTAGCAGCAGTCGGAACAACTTCTGCTAATTCTGCTAAGTAAGAAACTCCACCAACTTCTTCTAGTAATCCTTGATCAGCCATTGCTGACGTCATCATTACTAAGTCAATTGGCTCCCCCTTATCAGATAACCCAAGCATGACTTCAAAAATCTTTTGATGTTTCGTTCGATAAAATGAGTCAGGTACTAATAGTTCCGATGCTGAAGTTAATGCATCCTGATCAATCAATATAGCACCTAAGACTGCCTGCTCAGCTTCTATATTATGCGGAGGGGTACGATCAGCCATTACATCACTCATACGCAATCCTCCTTGCTTAACGTATTTTTATTGTTCACTAACATGAACTTTTACTGTTGCTGTTACTTGCGGATGCAATTTCACAGTAACGTTTGTATAGCCTAATGCACGAATTGCATCATCCATTTCAAATTTACGCTTATCAAGTTTAATATTGTGAGATTTTTGCATTGCATCTACGATTTGTTTACTTGTGATTGAACCAAATAGACGGCCGCCTTCTCCAGATTTAGCCTTTAATTCTACAGTTAGTTTCTCTAACGTTTCTTTTAATTGTTTTGCACTTTCAAGCTCTGCTGCTGCATCTTTTTCTTCTTTGCGCTTTTGAGCCTCTAAAGTTTTCATACTGCTATTCGTCGCTTCAGCAGCTAATCCTTGTTTTAGTAAGAAGTTATTTGCATAACCATCTGGTACGTTTTTTACTTCCCCTTTTTTCCCTTTACCTTTTACGTCTTTTAGAAAAATTACTTTCATGATTGTGTGCCTCCCTGTAAATAGTCATCAATAACAAATCGAAGCTTCTCCTCAGCTTCATCTACTGTAACATTTTTCATTTGTGTGGCTGCATTTGTTAAATGCCCGCCACCACCTAAGTTTTCCATAATTAGCTGCACATTCACTTCACCTAAAGACCTGCCGCTAATTCCAATGAAATTCTCGCCACGTTTTGCAATAACAAATGATGCAATAATTCCTGTCATTGTTAATAATGTGTCCGCTGATTGCGCAATAAGCACTTGATCATAGTAATCATCGCTATCAACTTTTGCAATCGCAATTCCATTTGTATAAATGTACGCATTTTTAATAGCTTTTGCAACCCGTAAATACTGATCCATATCTTCTTTTAAAAGCTCTTGTACAAGCACAGTATCTGCACCGTGTGAGCGTAAATAAGAAGCAGCATCAAACGTACGAGCACCTGTCCGGAATGTAAAGCTTTTCGTATCAACAATAATACCTGCTAATAATGCTGTTGCTTCTAACATTGTCATTTTTAAATTTTTCGGTTGGTATTCAAGTAATTCCGTAACAAGCTCTGCCGTAGAAGAAGCATATGGCTCCATGTAAACAAGCAATGGATCTTCAATAAAATCTTCTCCTCGGCGATGATGGTCAATAACAACTACATTTTCAATTTTGCGTAACAGTTTTTCTTCCATCACCATTGAAGGTTTATGCGTATCAACAACTACAAGTAAGGAATCATCATTTGCAAATTCCATTGCTTGTTCTGGTGTAATAAAGTGAGACCATAACTCTTCATTTTGTTTCACTTTATCCATTAAACGCTTAATTCCCTTATCAGAATCATTTTCATCGAGCACAATATATCCTTTTCGTTCATTTAATTGCGCTACCTTTAAAATACCAATCGCAGCACCAATCGCGTCCATATCAGGAGCCCTATGCCCCATTATAATGACATTGCTACTTTCTAATACTAAATCCTTTAATGCATGCGAAATCACTCTGGCACGTACACGGGTACGTTTTTCCACCGGATTTGTCTTACCACCATAAAACTTAACTTTACCTGTCGCCTGTTTAATAGCAACTTGATCTCCACCACGCCCAAGCGCAAGGTCTAAACCTGATTGAGCCATTGCCCCAAGTTCGGATAAAGGTAAATCACCTGATCCAACGCCTACACTTAATGTAAGTGGTATATTCCTTTTGGATGTTTCTTCACGTACTTGATCTAAAATGCTAAATTTTCCTTTCTCCATCTGCGCTAAAATACTTTCATTTAACACAACGAAGAATCTTTCTGAAGATGCACGTTTTAAATATGCCCCATACTTAACGGCCCACTCATTTAGTCTTGATGTTACAAGACTTGTTATATTCGTACGTAATTGATCATCTAACCCTTGTGTAACTTCATCATAATTATCTAAATAAATGACAGCTAAAACAGTACGTTGATCCTCGTACATCTTTTCAATCTCTGTTTGTTCTGTTACATCAAAGAAATAAATTAACTTTTCTTCTTTCCTTACAAAGACACGAAACTTTCGATTATTTAAAGAGACTATATCATCGGATGTTTCTCCCTTAATAAAAAGAAGTAACGTTTCTGATACATCATAAAGGTGCCATCCAGCTAATGCATGCTGCCCCAGGCATGAAGATAAATAAGGATTTGCCCAATCAATCCCATAATCCTTATTGTATAACAAAATACCAATCGGCATCTGGTTAAATGCCTCATTACTCACTTTCTTTACCCTTGTAATCATATCTGTCGTATGTTTTTCAAAATTCTTTTGGAAAGTAAGTTCAAATCGTACAACAACAAAAAGGACGATACAAAAAATAAAGAAGGAGACTATCCCCATTAGTAAATGAAAATAACAGAGAATTGAAATGAGCACAAACACAAAAAATGCCAAGACGTAAACAGGATATAAAAACCACTGTTTCTTATAAAATTCAGGCATGTATACAACTCCTATAAAGTAAAACTAACTCACCTTCCAGTTAGTAATACAGATTAAAATAGTATAAGGAATATTATTTTATCCCCCTATTTTAGAACGCAATGAAATCCCTAAATCAATTATACCTAAGATTATCACAAGAGGAAACAGCATCGGGATAAACATGCAGGCGATAAAACTAATAATAGGAACCCCTTTCGTAAAACCTTTGCTATGCGCTAGAAAAGCAATAAACGTCAGGCCTTGCAGCACTAGTAATAAAGCAAATATGACATATAGGTTAGAAAATACCATATGTAAATATGATGTCGGTTCTACTTTTATAAAAGTTGATAGCAAAATAAATATAACGTAATACCAAACAATACTCTTTGGTAATTGTATATCCTTAAATTTAGGCCAAGATATGACATCGTGTTTTAACTTTCTCAAAACACTACCTGATATCATAACTGTAATCCAAGAAAAACATACTGAGACCATGACAATTAAACTTGGGAATAACGTTTGTAACACATCATTAAATTGTGCAAATAGCTCTTTTTGCTCTTTACTAATCGGCATACCTGCAGCAGTAACTATCTTTTCGCTTTTTGTCATACTTTCATTAAACATATTTTGTATTTGCTTCATTAAATCTATGTTAAAAAACTTTATACTTGCAACATAAATGAGCATAATACCAATTAAGTAAGCAAGCGTCCCCACCATCAAAATTTCTACCGGCTTTTTTTGTTTTTTATACATATGTCCTAAAACGATACCTATTAATCCAAACATAGTTGTCTTTACCAAGTTCATCGGTTGACTAACAATAACAGTAATAAAAAGCGCTGCTGTAAAAATTACAAAAGCATTAGATATTTTATATCTTATCGTTAGCAATATAAATGGCAACGGCAACGCAAACGTTACAACTGTGCCTAAAATTGGAACATACATAGATATAAGCAATAACATTGCATATATCGCTAACAACGCTGCACCCTCAGTAATAAATTTCGTATTCCTCATCATCTAACCTCTCTTTCAAAAAAGAAAAGCATAGCAAAATGCACAGTAGAGTCGGACTCTACTGTGCATTTCATACGCTATTATTCACCAACATATGGTAAAAGTGCCATTTGACGAGCACGTTTAATTGCAACTGTAAGTTTGCGTTGGTATTTTGCGCTTGTTCCTGTTACACGACGAGGTAAAATTTTACCACGCTCAGAAACGAAACGTTTTAATAAATCAACATCTTTATAATCGATGCGAGTGATGCCGTTAGCTGTGAAGAAACACACCTTACGACGTTTCGCACGTCCACCTTTGCGTCCTGCCATGTCTATTTCCCTCCATTCTTTGTTAAAACTAACAAATTTACTGTATTAGAACGGTAAATCGTCGTCGGAAATGTCGATCGGTTGACCTACATTTGAAAATGGATCGTCATTCTTCGTAAATCCAGAGTTACCTTGGTTACCTGAATTACTAGATTGACCAAATGGGTTAGAGCCTTGGTTACCGAAACCAGCTCCTGATGGTTGCTGATTAAATGAACCGCGTTGCTCCCCACCGCCATTACGCGGCTCTAAAAATTGTACGCTTTCCGCAAGAACTTCTGTTACGTATACACGTTTACCATCTTGTCCCTCGTAATTACGAGTTTGAAGACGTCCATCTACGCCTGCTAAGCTACCTTTTTTCAAATAATTTGCTACGTTTTCTGCTTGTTTACGCCATATTACACAATTAATAAAGTCAGCTTCACGCTCACCTTGTTGATTGGCAAATGCGCGATTCACAGCTAACGTAAAAGTAGCTACTGCAACACCATTGGGCGTGTAACGTAAGTCAGGGTCCTTAGTTAAACGACCAACGAGGATAACACGATTCATCAATCGAACCACTCTCCCTTATATATCAATTATTTTTCTTCTTCTTTAACAACGATATGACGAAGGATGTCTTCGTTGATCTTAGCTAAACGGTCGAATTCGTTAATCGCTTCTGCGTTAGATTTCACGTTTAAGATCATGTAGAAACCTTCACGTAAGTCGTTGATTTCGTAAGCTAAACGACGCTTACCCCACTCTTTCGTGTTAATGATTTCTGCACCATTGTTTGTTAAAACACCTGCGAAACGTTCAACTAAAGCTTTTTGAGCTTCTTCTTCAACGCCAGGACGAATGATGTACATAATTTCGTACTTTCTCATTACACTTTCACCTCCTTTTGGTCTAAACGGCCCATAATGGGCAAGGAGCAATTAATTTATAGTAATTACTCACGAGTTTAGATTATATCATAGTAAGTTAGATGAATCAACTCACCCATACATAAAAAACTTGGCAAACATATAATATATTTGCCAAGCTTATATCTTTATTTTTCCTAGGAAATATTAAATTAAACGTTGAAACGGAAGTGCATAACGTCTCCGTCTTTTACGATATACTCTTTTCCTTCTAAACGAACTTTACCAGCTTCTTTTGCAGCTGTCATAGAACCATTTGTCATTAAGTCTTCGTAAGAAACTGTTTCTGCACGAATAAATCCACGCTCAAAGTCTGTATGAATTACACCAGCACATTGTGGTGCTTTCATACCTTGTTTGAATGTCCATGCACGTACTTCTTGTACACCAGCTGTGAAGTAAGTAGCAAGTCCTAATAAATCATATGCAGCACGAATTAATTGATCTAAACCAGATTCTTCAATGCCTAGTTCTTCAAGGAAGACTTTTTTCTCTTCCTCGTCTAGCTCGGCAATTTCTGATTCGATTTTTGCACATACAACGATTACTTGAGAATTTTCATTTGCAGCAAATTCTTTTACCATTTGTACGTATTTATTTTCAGAAGGATCGATAACATCGTCCTCGCTTACGTTTGCTACGTATAACATTTCTTTCGTTGTCAGTAAATGAAGACCTTTCACAATCTTCATTTGCTCTTCTGTAAATTCAACCGTACGAGCCGGTTTCCCCTCTTCGAAAGCTTCTTTTAAACGTACTAAAATTTCATGTTCATATACTGCTTCTTTATCCTTTTGTCTTGCTAATTTCGCAACACGTTCGATACGTTTATCAACTGATTCTAAATCGGCTAAGATTAGTTCTAGGTTGATTGTTTCAATATCATCAATTGGATCTACTTTCCCTGAAACGTGCGTAATATTTTCGTCTTCAAAACAACGAACAACTTGGCAAATTGCATCTACTTGGCGAATGTGAGATAAGAATTTATTTCCTAAACCTTCACCTTTACTAGCACCTTTTACGATACCTGCAATATCAGTAAACTCAAATACAGTCGGAACAGTTTTTTTCGGTTCTACTAATTCCGTTAATTTATTTAAACGCTCATCTGGTACTTCTACAATTCCTACGTTTGGATCAATTGTACAGAATGGATAGTTTGCAGATTCTGCTCCTGCTTGTGTAATTGCATTAAATAAAGTGGACTTCCCTACGTTAGGTAATCCAACAATCCCAGCCGTTAATCCCATATTTTTCACTCCTATGTCTCAATCTTTCATCATTATAGATAGTAACGAAAAAAATGACAAGTTTCCTCCAAACGAAAAAAAGTAACAGCTACCCACTGCAACTGTTACTTTCTCTCTATTCTTCGTGCTTCACAAGTATTTTTTTCACCTTACGATCAAACTCTCTTCGAGGAATCATTACTGAATGGTCACATCCCTCGCACTTAATGCGGATATCCATTCCCATACGAATAATCTTCCAACGATTCTCCCCACATGGGTGGGCTTTCTTCATTTCCACAACATCGTACAAGTTATACTGCTTTTGCTCCATTCTCCAAACCCCTCTCCATACTAAATTGCTTTTTCACTCACTAATTCTTCACGATTATATAAAACCATACGTGGATATGGAATTTCAATACCATGTAAATCTAAACGATTTTTAATTTCTTTACGAAGTGCTCTTGCAATAACTGCATGTTGCATTGGCTCTACTTCAGCAATAACACGTAATATAACTTCTGAAGCAGCTAATGTTTGTACACCTAACAATTGAGGTGTTGTTACCATTTTTTCGTACTTTGCAGGTAATTCTTGTAATAAGTCTTCAATGACTTGTTCTGCTTTCGCTATGTCAGCCTCATACGAAATAGATACATCAACAAATGCTACACTATTACTAACTGAATAGTTCGTAACTTGAATGATACTTCCGTTTGGTAAAGTATGAATTTCACCTGTCCAACTTTTTACTTTTGTTGTACGAAGTCCAATCTCTAAAACGACTCCTTCAAACTGACCAATTTTTACATAGTCACCGACTGAAAATTGATCTTCTAGCAAGATAAATAACCCTGTAATAACATCTTTTACTAAACTTTGAGCACCAAATCCGACTGCCAAACCAATTACCCCTGCACCGGCTAATAAACCTGATGCATTAATATTAAACACACCTAAAATCGCAATTAACATAATAAACATAACAACGTATGCCACAATATTTTCAAGTAACTTCGCTACTGTAACTGTACGACGTTCTGAAATTTGAATTGGCGAACGACTTCCCATACGAAACGCATTCCGTACAACCGCTCTTGCAATTCGTACTACAATTGCACCAATTGTTAAAATGATACATATTTTTAATGTCGCAATTCCAATATGAGCCCAACGATCAGCATCTAGTAAATACTGTTTCGTAGCATTAAACCACTTCGTTAATAAATCCATGTACCTCTACCTCTCCAGCCAAAATTTCTTTTTAGTTATCCTTCTTATTGTATCAGAAGTCTCCTAATTGCTGAAAAAATTTTATGACTTTAATTCCATTTGTTAACCTACATACAGGTATAAAATGGAACGAATATATATATACTAGTACTATTATTTCCGTTCTCACTTAAATTTTACAGCAAGTACGCACTTATAGTTTTCCATTTTACTCACCATATAACATATTTTGAAAATTTATTAAAAGGATGGGTGCTTCATGAATATTGGAAGTTTTCGCTTACCTTTTTTCGAAAAAGAAACTCAAAATGTTATGCACCAAGATTTAGAAGCCTCCGAGACAATTAGTAACTTCTTACTTTCTCATATCCCTGTTAAGACTCATATACCAATTATTCTCGTTTGTATCGGAACAGATCGTTCCACAGGAGATGCACTCGGTCCGTTAGTCGGTACGAAACTAGAACAAATAGAAATTACAAACTTCCAAGTGTTCGGCACACTAGATGATCCAGTACATGCGCTAAACTTAGAAGAAAAAATTCAGAATATACAGAAAGATAATCCTTCTTCATTTATAATTGCAGTTGATGCCTGTTTAGGAAAGTCTCAAAGTATTGGTTCCATCACTACTGGAATGGGACCTAGTAAACCTGGAGCTGCGATGAACAAGAAATTACCGGCAGTTGGTGATTTACATATTCATGGCATCGTAAATCTAAATGGTTTTATGGAATTTTTCGTCCTACAAAATACAAGATTAAGTTTAGTTATGAAAATGGCTGATGTAATTGCACAAAGTATAAAAGAAACAGACCAAAAATTATCTGTATTAAAAAAAGCAAACCATCTATAAATAATAAGATGGTTTGCTTTTTAGTTTTTCTGCGCTAATAATTCTAAAATACGATTTAAATCTTCTTTATTGAAAAATTCAATTTCGATTTTACCTTTTTCTTTTTTGGTTTCTTTAATTTTTACATCTGTGCCAAACTTTTCTCTTAAGAATGTTTCGCGTTCTACGAAAAATATATTTCTTTCTTTTTTCACTTGTTTTGTTTCACGTGAAACGCGTTGATTGATCTCCTGAACAATTTTCTCTAATTGCCGAACATTTAATCCTTCTTTTTCAATTCGTTTCAATAAAGCTTTCAATTGTTCTTCATCTTTTATCGTAAGCAAGGTTCTCCCATGAGCCATTGAAAGTTGACCATTTGCAATCATATCTTGAACAAAAGAAGGGAGGCTCAATAACCGCGTATAGTTTGCAATGTAAGGTCTACTCTTACCAAGGCGTTTTGCTAATTGTTCTTGCGTCACATTTAGCTCATTCATTAGCATTTGATATGCCATTGCTTCTTCCATTGGATTTAAATCTTCTCGTTGTAAGTTTTCAAGCAATGCAAACTCCATCATTTGCTGCTCATTTAATTGCCTTACAACGGCAGGTACTTTTTCGAGCCCTGCCTCTTTAGCAGCACGATATCTTCTTTCACCTGCAACAATTTCATATCCTTTAATACTCTTTCTAGCAATTAACGGTTGTAATATGCCGTGCTCTTTAATAGAGGCCGATAATTCCTGAATCGCCTCTTTATTAAAGTGTTTACGTGGTTGATATGGATTCGGCCTTAATTCAGTTATCGTAATCTCCTGAATTGTCTCTTCTTCTTTCACATCTAAATCAGGAAAAAACACATTGATTCCTCTTCCTAATCCTTTAGCCACCTGCAATCACTTCCTCTGCTAAATCTATATATACTTCTGCCCCTCTTGATTTAGCGTCATACTGCATAATTGGTTTCCCATGACTTGGTGCTTCACTCAAACGAACATTACGAGGGATAATCGAACGGTATACTTTATCTCTAAAGTATTTTTTCACTTCATCTATAACCTGAATCCCTAAATTTGTACGGGCATCTAACATTGTTAGCAATACGCCTTGAATTGCTAGATTTTTATTTAAGTGCTTTTGCACCAGTCGAACTGTATTTAATAGCTGACTTAACCCTTCTAGTGCGTAATATTCGCATTGAACAGGAATAATAACAGAATCTGCTGCAGTTAATGCATTAATCGTTAATAACCCTAAGGACGGGGGACAGTCAATAATAATATAATCATATTCATCACGAACTGGCTGTAATGCCCTTTGCAAACGTACTTCCCGGGAAATAGTCGGTACCAATTCAATTTCAGCACCTGCTAATTGAATTGTAGCGGGTAGAACATCTAAGTTTTCAGTTGCGGTTTTCTGTATAACCCCTTGAACATCTGCATCTTCCACAAGAACATTGTAAATACATTGATCTAATTCGGATTTTTCAATTCCCACACCCGTCGTTGCATTTCCTTGAGCATCAATATCTACAAGAAGGACCTTTTTACCTACTTGTGCCAATCCAGCCCCTAAATTAACAGATGTTGTTGTTTTTCCAACGCCACCCTTTTGATTGGCTATAGCAATGATTTTTCCCATGATGTCACCTACTTTCAACCTTTCTATCTTATTCTAGTAACAATTACGTTTATTGTAACATGAAATAAAAGTTTTTCTTTTACGTCCTTATTAAACTTCAAAATTTATTTGTAAACTCCTTCTTCATCTAACAAGAAAATATAGTAAAAGAGACCTATCCAATAGGATCAGGTCTCTAACACGCCATTATTATTTTTTCTTCGGAATTTGAATTGTAATTTGATAGTACTCATCAAACTCTTCTTCCTCAGAATTAACATTTAAACCACTGTCAGCAACCATTTGTAATGACTGCCTAATTGTATTCATGGCAATTCTCGTATCTCGACTTACTGCTTTTTGCTTTGCCTTACGCTTCGGTTTTGCTTCCTCTAGTAATTTCGCAATTCGTTCCTCTGTTTGCTTTACATTCAGTTGTTTCTCCACAATTTCCTGTAAAACCTTTAGTTGTAATTCCTCATTCTTTAAAGGGATGAGCGCACGGGCATGGCGTTCTGTAATACTTTTTTCTAATAACGCATTTTTTATTTCTTCAGGCAACTTTAACAATCGCAACTTATTTGCGATTGTGGATTGTCCTTTTCCGAGTCTTTGTGCCAATGCTTCTTGCGTTAAATTATGTAACTCAATTAGCTTTTGATATGCCACAGCTTCCTCGATTGCTGTTAGTTCCTCACGTTGCAAGTTTTCAATTAAAGCCACAGAAGCTGTTTCTGTATCATTTAAGTTTTTTATAATTGCAGGAACCTTTTCCCACCCTAACTTTGTTGCTGCACGGAAACGCCTTTCTCCAGCAATAATCTCGTACTTATCATCCTCATATTGCCTCACAACAATTGGCTGAATAAGTCCGTGTGTACGAATCGTTAATGCTAGTTCCTCAATACGTGCATCATCAAAAACTGTTCGTGGTTGATAACGGTTAGGGGTAATATTTACTATCGGAATTTCTTGTATTTCTTCATATACCTTTTTATCTATTTCTTCATGGCTTTCGTCTTGTAATTCGAATTCGCTCTCTTTATCTCCAAAGCCAAATAAACGAGAAAACGTATTTTTCATACATATTCCACCACCTTTAGGCCTATTGACTATTCTCCATAAAATGTTTCCTATGAAACATTTACGTTTTCATTTATATAATTTAATCTTACGTCTAATAAGATTTATTTTTCAATAGGTAATTTATTGGGTGTTCCCGGTTTGCGTGGATATTTCTTTGGTGTCTTGCGCTTTTTCTCGATTAATAAAATATTACGTTCACTTTCTTCAAACGGTAATTGGAACGTAGACATTTCTTTTAAATCACCGCCTAGCACCTCTAAAGCATACTTGCCATTTTCAATTTCTTCGTTTGCTGCAGCACCTTTCATTGCAATGAATGTTCCCCCAACTTTTACAAGTGGTAAACATAGCTCACTTAATACTGAAAGACGCGCGACTGCACGTGCCATTACAATGTCGTACGCTTCACGTACACCTTCTTTTTTTCCAAATGTTTCAGCACGATCATGACAAAACGCGACGTCACTCAATTCCAACTTTTGTGCTAAATGATTTAAGAAATTAATACGTTTTTGCAATGAGTCTACAATCGTCACTTTTAAATGCGGGAAACAGATTTTTAAAGGAATACTTGGGAATCCAGCTCCTGCGCCAACATCACAAATTGAGAATGGTTTTGAAAAATCGTAATAAAAAGCAGCTGTAATAGAATCAAAAAAGTGTTTTAAATATACTTCCTCTTTTTCCGTAATAGCCGTTAAGTTCATTTTTTCATTCCATTCTACTAATGTTTCGAAGTAGATTTCGAACTGCTCTAACTGTCTAGAAGAGAGGGTGATTCCCTTCTCTTCTAGCATAGATTGAAATTGTTCTATGTTCATCTAACAATATCTCCTTACTATTTATTGGTTCGATACTCGCGCAATTTTTCCTTGTTCAATATACACAAGTAAAATGGAAATGTCCGCTGGATTTACGCCTGATATACGTGAAGCCTGCCCCACTGAAAGTGGACGAACATCTTTCAATTTCTGTCTAGCTTCTGATGCAAGGCTAGAAATCGCATCATAATCAATATCCACAGGGATTTTTTTGTTTTCCATTTTCTTCATACGCTCTACTTGCTGTAAAGATTTTTCGATATATCCTTCGTACTTAATCTGAATTTCAACTTGTTCTGTAACTTCATCACTTAATTCTACTTCACTTGGTACTAAAAGATGGATATGCTCATATGTCATCTCTGGACGACGTAATAAGTCACTTGCACGTATTCCATCTTTCAATTCACTTCCACCAATATTGCGAATTAATTCTTGAACTTCAGGACGTGGTTTAATAATAATGCTACTTAAACGTTCCTTTTCCTGTTCAATTTGTAATTTTTTATTTGTAAATCGCTCATAGCGTTCTTCTTTAATTAATCCAATTTCACGACCAATTTCAGTTAAACGAAGATCCGCATTATCATGGCGTAATAATAGACGATACTCTGCACGAGATGTTAATAAACGATATGGTTCATTCGTCCCTTTCGTTACAAGATCATCAATTAAGACACCAATATAAGCATCCTCACGACCTAAAATAACTTCTTTTTTACCTAAAGAACGACATGCCGCATTAATTCCGGCCATAAGCCCTTGTCCTGCCGCCTCTTCGTAACCAGAAGTTCCGTTAATTTGTCCTGCTGTATATAAATTTTTAATTTTTTTCGTTTCAAGTGTCGGCCATAGTTGCGTTGGCACAATTGCATCATATTCAATTGCATAACCTGTACGCATCATTTCAACTTTTTCTAGACCAGGAATTGTTCTAAGCATATCACGCTGTACGTCTTCTGGTAAGCTTGTGGATAAACCTTGTACGTACACTTCTTGTGTGTTACGTCCTTCTGGCTCTAAGAAAATTTGATGACGTGGTTTATCATTAAACCTTACTACCTTGTCTTCAATTGAAGGACAGTATCTAGGACCTGTTCCCTTAATCATACCAGAATACATAGCTGAGCGATGTAGGTTTTCATCTATTAAACGATGTGTTTCCGTACTTGTATACGTTAACCAACATGGAATTTGATCCATAATAAACTTTGTCGTTTCAAAAGAGAAAGCTCGTGGTTTATCATCACCTGGCTGAATTTCTGTTTTACTGTAATCGATTGTATTACTATTTACGCGCGGAGGTGTACCTGTTTTAAATCTAACAAGATCAAATCCAAGCTCCTCTAAATGTTCCGATAAAGTAATAGATGGTTGTTGATTATTTGGACCACTCGAATATTTTAAATCTCCCATAATAATCTCACCACGTAAAAATGTACCAGTCGTAATTACGACTGTTTTTGCTGTATATTCAGCACCAGCTTGCGTAATTACCCCTTTACATTCGCCATCTTCAACGATTAAACGCTCTACCATTCCTTGGAACAACGTTAAGTTTGGTGTTTCTTCAATTGTTTTCTTTAATTCATGCTGGTAAGAGAATTTATCTGCTTGTGCTCGAAGTGCGCGTACAGCTGGTCCTTTACCTGTATTTAACATACGCATTTGAATATGCGTTTTATCAATGTTGCGTCCCATTTCTCCGCCTAATGCATCAATTTCACGAACAACAATCCCTTTTGCTGGTCCACCAACAGAAGGGTTACATGGCATAAACGCTACCATATCTAAGTTAATTGTTAACATTAATGTTTTGGAGCCCATTCGTGCTGCCGCAAGACCAGCTTCACATCCTGCATGACCTGCACCGATTACTATGACATCGTATGAACCGGCATTGTATCCCATTGTTTATTCCTCCTAATAATCTCTATCTTTCTGAAACATCACTATATTATTTTCCTAAACAAAATTGAGAGAACAACTGGTCAATTAGGCTTTCATGAACGGTATCACCAGTAATTTCACCAAGTATTTCCCACGTTCTTGTTAAATCAATTTGCACCATATCAATTGGAACACCATTTTCTATCGCCTCAATTGCATCTCCAATTGTTTTTCCTGCTTGTGTTAATAATCCAATATGTCTCGCGTTAGAAACATATGTTACATCTGCAGAATCAATTGTTCCTTCAAAGAATAAATCAGCGATTGCCGTTTCAAGCTCATCTATTCCTTGTTCCTCAATTAACGACGTTGTAATAATACGATTCCCCGCTGCCAATTCTATAACACGTTCCATATCAATTGCTTGCGGTAAATCTGTCTTATTTACAATAACAATGAAATCTTTTCCTTGTACGGCACGGAATAGATCTTCATCCTCATTTGTTAAAGCTTCGCTATAATTAACGACAACTAGCACTAAGTCAGCTTGACTCATCATTTCTTTTGAACGCTCTACACCAATTCGTTCAACAACATCTTCTGTTTCACGAATTCCAGCTGTATCTATAAGTTTAAGTGGTACACCACGCACATTAACGTACTCTTCAATAACATCACGAGTTGTTCCTGCAATATCAGTTACAATTGCCTTTTTCTCCTGAACGAGACTATTTAATAGCGATGATTTCCCAACATTAGGTCTACCGATAATTGCAGTAGCAATACCTTCACGTAAAATCTTTCCTTGCTTTGATGTTTCTAATATTTTTGCAATTTCAGCACGAACATGTGTAGCTTTCTCAATTAAGATATTATGTGTCATTTCTTCCACATCATCATATTCCGGGTAATCTATGTTTACCTCAACATGAGCTAACGTTTCTAATATATCCTGACGCAGACGGCCGATTAATTTAGATAATCGTCCTTCCATTTGATTAATCGCTACGTTCATTGCTCGATCTGTTTTTGCACGGATTAAGTCCATAACAGCTTCTGCTTGTGATAAATCAATACGGCCATTTAAAAAAGCACGTTTTGTAAATTCACCAGGCTCCGCTAATCGTACTCCTTGCGCTAAAATAAGCTGCAATACTTTATTTACCGAAACAAGTCCACCGTGACAGTTAATTTCTACTATATTTTCACGTGTAAAAGTCCTTGGTGCACGCATAATAGACACCATTACTTCTTCAATAACCTGATTTGTATCTAAATCAACAATATGACCATAATGAATTGTGTGAGAAGGAACCTCTGTTAAATCCTTCCCTTTAAAAATACGATTAACTTTTTCAACCGCATCATCCCCACTTACTCGAACAATGGCAATTGCACCCTCTCCAAGCGCTGTGGAAATCGCGGCAATTGTATCAAATTCCATGTCCTTTCACCTCACTTGCTTATTTATCTCTATTTCAACATGATTATTTTCTTCACTAAATTATTAGAATACCATAACGAACCTATCTACAAAAGAATAATAACTCATTTTATTATGTCCTCATGTAAAAAACACTAAACTTATTCACAGTGGATAAGTTTAGTGTTTTTTAGTTATCCACACCTATTTTCCCCTCAAAAAAACCGGCACTCAATTGAGTAACCGGTCACTTGGAAGATATTACAACATGTCGATGTGGTTCTTTTCCTTCAGAAGTTGTAATGATATTTTGATGATTAGATAATGCTTGATGGATAATCTTTCGTTCAAAAGATGGCATAGGCTCCAATACAACTCTTTTTTTCGTACTTACTACTTGTTTGGCTAATCGATAAGAAAGTACTTCTAACGTAGCTTTTCTTTTACTACGATAATTTTCAGCATCTAGTGTGATACCAATGTACTGCTTCGTATTGCGATTCGCCACAAGCTTTGTTAAATACTGTAAAGAGTTCAAGGTGTTTCCTCTTTTTCCAATCAAAACACCTATATTTTCGCCAGAAATTGTAAATTCAACTTCGCGTCCTTTTACAATTTTACTAATCTCAGCTTCTACACCCATATCGTGAATAACATTTTTTAAATATTCTTCACATTCTTGAATTGGGTCTTTCTTCAATACAACTTCTACTACTGCAGGTCGGTTCCCAAATAAACCTAAGAATCCTCTTTTACCTTCATCGATAATATTTATATCTACTCGGTCTTTTGAAGCATTTAATTGCCTTAAAGCATCCTCTACTGCCTGCTCAACTGTTTGACCTTTAGCAGTGATTACACTCACTTGCCTGATCCCTCAGCCTTACTAGCCTTAATTTCTGGCCCTTTGATAAAATACATTTGAGCGATACCAAAGATATTACCAACAACCCAGTAAAGTGATAATGCAGCTGGGAAGTTAATTGCAAAGATTAAAATCATAATCGGCATAAGCCAAATCATCATTGCCATTTGTGGATTTTGACCAGCAGTTCCTGCCATTGCAAGCTTTTGCTGAATAAATGTCGTAATCGCTGCAACAACCGGTAAGATATAGTAAGGGTCTGCCTGTCCTAAATCAAACCATAAAAATGTATGTTTACTAATTTCTGATGTTCTCATAATCGCATGATAAAATGCGAATAAAATAGGCATCTGAACAAATATTGGTAAACAACCGGCTAATGGATTTACACCATTTTTTTGATATAGCTGCATCATTTCTTGTTGTAATTTTTGCTGTGTCGCTTGGTCTTTCGAGCTATATTTCTCTTTTAACTTTACCATTTCTGGTTGTAACGCCTGCATAGCTTTCGTACTCTTCGTTTGCTTAATCATTAATGGTAATAATGCAAAACGAATAATAAGGGTCGTAATAACGATCGCTAAACCGTAATTATCACCAAGCCATGTCGCAAAATACGTGATTAACTGAGAAAGCGGGTATACGAAATATTCATTCCAAATCCCAGTGCTCTTCGATGTAATCGGCTGACTCGTTTCACTACAGCCGGTAGCAATTGCCATTAATGTAATAACCATGGCCAGTAAACCTATTTTCTTTTTCAAAGCCTGCTCCTCCTTGTTTCGGTATGTATATAGTGTAATTCATTTCCTTACGCTACTTTTTTATTCTTTTCATACCAGAGCGTTTAAAGACATGAATTAAGCTTTTCTTTACTTCTTCATATGTCATCTCTGCACAAGGCTTCCTTGCTATTATAACAAAATCTTTTCCAGAATCTATCTCATCTTGTAATTCTGTGATCGACTGGCGAATCATACGTTTAATTCGGTTACGCACTACTGCATTTCCTATTTTCTTGCTGACAGAAAGGCCAATACGAAAGTTTGGCTGCTCTTCTTTATCTAGTTGATACACAACAAATTGACGATTCGCATTCGATTTTCCTTTTTGAAAAACCGTCTGGAATTCATCATTCTTTTTTATACGATGTTTTTTCTTCATATCAATTGACACTCCTGTAGTTCATCAGCGGAAATTCACTATTATTAGAAAAAAAGACCACTGAACGATCAGTGGTCTACGCAGATAATACTTTTCTTCCTTTACGACGACGAGCTGCTAGCACTTTACGTCCGTTCGCTGTGCTCATACGGCTGCGGAAACCATGTACTTTGCTGCGCTTACGTTTATTTGGTTGGTAAGTTCTTTTCATTATATGACACCTCCCTGAGGAATATCTGTTAAAGACAGTCTTATAAATTATAGTTAATCAACTAGGAAAATGTCAATGGTTCTAGAAATTTTCATCAAATATTCATTTTGAACCTATTCACATACTTTTTCACAGACGCTATATTTCCTTGTGGATAAATGTTTTTTCATGTTTTTTATATCCACAAACTCTTTTCGTACTTTTACACAGTATATCGTGTTGTGGACAAGTTTATTCCACAAGGTATTGATTTTGTGGATAACTTTCTTAATTTCATTGCTATAGCTACTTTTTTTTGATATTATAGTTGTGTTTTCACTTTGAATAAGTTTTCCACATCTTTATCTTATCCACAATTTGTGTATAACATGTGGACAGTTTTAATCACATGTGGGTAAATAATTATCCACATTTGCTTTTTTTGTCGAAAACCCTATCTCATATACAAACGACGTTTTTAGGTTTTAAAATACGTTTCGTATAAATATACATTTTATATTTATTCGGGTTGTACATTTGTTGCGCAACCTTATTCTTTTACCATCTTAGTAAAGGAGGGACACCTTTGGAAAACATCTCTGATTTATGGAACAGCGCCTTAAAAGAACTAGAAAAAAAGGTCAGTAAACCAAGTTATGAAACATGGTTAAAATCAACAACCGCACATAATTTAAAGAAAGACGTATTAACAATTACGGCTCCAAATGAATTCGCCCGTGATTGGTTAGAATCTCATTATTCAGAGCTAATTTCAGAAACACTTTATGATTTAACAGGGGCAAAATTAGCTATTCGCTTTATTATTCCCCAAAGTCAAGCTGAAGAGGAGATTGATCTTCCTCCTTCTAAACCGAATTCAGCACAAGATGATTCTAATCATTTACCACAGAGTATGCTAAACCCAAAATATACGTTTGATACGTTTGTTATTGGCTCTGGTAATCGTTTTGCTCACGCTGCTTCATTGGCAGTAGCCGAAGCGCCAGCTAAAGCATATAATCCCCTCTTTATTTATGGGGGAGTTGGACTTGGAAAGACCCATTTAATGCATGCAATTGGTCATTATGTAATTGAACATAACCCAAATGCGAAAGTTGTATATTTATCATCAGAAAAATTTACAAATGAATTTATTAATTCTATTCGTGATAATAAAGCAGTCGATTTTCGTAATAAATACCGCAATGTGGATGTTTTATTGATAGATGATATTCAATTTTTAGCGGGAAAAGAACAAACTCAAGAAGAGTTTTTCCATACATTCAATGCATTACACGAAGAAAGTAAACAAATTGTAATTTCCAGTGATCGGCCACCAAAAGAAATTCCAACTTTAGAAGATCGTCTTCGTTCTCGCTTTGAATGGGGACTCATTACGGATATTACGCCACCAGATTTAGAAACACGAATTGCAATTTTGCGCAAAAAGGCAAAGGCTGAAGGACTTGATATACCAAATGAGGTCATGCTTTATATTGCAAATCAAATCGATTCAAATATTCGTGAACTAGAAGGTGCACTCATCCGAGTTGTAGCTTATTCATCTTTAATTAATAAAGATATTAATGCTGATTTAGCAGCTGAAGCACTTAAAGATATTATTCCAAATTCTAAACCAAAAATTATCTCCATTTATGATATTCAAAAAGCTGTCGGAGATGTTTATCAAGTAAAATTGGAAGATTTCAAGGCGAAAAAACGAACGAAATCAGTTGCCTTTCCTCGCCAAATTGCAATGTATTTATCACGTGAACTGACAGACTCCTCCTTACCTAAAATAGGTGAAGAATTCGGTGGACGCGATCATACAACCGTTATCCATGCTCATGAAAAAATTTCTAAGCTACTTAAGACGGATACGCAATTACAAAAGCAAGTTGAAGAAATTAACGATATTTTAAAGTAGTAGCTGAATAGTGTGAATAACTTTCCTTGTTTTACGCACAGTCTATCCACATGTAGATAGACTGTTTTTACATCCTTTAACGGGGTTATCCACATATCCACAAGCCCTATTACTATTACTACTATTTTTTATCTTTATTAATTAAATAAAATCTTATACTTACCGGAGGTTTTTCTTTATGCGTTTTACAATACAAAAAGACTATCTTGTAAGAAGTGTACAAGATGTAATGAAGGCTGTTTCTTCTCGTACAACAATTCCGATCCTTACAGGAATTAAAGTTGTCGCTACGGAAGAAGGAGTTACATTAACAGGAAGCGATGCTGATATTTCGATTGAATCTTTTATCCCAGTTGAAGAGGATGGAAAAGAAATCGTAGAAGTAAAACAATCAGGAAGTATTGTTTTACAGGCGAAATATTTTAGTGAAATTGTAAAAAAATTACCTAAAGAAACTGTAGAAATTTCTGTAGAAAATCATTTAATGACAAAAATAACTTCTGGGAAATCAGAGTTTAATTTAAATGGTTTAGATTCTGCAGAATATCCGTTGTTACCACAAATTGAAGAACATCATGTTTTTAAGATTCCGACGGATTTACTTAAACATATGATCAGACAAACTGTATTTGCAGTTTCCACTTCTGAAACAAGACCGATCTTGACAGGTGTAAACTGGAAGGTATATAACAGCGAACTAACTTGCATTGCTACAGATAGTCACAGGTTAGCTCTTCGAAAAGCAAAAATTGAAGGCATTGCAGATGAATTCCAAGCAAATGTTGTTATTCCGGGGAAAAGCTTAAATGAATTAAGCAAAATTCTAGATGAGTCTGAAGAAATGGTAGATATCGTTATTACGGAGTATCAAGTATTATTCCGTACAAAACATTTATTATTCTTCTCAAGATTGTTAGAAGGAAATTATCCTGATACAACTCGCTTAATTCCAGCGGAGAGTAAAACAGATATTTTTGTAAATACAAAAGAATTTTTACAAGCGATTGATCGTGCATCTCTGTTAGCAAGAGATGGTCGTAATAATGTTGTAAAATTATCAACTTTAGAGCAGGCAATGCTAGAAATTTCTTCGAATTCACCAGAAATCGGAAAAGTAGTAGAAGAAGTTCAATGTGAAAAAGTAGATGGGGAAGAGTTAAAAATATCTTTTAGTGCAAAATATATGATGGATGCACTAAAAGCATTAGATAGTACTGAAATTAAGATTAGCTTTACTGGAGCAATGAGACCATTCTTAATTCGTACAGTAAATGATGAATCCATTATTCAATTAATTTTACCGGTTCGTACTTACTAAGTAAGAAATAAGGGTTGCTAGTTTTCAGATGCTAGTAGCCCTTATTTGATTTTTGGGTATTACTTTCCTAATGTTAGTTTATTTAGTACAATGAAAGAATGAACACTTTCAGAAAGTGAGCGATTTTATGAAACGTATTAAAATTTCAACAGAGTATATTACACTAGGACAATTTTTAAAGTTAGCCGATGTAATTGATACAGGTGGCGCTGTAAAATGGTTTTTACAAGAATATGAAGTGTACGTGAATCAAGAACTTGAAAATAGAAGAGGTCGCAAACTATATGCGAACGATATTATTGAAATTCCAGGAAGCGGAAGTTTCCAAGTTCAATCATAAAGGGGGAGCCCTTTGTTTATTTCAGAAATACAATTAAAAAACTATCGCAATTATGAAAATTTAGAGCTTTCCTTTGAAGATAAGGTAAATGTAATTATCGGCGAGAATGCGCAAGGGAAAACGAATTTGATGGAAGCTATTTATGTTTTAGCGATGGCGAAATCTCATAGAACCTCTAATGATCGCGAGCTTATCCGTTGGGATGAAGATTTCGGTCAAATTAAAGGAAAGCTACAAAAGAGAAATAGTTCTTTGTCTTTGGAATTAAATATCTCGAAAAAAGGCAAAAAGGCAAAATTAAATCAACTTGAACAACAAAAATTGAGTCAATATATTGGCGTGATGAATGTTGTCATGTTTGCCCCAGAAGATTTAAATCTTGTAAAAGGAAGCCCTCAAGTAAGAAGACGCTTTTTAGATATGGAATTAGGCCAAATAGCTCCGGTCTATTTGTATGAATTGAGTCAATATCAAAAGGTGCTCACACAACGAAATCACTTGCTGAAAAAGATGCAAGGGAATAGTAAGAATGAGGAAACGATGTTGGATGTATTTACACTTCAACTTATTGAGCATGGTACAAAAATTTTGCAAAAACGCTTTGAATTTTTGCATTTACTACAAGAATGGGCAGCTCCAATTCATCGTGGTATAAGCCGTGGGCTAGAAGAATTAGAAATTGTCTATAAACCGAGCGTAGATGTATCAGAATCAATGGATTTGTCGAAAATAAAAGAAGTATACTATGAAAGTTTTCAATCCGTGAAACAACGTGAAATTTTCCGTGGTACGACTTTAATTGGTCCTCATCGTGATGATTTACAATTCTTCGTTAATAGTAAAAATGTTCAAGTCTTTGGTTCGCAAGGACAACAACGAACGACCGCACTGTCCCTAAAATTAGCTGAAATTGAATTGATTTACTCAGAAGTTAAGGAATATCCGATTCTTCTATTGGATGATGTATTATCAGAATTAGATGATTATCGTCAATCGCATCTGTTAAATACAATTCAAGGAAAAGTGCAAACATTTGTGACAACGACGAGTGTCGACGGAATTGAACACGAAACATTAAAAGAAGCGAAAACAATTCATGTAACGAACGGCACGGTAGATTGTGAAATAGATAGGGCGTAATCCCTGTTTAAATGGAAAAGTAGGTGATCTTTGTGTCAATGGAACAAAAGCAAATGCAAGAAAATTCATATGATGAAAGTCAAATACAGGTACTTGAAGGACTAGAAGCAGTTCGAAAACGCCCTGGTATGTATATTGGATCTACAAGCGGAAAAGGACTTCACCATCTTGTATGGGAAATCGTCGATAATAGTATTGATGAGGCACTTGCAGGGTACTGTGATGAAATTAACGTTAGTATCGAAGAAGATAATAGTATTCGTGTAACGGATAATGGACGTGGTATTCCAGTTGGTATACAAGAAAAAATGGGACGTCCTGCTGTAGAAGTTATTATGACCGTTCTTCATGCTGGTGGTAAGTTTGGCGGCGGCGGTTATAAAGTTTCTGGTGGTTTGCATGGTGTTGGGGCATCTGTAGTAAATGCCCTATCAACAGAACTAGAGGTATTTGTACATCGTGAAGGTAAAATCCATTATCAAAAATACGAAAGAGGTATTCCAGTTGCGGATTTAAAAGTCATTGGTGACACAGATCAAACAGGAACGATAACTCGATTTAAACCAGATCCAGAAATTTTTCAGGAAACAACAGTATACGAATTTGATACGCTAGCAACTCGTATGCGTGAATTAGCATTTTTAAATCGTAATATTAAATTGACGATTGAAGATAAACGTGAACATAAGCAAAAGAAAGAATTCCATTATGAAGGTGGAATTAAATCATACGTTGAGCATTTGAATCGCTCAAAACAACCAATCCATGAAGAACCTGTATATGTAGAAGGATCAAAAGATGGTATTCAAGTTGAGGTCTCCTTACAGTATAACGAAGGATATACAAATAATATTTACTCATTTACGAATAACATTCATACGTATGAAGGTGGAACACATGAAGTTGGGTTTAAAACAGCTTTAACTCGTGTGATTAACGATTATGGACGTAAAAATAGTATTTTAAAAGATGCAGACAGTAACTTAACGGGTGAGGATGTTCGTGAAGGTTTAACTGCAATTGTATCAATTAAACATCCAAACCCACAATTTGAAGGACAAACGAAGACGAAACTTGGGAATAGTGAAGCGAGAACGATTACAGAGTCTGTGTTTTCAGAGGCATTTGAAAAGTTCTTACTAGAAAACCCAAATGTTGCACGAAAAATCGTAGAAAAAGGTACGATGGCAGCACGTGCACGTGTTGCAGCAAAAAAAGCGCGTGAATTGACACGCCGCAAGAGTGCATTAGAAGTTTCAAGTTTACCTGGTAAATTAGCAGATTGTTCTTCGAAAGATCCAGCAATTAGTGAAATTTACATTGTAGAGGGTGACTCTGCAGGCGGATCAGCAAAGCAAGGTCGTGACCGTCACTTCCAAGCGATTTTACCGCTAAAAGGTAAAATTATTAACGTTGAAAAAGCAAGATTAGATAAAATTTTATCTAACGATGAAGTGCGTACAATTATTACTGCAATTGGTACGAACATTGGCGGAGATTTTGATATTGAGAAAGCTCGTTATCATAAAGTTATTATTATGACAGATGCCGACGTAGATGGTGCGCATATTCGTACCCTATTATTAACGTTCTTCTATCGTTATATGCGTCAAATTATTGAACATGGTTATATCTATATTGCACAGCCACCGTTGTTTAAAGTACAACAAGGTAAAAAAATTCAATATGCTTATAATGAGAAAGAGCTTGAAAAGATTTTAGCTGAATTACCAGCTCAACCGAAACCTGGTATCCAACGTTACAAAGGTTTAGGAGAAATGAATCCAACTCAGCTTTGGGAAACAACAATGGACCCAGAAGTACGTTCATTACTTCAAGTTTCCCTTCAAGATGCAATTGAAGCAGATGAAACATTTGAAATTTTAATGGGGGATAAAGTAGAGCCACGTCGTAACTTTATCCAAGAAAATGCAAAATACGTGAAAAACCTTGATATTTAAATGAGTAATGACAGGAATCTGAGTATTCCTGTCTTCTACATATAAATCAATGTATGTGTAACGGAAATGTAAGAGGAGGTGCTCGTTGATGTCAGACAATCAACAACAAGCACGAATTCGAGAAATTAATATTAGTCATGAAATGCGTACCTCATTTTTAGATTACGCAATGAGTGTTATCGTATCTCGTGCATTACCAGATGTTCGTGATGGATTAAAACCTGTGCATCGTAGGGTTTTATATGCGATGAATGATTTAGGAATTACGGCTGATAAAGCGTATAAGAAATCAGCACGTATTGTTGGTGAAGTAATCGGTAAGTATCACCCTCATGGTGATTCAGCTGTTTATGAAACAATGGTACGTATGGCGCAAGATTTCAGTCAACGTTATATGCTTGTTGATGGGCATGGTAACTTTGGATCTGTCGATGGAGATTCAGCGGCAGCAATGCGTTATACAGAAGCAAGAATGTCTAAAATCTCTATGGAATTAATACGTGATATTTCAAAAAATACGATTGATTATCAAGATAACTATGATGGTTCTGAAAGAGAGCCAATTGTATTACCAGCGCGTTTTCCTAACTTACTAGTAAATGGTACGACAGGTATTGCAGTTGGTATGGCAACGAATATTCCGCCGCATCAACTTGGCGAAGTAATTGATGGCGTATTGGCATTAAGTCATAATCCCGATATTACTATTGCAGAATTAATGGAGTGCATTCCAGGACCAGATTTCCCAACGGCAGGTTTAATTTTAGGAAGAAGTGGTATTCGTAGAGCGTATGAAACAGGACGCGGTTCTATTATACTTCGTGCTAAAGTTGAAATTGAAGAGAAGTCAAATGGCAAACAATCTATTATCGTAACGGAACTACCTTATCAAGTGAATAAGGCGCGATTAATTGAAAAAATTGCAGAGTTAGTTCGCGATAAGAAAATTGAAGGTATTACAGATTTACGTGATGAATCAGATCGAAATGGTATGCGTATTGTTATGGAAGTACGTCGTGATGCCAATGCTAATGTATTATTAAATAACTTATATAAACATACAGCACTTCAAACAAGTTTTGGTATTAACATGCTGTCTCTTGTAAATGGAGAGCCACAAGTGCTGAACTTAAAACAAAATTTATATCATTACTTGGAACATCAAAAGGTAGTAATTCGTAGGCGTACAGCTTATGAACTAGAAAAAGCAGAAGCGCGTGCTCATATTTTAGAAGGATTACGAATTGCCTTAGACCATCTGGATGAAGTTATTACATTAATTCGTAGTTCGAAAACGGCGGAAATTGCAAAGCAAGGTTTAATGGAACGTTTCGGCTTAAGTGAAAAACAAGCGCAAGCTATTTTAGATATGCGTTTGCAACGTTTAACAGGTTTAGAACGCGAAAAGATTGAACAAGAATATCAAGATTTAATGAAGTTGATCGCTGAATTAAAAGCAATCTTAGCAGATGAAGAAAAGGTTCTTGAGATTATTCGTGAAGAATTAACGGAAGTAAAAGAACGCTTCAATGATAAGAGACGCACAGAAATTACAATTGGTGGTATGGAGTCTATTGAAGATGAAGACTTGATTCCAGAACAAAATATCGCTATTACGTTAACTCATAATGGTTATATTAAGAGGTTACCAGCTTCTACGTACAAAACACAGAACCGTGGTGGACGTGGTGTACAAGGAATGGGAACAAATGATGATGATTTCGTAGAGCATTTATTAACTACTTCTACGCATGATCATATCCTATTCTTCACTAATAAGGGGAAAGTATACCGTACGAAAGGATATGAAATCCCAGAGTATAGTCGTACAGCGAAAGGTATACCTATTATTAACTTATTAGGTGTAGATAAGGGTGAATGGATTAACGCCATTATTCCAATTCGTGAATTTGGTGACGATGAATTCTTATTCTTCACAACAAAACAAGGCATCTCTAAGAGAACACCACTTTCATCATTTGCGAATATCCGTACAAATGGTTTGATTGCAATCTCTCTTCGTGAAGAGGATGAAGTAATATCTGTACGTTTAACATCTGGTGATAAGGATATTATTGTAGGAACAAGCAATGGTATGTTAATTCGTTTTAACGAGCAAGATGTGCGTTCTATGGGACGTAATGCGGCTGGTGTAAAAGCAATTACATTAGGTGAAGAGGATCAAGTTGTAGGTATGGAAATTGTCGAAGAGGATGTAAATGTTTTAATTGTAACGAAAAATGGTTATGGAAAACGTACCCCGATTGATGAATACCGTCTACAAAGCCGTGGTGGTAAAGGTCTGAAGACTTGTAATATTACAGATAAAAACGGTAAATTAGTAGCTGTTAAATCTGTAACAGGTGAAGAAGATATCATGTTAATTACAGCAGCAGGTGTTATTATTCGTATGCCAGTTGATCAAATCTCTCAAATGGGACGTAATACACAGGGTGTTCGTCTAATTCGACTAGAGGATGAGCAAGAGGTAGCGACAGTAGCAAAAGCACAAAAAGATGATGAGGAAGAAACGAGCGAAGAGGTTTCTTCAGAAGAATAAGAGGGGAGATATCTCCCCTCTTTATTTTTTTATAATAATACTTGCATAGGGGAGAGAAAGTCTATATAATAGGCAGAGTCAGCAAATGAGAGATACAAGTTATCGAAAAAACTTGTTGACGAAAATAATATACTATGATATATTATAAAAGTCGCTGAAACGCGATGTTGAACTTTGAAAACTAAACGAAACAAACAACGTGAAACGTCAATT